>NZ_JAJCYB010000073.1 GCF_029263155.1 Pseudonocardia sp.
GATATTGTGGTAGCCCGTACAGCGACAGATATTGCCTTCGAGCCAGTGGCGGACATCGGCCTCGCTGGGGTCGGAGTTGTGTTTCAGAAGGTCGAGGGCGGACATGATCATGCCAGGTGTGCAGAACCCGCACTGCAGGCCGTGCTCGGCCCGGAACGCGGCCGCGACGGGATGCAGGTCCTCGGGGGAGGGCGAGAGGCCCTCCATCGTCTGCACCGACGACTCGTCGGCCTGCACCGCCAGCATCGTGCAGGACTTCACCGACTCCCCGTCGAGCAGCACGGTGCACGCGCCGCAGGAGGTGGTGTCGCAGCCGATGTTGGTGGCCTTGAGCCCGAGCGTGTCGCGCAGGTAGTGCGCGAGCAGCAGGCGGGGCTCGACGTCGGCGGAGTTCGCCTCGCCGTTCACCGTCATCGCGATCTTCATGCGTTCTCTCCAGACGCGGCGTTGATCGCCGTCCACACCCGCAGCGGGCTGGTCGGCATGTCGATGTGGCGGACGCCGAGGTGCGACACGGCGTCGATGACGGCCGACTGCACCGCCGGGGTGGCCCCGATCGTGCCGGCCTCGCCGATCCCCTTGACGCCCAGCGGGTTGAGGTGTGTCGGGGTGGCCATGTCCAGCAGCGTGAAGCTGGGCAGCTCGGCGGCCGAGGGGAACGCGTAGTCGGCGAACGTGGCCGTCAGGGGGTTGCCGTCGTCGTCGTAGACGACCTCCTCGAGCAGGGCCTGCGAGATGCCCTGGGCGATGCCGCCGTGGCGCTGCCCCTCGCACAGCAGGGGGTTGAGCACGGGGCCCGCGTCGTCGACGGTGACGATCCGGTCGACCACCGCCTTGCCGGACTCGACGTCGACCTCGACGACGGCGACGTGCGCACCGAACGGGAACGACGGCGCTCCGCTGTCGAAGTTCGTGTCGACCTTGAGCGGCTCGGACTCCGCGAGCTGCGCGAGCGTGACACCGGAGTCGGTGCCCTTCACCGCGCCCCGCCCGTCGCCGACCTCCAGGTCGTCGACGTTCGCCTCCAGCAGGTCGGCGGCGCGCTGCTTGGCCAGCTCGACCAGCTCGCCCGCGGCCTGGTGGACCGCGACGCCACCGGTCTGCAGGCTGCGCGAGCCCATCGTGCCGGACCCGCGCGGGATCAGGTCGGTGTCGCCGTGCTTGACCGTGATCTTCGAGATCTCGATGCCGAGGTGCTCGCTCGCGAGCATCGCCCACGCGGTGGCGTGGCCCTGCCCGTGCGGCGACGTGCCGGTGAGCACGGTGACGGTGCCGTCGGGGTGCACCTCGACCGCGGCGTCCTCGGAGAACGCGCCGCCGCCGGTGATCTCGACGAACACCGACACCCCGATGCCCAGCTGCACGACCTCACCGGCATCCCGGCGCCGCTTCTGCTCGGCACGCAGGCCGGCGTAGTCCGCGGCCTCGAGCACCGCGTCCAGGGCCTTCCCGTACTCGCCGGAGTCGTAGGGCGCCCCGCCCTTGGTCGTGAGCGGGAACTGCTCGGGCCGCAGCAGGTTGCGCCGGCGCACCTCCACCGGGTCCTTGCCGATCTCGGCGGCGAACAGGTCCATCGCGCGCTCGATCGCGGCCGTGGCCTCGGGCCGGCCCGCACCGCGGTAGGCCGCGGTGGACGTGGTGGTGGTCACCAGCACCCGGGCGCGCGACTCCACCTTCGGAATGTCGTAGACGCCGGGCGCCATCATCCGCGTGAACATCGGCAGCAGCGCGCCCAGGCGCGGGTAGGCCCCGGCGTCGGCGAGCACGTCGAGGCGGTAGGCGAGCACGTCGCCCTCGCGGTTGCCGCCGATCGTGATCGTCTGGGCCTGCGCACGACCCTGCACCATCCCGGTCATGTTCTCCGAGCGCGTCTCGTTCCAGCGCACCGGGCGACCGGTGTGCCGGGCGAGCCAGGCGACGAGGGCGAACTCGGGGTCCGCGCCGATCTTGGCGCCGAAACCGCCGCCGACGTCGGGCGTGATCACGTGGACGAGGTCGGCGTCGACACCGAGCCAGCCGGCCACCTCACCCTTGGCCGCCTGCGCGGCCTGCGTGGAGCACCAGAGCGTGACCCGCCCGTCCGCACCCCAGACGGCGCTCGCGGCGCGGGTCTCCAGCGACGCCGCGGCGAGGCGCTGGTTGACGATCTCCTTGGTGACGACGACCTCGCAGTCGTCGAACAGGTGCTCGTCGAACTCGTCCTTGAGCCCGAAGCCGTTGGAGGTGTTGGTGCCGACCTCCTCGAACACCAGCACCTCGTCGGTGGCCGCCGCCTTCAGATCGATGACCGCGGGCAACGGGTCGTAGTCGACGGCCACGAGGTCGGCGGCGTCCTGGCCCTGGTAGGCCTCCTCGGTGACGACGGCGACCACCGGCTCGCCGACGAACCGCACCTTCTCGGTGGCGAGCCACGGCCGGACCATGCCCTTGTTCGCGCCCCCGAACAGCAGCGCGGGAGGCAGGTCGACGTCGGCACCGGTGATCACGGCGACGACGCCGGGGGCCGTGCGCGCCTCCTCGACGTCGACCGCGGTGATCCGCGCGTGGGCCAGCGGCGATCGCACCAGCGTCAGGTGCAGCGCACCGGAGAGCCGCTCGTCGGTGAGGTCGTCGGTGTAGGTGGCCCCCCGCGAGAGGAACAGCGGATCCTCGGTGCGGACCACGCGCGTGCCCATGATGCTCATGAATTCTCCCTCGCTGCGACACACGTGGATCGGGGTGCACGGGTCGCCTGGCTCGTCGTCGGCGAGCGTAACCCGCGACCGCCGGGCCCGCCCTGTCGCGCACACCCGTGCCCACGGCGGGCGCGCAGCGCCTGCGTCGCTACCCGCCCGCCCACCACGGACGGACGGCCCACAGCGGCGACACCGGACCGTGCCCGGCTCCGAGCGGGTAGGAGTGCCGGACGGCCTCGGTGATGTAGCGCTTGCCGAACGCCACGGCGCCGGGAACGGGCAGGCCACGGGCCAGCCCGCAGGCGATGGCCGAGGCCATCGAGTCGCCGCCGCCGTGGGTGTGGATGGTGTCGAAGCGCGGGCCGGGCAGTTCGGTGAAGGTGTGGCCGTCGTAGAGCAGGTCGACGCAGCCGTCCTCGCTCATGTGCCCGCCCTTGACCAGCACGTGGCGCGGCCCGAGCGCGTGCAGCACCGTCGCGGCGTCGCGCTGGCCCGCGCGGTCGTGCACGTCGACGCCGACGAGCAGGCGCACCTCGTCGAGGTTGGGGGTGACGAGCGTCGCGCGCGGGAACAGCAGGTTCCGGTAGGCGTCGAGCGCGTCGCCCGCGAGCAGCGGGTCGCCGTGCATGGACGCGGCCACCGGGTCGACGACGAGCGGGATCCGCTCCCCGATGCCGACCCGGTCGCACGCCTCGGCGACGGCCTCGATGATCTCCCGCCCGGCGAGCATCCCGGTCTTGGCCGCGTCGAGCCCGATGTCGGTGGCGACCGAGACGATCTGCGCGGCGACCGTCTCCGGCGGCACCGTGTGCACGCCGGTGACGCCCACCGAGTTCTGCACGGTGACCGCGGTGACGGCCACGCAGCCGTGGGCGCCGCAGGCCGCCATCGTGCGCAGGTCCGCGGCCACCCCCGCGCCGCCGCCGGAGTCGGTGCCGGCGATCGTCAGCACCCGCGGCGGGGTGACACCGATGGTGTCGTGCACGTCCACCTCCGTCAGCCGGCATTGCCCGGACTGGTTCGACGGTCGGCGGCCGCATCCCGCCACGCCCTCTCAGCCCGCAGCGCGCGAGCTCCCGATTGTGATCTCGACCGTAGCCGCCCGGCGGCGGACGGGGAAGGCGTGTTGGATCGGGGCCATGCCACTTGACGGAGAGTACGAACTGAGCCCCACCGGCTGGGTCCGCGACCAGACCGAGAAGATCCTCGAGACCGGCACCACCGACAGCGTCGACATCAAGGGCCGCCCGGTGATCCTGCTGACGACGCGCGGCGCGAAGACCGGCAAGCTGCGCAAGGTGCCGCTGATGCGGGTGGAGCACGAGGGCACCTACGCCGTGGTCGCGTCGCTGGGCGGTGCACCCCAGCACCCCGTCTGGTACTTCAACGTGCGGGCCGAGCCGCACGTCGAGCTGCAGGACGGCACGGTGACCAACGACTACACCGCGCGCGAGGTCACCGGTGAGGAGAAGGCGCTGTGGTGGAAGCGCGCCGTCGCCACCTATGCCGACTACGAGGACTACCAGCGCAAGACCGAACGCGAGATCCCGGTGTTCGTGCTGGAGCCGCGCGGGGCCTGATCGGTCGTCCCCGGGCCGTTCCCGCCGTGTCGGCGGCGGGACGGCCCGGTCCCGTCGGGGTCGGGTGCCACACTGGGATGGTGACGCTGCAGCCGGTCGCCCCACCACATCCCCTCACCGTGGCCGAGTACCTCGCCATCGGGGAGATCGAGCCGGGCTACTCCGAGCTGGTCGAGGGGCGGTTGGTCATGTGCGCGAGCCCGGTGTTCGATCACCAGGATTTCCTGTTCGAGCTCCACTCCCAGGTCAGGTCCCAGCTGCCTCCCGGCCTGGTCGCGGCCCAGGACCTCGATCTCGACCTCCAGCTCGTCCCGGCCGACGGGCCGGGCACGGTCCGCCGGCCAGACCTCGTCGTGGCGACGCGGGAGGCGCAGCTGCGCCTGCGCCGCGAGGGCGGCGTGCTGCGAGCGTCCGAGGTCGTCCTGGTCGTCGAGGTCGTCTCGCCGAGCTCGGTGCGCACCGACCACGTCGTCAAGCGCGGGGAGTACGCCGACGCCGGCATCCCGCACTACTGGATCGTCGACCTGGACGACCCGGTGTCCCTGATCGCCTGCCACCTCGCCGGTGACTTCGGCTACCGCGACGGCGGTGCGGTGACCGGGCTCTTCTCGCCCACCGCACCCTTCGCCGTCGAGATCGACCTCGATCCGCCGGCGCCGACCGGGCCGTGAGCGCGCACGGTGCTGGAGTGCTACGCACTCACGAGACGTCCTCGGCGTGCTCGGTCGACGGGTCCCAGCTCAGCCCGGGCGCGCCCCAGCCGTTGCGGCGCAGGGCCTTCTTCGCCGCGCGGGCGTTGCGACCCACGAGCCGGTCGACGTAGATCACCCCGTCGAGGTGGTCGACCTCGTGCTGCAGGCAGCGGGCCAGGAACCCGCGGCCTTCCACCTCCACCGGTTCCCCGTCGGCGTCGGCGCCGGTGACCTTCGCCCACTCGGCGCGCCCGGTCGGGAACGACTCCGCGGGTACCGACAGGCAGCCCTCCTCGTCGTCCTCGGGATCGGGCATGCCCTCGGGGCGCTGCGAGGTCTCCAGCACCGGGTTGACCACGACGCCGCGCACGCGGGTGCGCAGCGTCTCGTCCGGGCAGTCGTAGACGAACACCCGGCGGTCCACGCCGATCTGGTTGGCCGCGAGCCCGACACCCTCGGCCGCCGCCATCGTGTCGAACATGTCGCCGACCAGCGCCTTCAGCTCCTCGTCGAACGTCTCGACGCGGCGGGTCGCGGTGTGCAGGACGGGATCACCGATGATGCGGATGGGTCGGACGGCCACGGTCGAGGAGCATATTTCCCACTCTTCTGTGGCGCGTCCCTGACCCGGTCCTGTCGGTGCCCCGTGGTCTAATGGCCGCCGTGAATGACACATGTGTCATTCAGTTCGAGCGAGGCTGCGAGGAGCGTGATGGAGTCCGCCACCGAACCTAGTGGAGTGTCCACTACGGGCAGGAAGGTCCGCGGGCTGGACCGCCGGGACCACGAGATCCTCGCCTTCGAGGGCCAGTGGTGGAAGTACGCGGGCGCGAAGGAACAGGCGATCCGTGAGCTGTTCGACATGTCGGCCACCCGCTACTACCAGGTGCTCAACGCGCTGGTGGACCGGCCGGAGGCGCTGGAGGCCGATCCCCTGCTCGTCAAGCGGCTGCGCAGGCTGCGCGCCAGCAGGCAGCGCACCCGTGCGGCGCGTCGGCTGGGCATCGAACCCTGGTGACGACACCATGATCCGCAGTTCGCACTGACCGACATCCGGAGGACGCCGTGACCGCACCCGCCCCGTCCGGCGGCCCGTCGCCACTTCGGGTGGGCGGGCTCGCCCTGCTCGGGGTGGGCGCGGTCGCCGGCATCATCGGCCTGGCCACGCTCGCCACCGGCGGGGACGGAAGCGGCTCCAGCGCCGCCCCGTCGACGTCGATCAGCGCGTCGCCCGACGCCGGGTCCGGATTCACCCCGACCGACGGGGCGACGCCCCCGACCGACGACACCGCCCCCGGCGACACCGCGTCCGACGGCGCCGCGCCGGGCGCCGACCCCGGTGACGGCGGCGTCCCCATCCCCTCGTTCGGCCCCGCGCCGACCGGTGGGATCGGCGCTCCGGAGCAGAGTGGCGGGGGTACGGGCGGTTCCGGGGGCTCGAGCGGTTCCGGGGGCTCGGGGATCGACTCCGGCCGCGGCGGCGCCGAGGACGTCCGCATGCCGCTGCGCGTCTACAACAACAGCACGATCACCGGGCTCGCCGCCCGCGGCGCGGCCGACTTCGAGGCCGCCGGCTGGACCGTCACCGAGATCGGCGGCTACAACGGCCTCATCCCCGTGTCCACCGTGTACTACCGCGAGGGCACCGCCGAGAAGGACGCCGCCGACTTCCTCGCGAAGGCGTTCGACCTGCGCTCCAAGCCCCGCTTCGAGGGCATCGAGGACGCCAGCCCCGGCGTGATCGTCATCCTGACGAAGGACTACCAGGGCGCCTGACGCCGGTCAGTCGTCCGGGGAGTCGGCCGAGTCCGGGGAGTCCGGGGAGACCGGGCTGTCCGGGGAGACCGGGGAGTCCGGCGTGATCGGGGAGGTCGCGGACTGCGGGCTGTCGAACGGCGATCCGGCCGAGTCGAACGGGCTCTCGAACGGCGAGTCCGCGGACTCCGGCGACATGTCGACCGCTGCGGGGGCGAGCGGGACGGGGGCGGCCGCGGCGTCGGCCGCGGACACCGCGACCGGGCGCGGCGTCTCGCTCTGCGCGCCGTCGTCGCCCGCGAGTGCGATGCCGGCGCCGGCCAGGCCGAGGCCACTGATGGCGACGCCGAGGGTGACGATCTTCCAGGGGGCGGGTCGGGATGTCATGTCCGGCTCCAGGTTCTGTCGGTGTGCTCACGTCCTCCAGGTTCGCCACGGCAGGTGAGCACACCGGGAGAGGCCGATGAGGAGGTTCACAGGTCCGGCACGCCGGCGAGCCACCGCTCGGCGAGCGCGACCCGCCACTCGCTGTGGTCCGCCCATCCCGGCTGCTGGACCCGGAAGGGACCGGTCGCCAGGCCGAGCACCGCAGCGGCGACGCGGGGACGCAGCTGTGCCCTGGCGAACCGGCGCTCCGCGTGCGCCAGCAGCTCCGCACCCCAGCTGCGGGCCGGCCCGCCGAGTACGGACAGGTGGGCCAGCAGGGTCGCCCAGTCGTCGATGCGCCTCCCGCCGCCCGCGGTGTCGACGTCGAGCAGCGCGGTCACGCGCCCGCCCTCGGCGTGGAGCTGCGACTCGTAGAAGTCGCCGTGCACGGCGACCGTGGGGTGGTCCCCGCGGTCGGCGACGGCGAGCCGCTCCACCAGCGCGTCGAGCCGGGCGGTGCAGCCGGTGTGCGAGGTCAGCGCGAGGACGTCGGCGAAGTGCCGGGCACGGTCGAGATGGCCGCCGGGCGCGCTCCGCCGGGTCGGCAGGTCGACGAGCGCCGGGGGCAGCCGGTCGAGGAGCGCATCGAGCTCGGGGCCGCCGGGAGGCGCGCCGCCCTCGGACAGCAGGGCGCGCACGGGGGTGCCCGCCGCGGCGGGCAGCACCACGAGGCCACCCCCGGTGGCGGCGAGGACCGGCGGAACGGGAAGCACCGGCGCGAGCAGGTCGTGGCGGACGCGCAGCGCGTCGACCGCAGCGGGCCGCACGACCTTGCAGAACAGGCGGGTGCACTCGCCGGTCACCTCGAGCACGGCGCGCCGCCCGGGCCGGTAGGCGCGCACCCGCACCCGCGCCACCCCCCGGTGCGGCAGGCCGGCCGCATCGAGGGCCGCTGCCAGCAGGTGCGGGTCGGTCGCCGTCGCCAGCGCCGGCAGCGCCGGATCCTGGGGCCAGCGCCACAACCCCACCTCCACCGGCTCGCCACCGACCTCCCCGGCGACGACGGCCGCGCCGTCCGGGATGCGCGAACCGGTGGTGGCCGCGAGCGTCTCCGTGCTCGTGGTGCCGTCGGCGCGGTCGACGGTCGCGGTGTACTGGACGACGGTGGCCCCGGTGGGCTGCACCCCCACCGTCGCGACCCGCAGCGCACGCAGCCGCCCGCCGACGCCGTGCAGCGCGACCTGGATCAGCTCGCCCGCGCCGGGGCCGAGCAGCAGAGCGAGAGAGGCGGGCCAGCGGGGGTCGAGCATCGGCACGGAGAACACCGGTCCAGGTTCGCCCGCGCGGTGCCGCCCGGGCATGAGACCGGGATGAGAGGGCGCTCATCGCGGCACGGGCCGGCCCCGGGCCCGTCGACGTCACGTGGTCGGGGCGTGCTCAGCGGCGGCGCTGCTCCGCGTACGCCGCCAGCTCGGCCAGCTGCCCCGGGTCCAGCGAGGCCGGGACGACGGCCCGGGCCGAGGCGATGTGCCCCGCCGTGACCTCGGCCGCGTCACGTGACTCGCGCATCGCCGTCAACGCCGCCTCGCGCAGCACCGCGGAGCAGTCGGCCGCGCTGTAGCCGTCCAGCTCCGCACCGATCACATCGAGGTCGACGTCGCCGGCCAGCGGGGTGTTGCGGCTCGCCGCGCGCAGGATGTCGGCACGGGCGGCCGCGTCCGGCGGCGGCACGTAGACCAGGCGCTCCAGGCGCCCGGGACGCAGCAGCGCGGGATCGATCAATTCGGGCCGGTTGGTGGCGCCGACGACGATCACGTCGCGCAGCGGCTCGGCGCCGTCGAGCTCGGTGAGCAGGGCGGCGACCACGCGGTCGGCGACGCCGGAGTCGGTGGACTGCCCGCGGCGCGGAGCGAGCGCGTCCACCTCGTCGAGGAAGACCAGCGCGGGTGCGGCGTCGGCGGCCCGGCGGAACAGCTCGCGCACGGCCCGCTCGGACTCGCCGACGTACTTGTCGAGCAGCTCGGCACCCTTCACCGACAGCACGTTGAGCTGCCCGGTACCGGCCAGCGCGCGCAGCAGGAACGTCTTGCCGCACCCGGGCGGTCCGTAGACGAGCACGCCGCGCGGCGGGTCGACACCCAGCCGCGCGAACGAGTCCGGGTACTGCAACGGCCACAGCACGGCCTCGGTGAGCGCCTGCTTGACCTCGACCATGTCCCCGACCTGGTCGAGGGTGATCCCGCCGGTCTGCAGCGTGTCCGACGAGGACATCGAGATCGGCCGCACCGACCCGACGGCGTCGAGCAGGTCGGCCTGGCCGATCTCCTCGGCCCCGCGCAGCGCGGCACGCACGGCCGCCTCCCGGCGCACGGCGGTGAGGTCGGCGACCACGAACCCGGGCGTGCGTTCGGCGACGGCGCGCAGGTCCACCCCCTCCACCATCGGCACCGACGCCAGCAACCTGCGCAGCAGCTCGGTGCGTACGCGAAGGTCGGGCAGGGCCAGTCCCAGCTCGCGGTCGGCGAGATCGGGCGCGCGCAGCCGCGGGTCCACCGACTCTGGGGCGGCGGTGGTGGCGACCAGCGCGAGCCCGGGTGTGGACAGGGCGTCGCGCAGCACGTCGAGCACGAGCGTGGACAGCGGCGGCGGGGCCGCCGCGGGCAGCAGGGCGTCGACGTCGGTGACCAGGAGCACCACGCGTTCACCGCCCCGGGCCGCCGCCCGGGCCGCACCGACGACATCGTGCACCCGCTCCGACGCCGCCGCCAGCGCCACCGCCGCGGGTGCCGCCAGCTCGACGCAGCGCGCGCCCACGGCCGCGGCGACGCTGTGCACCAGCGTCGCCTTCCCCACCCCCTCCGGCCCCACGAGCAGCACCCCGAGCCGGGCCGAGCCGCCGAGGCGGGCGAGCAGCTCGGGCCGGTCGAGGCTCAGCTCCAGCCACTCGAGCAGCCTGCGGGCGGGCTCGGTGTTGCCGACGAGATCCGCCACCGGCACGGGCGGCTCCACCGGAGTCATCTGCGCCGCAGCGGGCGCGGACCCGGGTGCGGCGGACCCGGGTGCGGCGGGTCCGGGCCCGGGGCGCACCGGCCGCGGCTCCGGAAGCGGGACCGCCGTGGGATCGTGCGGTGCGTCGGCCGTGCTCGCGCCGTCCCGCCACCCGACGACGCTGCTCGGCCGCACCGCGACGGCTCCGGACGGCTCGACCGCGACCACCGTCAGCAGCTCGGTGGTCCACGACCCGCCCAACGCCCCGGCCACCCGCCTGCGGGCGTCGGAGACGTCCAGACCGGCCACGGGCCCGAGGTCCTGAGGGCGAAGCGACACCGCGTCCCCGCTGGTCAGGACCTTGCCGAGCAGCGCGAGCCGCAGCGTCTCCGGCGTGACGGACGCCCGGGCCAGCTGCGACCCGGTGACCAGCACGCGGCGCGCCGGTCGCACACCGGCCACGGCCACCACCACCTCGGCCCCGTCGGTGAGTCCCGCGTTCGACAGCGTCACGTCGTCGAGGGTGGCCTGCCCCGGCGGCCCGTCGCCCGGTGCCGCGAGGGCGGTGGTGACCCGCGCACCGGTCAGCGTGACGGCATCCCACGAACGCAGGCCGAGGGCGTCGAGCACCTCCGGGTGCAGTCGCACCACCCCCCGCCGGGCGTCGGCGGCGGTGGCGGCGAGCCGGGCCACGAGCGCGATCTCAGGCGACGTCACGCGATCACGCTATCCACCGCCCGCCGGTCACCGGCGGCGACCGCCGGGTCCCGCCGCGCCCTCCCGGCTGATGCCGACCAGGGCCGTCGTGGCGATCCCGGCGCGCCGGGCGCCCTCCGCGACGAGCAGGGCGAGCCAGCCGAGGGCGTCCGGCGTCCATTCCGGCAGGTCCGCGTCGAACTCGACCGGGTGCCGGGAGGGCCCCATCCACATGTCCCCGACCAGCGGCGGCTGCGGCGCGTCGACCGTCGGGGCGATGCGCACGGGCCCCGTCACCCGGAAGGGGCCGGTGCGGAGGGCCGCCATCCCCTCGAGCAGGTCCTTCGCACGGCGCCGTCCGATGTCGTTCGAGCCGGTGTCGACCGTGACGGTCGCCGCCGTCCGGGCGGCTGGATCCGCTGCGTGGAACGGGTTCAGGCCGGCTTCGAGCCGACCGGCCGACGGGCCGGCGAGCTGCAGCGGCACGAGGAACTGGACGCCATCGGCCGCCACGTCGCCGATCCGGGCGACGGCGTCCCACGAGCATGTGGCGAGCGGCTGCAGCGGGAGCGGCCGGGGCCCGCCCGCGCGGTGGGTCGGCAGGCCCACCTGGAACCAGGCGAGCCGGGTCGTTGCACCGCCCGCCCGGTCCTGCCCCGCGTCGTTCATCCCCCACAGGCCGTCGTCATCCCCGGGGCCGGAGGACGACCATCCCATCGCCTCGGCGCCGGCGGCGAAGAGGCTGTACATGTCCTCCTCGGCCCAGTCCGGGGACAACCAGGGGTGCCGCACGATGCGCCCGTACCAACCGATCATCAGCGTGGCATCGACGATCTTGTCCCGGTCCGAGGCGGCGTCACCCATCTCAGGCGCCGCAGGAGAGCAGGCGCGGGGGTGTGACGGCGACGTTCGAGCTGTCCGCGTAGCCGACCAGATCGACGTCGATGACACTGCGCCAGTTCACCTGGAGCGAGTTGGCACACAGGTATCGGGCGTTGGCCCGGTTGGCCGAGCCACCACCGGGCTTGACCCGCTTCCTTCCCGGGGGCCCGACGTCCACCCAGTTGCCGTTGTTGAGGACCTGCAGCTGAACGGTCACGTCCGCCAGCTCTGCGTCGCTCGACCCCCGGAGCCACCACCCGTGACCGGAAGCGGTCGGCGGCGGCGTCCTGGAGAGATGCACGTTGTCGCCCCGGGTGTCGAAGACCCTGTCCTGCACCGCGTCCGCCGCCGCCGCGCCGGGAAGGCACAGCAGCAGGGCACAGACGACCGGCACCGCCCAGACGACCCGCCGAGTCCGCGAGTTGATCATTCCTCGGACGCTAGCGGGGTCACCGACCGACTCACAAGATCTGGATCGGGGGCGGACGGTGGGTGTCGCCGTCAGCGGCGGCGGCGCAGGCCCAGCCGCAGCCGGTTGCGCGGGGGTTGCGGAGCGGGGCCGGGGGCGCGGCGGGGTGGAGGGCCGTCGTCGCCGAGCCGCCGGACGGCCCCGGCCACGGCCCGCGCGCGGCCGGCGACCGCGCTGGCCCGGCCCGCCACGCGTCGGCGCAGCGGCGGGCGCAGCCCCAGCCTGCGGGCCGAGCGCGCGGCGCGGGCGACGGCGCGCCGCTCCCGCATCGGCACGTCCCATGCCTCCGGATGCCGCGACAGCCACCGGTACCGGTACACCGTGTACGGCAGCGCCGCGAGGTAGAGCACGCCGACGACGGCGAGCGTCAGGTAGGGCACGGTCACCAGTACCGCCGCCAGCAGCCCGACGAGCACGAGCAGCGGGGCGACGAAGCGCGGCCCCACCCGGGCCGTCTTGAACGACAGCGTCGGCAGCCTGCTCACCATGAGGCCGGCGGCGAGCAGCATGCTCAGCGCGACCACGACCGCCGAGGACCACCAGCCCGCGCCGAAGTGCAGGAACAGGTAGAGCGGGATCCCGGCCAGCAGGGCGGCGGCCGGGGCCGGCACCCCGACGAAGAACTCCTTGGTGAACGGGTAGGGATCCTCCGCGTCGAGCAGGGTGTTGAACCGGGCGAGCCGCAGCGCCATGCACACCGCGTACACCAGTGCGACGACCCATGCGAAGCGCCCGGCGCCCCCGTCCACCAGGCCGACCTGCCAGACGTAGAGCACCAGCGCGGGGGACACCCCGAACGAGACGAGATCGGCGAGCGAGTCGAGCTCGGCGCCGATGCGGGTGCTGGCGTCGAGCAGCCGGGCGAGGCGCCCGTCGAGCGCATCGCACAGGGCGGCGACACCGACGGCCAGCACCGCCAGCTCGAACCGCCCGCCGAGCGCGAAGTACACCGACGAGAGGCCCGCGCTCAGCGCGACCACGGTGACCGCGTTGGGCAGCAGCCGGACGCCGACGGGGTAGGGAGCCGGCACCCGCTCAGCCCTCCCGGGGCGGGGCGGCCGGCAGGGTCGCCAGCACCGTCTCGCCGCCGATCGTCCGTTGCCCGACCGCCACCTCGACCCGGCTGCCGGCGGGCAGGTACACGTCCACGCGGGAGCCGAAGCGGATCAGCCCGTAGGTCTCCCCCGCGGCCACCTCGGCACCCGGCGCCACGTCGCAGACGATGCGGCGCGCGAGCAGTCCGGCGATCTGGACGATCCCGATGCGGTGCCCGTCCGCGGTCTCCAGCAGCACGGCGTTGCGCTCGTTGTCCTCGCTGGCCTTGTCCAGGTCGGCGGAGAGGAAGGTGCCGGGCGTGTAGCGCACCTCGAGCACCCGGCCGTCGGCGGGGATGCGCTGCGTGTGCACGTCGAGCACGGACAGGAACACGCTCACCCGCGACACGGTGCCCGCCGGCAGGGCGAGCTCGGGCGGGGGCGCGACATCGGACACCGTGGCGACCGTGCCGTCCGCTGCGGCGAGCACCACGCCGGTGCGCGGCGGCGGCACCCGGCGCGGATTGCGGAAGAACGCCGCGGTGGCGGCGGTGGCGAGCAGCCCCGGGCCGGTGCCGCGGCCGGTGACGGCGCGGAGCACCCCCGCGCCGAGCGCGACCGTGGCCACGAGCGGGCGGCCGCCCGGATGCATCGGCGGGATCGCGTCCCGGATCAACCCGGCGACGTGGCGGGGGGAGAACCCGGAGGGCGTGGGGGGCGGCGCGGACATGGGGTGCGTTCTCGACTTCTTCGCTGCGGCGTGGCGACCCGGGATGGCCGTCGCGGCGGCTACGGTACGCGACGGACGGGACACAAAAGGGCCGGGGCCGCCATCCCCCGAGACGACGACCCCGGCCGTGGAACCGCTCGTCCGCTCCCCAGCGACGGGCGGTAGGCCCTTTGCACCGCACCCGTCGAGTACCCGGGTACAGGGAAAGTATCCCTGAGCATGCGATCGATCGTCCAGGTCGCGGAGAGATGAAGACCGCGATGTGCACCGATCGGCCGAACGTTCACCGGTATGACGTTCCCGAGGCTCCGTTTGTTGCATCACTTGACTGTGATCTGTACCACATCGGAGCGCGTCGGTCACCCGTCCAGCAGCCAGACCTCCACGGGGGACCCCTCCTCCAGCTCCGTCACCTCGGACGGCACCACGACCAGGCACTCCGCCCTGGCGAGCGCCGCGAGCAGGTGCGAGGCCGGATCCCCCACCTCGGCGACGGTGCCGCGGACCGCGTCCAGCACCCCTCGGCGGAACTGGCGTCGCCCCGCGGGCGAGATCCAGCGCTCACCCAGCGTGGCCGTGACCACCGGGCGATCGGGGTGTGGGTGCCCCATGGCGGCCCGCAGCGCCGGCCGCACGAACACCTCGAACGACACCTGTGAGCTGACCGGATTGCCGGGCAACGTCACCACGGCGACCCCGCCGAGCGCGTCGATCCGGCCGGCGCCCTGGGGCCCGCCGGGCTGCATCCCGACCTTGACGAACTCCACGCCGCGCCCGGTGAACGCGTCCTTGACCACCTCGTACGCCCCGGCGCTCACACCGCCGGAGGTGAGCACGAGATCGACACCGGCGATCTGCTCCCCGAGTCGGGCCAGGAACTCCTCGACGTCGTCGGGCACGTAGCGCAGCAGCCGCGCCTGCGCGCCCGCCTCCTCGACCGCCGCGGCCAGCATCGGCCCGTTCGACTCGTAGATCTGTCCGGGCCGCAGGGGCGTGCCGGGCGCCACGAGCTCGGAACCGGTGGACAGCACCAGCACGACGGGCCGGCGCCGCACCTCCAGCTCCGCGTACCCCACCGCGGCGGCCACCCCGATCTGGGCGGCCTGCAGCACGGTGCCCCCGGCCACCACCACGCTGCCGGCACCCACGTCCTCGCCCACCGAGCGCACGTGCGTGCCGGGGGCCGGGGCGTGCCGCAGCGACACCCGGTCGGTGCCGCCGTCGGTGCGCTCCACCGGAACGACGGCGTCGGCGCCCGCGGGCATCGGGGCGCCGGTCATGATCCGGTGCGCGGTACCCGGCTCCAACGGTGGGACGTCGGTGCGTCCGGCCGGGATGTCGGCGGCCACCGGCAGCACCACCGGCGACTCCTCCGAGGCCCCGGTGACGTCCCCGGCCCGCACGGCGTACCCGTCCATCGCGGAGTTGTCGAACGACGGCAGCGAGATCGGGGCGACCAGGTCGTGGGCCAACACCCGCCCGCGCGCTCGGGACAGCGGCACCACCTCGCCCGGCTGCGTGTCGATCAGTGCGGCGACGGCGGCGCGATGCTCTTCGACAGAACGGGTCACCGCTCCATCCTGCCCGCCCCCACCTGCCTTGCAGTCGACCGGGGCGAGTGCTAGAACGGCGTTGGCACTCGACACGGTAGAGTGCCAGACGTCGGGCCGGTGAGATCGGCGCAGGGTTGTCGGTCGTCCGTCGCGGGCGCCACCCGGCGAACAGATTTTTTTCGTGTCATCCCAATCGGAGGACCACACCCCCATGGCGAAGATGATCGCTTTCGACGAGGAGGCGCGGCGCGGGCTCGAGCGCGGCATGAACGTCCTCGCCGACGCCGTCCGTGTGACGCTCGGCCCGCGTGGCCGCAACGTCGTCCTGGAGAAGAAGTGGGGCGCGCCCACCATCACCAACGATGGTGTGTCGATCGCCAAGGAGATCGAGCTCGAGGACCCGTGGGAGAAGATCGGGGCCGAGCTCGTCAAGGAAGTTGCCAAGAAGACCGACGACGTCGCGGGTGACGGCACCACCACCGCCACCGTGCTCGCCCAGGCGATGGTCCGCGAGGGCCTGCGCAACGTGGCGGCCGGCGCGAACCCGATGGCGCTCAAGCGTGGCATCGAGAAGGCGGTCGAGGCCGTCTCGCAGCAGCTGCTCAAGACCGCCAAGGAGGTCGAGACCAAGGAGCAGATCGCGGCCACCGCCTCGATCTCCGCCGCCGACGCCTCGATCGGCGAGCTCATCGCCGAGGCGATGGACAAGGTCGGCAAGGAAGGCGTCATCACGGTCGAGGAGAGCCAGACCTTCGGTCTGGAGCTCGAGCTCACCGAGGGCATGCGGTTCGACAAGGGCTACATCTCGCCCTACTTCGTCACCGACGCCGAGCGCATGGAGGCCGAGCTGGAGGACCCCTACATCCTCCTGGTCTCCTCCAAGATCTCCACGGTGAAGGACCTGCTCCCGCTGCTGGAGAAGGTCATGCAGGGCGGCAAGCCGCTCGCCATCATCTCCGAGGACGTCGAGGGCGAGGCCCTGGCCACGCTCGTCGTCAACAAGATCCGTGGCACCTTCAAGTCCGTCGCCGTCAAGGCGCCCGGCTTCGGTGACCGCCGCGAGGCGATGCTGGCCGACATGGCCATCCTCACCGGTGGCGAGGTCATCTCGGAGAAGGTCGGCCTCAAGCTGGAGAACGCCGACCTGTCGCTGCTGGGCTCGGCCCGCAAGGTCGTCGTGTCCAAGGACGAGACCACCATCGTCGACGGTGCCGGCGACGCCGACCAGATCGCCGGTCGGGTCAGCCAGATCCGCAACGAGATCGAGAAGACCGACTCCGACTACGACCGCGAGAAGCTGCAGGAGCGCCTGGCGAAGCTCGCCGGCGGTGTTGCGGTCATCAAGGCCGGAGCCGCGACCGAGGTCGAGCTCAAGGAGCGCAAGCACCGCATCGAGGACGCCGTGCGCAACGCGAAGGCGGCCGTCGAGGAGGGCATCGTCGCCGGTGGCGGCGTGGCGCTCATCCAGGCCGGTGCCGGCCTGTTCGAGGGCCTCGGTCTCGACGGTGACGAGGCCACCGGTGCGAACATCGTCAAGGTCGCGCTGGAGGCTCCGCTCAAGCAGATCGCCGTCAACGCCGGCCTCGAGGGCGGCGTCGTGGCGGAGAAGGTGCGTGGCCTGCAGGCCGGGCACGGTCTCAACGCGGCCACCGGCGAGTACATCGACCTGATCGAGGCCGGGATCATCGACCCGGCCAAGGTGACGCGCTCGGCGCTGCAGAACGCGGCCTCGATCGCGGCCCTGTTCCTCACCACCGAGGCGGTCATCGCCGACAAGCCGGAGAAGAACGGCGGCGGCGGCGGGGGCGACCCCACCGGCGGCATGGGTGGCATGGGCGGCATGGACTTCTGAGTCCACCGCTCCACCCGCACGTCCACGCAGGGGCGGTACCCGTTTCGCCGGGTACCGCCCCTGCGGCGTGCGACCGGTGATCAGGATCGGGGTGCAGCGCCGGGCAGCCGGACCGCAACCACCGACAGCAGGTCCCCGAGCCCGCGGAAGTCGGCCGGGTTCGTGGTGAACAGCGGTAGCTCGTGGGTGATGGCCACCGAGGCGATCATCAGGTCCGCCGTTCGCCGCCGGGGCGATCGACCGGCCGCGACGACACCGGCCGCGACGCGCCCGTAGGTCCGGGCGGCGTCGGCGTCGAAGGGGATCGGGTCGAACTCGTTCTCGGCGCGCTGCAGTACATCGAGCCGGCGGGCCCGCTCGGCCAGCTCCTGGTAGTGGTCCTGCTCGTTGTCCCGTCTGACCAGGTGCGGCCCTGCCGACAGCTCCGCGAGCGTGATGGTGCAGATGGCCATCTCGGCCGGAAGATCGGCGGCGTCGATCCACCGTCGCAGGATCACGATGTTCGTGTCGAGCAGGCCCTGGACGAGCTCAACGGGCATACGGATCGTCCATGCCCTGCTCGAGGGCGGCGTCCTGATCCGCTCGGAACGCCTGGATGTCCATGGCCGGCGCGACGCGGGACATCGCGGCGAACTCTTCCCGGGGGACGAAGCGCCGCCGTCGACGCAGGGGGATCAGCTCGCCGATCTGGCGCCCGTCCCTGGTGACCACGAAGCCCTGACCGCCTTCGACGGCGTCCATGATCTCCTTGGATCGACTGCGGAGGTCGCGCTGCGTGATCTCGGGCTGGGCGCTCATGCTCCGATGCTACCCGCCTGGCTCACCCGGTGCTACCGGGTAGCACGCCTGTTCAGGGCATTGATCCAGTCCGGGAGGCGCGGCGGCCCCCGCGAGCACCTCCCGGCCGAGCGGTCACCCGCGTCCGTCCTCCGGCACGAGGATCCAGGCCGCGACGTAGAGCACGGCCCCGACGCCCGCGCCGAAGACGGTGAGCAGCACGAGCGCGATGCGCAGCAGGGCCGGATCGATGTCGAGGTGCCGTCCCGCGCCGCCGCAGACGCCCGCGATCATGCGGTCGGAGCGGCTGCGCGTGAGGGGGTGGCGGGTGGTCGGGAGGGTGCTGGGCTCGTGAGGTTCCATGCCGTCCAGCGTGCGCCGACCCTGCCTCCGGGACCTCCGGGACGCCCCTGAGGGCGTCCCCGAGAAATGCCGGACGGCGCCTCGGTGACCGGGAAGCCGGTGGTCACCGCGACGCCGTCCGTCCTTGCGGGTCGGTCCTACTGCTGCTGCTGCGGAGCCACGTAGCTCTCCGCCTCGGGAGCCGTGAACGGCTCGACGACCTGCAGCAGCCCGCCCGGCGTCGACGCGTCGGCCTGCGCGATGTACACCGAGCGGCTCGGCGGCGCTCCGGCCTCCGAGTAGTTCAGCTCGCTCGCCACCAGGTCCTCGGTGGTGATCGCCTCGCTGGCCAGGAACGTGTCGTGCACGCCCGCCCGGGTCAGGTCGCCGGCCTCACAGGCCTGCTCGAGGATCTGCTGCCAGATCAGTCCACCCGCGTAGCCGTAGGGCACGCCCGCGCTCGCCGTGGCGTCCGGGTAGGCCTCGTTGAACGCGGTCGCGACCTCCTGCGCCTTGGGCACGTCGGCCGAGAACGGCACCGAGCTGGCCGCGACGTAGAGGTTGCCGACGGTGTCGGCGGCCGGGCCTGCGAGGTTGGTGCCCGGGTCGAACGTGGGGTTGTTGCCCAGCACGGGAACGTCCAGGCCGAGCGCGGTGGCGGCGTTGAGCACCGACGCGGTCTGGGCGGGCGAGGTGGTCAGCAGGATCGCCGTCACACCCTGGCCCTGGAACCCGGTGACGATGTTGGTCATGTCGGTGTCGGTGGCCGCGATCTGCGCCGGCGCCACCGTCATGCCGTGCTGCTCGGCGTAGGTGGTGGACCCGAGGAAGCCGTTGTCCCCGTACTCGCCGCCGATGTAGATGTGCCCGACGGTGTCACCGTCGTTGATCAGACCCTGGTCCTGCAGGTACCGCATCCCGTTGATCATCTCGAGGTCGTAGGTGGTGCCCGGGATGATCTGGTAGGGGTTGTCCAGGATGAACGAGGACCAGGACAGGGCCAGCGAGGTGACCTCGTCGGTCTCCAGGTTGCCACGCAGCGCCGCGTTGATCGGTGACCCGAGCAGCTGCAGGTAGCCGAGGATCTCCGGCTGCTGTGTCCGGTACTGGGTGGTGGCGATGTCGGCCTTGTAGCCGCTGTCGGCGATGTTCAGCTCGATCTGCCGCCCGCAGATGCCGCCCGCGGCGTTGACCTCGTCCGCCCAGATCTGGTTGCCCTGGATCAGGTTCGTCCCCAGGTTCCGGAACGGGCCCGAGGTGTCACCGAGCACGCCCAGCGTGATCGTGTCCGCCGTGACGCCGACGTCGGTCGCCACCTCCCCGCCCGCCGCGTCGCCGGGGGCAGCGGCGTCGGGTGCCCGCGTGCTGCAGCCGGCCAGGGCCACGGTCGCCAGCAGGGCGACCGACGCGGCCACCTGCTTCGCTCGACGTTGAGTCATGATCCGTCCTCTCGGGGGGGTGCCGGCCTGCGCGCGGGCGCGCCGACCTGATTCGGGGTGAAACGCCTGCCGAGCGACCCGCTCAGCCTGCGGCCGATGGCGGCCAGCCCGCCGGGTTCGAACAGCACGACGAGGATGACCGCGATGCCGTAGACGTAGAGCCCGATGACCGTCGGGGACACGCCGGAGAGCGTGTCGCCCAGGCCGAGCTCCGCGGCGTAGATCGTGAGGATCTGGCCGGTGCCGAACACGATCATCGCGCCGACGACGGCGCCGGGGATGGAGCCGAGCCCACCGATGATCGCCATCGCGAGGAAGGCGATCGACTGGTTGAGCCCGTAGGTGCCGAACTCGCTCTCGTCCGGCTTGAGCAGCCCGTACCAGAGCACGATCATCACGCCGGCCAGCCCGGCGTAGGCGGCGCTGACGGCGAACGCGCCGGCCTTGGCGCGCAGCACGTCGACACCCATGACGGCGGCCGCGGCCTCGTTGTCGCGCACCGCCCGCCAGGACCGTCCGACCCTGCTGTTGACCGCACCTCTGGCGAGCACGTAGGAGATGACGGTCAGGACGAGGAACAGGTACCAGAGCCGCTCGGACTGCCGGAACGGAACACCCAGCACCGCGAGGTAGCCCTCGTTGGAGAAGGAGAACCCGAACAGGGAGAACGGCTCGGGGTTGCGACCGCTCGCCGCGCCGCCGGTCAGCTCGGGCGCCGCCTGTCCGAGGAAGAAGCCCAGGAACACCAGCGCCAGCGACGCGACGCCGAGGTAGATGCCCCGCAGCCGCCCGGCGACCGGCGCGAACGCCAGCCCGAACAGGCCGCTGACGATCACCGCCCCGATCAGCGCGATCTCCGTGGGCCAGCCCAGCCCGACGAGGCTGATCGCCCCGCGCTGCTCCGGCTCGCCGGACAGCACCGCGTAGGTCGTGCCGCCGACCAGCAGGAAGAACGCGTGGGCCAGCGAGAGCATCCCGGCCTGGCCGATCACCATCGTGAGGCCGATCGCCCCCACCGCGCCGATCATCATGTACTGGCCGGCCGACTGCAGACCGGGCCCGATGTAGAGCGGGAGCGCCAGCAGCACGACCAGCAGCACGACCCAGCCGGCGATGCGGAGCAGTCGACCACGGTCGCGACCACCCCGGGCCGAGGGAGCGGGCGGATCGGCGGGGGGCGTGCCCGTGCGGGAGGCCGCGCCGACGGATGTGGGCGTCTCAGACACGTTGCAGCTCCCTCGTGCCGAACAACCCGGACGGGCGGACGACGAGCACCACGAGCATCACCAGGAACACCGCCACCTTCGCGAACGGGATCGAGATGTAGATCTCGGACAGGGCCTGCGTCAGCCCGACGATCACCCCGCCGACCACCGCACCCGCGGTGGAGTCCAGACCACCGATGACCGCCGCCGGGAACGCCGCGAACGCGATCGCGTGGGTGCCGCGCGAGAGCCCGGAGCCGGAGAAGTCCTGCGTCACGATGAACATCACCGCCACCCCGGCGAGCGCTCCCGCGACCAGCCAGGCCGTGGCCGTGACCCGGGAGCTGCGGATGCCCATCAGCGCCGCGGCCTCGCGGTTCTCGGCCTGGGCCCGCATCGCGATGCCCCAGTTGGAGTACCGGAAGGCCAGGAAGAAGGCCGTGATCAGCACCAGCCCCACGATCAGCGCCACGAGCTGGGTGGAGAACAGCGTGACCGTGCCGAACTGGATCGGGTTGGCGTCCCACGGCGCCCCGAGGAACGGCACCGAGGTGCCCAGGCGCCGGAAGATGTCCTCGACCACCACCACGTCGACGCCGATCGTGAGCAGGGCCAGCGCGTTGTGGTCGGCGTTGCGGCTGCGGGAGAGCAGCACCCGCTCGATGATCAGTGCCGCCAGCGCCGCGGAGACGATGCCCAGCGTGGCGGCGAGCGGGAACCCCAGCGTCGGCACCGTCACCGCGACGACGTAGCCGCCGATCAGGGCGAGCGAGCCGTGCGCGAAGTTGATGACCTCGGTGGCCTTGAAGATGACCACGAAGCCCAGAGCGAGCAGCGCGTACACCGCGCCCTTGCCCAGGCCGTTGACGACCAGCTGCAGGAAGGTGTCCATCAGCTCTCCTCCCCCGCACCCAGGTAGGCCCGGATCACCTCGGGGTTCTCCCGCACCGCGGCGGGCTCGCCGTCGGCGATCAACTTGCCGAAGTCGAGGACGCTGACCCGGTCCGCGATGCTCATCACCAGTCCCATGTCGTGTTCCACCAGCAGGATCGAGATGCCCAGCGCATCGCGCAGGCTACGGATCGTCAGCGCGATCTCCGCGGTCTCCACGGCGTTCAGACCGGCCGCGGGCTCGTCGAGCAGCAGCACCGTGGGCTCGACGGCCAGCGCGCGGGCGATGTCGACGAGCTTCGCCACTCCGTAGGGCAGCGCCGAGACCGGCTCGTGCAGGCGCCGCCCGATCCCGAGGAACTCGCAGATCTCGGTGGCCCGCTCGACGTGGCGGCGCTCCTGGCGCACCATCCAGGGCGCGCGCACCCCCGCCGCGAGGAAGCCGCCGCTCATCAGGGTGTGCCGGCCGAGCATCACGTTGTCGAGCACGGTGGAGCCGAGCGAGAGCGCGATGTTCTGGAACGAGCGCCCGATGCCCAGGCGGGCGAGCCGGTTGGGCTTCATGCCGGTGAGCTGGGTGTCGCCGAGGTGCACCGAGCCCTCGGTGGGCTTGTACACCCCGCAGATGACGTTGAAGCAGCTCGACTTGCCCGCGCCGTTCGGCCCGATCAGAGCGTGGATGGTGCCCGGCTGCATCGTGAACGAGACGTCGTCGAGCGCGCGGATGCCGCCGAAACGCAGGCTGACCGACTCGACCCGCAGCGCGGGGACGTCGGTGCGCGTGTCGGTGTCCGCGGTCATGCGCCCCACCTCGACAGCTTGCGGATCCCGGCGCGGTGCGCCGCGGCCTCCCGGGCCTCCACCTCCGCGGTCTCCTCGGACTCGGCGTGCCCGCCCAGGTAGAGCCGCTGCACGTCGTCGCTGGCGGCGAGCTCGGCCGCCGGCCCGGACAGCGCCACCCGTCCGACCTCCAGTGCCACCGCGTGATCGGCCACCTGCAGCGCCATCGTGGCGTTCTGCTCGACCAGCACCACCGCCGTGCCCTGCGCGTGGATCTCGCGGATGACCCCGGCGATGCGGCCGACCATCTGGGGAGCGAGCCCGAGGGAGGGCTCGTCGAGCAGCAGCAGCTGCGGCCCCGACATGAGGGCCCGGCCGATGGCGAGCATCTGCTGCTCGCCGCCCGACAGCAGGCCGGCCCGCTGCGTGACCCGGTCGGCGAGGATGGGGAACAGCTCGTCGACCCGCTCCCGGGCGGCCGTCCGCTCGGCGGCCGACTTCGCACCGAGACCACCGGCGCGCAGGTTCTCCTCCACCGTCATCCGCGCGAACACCTGCCGGCCCTCCGGCACACCGACGACGCCGCGGCGCACGATCAGTGCCGGGTCCAGCCGGTCGATGCGCTCGCCCTCGAACGTCACCTCGCCCGCGGTGATCGCACCGCGGTGCAGCTTCAGGGTCCCGGACACGGCGCGCAGCAGCGTGGACTTGCCCGCGCCGTTCCCGCCCAGTACCGCCAGCACCCCGTCGCCCGCAACCTCCAGACTCACGTCCTCCAGCGCCCGCACGGAGCGCCCGTACCGCACCGACAGTCCGCGAACCGTCAGCACTGCTGCACCTGCACCGACATGCGGCCCCCTTGCCCTCGTCACGGCCCCGACGGACCGGCGGGCACATCGTGTGGGGCGTCACTCCGCACAGGCACCCCCACGTGGAGAGGGGTACGGCCAATAGTTGACCGTCCGTTATCTCCCGTGGGCCCGGACAGCACTCTGGGGAGTGGTCCGCTCGCCGTGCGTCAGGCGGCGGCGTCGAGCTCGTCCACCGACTCGGGGTCGAGCACGAGCTCCGCCGCCGAGGCGTTCTCCTCGACGTGCGCGACCGACGACGTGCCGGGGATCGGTAGCATCACCGACGAGCGGCGCAGCAGCCAGGCCAGAACCACCTGCGCGGTGGTGGCCCCGACCCGCTCGGCGATCTCCACGACGGGTCCGCCGGGCTCCGCGAGCCGGCCCGCCGCGAGCGGGAACCACGGCAGGAAGCCGATCCCGTGCTCGGTGCAGTGCCGCAGCACCGTGTCACTCGTCCGGTCGACGAGGTTGTAGCGGTTCTGCACCGTGGCCACGTCGACGACGCGGCCGGCCTGCTCGATCTCCTCCACCGTCACCTCGGAGAGTCCGACCGCTCCGATCTTGCCCTCGGCCTGCAACGCCGCGAGCACGCCGAACTGCTCGTCGGCGGGCACGGCCGGGTCGAGTCGGTGCAGCTGGAACAGGTCGATCCGCTCGACGTGCAGGCGGCGCAGCGACAGCTCGCACTGCTGACGCAGGTACTCCGGACGCCCGCACGGGTGCCACTGCCCCGGACCGGTGCGCAGCAGCCCGGCCTTGGTCGCGATCGTCAGCCCCCGGTACGGGTGCAGCGCCGTGTGCAGGAGCTCCTCGGCGACCGCGGGCCCGTAGGAGTCGGCGGTGTCGAACAGTTCGGTGCCCAGCTCGGCCGCCCGCCGCAGCACCGCGACGGCCGCAGCGGGATCGGCGGGCGGGCCCCACACCCCGGGCCCGGTGAGCTGCATCGTGCCGAACCCGAGCCGGTGCACGCCCGGCCCGGCCCCGAGGGCGAAGCGACCGGATGCGGCCACGGGGCGGTGTCGGTGAGGGATTGCCACGCCGCCAGCGTGCACCTCGGCCCACTCCCGGTCAGTCGATCGTGACCGGCGCCTCCCGAGGTGTGGCGCGACGTTGCCGGACCCCGTCCCGAGGGCTAGCGTTCCGGGGTGTCGAAGATCGGTTCCCCGAAGATCGTCCCCCTGCCCGATGCGGTGGCGGAGCTGGTGCACGACGGCGACACCGTGGCCCTGGAGGGCTTCACGCACCTCATCCCGTTCGCCGCCGGGCACGAGATCATCCGCCAGCGCCGCCGCGACCTCACGCTGGTCCGCATGACCCCCGACCTGGTGTACGACCAGCTCATCGGCGCGGGCTGCGTGGCGAGACTGGTGTTCTCCTGGGGCGGCAACCCCGGTGTCGGATCGCTGCACCGCATGCGCGACGCGCTCGCCACCGGCTGGCCCGCGCCGCTGGAGATCGAGGAGCACAGCCACGCGGGCATGGCCAACCGCTACGTCGCGGGCGCGTCCGGGCTGCCCTTCGCGGTGCTGCGCGGCTACGCGGGCACCGACCTGCCGCTGCACACCGACACCATCGCCACGGTCACCTGCCCGTTCACCGGCGAGGAGCTCGCCGCGGTCAGCGCGCTGAACCCGGACGTCACCGTGATCCACGCGCAACGCGCCGACCGGGCGGGCAACGTGCAGCTGTGGGGCATCCTCGGCGTCCAGAAGGAGGCGGTGCTCGCGGCGAAGCGGGCGATCGTCACCGTCGAGGAGATCGTCGACGAGCTCACCCCCGTTCCCGGCTCGGTGGTGCTGCCGGCCTGGGTGATCGCGGCGGTGTCGGTGGCCCCCCGCGGTGCCGCGCCGTCCTACGCGCACGGGTACTACGACCGGGACAACGCCGCGTACCAGGCCTGGGACAAGATCAGCCGGGACCGCGGGGCGTTCACCGGCTGGCTCGAGAGCCTGGAGGGGAAGTGACCGGCGCCGAGGTCGGCTGGACCGCCGACGAGATGATGAGTGTCGCCGCGGCGCGGGCGCTGCGCGACGGGCAGGCGTGCTTCGTCGGGATCGGGCTGCCGTCCACCGCGGCCAACCTGGCCCGGCGGCTGCATGCTCCGGGGCTGGTGCTGATCTACGAGTCCGGCACCGTCGGCACCGAGCCCGACGAGCTGCCCCTCTCGATCGGCGACGGGATACTCGTCGACTCGGCCCTGTCGGTCGTCTCGGTACCCGAGATCTTCAACTACTGGCTGCAGCCCGGCCGCATCGACGTCGGGTTCCTCTCCGGCGCCCAGATCGACCGCTTCGCCAACATCAACACCACCGTCATCGGCGAGTACGACGAACCCTCGGTGCGGCTGCCCGGATCGGGTGGCGCCCCGGAGATCGCGGCCTCGTGCCGCGAGGTGGTCGTCGTCATGCGCCAGCGGCTGCGCTCGTTCGTCTCGCAGGTCGACTTCGTGACCTCGGTCGGCCACGGCAGTGGCCCCGGCGACCGCGGGCGGCTGGGCCTGCGCGGCGCCGGACCGGTCCGGGTCATCACCGACCTCGGCGTGCTCGAACCCGACCCGGACTCCGCCGAGCTGGTGCTCACCGCGATGCACACCGGTGTCACCGTCGAGCAGGTCCGCTCGGAGACGGGCTGGGAGCTGGAGGTCTCACCGGACCTGATGACGACCACCCCGCCCACCGAGCAGGAGCTGACGACGCTGCGCGGGCTGCGCACGGTGGGGTCGTCATGAGCGTGGCCCTGCACCATGTCGACGAGGGACCGCGCGACGCGCCGGTGCTGGTGCTGTCCGGGTCTCTCGGGTCGACCCTCGAGATGTGGCGTCCGCAGGTCGACGTGCTGACCCGGCGGTTCCGGCTGATCCGCATCGACCACCGCGGTCACGGCGGCTCCCCCGTGCCGACCGGCCCGTACACGATCGCCGACCTCGCCGGCGACGCGCTCGCCCTGCTCGACTCGCTCGGCGTCGAGCGGGCGGCGTGGTGCGGGCTGTCGATGGGCGGTTGCGTGGGCCTGCACCTGGCTTCCGAGACCCCGGAGCGGATCAGCAGGCTGACGCTGTGCTGCACGTCCTCGTACTGGCCGGACGCGAGCGTCTGGACCGACCGCATCGCCGCGGTCTCGGCGGGGGGCACCGGGCCGATCGCGGAGGCCGTGGTGGAGCGCTGGTTCACCCCGTCGTTCGCCGCCGCGCACCCGGACGTGGTCGCGGACGCCGTCGCGCAGGTCACCGGCACCCCCGACGAGGGCTACCTCGGCTGCTGCGAGGCCCTGCGCGGGTTCGACCACCGCGAGCGGCTCGGCGCGATCACCGCACCGACCCTCGTGATCGCCGGGGCCGTGGACCCGTCCACCCCGGTCGAACCGCACGCGCGGACCATCGCCGAGGGCGTCCCGGGGGCGCGCCTGGAGGTGCTCGACGCCGCACACCTCGCGACGATAGAGCGTTCGGAGCAAGCCACTGAGCTGATCGCAGTCAACTCCGGCACGTGACCAACCCCTCCGTTTGGTGAGGACGCGCGCCGCCTACTCTGTCCACGACGGAGGTGCCGGGGTCGACGGAGAGCTCGGGACAGTGGACGAGTTCACCCGGAGGCGACGGCGCATGCTCAACGAACGTGAAAGACGCACGCTGGCCCGCATCGAGCAGCACCTCGTGGCGTCGGATCCCGACTTCGCGCGGATGTTCCGCACCGCGGCGCGCCGCCAGTCCGGCACGACGCCCCGCGCGCTGCTGGTGATGGGCCTGGCCCTGATGGTGCTCGGCGCCGCGGTCGCCGCCGTGCCGGTGGCGGTGTTCGGGATGCTGATCTCGGCGCTCGCGATCGTCGCGGCGTTCCAGCGCAACGGCATGGCGGGGTTCAGCGCAGCCTGACCGCGGCCGGACGGGACGACCTAGTGTCCCGCGCCGGAAGTTCGTTGCGTATATCGGTGGATGCAGGTTTCCGCTGGCCGGGTCGTCGGATGGCCCTCGTACCGGGCGTACTCGGGCCGTCCGGCGGCCTGGTCAGCGGGGAGCTGGGCCGCCGAGATATGTGGTGAAGTTCCGGCGGGGGACACTAGCCGTGGGCGAGGTCGGCGAAGCGGCTGTAGTGCAGCTGGTGGGCCACGGTGATCGTGTTCGTGGGGCCGTTGCGGTGCTTGGCCAGGATCAGGTCCGCCTCCCCCGCGCGGGGGTCGTCACGCTCGAACGCGTCGGGGCGGTGCAGCAGGATCACCATGTCGGCGTCCTGCTCGATGGACCCCGACTCGCGCAGGTCCGACAGCATCGGCCGCTTGTCGGTGCGCTGCTCGGGGCCGCGGTTGAGCTGGCTGATGGCCACCACCGGCACCTCGAGCTCCTTGGCCAGCAGCTTGATCTGCCGGGAGAACTCCGACACCTCCTGCTGGCGCGACTCGACCTTGCGGCCCGACGACATCAGCTGCAGGTAGTCCAGGATCACGAGCTTGAGGTCGTTGCGCTGCTTGAGCCGCCGCGCCTTGGCCCGGATCTCCATCAGCGTGAGGTTGGGCGAGTCGTCGATGAACAGCGGCGCCTCGCTGATCTCGGACATCCGCCGCGCCATGCGCGTCCAGTCGTCGTCGCTCATCCGGCCGGCGCGCATGTCGGCCAGCCGGATCCGCGCCTCCGCCGACAGCAGCCGCATGACGATCTCGGACTTGCTCATCTCCAGCGAGAACACCGCGCTCGTCATGCCGTGCTTGACCGAGCAGGACCGGGCGAAATCCAGTCCGAGGGTCGACTTGCCCAGCCCCGGTCGCGCCGCGACGACGATCATCTGGCCGGGGTGCAGGCCGTTGGTGGCCGCGTCGAGGTCGGTGAAGCCGGTGGGCACCCCCAGCGCCACGCCGCCGCGGGAGGCGATGGCGTCGATCTCGTCCATCGTGGGCTGCAGCAGCTCCTCCAGCGCGACGTAGTCCTCGCTGGTGGAACGCTCGCTGACGTCGTAGAGCGTGGCCTGCGCGCGGTCGACGACGTCGGCGACGTCGGCGCCGTCCGCCCCGTGGTAGCCCAGCTGCACGATGCGGGTGCCCGCCTGCACCAGCCGGCGCAGGATCGCCTTCTCCGCGACGATCTCGGCGTAGTAGGCCGCGTTGGCGGCGGTGGGGACCGTGGCGATGAGCGTGTGCAGGTAGGGCGCACCGCCGAGACGGATCAGATCGCCGTGGCGTTGCAGCTCCGCGGAGACCGTGACGGCGTCGGCGGGCTCCCCGCGGCCGTAGAGGTCGAGGATGGTGTCGTAGACCGTCTGGTGCGCAGGCTTGTAGAAGTCGTCGGGCCGCAGCACCTCGACCACGTCGGCGATCGCGTCCTTGCTCAGCAGCATCCCGCCCAGCACGGACTGCTCCGCGGTGAGGTCCTGGGGAGGCTGCCGGTCGAACGGCGACGCCGCGGCACCGTCGGACCCGCCCCCGGCGGCCCGCAGACCGCGCTCGGGGCCCGGGCGCGACCGGTCCGCCGCGCGGTCGTCGGAACCGGTCGCGTCCGGCCGCGTGACATCGCTCAGAGCCATACGCTGCGTCACCCCCAACCTCAGTGTATCGAACGTGCGTTCGATGCGCACGGGGTGGCGCGCCGTCGACGTCCCGGTGAACGGAACCCGACATGCGGCCCGTCCTCCGAACCCCGCCGCGACGGTAGGACACCACCGGGGGTGCGGTCGAACCAGCCTGTTGACGGAGCTGGGGAGCACCTGGGGACGGATCGGCGGATCCCCAGGACGGGCCGGTGACCGTGCTGTGGACAGAGTGGGGACAACTGGGCGATTTCCCAGATATTGCCTGATCAGCTGCCCATCCGTCGCTGTGGACAACATTGTGGGCGTGTCGCGCGGATCGCGCCTTCCGGCGTGTCGCGCCGGCGCCACCGGGCGCGTTCGGGCGGTCACCGGGCGACGTCACCGTATCCCCCGGCGGGTCGCGCCCCACCGATCCGCCGCCGGCCGCCCGTCGGCCCGTGGAAACGTGAACGGGGCGGGACCCGGGCTCACGGCCCCGATCCCGCCCCGATCACAGAGCGTGATACTGCTACTGCGCGACGACCGCGACGTTCAGGTCGCTGGTGACCTCCGGGTGCAGGCGGACCGTGACCACGTGGGTGCCGGTGGTCTTGATCTGCCCGGGCACCTCGACGGCGCGCCGGTCGAGCGGCGGACCGCCCGCAGCCCGCACGGCGTCGACGATGTCGGCGGTGGTGACGGAGCCGAACAGCCGGCCCGACGATCCAGCGGACTTCGCCTTCACGGTGACGGTCAGGGCCCCGAGCTCGCCCGCGACCTCCTTGGCGTGGCCGAGGTCGCGGATCTGGCGGGCCTTCTGGGCGCGCTGGATCGAGGCCACCTGCTTCTCCGCGCCGCGGGTGGCCACGACGGCCATCGAGCGGGGCAGCAGGTAGTTGCGGCCGTAGCCGTCCTTGACCTCCACGATGTCGCCGGGCCCGCCCAGGTTCGGGACGTCGGCGGTGAGGATGAGCTTCATCTGATTACTCCCCTCTACCGTGCGGTGGAGGTGTAGGGCAGCAGGGCGACCTCGCGGGAGTTCTTGACCGCGACCGCGACGTCACGCTGGTGCTGGCGGCAGTTGCCGGTGACCCGACGGGCCCGGATCTTTCCGCGGTCGGAGATGAACTTCCGCAGCAGGCCGGTGTCCTTGTAGTCGATGTCCTGGGCCTTGTCCTTGCAGAACGCGCACACCTTCTTCTTGGGCTTGCGCAGGACGGGCTTGGCCATGGGGGTGCTCCTGGTGCTCGGTCACCGCACACGAGGTGCGGGAGGGGGTGTTCTAGAAGGGGGGCTCGTCGTCGGCGGCCGGGCCGCTCCCGGCGGGAGGGGCCGAGCCCCACGGGTCGTCGAGTCCTTGCCCGCCCGAACCGGTACTGCCGCGCGAGCCGCCGCCACCCCCGCCGCTGTCGCCGCCGAAGCCACCGCCACCGCTGCCGCGGCTGACCTTGTTGACCTTGGCCGTGGCGTACTTGAGCGAGGGGCCGACCTCGTCGACCTCCAGCTCGACCACGGTGCGCTTCTCGCCCTCGCGGGTCTCGAAGGAGCGCTGCCGCAGCCGGCCCGACACCATCACCCGCATACCGCGGGTGAGGGTCTCGGCGACGTTCTCCGCGGCCTGGCGCCACACGTTGCAGCGCAGGAACAGCGCGTCGCCGTCCTTCCACTCACCGGTCTGCTTGTCGAAGTTCCGGGGGGTGGAGGCCACGGTGAAGTTGGCGACCGCGGCTCCGGACGGGGTGAACCGCAGCTCCGGGTCGGCGGTGAGGTTGCCGACCACGGTGATGACAGTCTCGCCAGCCATCGCCGCCGCCTCAGCCGGCTGCGGCGGTGGCGGGAACGGGCGCTGGCGCCGCGACGGCGCGCTTCGGCTCGCGGCGCATCACCTTGGTGCGCAGCACGGACTCGTTGAGCCCCAGCTGGCGGTCGAGCTCGGCGACGGTGGCCGGCTCGCAGGTGATCTCGAGGACGGCGTAGATGCCCTCCGCGTGCTTGAGGATCTCGAAGGCCATGCGGCGCTTGCCCCAGACCTCGATCTTCTCGACGGTGCCCTTGTCGTTCTTGACGACAGTGAGGAACTGCTCCAGCGACGGCGTCACGGTGCGCTCGTCGAGGCTGGGGTCGAGGATGACCATCAGCTCGTAATGACGCATGAGAACCACTCACCTCCTACGGTCTGAAACGGTCGCGGGAAATCCGCGACAGGAGGTTCTCACGCCGCCCCGACAGAATCGGGCCCTCGGATGGTGAGCGGGGACGACGGCGGCCAGGTGGGCGCCGGTCGGGGTGGCCCGTCGAGGCTACCAGCGCGAACGTGCCCACCCCGCACCGGCCGGGCGGTCGGGAGCCGGCGACCGGCGCGCGCCCGCCCCGGACCGTCGGGGCGGGCCACTATCCTTCGCCCATGCTCATCGGGGCCCACGTACGGGAGGACGACCCGGTCGTCACGGCGGCTGCGCGGGGTGCCGACATCGTGCAGATGTTCCTGGCCGACCCGCAGGGCTGGAAGAAGCCACCGTCGCACCCGCAGGCCGAGGCGCTGCGCGCGGGCGAGGTCGCCGTGGTGGTGCACTCGCCCTACGTCGTGAACCTGGCGTCGCTGAACAACCGCATCCGCATCCCGTCGCGCAAGCTCGTCGTCCAGCACGCCGAGGTGGCGGCCGAGGTCGGGGCGATCGGGCTCGTCGTGCACGGTGGGCACGTCACCCAGGGCGAGGACGCCGCCACGGGCGTGGACAACTGGCGCAAGTTCTTCGCCCGCCAGGCCGACGCGGGCGGCTTCGCGGTGCCGATCCTCATCGAGAACACCGCGGGCGGCGACCACGCGATGGCCCGACGCTTCGACGCGCTCGCCCGGCTGTGGGACGCCGTCGGCGAGTACGGGGCCGGCTTCTGCCTCGACACCTGCCACGCCCACGCGGGCGGCGAGGAGCTGGTCGGGGTCGTCGACCGCGCGCGGGCGATCACCGGCCGGATCGATCTGGTGCACCTCAACGACTCGCGCGACGAGTTCGACTCGGCCCGCGACCGGCATGCCAACATCGGCGCAGGCACGATCGACCCCGAGGTGCTCGCCGCGGTCTGCGCGGCCGCGCAGGCGCCGGTCGTCGTGGAGACACCCGCGGAGGGGCAGGCCGCCGACATCGCGTTCCTCCGCGAGCGGCTGGGGCCGTGATCGGGACGGCCCTCGGCTCGTCCACCCCGGCGTCCGACCGACCGTCGCTGCGCCGCCTCGGCACGGCGGGAGGCGGGATCGTGCTGGTCGTGGTGGTCGCCCTCACCGGCCTCACCCTGCTGCTCGGCTACGCCAACAAGGCCCGCTGCACCGGTCCGGAGTACGACGCGGCGGGCCGCAGCACGCCCGACTACGGCGTCCGCATCGACCGCGACGTCTGCTACTCCGACATCCAGTACCTGTGGCTGGGTCGCGAGATCGACCAGCACGTGTTCCCGTACGTCTCCGGGTCGATCACCCCGGAGGGGCGCCTCGCCGGAGGGGCGGTCGAGTACCCGGTGCTCACAGGGCTGCTGATGTGGGCCGGGGCACTGTTCGCCGACACCGACGGCGGGTTCCTGCTCGGCTCGGCGTTGCTGATGGCGCCGTTCGGGCTACTCACCGGCTGGATGCTGGGGCGGCTGGCCCGGTGGCGCGCACTGGTGTGGGCGCTGGGCCCGCCGGTGGTGCTCTACGCGTTCCACAACTGGGACCTGCCGGTCGTGGCCTGCGCGGTGGGAGCCGTGTACGTCGTGCACGGCCGCGGCGAGCGGCAGCCGCTGGTCGATCGGGCCACGGTGGCCGCGGTGCTGCTCGGCCTCGGTGTGGCACTGAAGGTCTACCCGGGCGCGTTCGTGCTCCCGCTGGCGCTGTACGTGCTGGCCCACTCCCGGCCCGGCGCGCTGCACTGGCGCGGCGCCCTGCGGGTCCCGGTCGCCGCCGCGGTCACCGTGGTGGCGGTCAACCTGCCCTTCGCGCTGGCCGGCTACGAGGGCTGGCGGGCGTCGTTCGCGTTCCAGCAGCAACGCGCGGTCGACCTCACCACCAACTCGATCTGGTACTGGGGTTTCCGGCCCGGCTCCGACCCCGGCGACGCCGCCTTCCAGGACGCGGTGGACACGCTCTCACCGGCGCTGGTGCTGCTGTCGTTCGCGCTGGCGTGCGCCGTGGGCTGGTGGCGGTTCCGCCGTTCCGGCACGTACCCGTGGGTCGCCGTGAGCGGCGCGATGCTGTGCGGGTTCATGCTGCTGCACAAGGTGCACTCGCCGCAGTACACGCTGTGGCTGCTGCCGTTCCTCGTGCTGCTCGCCGTGCCGTGGGGCTACGTCGCCGCCTACTTCGCGGCCGACGCCGCGATGGGGATCGGGATCTTCCGGTGGTTCTACGCGGTGAAGACCGGCGAGGGCGCCGGGATCTACGAGGGGCTCTCCGCCCAGGCCGTGGCGGTCGGCGTGTGGGGCCGCGCCGCGCTGCTCCTCGCCCTCTTCGTCCTGTTCCTGCGCTCGCCGGACCCCCTGGCCGAGGGCGCCACAGTTGCCGGCGCCGCTAGCGCCAGGCGAACACCGGCTGCTCCAGGTGCGCCACCCGGGTAGCCCGCCCCCGCAGCACCACCTCGCGGAACTGGTGCAGCACCGCACCGGTCGGGGCGTGCACGAACCGGTCGAACAGCGGCAGCTGGATCACCGGCGCATCCGACTCCGGGATGGTGACGAACCGCGGCTCCACGTCGATGAGGTCCAGCGGTACGCGGTGCACCTCACCCACCTCGTCCGGGTTGGGGGTGAGTTCGGTGGCCGCCCCGGCCCACACCACGACCGGGGTGATGACGTACCCGGAGCGGGTGGCGTAGTCGTCGAGCATGCCGAGCTCGTCGCCCGCGGCCAGCTGCAGCCCGAGCTCCTCGGCGAGCTCGCGCCGCGCCGCCTCGCCCGCGCTCTCGCCGTCGTCGGTGCGTCCGCCGGGCAGCGCCCACTGGCCCGCGTGCCGGCGCAGGCCCGCGGCGCGACGGGTCAGCAGGAACGAGAGCCCGTCCGGCCCGTCCACCAGCGCGATCGCGACGGCCGCGGCCGTCAACCCGGACCGGGCAGCCGGCCTGCGCTCGAAACGGCGGAGCGCGGCGGCGACGGCGGACCGGGTGACCATGGGGCGATCCTGCCCGACGCGACCGGCCAGTCGGGGTCGTCGAGACCGATCGCACGTACCGGGTCGGTTCCCGGCCGCAGCACCGTTCGCACCACCAGCACGCAGAGGCCGAGCACGGCGGCGTCGCGCAGGAGCACGGTTGCGAGGAACCAGTCCGGCGGGAGGCCCATGTTGGCCGGGGTGAGGTAGTAGTACATCCGGGGCACCCAGACCAGCGCGTCCACGACCATCCACGCCAGCAGCAGCCGCGTGTGGGGGAGCGCGAGGACGGCCAGCGGCACCAGCCAGAGCGAGTACTGGGGGCTCCACACCTTGTTGGCCAGCAGGAACGCCGCCACCACGAGGAACGCCAGCGACGCGAGGCGCGGAGTGCGTGGCGCGAACCAGGCGAGCACGCCGATCCCGGCGCAGCACACCAGGAACAGCAGCGCGGAGACGCCGTTGAGCACGGCGGGGGCCTCGCCCGCCGCCAGCGGGCCGTCGAACCCGGCCCACCCGCTGAAGTGGCTGAGCGCGAAGTAGAGCGAGTCCGGATCGGCCGGCCGCGACCGGTTGAGCCGGAAGAACTCCCACCAGCCCGTGGGGTACGCGAGCGCCACCGGGAGGTTGACCGCGACCACGGTGGCCACGGCCGCCCCGATCGCACGCAGCGGGGCGGCCGGGCTGCCACCGTCGCGCCGGCGCCGCAGCCCCACGAGCAGCACCGGCAGCAGGAGCAGCAGCGGGTAGAACTTGAATCCGCCGCCCACCCCGATCAGCACCCCGGCCAGCCATGGCCGCCCCCTGGCCAGCGCGAGCATCCCGAGGGTGGCCGACCCGACGGCCAGTGCGTCGAAGTTGGTGAACACGTGCACCGCGACCAGCGGGGACAGCGCCACCAGCGTGGCGTCCCACGGCCGCGACGGGCGCAGCGCGTGCGCGGCCCACACCGTGGCCAGCCACGCCAGTGCGAGCCACGCCGCGGAGATGTCGAAGTAGACGACCACGGGCAGCGCCGAGGGCAGCCAGCCGACCCCCCGCCAGACGTCGGCGGCGCGGGCGGCGAACCACTGGTAGAAGCCGGTGAGCACCGGGTACTCCATGTACCGCACCCGCTCGTCCGGGCCGCCCGCGTTCTCGATCCACGGGTCGCGGTAGGGCAGCGCGGCCGGGTCGTCGAGGTTCTGGATGCCGTAGAGCGGCACCGTGTCCGAGTAGCACATCGCCACGTACTGGCGGTCGTCCCGCCAGTCGAGGGCCAGCGCGCCGTCGTCGGTGGTGTACTGCTGCAGGCAGCCCGCCTTGCCCAGCCAGCCCAGCGCGAGCACCGCGACGGCGATCAGCAGCACCACGCGCAGCGGGGTCCAGAACCGGGCCCGGCCGACGAGGGCGTGGCGTCCCAACGGCCCGCCGATCAGCCGGCTCGCCGCAGCCGCGAACGGATCCGCCCAGCTCGGCACGACCCGCCCGGCCGCCGGGTCGCCGGATCGCGGCGGAGGTGCCCCGGCCCCGTCGGGCCGACCCGCGGGGCCGGGCACCGTCACTCGCCGGGATCCGGGTCGCCGTCGTCGTCACCGGGGTCGGCCCGGCCCTGGCCCGGTCGATCACCGTCGTCGCCGAAGAACGAGTCGTCGAACGAGTCCTGCGGCTGTTCGGTGGCGTCGGATCCGTCGCCGTCGAAGTCACCGTCGACACCGCTCTCGCCGTCCCCGTCCCCTTCGGGTTCCTCGGTGACGGGTGGCTCGCTGGTCTCGGGGGCGTCCTCGTCCTCGTCCTCGTCGACGTACTCCGCCACCGGTCCCCGCCCGATCGGCTCGAAGTCGGGGAACCGCTCGACCGGCTCACCGTCGAGCGCGGCGTTCATGTACTGCTGCCAGATCGGTCCGGGGATCATGCTGCCGTACACCGGCCGACCCGCGGCGTTCACCAGCGGCTCGTTCCGGTCGGTGCCCAGCCAGACCGCGGTGGCCAGGGACGGTGTGTAGCCGACCATCCAGGCGTCCTTGTTCTGCCCGTCCCGACCCAGCTGCACCGTGCCGGTCTTGCCGGCGACGGGGCGCCCGCCGTCGAGGCCGATCCCCGCGAAACCGGGGACGTCCCTCATCGCCTCGGTGACGTTGCGGGCGACCTGCGCAGGGAAGGCCTGCGTGCCCTCCGGGGCCTCGGGCGACTCGTACAGCACGCGCCCGTCGGCCGCGGTGACCCGCGAGACGAAGTAGGGCTCCCGGTGCACACCGTCGGCGGCCAGCGTGCCGAACGCGGAGGCCATGTCGATCGGGTGGACCTCCTTGTCGCCCAGTGCGATCCCGCCGGTGGGGTCGGGGAGCAGGTCCTCGGGGATCCCCGCCCGGTGCGCGGCCTCGGCCACCGCGGCCGGCCCGACGTCGAGCCCCATCCGGTAGAAGACCGTGTTGATCGACCGGGTCATGGCGGTACGGACCGTGCACTGGCCGCAGTCGTACCCCTCGGAGTTGCGGACGACGGTGCCGGCGAGCTCCTGCCCCGAACGGCCGTCGTACATCGTGCCGAGGCCCACTCCCTCGTCACCCTGCAGCGCCGCGGCGAAGACGAACGGCTTGAACGACGAACCGGGCTGGTGCAGCGTCTGGGCGTAGTCGAGCCCGGAGCCCTGCGCGCCGCCGTAGTAGGCGACGATCCCGCCGGTACGCGGGTCGACCGACACCAGCGCGGCGCGCAACTGCTCGGGCTGCCCGTCGAGCTGGTCGGTGACCGCGGCCACCGCCTCCCGCTGGCGCGCCGGTTCCACGGTGGTCGTGACCGTCAGCCCCTCGGTCAGGAACTCCTGCTCGGTGACGATCCCGCGGTCGAGAACCTCCTGCCGTGCCCGCTCCCAGACATAGAAGTTCGCGTCGTTCGGGATACCGGTGGTGTCCGCGGCACCCTCACCCTCGGTCGGCACCGTGGCGGGGAAGGTCTGCTCCGCCCGCTGCGCCGGGGTGAGGAAACCGGCCTGCTCCATCTGGTCCAGGACGTAGGTCCAACGGCGCTGGGAGCCCTCGAGGTCCTTCTCCGGGTCCCAGCGCGAGGGGGCCTGGATCGCCCCGGCGAGCATCGCGGCCTCCGAGACGCTGATCTCCTGCACCGGCTTGCCGAAGAAGGCCTCGCTCGCCGCCTGGATCCCGTACGCCCCGCGGCCCAGGTAGATGACGTTGAGGTAGTTCTCGAGGATCTGCTCCTTGGACTGCTCGCGGGAGATCTTCACCGCGAGGACCACTTCCTTGTACTTGCGGAACAGCGAGAAGGCGTCGTCCTCGGTGACCACCTTGACGTACTGCTGCGTGATCGTGGAGCCGCCGCCGACGCCGCCGGTGAGCTGGTTGTAGACCGCGCGCATGATGCCGGTGATGTCGAACCCGGGGTCGGTGAAGAACGAGCGGTTCTCCGCGGCCAGCACGGCGTCGATGACGTGCTCGGGTACGTCGGGCAGCCGGACCACCACCCGGTTGACCCCGTCCGGGCGCTCGACGGCGAGGTCGCTGCCGTCGGCGTAGGTGAACGTGGCGACCTGCTGGACCGCCACCTCCTCGGGCGTGGGCACCCTGAACAGGAACCACCCGATCGCGAAGGCGAGCAGCGGTCCGAGCACCGCGAGTCCGAGCAGCACGTAGACCGCACGGCGGACCTTCGCCCAGCCGCTCAGCGGGACGGACGTCGGCGAGCCCGGTGCCCGCCCGGCGCGCGCGCCCGGAGGCGGGCGCTCGGCCAGCGCGACCGCCCGGGTGCGGGCGACGGACTCGGTGCCCGTCTCCTCGTGGGTGAGCAGCGGCATGTCGCCGGACTGGTAGGGGCCACGGTCCTCGGGACCGGGCGGAGGGGAGGGCTGGTGTCGCTGCGGCGGCACGCGGCCACCGGGCGGCGGTGGACCGGGCCGGGGTGGACCGGGCTGTGGTGGACCAGGCTGCGGCCCCCCGTGCGGCGACGGCCGGCCCGGCAACGGGGGCCTGGGGGGCGGTGGACCGTACAGGGGAGGCATCGCGGGACCGGCACCCGGGCGCTGGGGCGGGACGGGCCGACCCGCCACGGGCCCGGGGGGCCGCGGTCGGGGGGGCCGGGCCCCGTCGAGACGGGGGTCGCGCTGGTCGCTCACCACTGGCTCCTGCGGTTCGGGGGCTGGGTGCGGGTCTGGTCAGGACACGCGTGCCGGAGTGCTGGGGTTCACTCGGCGGCGGTCCGGCGTCGTCGTGCGGACCGGGCCCGGTCGGTGGGGCCGGCGCCCAGTACGTAGGACAGCACGAGGTGGTTCCAGCTGCACGAGCGGCACACCTCGACCACGTACACGGAGAAGTCGTCGTGCCGTTCGGCGAGCTCGTCGAGCTCGGCGGGATTGCGGGCCGAGCCCGAGGCGTGCTTCAGCGAGTCCCCGAAGATCCAGGAGACGTTCGTCAGGTGCTCCTTGCGACACACCGGGCACGTCTGCTCGCCGGGCTGGCCGTGGAAGCGGGCGGCCCGGAGCAGGTAGGGGCCCGCATCGCACACGGAGGCCACCCCGACCCGACCGGACGCGACGTCGGCGAGCAGCGCCCGGCGCTGCAACGCGTAGTCGACCACCTGTCGCTGGGTGCGCACCCGGTCAGGGTACGCGGCGTGCCCGACGGCGTGTCGGGAACGCCCGGTGATCGCGTCGACGGCCCCGCACCGGCCGGTGACCCCCGTCTCGATCGGTCGACGTGATGTATCGGTTCGATATGCTGGGTCGCAGGGCCCGGAGCGGAGGGAGTCGACGATGCTGGAGCTGGCGATCCTCGGGCTCCTCCACGAGGCACCCGTCCACGGCTACGAGCTGCGCAAGCAGCTCGGCGTCCGGCTCGGAGGCTTCCGGCTGTTCTCCTACGGCTCGCTCTACCCGGCGCTGCGCAGGCTCACCCGCGCCGGCCTCATCGTCGAGGACGCCGAGCCGCAGCCGGAGTCCGGCACGTGGTCCCGGCGGGCGAAGCGGGTGTACCGCATCACCGCAGAGGGCAAGGAGCGGTTCGCGGAGATGCTCGCCGACTCCGGTCCGCATGCCTTCGACGACGAGGGCTTCGGTGTGCACCTGGCGTTCTTCTCCCGCACACCCGCCGAGACCAGGATGCGGATCCTGGAGGGCCGACGGCGGGCGGTGGAGGAACGCAGGGAGGGTCTGCGGGCCGCGCTCTCCCGGGCGAGCGAGCAGATCGACCGGTACACCGCCCAGCTGCATCAGCTGGGCCTCGACGGGTGTGAGCGCGAGGTCCGATGGCTGAACGAACTGATCGAGAGCGAACGGGCCGAGCTTCGCGACGCCCCCGGAACCAGCAGTGCCCCCAGGGACAACAGTGAATGAAAGGGAGCCGGCCATGAGTCAGGTTCGTGTGGCCATCGTGGGCGTCGGCAACTGTGCGGCGTCGCTCGTCCAGGGCGTGCAGTACTACGCGGATGCCGACCCCGCCCAGCGGGTCCCCGGTCTGATGCACGTCGACTTCGGCGGGTACCACGTCCGCGACGTCGAGTTCGTCGCCGCGTTCGACGTCGACGCCAAGAAGGTCGGCCGCGACCTGTCCGAGGCCATCAGCGCCAGCGAGAACAACACCATCAAGATCGCTGACGTGCCGCCGCTCAACGTACCGGTGCAGCGCGGCCACACGCTCGACGGTCTCGGTCGCTTCTACCGCGAGACGATCACCGAGTCCGACGAGCCCGCCGTCGACGTCGTCGCGGCGCTGCGCGAGGCCCGCGTCGACGTGCTCGTCTCCTACCTCCCCGTCGGCAGCGAGGACGCGGACCGGTTCTACGCCCAGTGCGCGATCGACGCGGGCGTGGCGTTCGTCAACGCGCTGCCGGTGTTCATCGCCTCCGATCCGGTGTGGGCCGAGAAGTTCCGCGCCGCGGGCGTGCCGATCGTCGGCGACGACATCAAGAGCCAGGTCGGCGCCACCATCACCCACCGGGTGCTGGCGAAGCTGTTCGAGGACCGCGGGGTGCAGCTCGACCGCACCATGCAGCTCAACGTGGGCGGGAACATGGACTTCCTGAACATGAAGGAGCTGGAGCGGCTGGAGAGCAAGAAGGTCTCCAAGACGCAGTCGGTCACATCGCAGGTCGACCGCGACATGGGCCGCGACAACGTCCACATCGGACCGTCCGACTACGTGGCGTGGCTCGACGACCGCAAGTGGGCCTACGTCCGCCTCGAGGGCCGCGCGTTCGGCGACGTGCCGCTGAGCCTGGAGTACAAGCTCGAGGTCTGGGACTCCCCCAACTCCGCGGGCATCATCATCGACGCCGTGCGGGCCGCGAAGATCGCGCTCGACCGGGGTGTGGGCGGCCCGATCCGCTCGGCCAGCAGCTACTTCATGAAGTCCCCGCCCGAGCAGTTCGGCGACGACGTCGCCCGTGACGCGGTGGAGGCCTTCATCCGCGGCGACCGCGACGACTGATCGGGCCCGGTCGCACGGAGACCGCGACACAGCCGCACGCATACCCCGACTCGCGCGCACCCACCCGCGAGTCGGGGCCTGCGTGCGCGCGAGTCGGGGCCTGCGTGCGCGCGAGTCGGGGCCTGCGTGCGCGCGAGTCGGGGCCTGCGTGCGCGCGAGTCGGGCCCCCGGCGCGGCGCACGTCCCGGTGAAGCCCGTCACGGCTGCTCGTCGGCGGGACCGGGCTGGCCCTAGCCTGTGCTCGCGCCGCCGACGAGGGCGGGCCGATGTCCGGTACCCCTGCGGGGACTGGAACGGGTGAAGGAGTGGGCATGCCAGCCGGCCGTCCTGCGCGGCTCGCCGTCGGAGTGGTCTCCGCCGGGCGGGTGGGCGCCGTGCTGGGCGCGGCGCTGACCAGGGTGGGCCACCAGGTCGTCGCCACCTCCGGGGTGTCGCGGGAATCGGTGAACCGGGCCGAGGCACTGCTGCCCGGCGTACCGCTCAAATCCCCCGACGACGTCGTCGCCGGGGCCGATCTCGCCCTGCTCGCGGTCCCTGACGACGTGCTGCCCGGTCTGGTCCGCGGCCTCGCCGCGGCCGGGTGCTTCCGGCCCGGCCAGATCGTCGTGCACACCTCCGGTGCGCACGGGACCGGCGTGCTCGCGGCCGCCGTCGAGCACGGGGTGCTGCCGCTGGCCCTGCACCCCGTGCTGACCTTCGCCGGACGATCCGAGGACGTCGCCCGCCTGGCCGGGGCGAGCGTCGGGGTGACCGCCACGGACGGCGACGAGGTCGGTTGGAGCGTCGGCGAGGCACTCGTCGTGGAGCTCGGCGCGGAGCCGGTGCGGGTGCCCGAGGAGGTCCGCCCGCTCTACCACGCCGCGCTGGCCCACGGCGCGAACCACCTGGTCACGCTCGTGCGCGACTGCGCCGACCTGCTCGACCGCGCCGGCATTCGCCCCGCCGAGCGGCTCATCGCCCCGCTGCTCTCGGCCGCGCTGGACAACGCCCTGCGCCTCGGTGACCGCGCGCTCACCGGCCCGGTGGCCCGCGGCGACACCGGCACCGTGCGCACCCACCTGCGCGAGCTCGACACCGCCGATCCCGGTCTCGCGCGGACCTACCGCGCCCTGGCCGCCCGCACGGCGCACCGCGCACGGTCCGCCGGGCTGCTCCCCGACCACGCCGCGCAGGACGTCCTGCGCATCCTGACGGAGGACCCGTGACGACCCGCTACGCCCCGGGACGGCTGACCGTGCACCGCTCGCCCGCGGACGTTCACGCTGTCACCCGCACGCTGCGCGGGGCCGGTCGCCGGATCGTGTTGGTTCCCACGATGGGCGCGCTGCACGAGGGCCACCGGGAGCTGATCCGACACGCGCGGCTGGCCAAGGGTGCGGCGGTCACCGTCGTCTCGATCTTCGTGAACCCGCTGCAGTTCGGCGCGGGCGAGGACCTGGAGCGCTACCCGCGTCCGCTGGAGGCCGACCTGGACCTCTGCCGGGCCGAGGGCGTCGAACTGGTCCTCAACCCCGGCGTCGAGGACATGTACCCCTCGGGCGCCGACACCACCGTCGCTCCCGGGCCGCTGGGCGCGGAGCTGGAGGGAGCGGTCCGGCCCGGCCACTTCGCGGGCGTGCTGACCGTCGTCGCGAAGCTGTTCCACGCGGTCACCCCGGACGTCGCGTACTTCGGCGAGAAGGACTACCAGCAGCTCGTCCTGATCAGGAAGATGGCCCGCGACCTGGACTTCCCGGTCGACGTCGTCGGCGTCCCCACCGTCCGCGAGCCCGACGGCCTGGCCCTGTCCAGCCGCAACGCCTACCTCTCCGCCGAGGACCGCCCCCGGGCCGCCGTCCTGCAGAAGGCGCTGCGGGCGGGCTCGTCGGTGTCGGCCCACGGTCCCGAAGTGGTGCTCGACGCCGCGCGTGCGGTGCTCGCGCTGGAGCCCGCGCTGGAGGTCGACTACCTGGAGCTGCGCGACCCCGACCTGCGGCCCGACCCGCAGGCGGGCCCGGCGCGGCTGCTCGTCGCGGCCCGCCTGGGCCGTACCCGCCTGATCGACAACATCGCCGTCCGGCTGTAGGAGGAACCACGATGCTCCGCACGATGATGACGTCCAAGATCCACCGTGCGACCGTGACGCAGGCCGACCTGCACTACGTCGGCTCGGTCACCGTCGACCGCGACCTGATGGACGCCGCCGACCTGCGCGAGGGCGAGCAGGTGGCGATCGTCGACGTCACCAACGGGGCCCGGCTGGAGACCTACGTGATCCCCGGCGCGCGCGGCAGCGGCGTCATCGGCATCAACGGGGCCGCCGCCCATCTCGTACACCCCGGCGACCTGGTCATCCTCATCGCCTACGGACAGCTCGACGAGGCCGAGGTCGCCGCGTACGCACCCCGGGTGGTGTTCGTCGACGACGCCAACCGGATCGTCGATCTCGGGTCCGACCCGGCCCACGCGCCGGCGGGCTCCGGGCTGCTGTCCGGGGCGGCGTAGCCGCGGTGCTGCTCTGCGTCGACGTCGGCAACACCCAGATCGCGCTGGGCCTCTACCCCGACGCGCCCGTCGAGGAACACCCCGCGCTGGTGCGCGACTGGCGGATGCGCACCGACCCGCGGATGACCGCCGACGAGCTGGAGGTGGCGGTGGGCGGGCTGCTCGGCCGGTACGCGGGTGAGGTCACGGGCGTGGCGGCGCTGTCGACCGTGCCCAGCCTGCTGCGCGAGATGCGGCTGCTGATCTCCCGGCGCGGCGACCCGGCCGTCGTCGTCGGCCCCGGGGTGCGCACGGGCGTGCCGCTGCTCGTCGACAACCCGCGCGAGGTCGGCGCGGACCGCGTCATGAACACCCTCGCCGCCCACCACCTGTTCGGCACGGCGTGCGTGGTCGTCGACTTCGGGACCTCCACCAACATCGACGTCGTCTCCGCGAAGGGCGAGTTCCTGGGCGGGGCGCTGGCGCCGGGCATCGAGATCTCCATGGACGCGCTGGCCCAGCGGGCCGCCGCCCTGCGCTCCGTCGAGCTGGCGGCGCCTCGTTCGGTGATCGGCAAGAACACGGTGGAGTGCCTGCAGTCCGGAGTGCTCTACGGGTTCGCCGGTCAGGTCGACGGACTGGTGCGCCGGATTCTGGCCGAGCTGGGACCCAAGGCCGGACCGGTCACGGTGCTGGGCACCGGCGGCCTCGCCCCCCTGATGACCGGGGTGTCGGACACGATCACCTCCTACGTGCCGGACCTGACGCTGATCGGCCTGCGCCTGACCTACCTGCGCAACGCCCGCAGCACCGTCGTCACCAGCGGGAGCGTGAAGGCGCCCGAGGTCTCCGAGCGGCTCGCGAGGTAGGCCCGGAGGCGGCGCTCGAACGCGGCGCGCTCAGCGGGTCGCGCGGCGAGCATCCAGGAGAACGTCCCGACCCGGGCGACCGTGGAGTCGATGTCGGTCCGGTGCGGGTTCGCGAAACGTCGCTGCTCGACCGGGCCGAGCACCTCGTGCGACGGCGGGGTCAGACCGTGGTCGTGTCCGCCCTCTCGGGCGGAGAGGACGTCGAAGTCGAGGAACTCGTTCATCAGTCGGGCGTCGGGGTCCTCGTCGTTGCGCACGACCGCCAGCACCCCGCCCGGACGCAGCACCCGAACGATCTCCGCCTCCGCTCGCCCGGTGTCGAACCAGTGCCACGCCTGGCCGACCAGCACGGCGTCGACCGAGGCGTCCGGCAGCGGGATGGCTTCGGCCCGCCCCTCCACCGCCCGGACGGTCGGGTGCCGGGCGCGCAGCTCCGCGAGCATCGCCCGGTCCGGGTCCACGGCGGTGACGGACCCGCCGCGCCGCGTCAGCAGGGCTGCCGTGAGCTTCCCGGTGCCGGCGGCGAGATCGAGCAGCTGGGGTGCCGCGCGGCCGGTCAGCGGTTCCAGCGCCCAGGCCACGGCCGCGAGCGGGTAGCCGGGCCGGTGCGCGGCGTACGCGGCGGCGACCGAGCCGAAGCTCAGGGACCGGCGGGAGCGTTCGTCGTCCACCCCCGACCGTACGGGTGGCGAAACGCGCGTTCGCCGACGCACCGCGCCGGCGATGTGGCCACCGGCGCGGCCGCCGCACCGGCGATGTGGCCACCCACCGGCGCCACCGGCGTCTCGACACCGGCGCCCCGTGTGCACGTTCCGTCGCCACCCGGCCCGCGGCGCCCCACCCGGCCCGCGGCGCCCGCCCTGCCTGCGGCAGGCCACCCGGCCCGCGGCGCCCCACCCGGCCCGCGGCGCCCGCCCTGCCTGCGGCAGGCCACCCGGCCCGCGGCGCCCCACCCGGCCTGCGGCACGCCACCCGGCCTGCGCTGCGCCGCCGGTCCGCGCGGCCCGGGGCACCGCGAAACCGGCATGCGGGCCTCACTACCCTCGGTGTGTGAGTACCGAACCGCCCGAGTCCGAGCTGCCCGAGCAGATGCGCGTGCGCCGCGCGAAGCGGGCCGACATGCTCGACAAGGGCATCGAGCCCTACCCCGTGGCCGTCGAGCGCACCGCGAGCCTGCGTCAGGTCCGCGACCGGCACCCCGATCTCCCCCCGGACAGCGCCACCGGTGAGGTCGTGAGCGTCGCCGGTCGAGTGATCTTCATGCGCAACACCGGCAAGCTGTGCTTCGCCACCCTGCGCGAGGGCGACGGCACGGAACTCCAGGCGATGCTCAGCCTCGCGGCCGTCGGGGAGGAGGCCCTCGCCGCCTGGAAGACGGGCGTCGACCTCGGCGACCACGTCGCGGTGCACGGTGAGGTCGCCACCTCGCGGCGCGGCGAGCTGTCGGTGATGGCCGACCGCTGGTCGATGGCGTCCAAGGCGGTGCGCCCGCTGCCGGTGGCCCACCACGAGCTGTCCGAGGAGACCCGCGTCCGGCAACGCTACGTCGACCTCATCGTGCGCCCGCAGGCCCGCGAGATGGTCCGTACCCGCTCCGAGGTCGTGCGGACGCTGCGGTCGGTGCTGCACGAGCAGTCCTTCGTCGAGGTCGAGACGCCGATCCTGCAGACGCTGCACGGCGGCGCCACGGCGCGCCCGTTCGTCACCCACGCGAACGCGCTCGGCGGCCAGGATCTCTACCTGCGCATCGCGCTGGAACTGTTCCTCAAGCGCTGCGTCGTCGGCGGGGTGGAGCGCGTCTTCGAGATCAATCGGGTGATGCGCAACGAGGGTATCGACTCCACGCATTCGCCCGAGTTCACCATGCTGGAGGCGTACCAGGCCTACGCCACCTACGACGAGATCGCCGATCTGACCCAGCAACTCGTGGTCGAGTGTGCACGTACCGTGTTCGGCTCCCCGATCGTGCGACACGCCGACGGCTCGGAACACGATCTCGGCGGCGAGTGGCGTTCGGTCACCTTGCACGGTGCATTGTCCGAAACGGTCGGAACGAATGTGACGCCGGACACCTCGACCGAGGAACTGCGCACGATCGCGGCGACCCACTCCGTCGAGCTCAAGGATTCCTGGGGCGCCGGGGAGATCACCCTGGAGCTGTTCGAGAAGCTCGTCGAGCACACCCTGATCGAGCCGACGTTCGTTCGGGACTACCCCGTCGAGGTCCGGCCCCTGGCCCGCCAGCACCGCTCCGACCCGCGTCTGGCCGAGGCCTGGGACCTGTTCGTGTTCGGCACCGAGGTGGCCGTCGGCTACTCGGAGCTCGTCGATCCGGTCGTCCAGCGCGAGCGCCTCACCGCCCAGTCCCTGCTGGCCGCGGCCGGCGATCCGGACGCCATGCAGCTCGACGAGGACTTCATCCGCGCGCTCGAGTACGGAATGCCACCCACCGGCGGGATGGGAATGGGCGTGGACCGGTTGCTGATGACGCTGACCGGGTTGGGAATCCGCGAGACGATCCTGTACCCGCTGGTACGTTCCGAGTAGCCACAGATATATGTTGTCCATGGACGGTGTCAGCCGTACTCGGGGCAACAATGGTGTGGAGGCTGCCGCAGTGGCACAGATTCGGGAGATCCGGCTCGTCGACGACCTGGACGGAGCGGAAGCCGACGAGACCGTGGAGTTCGGCCTCGACGGCAAGAACTACGAGATCGACCTGTCGGAGAAGAACGCCGGAACGCTGCGCGACGCGCTCGCCGAGTTCGTCGCCGCCGCCCGACGCACCACGACCGGACGCCGCCGCGGCGCATCGGGTGCCGGCGCGGCTCGACGCCCCGCGATCGACCGCGAGCAGAACCAGGCGATCCGCGAGTGGGCCCGCAAGCGGGGCATGAAGGTCTCCGACCGCGGTCGGATCCCCTCCGAGGTGCTGGAGACCTACCACAGGGAGCACTAGCCCTTCCCTGTTCCGCGGGCCTGCCCATCCCCGTTGCCGGGCGGAATCACCCGGCCCCGCGGCGCGTTGAATGACCTGACGCGCGGTCACGGCCGTGTGCGCTCGGCGCGCACTACAGGCGCCCACCCCCGAACGCCCGATACAGTGGTACGGGCAGGCGTAGGCGGTACTGGGCGCAGGCGCGCGCGTCAGCACGGCGCAGCATGGCGCAGTAGGCGAGGAGAGCGAATGTTCGAGAGGTTCACCGACCGAGCAAGGCGTGTTGTCGTCCTGGCCCAAGAAGAGGCCCGGATGCTCAACCACAACTACATCGGCACCGAGCACATCCTCCTCGGCCTCATCCACGAGGGCGAGGGCGTGGCCGCGAAGGCCCTGGAGTCCCTCGGGATCGCCCTGGAGGGCGTCCGACAGCAGGTCGAGGAGATCATCGGCCAGGGCCAGCAGGCACCGAGCGGGCACATCCCGTTCACGCCGCGGGCCAAGAAGGTGCTGGAGCTGTCCCTCCGCGAGGCGCTCCAGCTCGGTCACAACTACATCGGCACCGAGCACATCCTGCTCGGCCTGATCCGCGAGGGCGAGGGCGTCGCGGCGCAGGTGCTGGTCAAGCTGGGGGCGGATCTCAACCGCGTCCGCCAGCAGGTCCTGCAGCTGCTGTCGGGCTACCAGGGCAAGGAGCCCGCCGAGGGCACCTCCGGTGGCCGCGGCGAGGGCACCCCCAGCTCGTCGCTGGTGCTCGACCAATTCGGTCGCAACCTCACCCAGCAGGCCCGCGAGGGCAAGCTGGACCCGGTCATCGGCCGGGAGAAGGAGATCGAGCGGGTCATGCAGGTCCTCTCCCGGAGGACCAAGAACAACCCCGTCCTGATCGGCGAGCCCGGCGTCGGCAAGACCGCCGTGGTCGAGGGCCTGGCCCAGGACATCGTCAAGGGCGAGGTGCCCGAGACGCTCAAGGACAAGCAGCTCTACACGCTCGACCTGGGTTCGCTGGTCGCCGGGTCCCGCTACCGCGGTGACTTCGAGGAGCGTCTCAAGAAGGTGCTCAAGGAGATCCGCACGCGCGGCGACATCATCCTGTTCATCGACGAGATCCACACCCTGGTGGGTGCGGGTGCCGCCGAGGGCGCGATCGACGCCGCCAGCATCCTCAAGCCGATGCTGGCCCGTGGCGAGCTGCAGACCGTCGGCGCCACCACGCTCGACGAGTACCGCAAGTACGTCGAGAAGGACCCGGCGCTGGAGCGCCGCTTCCAGCCGATCCAGGTGGGCGAGCCGACGGTCACGCACTCGATCGAGATCCTCAAGGGCCTGCGCGACCGGTACGAGTCGCACCACCGGGTCACCATCACCGACAACGCGCTGGTCGCGGCGGCCACGCTGGCCGACCGCTACATCTCCGACCGGTACCTCCCGGACAAGGCGATCGACCTGATCGACGAGGCCGGCGCCCGGATGCGCATCCGCCGGATGACCGCGCCGCCGGACCTGCGCGAGTTCGACGAGAAGATCGCGAACGTGCGTCGGGACAAGGAGTCCGCGATCGACGCGCAGGACTTCGAGCGGGCCGCGCACCTGCGCGACTCGGAGAAGACACTGCTCAGCCAGAAGGGCGAGCGGGAGAAGCAGTGGAAGTCCGGCGACCTCGACGTCGTCGCCGAGGTCGACGAGGAGCAGATCGCCGAGGTCCTGGCGAACTGGACGGGTATCCCGGTCTTCAAGCTGACCGAGGAGGAGACGACCCGTCTGCTCAAGATGGAGGACGAGCTCCACAAGCGGATCATCGGGCAGGAGGAGGCCGTCAAGTCGGTCGCGAAGGCGATCCGCCGCACGCGTGCCGGCCTGAAGGACCCCAAGCGCCCGTCCGGCTCGTTCATCTTCGCCGGCCCGTCCGGCGTCGGGAAGACGGAGCTGTCCAAGGCGCTCGCCAACTTCCTGTTCGGCGAGGACGACGCGCTCATCCAGATCGACATGGGCGAGTTCCACGACCGCTACACCGCCTCGCGGCTGTTCGGTGCCCCTCCCGGGTACGTGGGCTACGAGGAGGGCGGCCAGCTCACGGAGAAGGTGCGTCGCAAGCCGTTCTCGGTGGTGCTGTTCGACGAGATCGAGAAGGCGCACCAGGAGATCTACAACACGCTCCTGCAGGTGCTGGAGGACGGTCGCCTCACCGACGGCCAGGGCCGCACGGTGGACTTCAAGAACACCGTCATCATCTTCACCTCGAACCTGGGCACCCAGGACATCTCGAAGGCGGTCGGTCTCGGGTTCGCCCAGGGCAACGACGAGCAGTCGAACTACGAGCGGATGAAGAACAAGGTCAACGACGAGCTGAAGAAGCACTTCCGCCCGGAGTTCCTCAACCGCATCGACGACGTCGTGGTGTTCCACCAGCTCACCCAGGAGCAGATCGTCACGATGGTGGACCTGATGATCACCCGCGTGGAGGCTGCGCTGGCCAACAAGGACATGGCCATCGAGCTCACCCCAGCCGCGAAGGGCCTGCTGGCCCGCCGCGGGTGGGACCCGGTGCTGGGAGCGCGGCCGCTGCGCCGCACCATCCAGCGCGAGATCGAGGACCAGCTCTCCGAGAAGATCCTGTTCGGGGAGATCGAGTCCGGCCAGATCGTGGTCGTCGACGTCGAGGGGATCGACCCGGACGCGGCCGAGTCCAGGAACGCCGACGACAAGGCCGTGTTCACCTTCCGCGGTGAGCCCAAGCCCGTCACGGTCCCCGACTCCCCGCCGGTCGACCTGGCGAAGTCGGGCGACGAGTAACCACGCCCAGGCACGACCCGAACGGCCCGCCCGGACCCCGGTCCCGGCGGGCCGTTCGCCGTATCCCACCCCGCGAGTCGGGCCCTGCGTGCGCGCGAGTCGGGCTCTCAGGGCCCCGTGCGGCTACATTCCTTCCCGTGAGCTCGGTGCGGGCCGTCCCGGAGACGGAACTGATGTCGGGCGAGGAGCTCTCCGCCGACGACGCCTGGCACACGGTTCGCCGCATCCATCTCGGGCCCCTGTTCGCCACCGCCTTCGTCCGGTTCCGCTACGGCGACGGGTTCAGCCACGCGCGGGCCTTCGGCCTGCAGCTCGCGCTCGCCGCCGTGCCGCTCGTCATCGCCGGGGCGGGGTTGGCCACCTCGCTCGGCGCCGAGTCGATCGCCGAGGTCGTGGCGCGCACCGTCGTGGCGATCTCACCCGGCAGCAGCGACGCGTTGCTCGCCGACGTGATCGACGCCGACGAGGAGGGCAGCGAGCGTGGCGAGGTCGTGCTGGTGCTCGGATTGGTCACCGCCTTCCTGGCCGCCACGTCGGCGTTCGCGCAGCTCGAGCGCGGCATCAACCGGATCTACGGCACCAAGCGCGACCGCCCGGTCCTGCGCAAGTACGGGCGCGCCGCGCTGCTGACGGCCTCCGCAGGCGTCGCGATGGCCGTCGGGCTGCTGCTGATCGTGGCCGGCGAGCCGTTCGGGGAGGCTCTGGAGGAGGTGTACGACTGGGGCGACGCCGCCGAGACCGTCTGGGACGTCGTGCGCTGGCCGATCGGCCTCGCCGCCCTCGTCGTCGCCGTCACGATGCTGTTCCGCTTCGCCCCGCGGCGGCGCCAGCCGAAGCTGAGCTGGCTCGCGGTCGGGGCGAGCGTGACCGTGCTCGCCTGGCTCGCCGGGTCCGGGCTGCTCGCCCTCTACGTCGTGGCCGCGGCCGGGTTCGACGAGACCTACGGCCCGCTCACCGCCGTCATGGCCCTGCTGATCTGGGCCAACCTCACCGGCATCGCCCTGCTCGCCGGCATCGCGCTGGCCGCGCAGCTGGAGGCCGTGCGGGCCGGGATACCCGATCCGCTGCTGCTCGACAGCGACGACGACGGCATCCCCGACCAGCTCGACGAGCACCCGGGCTCACCCGCCCGCTGACACCGCGCGCGGTCGGGGGCGCGGGAAGAGCCGCACGAAGCGCTCCGCCAGTCTCCGGTCGCCGCGTACGGCCGCGGCGGGCAGCTCCGCTCCGCCGAACACGATCCCCTGCAGCGTGCCGGCGTCGACGGTGAGCACGGCATCGGGGTCGGAGGTCTCGCGTCGGGAGATCCGGAAGCGTCCCCCGGCGACCTCGGCTACCAGCCGGTCCGCGCCCAGATGCAGGGCCACCGTGGCCCGCAGGTCGCCGGCCGCCGCGACGTCGAAGGTGGTGCTCAGGGCGAGGGCGAGCGCGTCGGCGGTGAGCGCGGCGCGCGGCACGAGCGGGGCCCGGCTGCCCCAGCGGGCCAGCGCGACCAGCACGTCCTCCAGCTCGTACCCGGCACCGGTGAGCTCGTAGACCCGGGCCCCGGACGGCGGTCCGAGGACCCGGCGGTGCACGAGGCCGCGGCCCTCCAGGTCGCGCAACCGCTGCACGAGGACGTTCTGGCTCATCCCCGGCAGCCCGGCGGCGAGATCGGTGAAGCGCTTCGGCCCGAGCAGCAGGTCGCGCACCACCAGCAAGCACCAGCGCTCACCGACGGCGTCCAGCGCTCGCGCGACGCCGCAGGGATCGTCGTAGCTCCGCATGCCCGCAACAGTAGCTTGCTTATCAGGACTAGTTACTTCTAATTTAGTAGCATGCGATCGATGACGCGGGTCGCCCACGCGTCCGCAGCCAACGAGTTCGTGCTGGTCCCCGGCGCAGGTGGCGCAACCTTCGGGCGTCGCGGTCATCGGGCGACCGCCGTCGACCTGCCGGCGGCCGACCCCTCCGCCCGCCTCACCGACTACGTCGACGCGGTGGTCGCCGCAGCGGACGGGCGCCGCGGCGTGGTCGTCGTGGGCCATTCCCTGGGCGGGTTCAGCGCCCCGCCGGCCTGCCGGTCGCTGGAGGCCGTCGGGCTGGTACTGGTCAACGCGATGATCCCGATGCCGGGCGAGACGGCGGGCGAGTGGTGGGAGACCACCGGATTCGAGGCGGCGATCACCGACGCCGCCGCGCGGGACGGCCGGGACCTCGCAGCGGATCCCGACCAGCGGGAGACGATGTTCCACGACGTGCCGCCGGAGGTGGCGGCGCAGGCGTTCGCGCGCCCCTTCGCGCAGGAGGAAGGGGTCCTCGTGGACGCCTGGCCCGCCGACGGGTGGCCCGCGGCCCCCATCCGCGTGCTCGCCACCCCGCGAGGACCGCTTCTTCCCGGTCGGGTTCCAGCGCCGCGTCGCCCGCGAGCGCCTCGGCATCGAGCCCGACGAGATGGCCGGCGGTCACCTTGCGTGCGCGCGAGTCGGGGGCTGCGTGCGCGCGAGTCGGGACTCCGGGACGGCCGCGGGGTCAGGGCGCGGTGATCGTGAGGCGTGCGGTGAGGACGGGACGGCGGGGGTCGCAGGCCGGGAGCGCGCGCAGGAGGCGCTGGGAGAGCTCCGGGTCGTCGGCGCCGTCGGCGGTCCCGGCCAGCGCCCACATCGCTTCGACGTCGCGGCTGTCGAGCACCGCGCGGCGCAGTGCCGCGGCGAGCAGCTCGCGCTCCTCCCGGACACCGGGTGCCTCCGAGCGGGGCAGCAGCGGGCCGCGGTAGGCGCGGGCGGCGTCGCGGACGTGCCCCGCGGCCAGCGCGGCGCGGACCGACACGAAGTCGGCGTCGACGCGGGCCCGCAGTCGGTAGGGCTGCGTGCGCAGCATCCCCGCCCCGAGTGCGACCCGCAGGCGGTGCATCTCCGCCCGGACCGTGACGGCCTTGCCCGCGTCTCCGTGCAGCGCGGCGGCGAGCTCGTCGGCGGTGAGACCGTCGCGTCTCAGGGCGAGCAGGGTGAGCACCTCGGCGTGACGCAGCGTCAGTCGCACGGGCCCACCGTCGAGGCAGGCGATCGCGCGGGTGGTCCCGAGAAAGGGCAGCGACAGCACCGGACGCGGCGGGGACCCGGTGCGGTGCAGCCGCATCAGCCATCCCTCGGCCAGCTGCTCCAGCACGCCCTCGCCGCCGTCGCCCAGCGCCACCCGGTCGCCGACGTCGGGCAGCTCGACCCTCGAGGGCAGCCAGTTCGGTGGATTGGCGGCGAGCACCCGCCCCGTCGGGGTGAGCAGGGCACCGGGCTCGTCGCGCAGACCGATGAGGTGGGTCAGGTTGCGCGCCAGCAGCCGCTCGTTGCGCACGGCCAGCTGCGCGCCGAGGTGGCTCTCGGCCAGCCGGGCCGCGGCGACGACGAGCGCGAGCGTCGTGGGGTGGAACGTCCGCACCGGCCCGGTGACGTCGACGGCGCCGATCACCTCGCCGGAGTCGGGGTCGTGTATCGGGCTGGCCGCGCACGTCCAGCTGTGGTAGGTCCGGACGAGGTGCTCGGCGGAGTGGATCTGTACAGCCCGGTCGGCGGCGAGCGCGGTGCCCATGGCGTTGGTGCCGATGCTGTCCTCGGTCCAACGAGTGCCCTCCACCAGCCCGACACCCTCGGCCCGGCGCAGTACGTCGCGCTGGCCCTCGCGCCACAGGATGTGCCCCTGTGCGTCGGTCACGATCATCATGTGCATCGCCTCGTCGGCGATGGCCACCAACGTCTCCCGCAGGACCGGGATCACTCCCGCCAGCGGGTGGCGACCCCTGATGCCGCCGATCTCCGACGGGGAGTAGACGTGCGGCGGGTCGCCTCGCTCCGGGTCGACACGCGCCGCGAGCGAGCGCCGCCACGACTCCGAGACGATCTCGCGCGGTGTGGCCGCAGGCCGGTCACCGGACAGCACGTCCTCCCGCGCCCGCGCGAGGATGCGGGCGCGCCGCAGCTCGTCGTCGGCCGGCACGGCCTCCATCGTCCGCCATCAAGTCAGTGCAGGCAAACCTGACTTGAAATCGCACTGGCGGTATGGACAGGTTAGACGCACCGCATGTGCGTGCAACCCGTCTGCAACCCCCACCTTCCTAGTGTCCGACATCACCTGTCCGAAGACGATGTGGAAGGACCACAGATGGCCACGTACGCGGCTCCGGGTCAGCCCGGCAGTGTCGTCAGCTTCAAGCCCCGCTACGAGAACTTCATCGGCGGGGAGTACTCGGCCCCGGTCAGGGGCCAGTACTTCGAGAACCCCACGCCCCAGACCGGTGAGAACTTCTGCGAGGTCGCGCGCAGCACCGCGGAGGACGTCGAGCTCGCGCTCGACGCCGCGTGGGGGGCCGCCGACGCGTGGGGCAGGACCTCGGTCACCGAGCGCGCCAACATCCTGAACAAGATGGCCGATCGCATCGAGGCCAACCTCGAGATGATCGCCATCGCGGAGAGCTGGGAGAACGGCAAGGCCTGCCGCGAGACCCTGGCCGCCGACATCCCGCTCGCGATCGACCACCTGCGGTACTTCGCCGGCGCGATCCGCGCGCAGGAAGGCGGCATCTCCGAGATCGACAAGGACACGATCGCCTACCACTTCCACGAGCCGCTCGGCGTCGTCGGGCAGATCATCCCGTGGAACTTCCCGATCCTCATGGCGATCTGGAAGCTCGCCCCCGCACTGGCCGCGGGCAACTGCGTCGTCCTCAAGCCCGCCGAGCAGACCCCGGCGTCGATCCACGTGCTCAACGAGCTGGTCGGGGACCTGCTGCCGGCGGGCGTGCTGAACATCGTCAACGGCTTCGGCGTGGAGGCCGGCAAACCGCTGGCGGCCAACAAGCGCATCCGCAAGATCGCCTTCACCGGGGAGACCACCACCGGCCGGCTGATCATGCAGTACGCGAGCGAGAACCTGATCCCGGTGACGCTGGAGCTGGGCGGCAAGAGCCCCAACGTCTTCTTCAACGACGTGGCGGCGCACAACGACAGCTTCTACGACAAGTGCCTCGAGGGCTTCGCGATGTTCGCCCTCAACCAGGGCGAGGTCTGCACCTGCCCGTCGCGCGCGCTCGTCCAGGGCGACATCTACACGGACTTTCTCCAGGACGCGGTGAAGCGCACCGAGCAGATCAAGCAGGGCGACCCGCTCGACACCGACACCATGATGGGTGCCCAGGCGTCCAACGACCAGCTCGAGAAGATCCTGTCCTACGTCGACATCGGCCGGCAGGAGGGCGCGAAGGTGCTCACCGGCGGTGAGCGCGCCGACCTTGGCGGGGCGCTGTCCGGCGGCTACTACGTGCAGCCGACCGTCTTCGAGGGCGACAACTCGATGCGGATCTTCCAGGAGGAGATCTTCGGTCCGGTCGTGTCGGTGGCCCGGTTCTCCGACTACGACGACGCCATCTCGACCGCCAACGACACGCTGTACGGCCTCGGCGCGGCGGTCTGGTCGCGCGACGGCAACGTGGCCTACCGCGCGGGGCGCGACATCCAGGCGGGCCGGGTATGGGTGAACAACTACCACGCCTACCCCGCGCACGCGGCGTTCGGCGGCTACAAGCAGTCCGGCGTGGGTCGGGAGAACCACAAGATGATGCTCGACCACTACCAGAACACCAAGAACATGCTGGTCAGCTACTCGCAGAACGCCCAGGGCTTCTTCTGATGGCGCGGCGGGTCGTCCTCACGCCGGCGGCTGCGGATCTCCTCGTGAAGCTGACGGAGATCCACGGCCCGCTGATGTTCCACCAGTCCGGCGGGTGCTGCGACGGCAGCTCACCCATGTGCTACCCGGCCGGGGACTTCACGATCGGCGGATCCGACGTCCATCTCGGCGACCTGGTCGTCGACGGGCTCGACGCGCCGATCGGGTTCCACATGTCGGAGTCCCAGTTCGCGTACTGGCGCCACACCCACCTCACCGTCGACGTGGTGCCCGGCCGCGGCAGCGGGTTCTCGGTCGAGGCGCCGGAGGGCGTCCGGTTCCTGATCCGCTCCCGGTTGCTCACCGACGAGGAGTCGGCCGAGCTGAACGGCGTGTGACACCGCGGCGGGGGCGGACCACACTGGTCCGGCCCCGCCGTGTCCCGCAGACGAGAGGAACGACGACTATGTCCGAGCCCACTACGCTGCGCGACCTGGTCGGCCTGCCCGAGCAGCCGGCGAGCCTCGCCGCCTCGACGCTGGTCATGGTCGACCTGCAGAACACCTACACGCGCGGCGTGATGGAGCTGGAGAACGTGCAGCCCGCGGTCGACGAGGCCGCCGCGCTGCTCGACCGGGCCCGCTCGGCGGGCATCCCGATCATCCACATCCAGCACGACGGCGGTGAGGGATCGCCCTACGACGTGCGCGTCGAGATCGGGGCGATCGTGGACCGGGTGGCACCCCGCGACGGCGAGGCGGTGATCGTCAAGAACTTCCCGAACGCGTTCACCGCCACGGACCTGAACGACCGGCTCGCCCCCGGCAGCAACCTGGTGCTGGCCGGGTTCATGACCCACATGTGCATCAACTCCACCGCGCGCGGCGCGTTCAGCCTCGGCCACAGCCCGTCGGTGGTGGCGGGCGCCACGGCCACCCGGACGCTCCCCGGAACGGACGGCACACCGGTGGCGGCGGCGGCGCTGCAGGCCAGCAGCCTGGCGGCGATCTCCGACCTGTTCGGCGTCGTCGTGGCGAGCCAGGCCGGCATCCCGGACTGATCGCTTCCCGGTACGGCCGCCCGGTCCTACCCTGGCGCGGTGGCCGTGCCGGCTCTCAGCTGAGCCGCTCGTCCAACGCCAGCAGGGTGGCGACCGCTCCGGCCGCGAGCCCGATCCCGCGACCGTGGCGCACGTCGGGCTCGCGCGGGTTGATGCGCACCAGCGCGCCCGACGCGGCCGTGGCGAGCTCGGCCTCACGACGCACCGTCGGGATCGCCGTGCCCGCCCCGATCTCGACGGCGGCCATCCCCGCCGGACGGTGCTCCCGCAGCCATGCGCGGTGGGCCCGCATCTGCACCGACGAGCGGTCGGGCAACCACTCGACGTCGCCGAACATCAGGATGTTGGGCCGCGCGAGCGCCCCGCAGGCGGGGCAGGACGGCAGCGGCGGGCTGGCGCGCATCGACACCTCGTCGACGTCGACGGTGATCCCGTCGGCGGTCCACACCGGCTGCCCGCAGTCCTCCGTGCACTGCAGGTGATGGATCGAGCCGTGGCACTCAGCGACCCCGGCCAGCCCGGCCCGCTGGAACTGGCCGTCCACGTTGGACGTGAAGACGCGCGTGGGTCGCGCCGCCGCCCAGCGGCCCAGCACCGCGAACCCGACGTGCGGGACCGTGGCGCGGTAGCGAGCGAGGCGGTGGCCGTAGAAACCCCAGGCCAGCTGCGGGTCGTCGCCGAAGTGCACCGGGTCGGCGATCTGCTCGAACCGCAGCCCCAGCGCCGCGTAGGGCGGGTAGGCACGCCAGAAGCCCTCCGGCCCGCGGAAGTCGGGCAGGCCGGAGTCGACGCCCATCCCGGCTCCGGCGCAGATCAGCAGCGCCCCGGCGTCCCGGATCAGGGCGGCGGCGCGATCGAGCGCGGCCGGGTCGAGCTCGTTCAGGAGCCCGCCACGGATCGCTGGACGACCTCGAACTCCAGCACCGACGATCCGGTGCCGACGGGCTTGGCCCGCTCGCCCGCGTGCGCGGCCATCCCGGAGCCCGCCATCCAGGCCCGGAACGACTCGTCGTCCTCCCAGTGCGTCATCACGAAGTAGCGGGTCTCCCCGGCGACCGGGCGCAGCAGCTCGTAGGAGATGAACCCCGGTGCGCTGTCGACCGCGCCCAGACGCCCCGCGAACCGGCGTTCCAGCTCCGGGCCGGCACCCTCGGGGACCTCGATTGCGTTGATCTTCACGACGGCCATGCGGGTTAGGCTAGCTTGCGTGCGACGGACGGTGCGGGCCGATGACGGCATCGAGCTCGCGGTCGTGGAGTTCGGCGGCGACGGCCCCCCGATCCTGCTGCTGCACGGGCTGATGGGCCGCGCGAGCACGTGGTGCGCGGTGGCGCGCTGGCTCACCACGCACGGACGGGTCGTCGGCCTGGACGCCCGCGGGCACGGCGGCTCCGGGGCGGCCGGGCCGTGGACGGTCGAGCGGATGGTCACCGACGCCGCGGGGGCCCTGGAGGCACTGGGGCGCGCGACGGTGATCGGGCACTCGATGGGCGGGCTGCACGGCATCGCGCTCGCCGCCCGGCATCCGGAGCTGGTACGGGCCCTGGTCGTCGAGGACATGGGCGTGGACTTCCGCGGGCACAGCGCCGCGGACGCCCGCGCCTGGTTCGGCGCGCTGCCCGCGGTGTTCGGGTCGCTCGCCGAGGTGCGCGCGACCTTCGGGTGGCCGCGCCCGGAGTTCGGCGAGTACATGGCCGGGTGCGTCGAGGAGCGGGCCGACGGCTACCACCTCCTCGCCTCGGTCGAGCACGCCACGCAGATCGCGGCCGAGTGGGCCGCACGCGACTTCGGTGCACTCCTCGACGACGTCCGGTGCCCGGCGTTGCTCGTGGAGGCCGAGCAGAGCGTGGCGCCGCCCGGGCAGATGGCCGCCATGGCCGCGCGCCTGCCCGCCGGGCGGCACGTCCGCATCCCGGGTACCGGTCACCTGGTGCACGCCGCGGCGCCCGGCGCCTACCGGCGCGCGGTCGAGCCCTTCGTGGGCGTCCCGGGCTCCTGACCCGGCGCCTCCCGACCCCTCAGCCCGACACCTCGACGCCGACCACCCGGGCCCGGACCGGCTCCACGGGGTGCAGCGCCGCGAACGCCTCCGCCGGGCGCTCGGTGGCGATGACGCAGTGCGGGAGCCAGGCGCCGGGGAAATAGGCCGCCACCGGTGCCCGCGCCCGACCGGCCAGCGCGTCGTGGACGGCCGCGTGCACCGCGAGCAGCTCGGAGTCGACGACGGCGGCCAGCACCAGCTGGTCCGGGCGGCCCGCGACCGTGCCGAGCGTCGCGAGCCAGATCGACGGCAGGGCCAGCAGCCGTACCTCGGCGGCGAGGGCGTCGCGGGCGGCGGGTGGCACGGCCGCGGCGCCGGCGACGGTGACGCCCGGCTCGTCGGCCGCTGCAAGGTGGCGGGGCAGCCGCGCCCGCAGCGCCCGGAGCGCGGCGACGGCGTCCGGATCGAGCCGGAACCGCACGGTCTGGGCCACGCGCGGCTCCCTCCCGCCGAGCGGTCCCACCCGACGGGTGGGACATCCGTCCGAACCTATGCGACGAGCGGGACACCCGTCGCGGGAGGTCCGTCAAGCCGGCAGGGCGAAGCGGCCGTCGGCGTGCTGCTCGGCGAGGCCGTCCTCCAGCAGGGTCAGCAGGCAGCGGTCCCGCTGCGCCGCGTCGGCCCATACCGCGTCCAGCGCGCCCCGCGACACCGGCTCGTCCGCCGCGCGCAGCACGTCCATCAGCTTCCCGCGGACCTGCCGGTCGGTGCCCGCGAAACCCTGCACCGGGCGGCGGGGTCCGGCGTAGGCGGGCCGGCCGGCCGCCTGCCACGCGCACACCTCCCGGGCCGGGCAGGCACCGCAGCGCGGGGCGCGGGCGGTGCAGACCACCGCGCCCAGCTCCATCAGCCCGGCGGAGGTCTCCGCGGCCGTGCCGTCGTCGGCCGGGAGGAGCGCGTCGACGTCGGCGAGGTCAGTCGCGGTGCGGGCCGGGCCGGCGTCCCCGGCCCCGTGCACCGCCCGCGCCACGACCCGTCGGACGTTGGTGTCGACGACGGGCGCCCGCAGCCCGTACCCGAAGGCGACCACGGCGCGGGCGGTGTAGGAACCGATGCCGGGCAGCGACTCCAGGACGTGCACGTCGGCGGGCACGGTGTCGTCGTGCGACCCGGCGATGGCGGCCGCGGTCTCGTGCAGCCGCACCGCGCGGCGCGGATAGCCGAGCTTGCCCCACGCCCGCAGCACCTCGGCCCGGGGAGCCGCGGCGAGCGCGGACGGGGTGGGCCAGCGCGCCATCCACGCGACCCAGACCGGCTCGACCCGGGCCACGGGCGTCTGCTGCAGCATGAACTCGCTGACCAGGACCCCCCACGCGGTGGTGCCGGGACGGCGCCACGGGAGATCCCGGGCCTCGGCGCGGAACCACTCGAGGACGCGGTCGGGCAGTGACACGACACGGGATCGTGCCACGGCCCGGGCCGCCGGTTCGGACGACCGGGGCAGGTACCGTGCCGCGACGCGCCGCGCACCCCACCTCCGCAACAGCTGGTAACGGCTCGGATACGCTCCGTGACGTGTGGGAGCCGATCGGACCGCTTCCCGCCGCCGTCTACTGGCGGCGGCGGTTCGTGGCGATCCTGTCGACGGTGGCCGTGCTCGTCTCGCTCGCCTGGATCGTGGCCGCCGCGCTCGCCCCCGCCGAACCCGCGTCCACCGCGCCCGGCCGCGCCGCTGTCTCCGCTCCCCAGCAGGTCGACCCGTCCCCGGTGCCCGTCGAGGCTCCGGGGACGGGCGGCGTCGAGGCGGTCGCGTCGGAATCCCCCCCGCCGTCCACATCGGAGCTGCCCGCCACGACCTCCGAGATCGTGCTCCCCGACAACACCCCACGCGCACCGGTCGCGGTACCGGAATCGGTGCCGGTGCCGCCGACCGGGCCCGTACCGTGCACCAACGAGATGATCTCCGTGGGCGCCGAGATCGACGAGGCCGAGCACCGCGTCGGCGAGCGGCCCACCCTGCGCCTGGTCGTCGTCAACGTCTCCGACCAGCCCTGCGTGCGCGACCTGGACGGTGCCCGCCAGGAGATCGTCGTGTGGAGCGGTGACGGCGAAGACCGGCTCTGGTCGAGCAACGACTGCGTGAACCCCCAGACGGTGGACCTGCGCACGCTGGTCCCGGGCCAACCGGTGGCCTTCTCCGTGCGCTGGGCGGGCCGCACGTCCACGCCGGGCTGCGCCGAGGAGCGCGTCGAGGTGCCCGCGGGCGCGTACCGAGTGCTGACCCGGGTGGACGACGTGATCAGCGCGCCCGCGCCGTTCCTGCGCAGCCCCTAACGCGGCGTGAGGGTCCGCACGACGGTCGCGACGTCGTGCACCTGCGTGATCTTCATGCCGGGCGGGGTCGGGCCGGGGTCCGGCGGCACGAGTGCGTGGGTGAAGCCCAGGCGGGCCGCCTCGGCCAGGCGCCGGTCCAGCCCGGTGACGCGCCGCACCTCACCGGCCAGCCCGATCTCGCCGAGCACCACCACGTCCGACGGCAGCGCCACGTCGGTGCGCGCCGAGGTGATCGCCAGCGCCATCGCGAGGTCGGCCGCGGGTTCGACGACCCGCATCCCTCCGACGGTGGCCGCGTAGACCTCCGCGTCGTGCAGCCGGACCCCGGCCCGCTTCTCCAGCACGGCCAGCAGCATCGCGACGCGGGCGTTGTCGAGGCCGCTGACCGCGCGCCGCGGGCTCGGGACGTCCTTGCCGGTGACCAGGGCCTGCAGCTCCGCGGGCAGCGGGCGGCGGCCGTCCATCACGACGGTCACCGCGGTGCCCGGCACCGGCGGCCCGCCGAAGCGGGCGAGGAACAGCCCCGACGGGTCCGGCATGCCGACGATCCCGGAGTCGCGCAGCTCGAAGCACCCCACCTCGTCGGCCGGGCCGAAGCGGTTCTTGACCCCGCGCACCATCCGCAGTGTGGAGTGCCGGTCGCCCTCGAACGACAGCACGACGTCGACGAGATGCTCCAGCACGCGCGGGCCCGCGATGTTGCCGTCCTTGGTGACATGTCCCACGAGCACGACCGGCAGCCCGCGGTCCTTGGCGAGCCCGGTGAGGGCCACCGTGACCGCCCGGGTCTGGGTGACCCCTCCCGGGGAGCCGTCGACGTCGGATGTGGACATCGTCTGGACGGAGTCGACGACCAGCAGGTCGGGGCGCAGCTCGTCGAGGTGCGAGACGATCGCGCCGAGGTCGGACTCGGCGGCCAGGTACAGCTCGTCGCGGACGGCACCGGTGCGCTCGGCCCGCAGCCGCACCTGCCCGGCCGACTCCTCGCCGGTGACGTACAACACGCGGCCCGTGGCCTTCGCGGCCACCTCCAGCAGCAGTGTCGACTTCCCGACGCCCGGCTCCCCCGCCAGCAGCATCACCGCCCCCGGGATCATGCCGCCGCCCAGGACGCGGTCGAGCTCGGAGACCCCGGTGGGGCGGGCCCGGGCGATGTCGAGACCGACGTCGCCGATCCGCCGGGCGGGCGCGCTCGGCGCCCCGGCGGCCACCCGCGTCCTGCTCGCGGCGGCCGGGGCCGCGGCGGCCTCGAGCGTGCCCCACGCCTGGCAGGACGGGCAACGGCCCACCCACTGTGCGGCCTGGTGGCCGCAGTCCGCGCAGCGGTAGGTACTGCGCGGCGTGCGGGTCCGACCGGTCATCCCCGTCCCCAGCCTGCGCTCGGTGCCCGCGGTGCCTCGCGCAGGCCCGCGCGTCCGGTCACGTCCTCACTCGACGGGCTCGGCCTCGCGCGGCTCCTCGGTGCTCCCGACCGGCACCCGCATGGTGATCTCGCCCGCGCGCTCGAAGGTCAGGACGAGTTCGTAGGTCAGACCGGAGCGCAGGTCGTCGACGAGGCCGGCGAGCACGACCTGGGTGCCCCCGGCCGGGGCGACGGTCGGAGCAGGAGTGGGAGTGGGAGTGACCGAGGAGTCCTCGGAGTCCGGCTCCTCGACGGGCGGTGCGGGCGGCACGCCCTGGACGACGACGGCCCGCCCGGCCGGGATCGCGGTGGCACCGCTGATCCTCACCTCGCTCGCCCACACGCTGGTGGCCGACACGAGCCGATCGGCCTCGGCGCCCTCGTTCACGATGGTCATGCTCAGCGGGGCGTCGGAACCGCGGGCGTGGACGACGTCACCCGCGACCTGCTCGCCGAACTCGATCACGGCGTCCCGCACGACGATCGGGCCCGAGCCGACGTTGGCGCCGCTGACGGCGGCGACCTGCTCGGCGGTTCCGGAGATCTGGCCCGCACCACAGCCGGTGAGGGCCAGCGCCCCGACGAGCGCGCCGGTCAGCAGGGAAGCGGTGCGACTCACGGTTGCATCGTCCTTTCCGCGCCGGCGGGGTTCGTGAGGCCACGGGAGCGGGGCACCGGCGAGCACCGCGAATCCTAGGGGGATGGCAGGGCCGACGGAGGAGGCCCGGGGTGGGTAAGGCTAGTCAAGCGATCACGGCGGGTCCGACGCGGCTGCTCCCACCACGTTTGGCGCCGGTTGTCAAGGTCCTGACCTGCAGCGACGGTCCGACCCGACCGGCGAGGGTCAGGTCGGCCGTGTTAACCTGGGTACAGCGAAAGGGGCTATGGACACATGGTTTTCAAGGTCGGAGAGACCGTTGTCTACCCGCACCACGGTGCCGCTCTCATCGAGGCCATCGAAACCCGCACGATCAAGGGCGAGGAACGCAAGTACCTCGTCCTCAAGGTCGCGCAGGGTGATCTCACGGTGCGTGTTCCCGCCGAGAACGCCGAGGTCGTCGGCGTTCGTGACGTGGTGGGCCAAGAGGGTCTCGACAAGGTGTTCGAGGTGCTCCGTGCACCGCACACCGAGGAGCCCACGAACTGGTCGCGCCGGTACAAGGCCAACCTCGAGAAGCTGGCCTCCGGTGACGTGAACAAGGTGGCCGAGGTCGTCCGCGACCTGTGGCGCCGCGAGAAGGACCGGGGGCTGTCCGCGGGCGAGAAGCGCATGCTCGCCAAGGCACGGCAGATCCTCGTCAGCGAACTCGCGCTGGCCGAGGGCACCGACGAGGAGCGCGCCGAGGTCCTCCTCGACGAGGTCCTCGCCACCGCCAACGCCTGATCGTCCGACGATCCACCGGCCGCGTGAACCTCGTCGCGGTCGTGGTGGTCGGCGATGCTCGCCCGGATCGGCTCGACGTGCTGACCCCGCTCGGAGACGCACCGCTCGTGGTGCACTCCGTGCGGGCGATGCTGGGCGTGCCCGGTGTCGATCACGTGCACGTCCTGGCCCCGGCGGGGTACGGGGTGCGCGTGGCCGACGCGCTCGCGGGTATGCCCGTCACCGTTCACGGCTCGTCGGCCGGCCTGTGGGCACACGTCGACCAACGATCGGGACACACCGATGGTGACGGGGATGACACCGACGGTGCATGCCTGCTCGTCCACGATGCGGCGCGGCCGTCGATCCCCTCGTCACTGGCCGAATCGGTGACCGACGCGGTGTGCTCCGGACATCCGGTCGTGGTGCCGGTCCTCCCGCTGTCGGACACCGTCAAGGAGATCGGCGGCGACGGCTTCGTGCGCGCCACACCGGACCGGGCCGGACTGCGGATCGTGCAGACACCCCAGGGCTTCCGCGGCGATCTCCGTCCCGCGCTGGACGATCCCGTCCACGCGTGGTCGTCGGTCGACACCCCCGCCCACACCGTGCCCGGCGACGCGCGGGCCTTTCCCGTGCGCGACGCGTGGGACCTGGAACTGGCCGCTTCGCTGATCGGGGCGGACGCGTGAGGGTGGGCATCGGGACCGACGTGCACCCGGTCGAGCCCGGTCGCGCGTGCTGGGTGGCCGGGCTGCTGTGGGAGGGCGTCGACGGCTGCGCCGGTCACTCCGACGGCGACGTCGCCGCCCACGCCCTGTGCGACGCGCTGCTGTCGGCCGCCGCGCTCGGTGATCTCGGTGCGGTGTTCGGCACCGGGCGTCCCGAATGGGCGGGCGCGAGCGGGGTCGCCCTGCTCGCGGAGGTGCGACGGCTCGTGGCGGCCGCGGGCTGGACGCTCGGCAACGCCGCGGTCCAGGTGATCGGCAACGCCCCGAAGATCGGCACCCGACGCGCGGAGGCCCAGGAGGTGCTGTCCGCGGCGGCGGGCGGCCCGGTCTCGGTGTCCGGCACCACCACCGACGGCCTGGGCCTCACCGGCCGCGGCGAGGGCATCGCCGCCGTCGCCACGGCCCTGCTCCTGCCGACCGTCTGACCGCAACTCGCGCGCACGGAGACCCCGACTCGCGGGGGCCGGACCAACCCTGCGCGCGTGTCGGGGCCTGCGTGCGCGCGAGTCGGGGCCTGCGTGCGCGCGAGTCGGGGCCTGCGTGCGCGCGAGTCGGGGTATCGCGGTCAGGCGTCGTACATCGCGGTCGTGCGGGCCTGGATCTGGGACGCCGACAGGTCCTCGGTGCGGCGGGCGACCATCCACAGGTGCCCGAACGGATCGGCGAGGCGGCCGCCGCGGTCGCCGTAGGGCTGGTCGGCCACCGGGAAGATCACCGTGGCACCGTGGGCGACCATCCGGGCGGCCACGGCGTCGGGGTCGGCGACGTAGAGCGCGATGATCACGGGGACGCCACCGGCCACCGGGGCCGGGTCGTAGCCGTCGGCGTCCTTGACGGCGAACCGCACGCCGTCGACGGCCACCATCGCGTGCACGACGCGGCCGTCGGGGTCGGTGAAGCGCTCGGTCACCTCCCCACCGAAGGCGTTGGCGTAGAAGGCGAGCGCGGCGTCGGCGCCGTTCACGACGAGGCGCGGGTAGAGGTCGGTCATGGGCCCCACGGTGACGCACCACGCGGGCCCGCGTCGTGGACAAAGCGGATGTCCCCTGCCAGGTCGGGCGATCGTGCGGGTCCGTACGCTGGACCGGTGACCCTCCGCCTGTTCGACACCGCCACCAGAGAGCAGCGGGACTTCGTGCCCGTCCGCGCCGGGGCTGCGTCGATCTACGTCTGTGGGGCCACGGTGCAGGGCCCGCCGCACATCGGGCACGTCCGCAGCGGCCTGAACTACGACGTGCTGCGCCGCTGGCTCGCCCACACCGGGCACGACGTCACTCTGGTCCGCAACGTCACCGACATCGAGGACAAGATCCTCACCAAGGCCGCCGAGGCGGGCCGGCCGTGGTGGGAGTGGGCCGCCACCTACGAGCGCGCGTTCCAGGCCGCCTACACCGCGCTGGGTTGCCTCCCGCCCTCGATCGAGCCGCGGGCCACCGGGCACGTGCCCCAGATGATCGAGCTCATGGAGCGGCTCGTCGAGCGCGGCCACGCCTACGCCGCCGACGGCGACGTCTACTTCGCGGTGCGCACGTTCCCGGACTACGGGGCCCTGTCCGGCCAGCGGATCGACGAGGTGGAGCAGGGCGAGACCGACTGCGGCGCCAAGCGTGACCCGGTCGACTTCGCGCTCTGGAAGGCGGCCAAGCCCGGCGAGCCGTCGTGGCCCACGCCGTGGGGACGGGGACGGCCGGGCTGGCACCTGGAGTGCTCGGCGATGGCGTCGATGTACCTGGGCCCCGAGTTCGACGTGCACGGCGGCGGGCTGGACCTGGTGTTCCCGCACCACGAGAACGAGCTCGCGCAGAGCCACGCCGCCGGCGAGGAGTTCGCCCGGTTCTGGCTGCACAACGCCTGGGTGACCACGGGCGGCGAGAAGATGTCGAAGTCGCTGGGCAACACCCTGGGCGTCGACGTGCTGCTGGGCAAGGTCCGCGGCGTCGAGCTGCGCTACTACCTGGTCGGCCCCCACTACCGGTCGATGATCGAGTTCTCGGAGCCCGCGCTGCAGGAGGCCGTGTCGGCCTACCGGCGGATCGAGTCGTTCGTGCATCGCGTCCGCGAGCGGATCGCCGCCCCCGGGGTCGGCACGCCGGACCCGACGTTCGTCGCGGCCCTGGACGACGACCTCGGCACGCCCGGCGCGCTCGCCGCCGTCCACAACGCCGTGCGGGAGGGCAACACCGCGCTCGACGCGGGCGACCGCGCCGCGGCCGCCGACGCGGCGGCCTCGGTGCGGGCGATGACCGGCGTGCTGGGGCTGGACCCCCTCGACCCCCAGTGGCTCACCGGCTCCCGGGCCGACGACGCGGCCGCCGCCGCCCTCGGCGTGATCGTCGACGACCTGCTCACCACACGCCAGCAAGCGCGGGCCAACCGCGACTTCGCCACCGCCGACGAGATCCGCGACCGCCTCCTGCACGCTGCGGTCTCCGTGGAGGACGGCCCCGACGGCCCCACCTGGTCCCTCAAAGATGCCTGATAGGAACGTGTGATGGCCGGCAACTCCCAGCGTCGCGGAGCGATGCGCAAGGACGGCACGAAGAAGGGGATGGTCGTCGGCTCCGGCGGCCAGCGGCGCAAGCAGCTGCAGGGCAAGGGCCCGACCCCGCCGAAGGAGGACCGCCCGAACCACCCGGCCGCGCGCAAGGCGAAGCTCGCCGAGCGGTCGGCGGCCAACCGCGGCCGTGGGAAGGTCGCGGGAAGCCGTCGCGCCGGGGACGGCGAGACCCCCGAGACGGTGCTCGGCCGCAACCCGGTCCTGGAGTGCCTGCGTGCCGGGGTGCCGGCCACGGCGTTGCAGGTGGCGATCGGCAGCACGCACGACGAGCGCGTGCGGGAGTCGCTGCACCTGGCTGCCGACCTGGGCATCTCGATCATCGAGATCGCGAAGGGCGACCTGGACCGGATGGCCGGGGGCGCGCTGCACCAGGGCCTCGCCCTGCAGGTGCCGCCCTACGCCTACGCCCATCCCGACGAGCTGTTGGAGATCGCGGCCGACAGCGGACGGCCGAGCCTGATCGTTGCGCTCGACGGTGTGACCGACCCGCGCAACCTCGGCGCCGTCGTCCGCTCGGTCGGGGCGTTCGGCGGCAACGGCGTGGTCGTGCCGCAGCGGCGCGCCGCGGGCATGACGGCGGTCGCCTGGCGCACCTCGGCCGGCACCGCGGCCCGGGTGCCCGTCGCGCGCGCCACCAACCTCACCCGCACGCTGCAGGAGTACGCCTCGGCCGGGCTGATGGTCGCCGGGCTCGCCGCCGACGGCGACGTCACCCTCGACGAGTTCGAGCTCGCCACCGACCCGGTCGTCGTCGTGATCGGGTCGGAGGGCAAGGGCCTGAGCCGGCTGGTGAAGCAGACCTGCGACGTCACGGTCTCGATCCCGATGGCCGGGCCGGTGGAGAGCCTGAACGCGTCGGTCGCCGCGGGTGTGGTGCTGGCCGAGATCGCGCGCCAGCGACGGGCGCGGTCGCGCTGAGGCCCGCACACCCGGGCGCGCTCGCGCGCGGGGGCACTCCGCGCGTGCGTTCCGTGCAGCAGCGCGCCTAGCGACACACGCAGTCAGACGAGGCGCGCGCCGCAGGCCGCGGAGGCGGGCACGCCGCTCGAACCGCTCGGCGCGCGATCGGCCCGGGGTGCGGCGACCGGCCCGCCCCACCCCGCGACGATCAAGGCCATGTGGTCGCTCGTCGATCTTCCGAGGCGACCATCTGCCCTTGATCGCCGACCCGCCGCACCGCGCCCCGTGGCGTGGGTGCCCGTCGCTCAGGCGACCACGGCGCGGCGGCCCAGCATGCGGGCCGACATGCGGGCGCCGACGTAGAGGACGAACGCGATCGTGGCCACGTAGCCCGACACCGGCAGGCCCGGCGCGAGGGAGAGCAGCGCGCCGCCCACCAGAGCGATCTCGGCGAACACCACCGCGATGACGGTGGCGGCCAGCGGGCTCGCCGTGACCCGGGCCGCGGCCGCACCGGGCGCGATCAGCACCGACAGCACCAGGATCGCGCCGACGATGGGCACCGCGAGCGCCGTGACGAGCCCGACGAGCACGGCGAACACCAGCGACAGCGCCCGCGTGGGCACCCCGCGTGCCACGGCGACGTCGGGGTCGGTGCTGGCGAACAGCAGCGGCCGGTACAGCACCGCGAGCACGCCGATGACGAGCACCGCGACGATCGCGAGCAGCACGAGGTCGGCGGTCGAGACCGACACGATCGAGCCCACGAGCAGCCCGAACTTGTTCGACGCCCGCCCGCTGTAGAGCGAGAGCATCAGCACGCCGAGGCCGAGCCCGAACGCGAGTACCACCCCGATGACGGAGTCGCGCTCCCGTTGCCGGAGCCCGAGGATGCCGAAGACCAACCCCGCGATCACGGCCCCGGCCACGGCCCCGATCCCGACGCCGATGCCGATCAGCAGAGCGGCCGCGCCGCCGGTGAATGCCAGCTCGGCGGTGCCGTGCACGGCGAACGCCATGCCCCGCGACACGATCAGCGGGGCCAGCGCGCCCGCGACCAGGCCGAGCACGGCGCACGCGATCAGCGCGTTCTGCACGAACCCCTGCGCGAGCAGGAAGCCCAGGCCGTCGAAGGAGACGAATCGGTCCATCAGGCGGTCTCGTCGCCGGTGTGGCAGTGGTCGCGGCCGTCCGCACCGACGACCACGAGCCGGTCGCGCACACGCAGCACGTCGACCTCGGTGCCGTAGAGCTCCGAGAGCACCGAGGACGTCATGACGTCCTCGGTGGGGCCGATCCGGAACCGCCCGTTCACGAGGTAGAGCACCCGGTCGACCAGCGGCAGCACCGGGTTGATCTCGTGGGTGACGAACAGCACCGCGGTGTCGTGGACGCGGCGGCGCTCGTCGATGAGGCGGGTGACGGTGCGCTGGTGGGACAGGTCCAGCGACAGCAGCGGCTCGTCGCAGAGCAGCACGTCGGGATCACCGACGAGGGCCTGCGCCACCCGCAGCCGCTGCTGCTCGCCGCCGGAGAGCCGGCCGACCGGGGCATGGGCGTACGCGGCACCGCCGACAGCGGCCAGCGCGGCGTCCACCCGCTCCCGCCGCTCCCGGCGCCCGCGCAGGCCGACACCGAGGCGGTGCCCGTCGAGCCCGAGACCCACGAGGTCGCGCCCGCGCAACGGGAGGTCCGGGTCGAGCGCCTTCTGCTGGGGCACGTACCCGATCGACGGGCTGCCGCGCCGCGGCACGTGTCCCCCGATCCGCACCTCCCCCGCGGACAGCGGGAGCAGGCCGAGCAGCACCCGCATCAGGGTCGTCTTGCCCGAGCCGTTGGGGCCGAGCACGGCCAGGAACTCCCCCGGCGCGACGTCGAGGTCGAGTCCGGCCCAGAGCGCACGCTCGCCGAAGCGGACGCCCGCATCCCGCAGCGAGACGGCGGCCTGCCGCGTCAGCGGCGGGCGGGCGACCGTGGGCTCCGCCGTCACCGGCTTCACACCGGGTTCAGGGCGCTCGCCAGCGCCTCGACCTGACCACTCATCCACCCAACGTAGCTCGACTGCCCCTCCGGCAGGGTCTCGGACATCTCGACGACGGGCACGCCCGCACCCTCGGCGGCCTGCCGCACCTGGTCGGTGGTGGGGGTCTGGGTCTGGGCGTTGAGGATCAGGGCGCGGACGGGATCGGCGTCGCCCGGGGTGAACAGCGCGAGCGTCTCGGCGACGACCGCGGCGGGCGGGTCCGTGTCCTCCTCGACGGCCTCGGAGAACTCCTCGGGGGTGACGTTCGCCAGGCCCGCGGTCTCGATCAGGTAGCCGGGGACGGGCTCGGTGACCGCGACCCGGGCACCCGACTGCGCCGCGCCGATCCCCTCGACCCGCTCGGTGAGCGCGGCGATCTCGGTGTTGAAGGCCTCGGCGTTGGCCGTGTAGGTGGCGGCGTTGGCGGCGTCCACGCCGCCGAGCTCCTCGGCGAGGCGGGTGGCCAGGGTCTGCACCGTGGGCAGGCTGTACCAGACGTGCTCGTTGAACTCGCCGTGCTCGTGGGCGTGCTCCTCGCCCTCGGCGTGCGCCTCCTCCCCCTCGCCGTGCCCGTGCGCGTGCTCCTCGCCCTCGGCGTGCTCCTCGCCTTCCGCGTGCTCCTCGCCCTCCGCGTGCTCCTCGCCGGCCTCCTCCTCCGGTACCAGGCCCGACAGCTCGGTCACGTCGATTACGACGGGTGACGCACCCGAGGCCTCGATGAGCTGGGGCATGAACTCGTCGTAGCCGCCGCCGTTGAGCACGACCACGTCGGCAGCGGCCACCGTGACCGCGTCGGCGGGCGTGCTCTCGTAGGAGTGCGGGTCCGCGGCGGGGTCGGTGATCAGCGACTCGACGGTGACTCCGTCGCCCCCGACGGCCTCGGCGATGCTGCCGTAGACGTTCGTGGAGGCCACCACGGTGAGCGCGTCGTCGGCCGCCGCCCCGGCGGCCGGGTCCTCCGTGGTGGAGGAGCCACAGGCGGCCAGGGTCAGGACGGCAAGGGCGACGGACGCTCCGGCCAGCGGGCGCAGGGCCATGGGTGATCTCCAATATCGATAACCGTTGTCGATTCACTCTAGCGTGTGGGCGTCGCGTCGGTCACCCGCGGCGGCGGGCTTTCTCCGCCGCGTCTGAACCGTTACCGTTGCGCCGGTGCGCGGACCCCGAGACGTTCGACGACCAGCGACTCTCGCATCACTCGCTGCCGAGCTCGGCGTGTCCCGCACCACCGTCTCCAACGCCTACAACCGCCCCGACCAGCTCTCCGCCCCGCTGCGGGCGCGGGTGCTGGAGGCGGCACGGCGGCTGGGCTATCCGGGCCCGGACCCGGTGGCGCGGTCCCTGCGCACACGCCGCTCGGGCGCCGTCGGACTGCTGCTCACCGAGGCACTGTCCTACGCCTTCCGCGACCCCGCCGCCACCGGCTTCCTGGAGGGCCTGGCGCTCGCCTGCGAGCGCGCCGGGTCGGGCCTGCTGCTCGTGCCGGTCAGCCCCGAGGTCCCCGACGTGACCGCGGTCCACCAGGCCGGCGTGGACGGGTTCGTCGTCTACTCCGTCCGCGAGGACGATCCGCACTTCAAAGCCGTGCTGGAACGACCGGTGCCCACGGTGGTCTGCGACCAGCCCATCGGCGTGGAGGGCGTCGACCGGGTCGGCGTCGACGACCGGGCCGCGATGCTGGGTGTCGCCCACCACCTCACGGCGCTGGGCCACCGCCGGGTCGGGGTGCTCTGCATGCGGCTGGCCGCCGGTCGCCACGACGGCCCGGCCGGGGAGTCCCGGCAGGGCGACGCCACCTATCCGGTGCAGCGCAACCGGCTCGCCGGGCTGCGCGACGGGCTCGCCGAGGCCGGCGTCGACTGGGCGGGGATCCCGGTGCACGAGCGGTTCGAGCACAGCGTCGACGCCGGACAGTCCGCCACCGCCGAGCTGCTGGCCGCGCACCCGGACCTGACGGCGATCGCCTGCACGTCCGACATCCTGGCCCTCGGCGCGCTGCGCCACGCCGCCACCCGGAACCTCTCGGTGCCCGACGACCTCACGATCACCGGCTTCGACGGCGTGCCCGAGGCACGGCGCGCGGGCCTCACCACCGTGGCGCAGCCGGTGCTGGAGAAGGGCCGGGCCGCGGGCGAGCTGCTGCTCGACCGCGGCGACCGCAACCGCCCCCGCACCGTCACGCTGCCGACCGAGCTGATCGTCGGCACCACCAGCGCCACCGCCCGTGCGGCCGAGCGGTTCTTCTCCGGCTGGTGAGCGGCACACCGCCCCCGTGCCGCCGGCCCGCGATCAAGGGCAGATGGTCGCCGGTGGATCACCCGGAACCACCATCCGGCCTTGATCGCTGAAGGTCTGCTACTCGCGTCCCGCCGCCCGCAGCGCCAACAGCGCCTCCAGCACCTGCGCCATGTCCGACGGCCAGGCCACCCGGAACGCCGCGGCGGTGTCCCCGTCGCCCACCTTGATCCCGACGTCCCCGGGTTGTAGCCGGGTCAGTGCGGTCTCGTCGGTGACGTCGTCGCCCGCGAACAGCACCGCGTCGGCCTTGGTCCGCTCCCGCAGGATGTCGAGCGCCAGGCCCTTGTTCACCTGCAGGACGGCGAGGTCGAGGACCGCCTTGCCCGGCGTGGTCTCGACGCCGGGACGGGCGGCGGGGCCCGCGCGCACCGCGTCGAACACCCGCGCAGCGACGTCCGGCGCGGCGTTGCGCACATGCACCGCCACCCCCGCCGGCTTGTGCTCCAGCGCCACCCCGGGCTCGTCCCCGACGAGCTCCTGCAGCTCCGCGGTCAGGCTCCCGAGGCGGGCACGCTGCTCGTCGTCGAGTACGGCCGCGCCGTCGTCGAACTCCGCGCCGTGGCTGCCCACCAGCCGGATCGGCGTGCCGAACCCGGAGACCGCCGCCAGGTCGGCGAGCCCCCGCCCGGAGACCATGGCGATCGTGGTGTCGGGCAGCGTCGCCAGCGAGCCCAGCGCCGCCGCCGAGGCGGGCAGCGGACGCGCGTCGGAGGGCACGTCGACGATCGGGGCGAGCACCCCGTCGAAGTCGAGGGCGACCAGCAGCCGCGACACGGCCGTCAGCTCGCGCAGCGCGGCGTGCAGGTCGGGATCGAGGGTCGTCATGTCGGAGGCAGCCCCAATGCGTCGAGGAAGGACCGGGCCCAGCGGTCGACATCGTGGGAGAGCACCTGACGGCGCATCGACCGCATCCGCTTGCGGGCGTCGGCAGCGGGCATCGTCAGCGCACCGTACAAGGCGTTCTTGACCCCGTCGGTGTCGTGCGGGTTGACCAGCACCGAGTCCTTGAGCTCGATCGCGGCCCCGGCGAACTCCGAGAGCACGAGCACACCGCCCAGATCGTGGCGGCACGCCACGTACTCCTTGGCGACGAGGTTCATCCCGTCGCGCAGGGGCGTGACCAGCATGACGTCGGCGGCCACGAAGAACGCGGCCAGCTCGTCGCGCGGGAGCGACTGGTGCAGGTAGTGCAGCACCGGGTGACCGACGCGCGCGAACGTGCCGTTGATCCGGCCCACCGACTGCTCGATGCCGTTGCGCATCGTCTGGTAATGCTCCACGCGCTCGCGGCTGGGCGTCGCGAGCTGGATCATGACGGCGTCGCCGGCGCGTTCCTCGGCGAGCAGCTCCTCGAACGCGCGCAGCCGCACGTCGATGCCCTTGGTGTAGTCGAGCCGGTCGACGCCGAGGATGACACGCTCCGGGTTGCCCAGGTCCTCCCGGATCTCCTTGGCGCGCTGCTGCACCTCGGGACTGCGGGAGAGCCGGTCGAGGTGCGCGGAGTCGATCGAGATCGGGAACGCCCCGAGCTTGACGGTGCGGCCCTCGTAGGTCACCTCGTTGCGCGCACCGGGCTTGGCGCCGGTGAAGCGGGTGGCGAGCCAGCGGAAGTTGCGGACCCCGCCGGGGGTGTGGAAGCCGACGAGGTCGGCGCCGAGCAGCCCTTCCACGATCTCCTTGCGCCACGGCAGCTGCTGGTAGAGCTCGGTGGGCGGGAACGGGATGTGCAGGAAGAACCCGATCCGCAGGTCGGGCCGCAGTGCACGCAGCTCGGCCGGCAGCAGCTGCAGCTGGTAGTCCTGGATCCAGACCGTGGCGCCGGGCGCGGCCACCTCGGCGACGGCCTCGGCGAAGCGCTTGTTGACCCGGACGTAGGCCTGCCACCAGTGCCGGTGGAACGCCGGCGGCGCGACGACGTCGTGGTAGAGCGGCCACAGCGTGCCGTTGGAGAAGCCCTCGTAGTAGTCCTCGACGTCGCGCGCCGTGAGCATCACCGGGTGCAGCGTCAGCCCGTCCTCGACGAACGGCTCGGCCTCGGCGTCGGCGAGCCCGGGCCAGCCGACCCAGGCGCCCTCGCGGCTGCGCAGCATCGGCTCCAGCGCTGTGACCAGCCCGCCCGGGCTGCGTTTCCAGCGCTGCGTGCCGTCGGGCAGCTTCTCCAGGTCCACCGGCAGCCGGTTTGCCACCACCACGAACTCGGCGGTCTGATCGGCCACGGCCACTCCTCCTCGAACGCCACCTGCGACGGCGGTGAGCCTACGCGGCGCCGGGCTCCGGTGCGGGGTCCGAACTGTTCGAGGCGACGCGGCGGTTGGGGCGGGTCAGGTAGTCCCCGAACGCCACGCCCGCCGCCAGCGCGAGACCGATCCCGAGGGCCAGCGACATCGTCACCAGGCCGTCGAGCACGCCACCCTCGGCGGCGAGCTGGTAGAAGCCGCGGTACACGCTGAATCCCGGGAGCAGCGGGGTGATCCCGGCCAGCGTGATGGCCAGCGGCGGCACCCCGCCCCCCCGACGGAACAGCCCCGCCGCGAGCCCGACGACGACCGCAGCCGCACCGGTCGCGGGCACCGGCCCGACACCGGCCACCTGCGAGAGCAGGGAGAACGTGCCGAACCCCGCCGCACCGGCGGCGCCGGCGGCGAGCAGGGACCGGACGGGGGCGTACCCGGCGAGCGCGTAGGAGGCGGCCGCCGTGCCCGCGGCGAGCAGCGAGATCCACAACCGTCCCGCGCCGGTCGGCAGCTCACCGGCCACCTCCAGCGGCGGCGCGAACTCCAGCCCGATCCGCAGCCCCAGCACCACCCCGACCAGCAGCCCAGCCGACAGCAGCGCGATCTCCACCCCGCGGCCCGCCGCCGTGACGTAGTAGCCCGTGACGGCGTCCTGCACGGATCCGACCAGCGACAGCCCGGACAGGAGCACCGTGATCGCCGCGGCGATGACCAGGGACGGGCGGGTGCCCGGTGGGAAGGCGCCCAACCCGAAGAGCGCGACGGTCGCCCCGGTGGCCAGTGCACCGCCCGCGATCTGCTGGAAGAACGCGGGCAGGTTGCGCCGGTTGAGCAGCCGCCCGACCCGGTCGATCACGGCGGTGGTGCCGAACGCCGCCAGCCCGGTGATCCACCCGCCACCGAGCAGCACCGCGATGGACGCGGCCAGCCCGGCCCAGCCGACGGTCGCGACCCACCGCGGGTAGGGGTGCCGCGCGTTGACGGCGTCGGCCAGCTCGGTCGACGCCGTGCGCACGTCGACGGTACCGGCCTCCAGCCGGTCGATCACACGGCCCACCGCAAGCAGCCGGGTGAGGTCCAGCGAGCGGTACTGCACGAGCCGCATCGACGTGACCGGCGTCGCCGCCATCCCGCGGTGGCAGCACATGGTGACCGAGGTGAAGGTGATGTCGACGTCCACGGCCGACAGCCCCGACGCCGCCGCCAGCCGCAGCATCACCGCCGTCGTCTCGTCGACGCTCTCGCCGCTGGACATCAGCACCTCCCCGACGCGCATGCACAGGTCGAGGACCTCCTGCACGCGGGCGTCATCGGGGACCTCGGGGCCGATCGGCCGCATCAGCTGCACGCTCGGCGGGCCGGGCTGGAGAAGGTCGTGCGCCTCCCGGCGGAGCTTGCTGCGGACGCGGCGGGTGAACCGCGGTTCGTCGTCGACCGGGGGCATGCCGCAAGGGTAGAGCCGCATTCAGATGATCAGTGCGACCCGCCGCCCCAGCGTCGACGCCGCCACGCCGAGGTCCGCCCCGGTGGGCTTCGTGGGGTCCGAGGCGGCGACCAGCCGTTCGACAGCGTGGACGGATCGGCCTCCCCGCACCGTGTTGCCGGTGGCCGGTTCTCGCCGCCGGACATGCCCGATTCCCGGTGGAAGCGCCGCTCTAGGATGGACACGTTCGCCGGTGTAGCTCAGTGGTAGAGCAACCGCCTTGTAAGCGGTAGGTCGTCGGTTCGATCCCGACCTCCGGCTCCACGCCTGACCAGCGGATTCTCCGTTGCGAAGATCATCAATGCGACAGTCGTGCCACGGGATGTGCCGCGAACCGCGGGACAATTGGCGGCATGGCGGGACGTCCGGCGGCCGGCAAGGCACGCGCGAGAGGCAATATCGGCACTCTCCGTAGCGGCGCGCTCAGGGTGCGCGTGTACGCCGGCGTCGACCCGGTGACGAAGCAGCGCCACGACCTGGTGGCCGTGATCCCTCCCGGCCCGAACGCGCGTCGAGAGGCGGAGCGGACCCTCGACCGGTTCCTGCACGAGATCGCGGAGCAACGGAACCCGCGCACGGCCGCGACGGTGGACCAGCTACTCACCCGCTACCTCGACCAGTTCGACGGCGCGCCCAACACGCTCACGAACTACCGCAGCTACATGCGCAACCATGTCTCCCCGTTCATCGGGCACGTGAAGGTCGGCGCGCTCGATGCCGAGATCCTGGACGCGCTCTACACCGAGCTCCGCCGGTGCCGGCTGCACTGCAACGGCAAGCGCGGCCCGCAGCACTGGAGCCGTTACGAGCACGCGTGCGACCGCCGCTGCACCCGCCTGCACGTCTGTCGACCCCTGGGCGCGTCCGTCGTGCGCCACATCCACTTCCTCCTCTCCGGCGCGTTCGAGCGGGCCGTGCGGTGGCGGTGGGTGGGGATCAATCCGGTCACCATGGCGTCGCCGCCGGCCGCGCCGCGGCCGAACCCACAACCGCCATCACCGCGTGAGGCGGCGCGGATTGTGGAGGAATCGTGGAAGGACCCGGACTGGGGTGCGCTGGTCTGGACGGCGATGACGACGGGCGCTCGCCGAGGCGAGCTGTGCGCGATCCGCCTGCACTCCGTCGATCTCGACGAGGGCCGCGAGACGTTGTGGCTGCGGCGGGCGATCCGCAAGGAGTATGGGGTGCTCGTCGAGGCGGAGCTGAAGACCCACCAGCAGCGCCGGGTCGCGCTCGACGTGGAGACGGCGGAGATCCTCCGCGAGCACATCACGCGCGCCCGTGCTCGCGCCGCCTCCTTCGGGCTCGTCCTGCCCGCCAGCGCCTTCCTGTTCTCCGGCGCGCCCGACAGCTCGACCTTCCCGATCCCGGACAGCCTGACGCAGCGATACGACCGCCTGGCCGTGCGGCTCGACATCGCGACGACGTTCCACCGGCTCCGGCACTACTCCGCTACCGAGCTCATCGCAGCCGGCGTCGACCCGCGCACTGTCGCGGGCCGGCTCGGCCACGGAGGTGGCGGAACGACGACCCTCAAGACGTACTCGGCATGGGTGTCTGAGGCCGATCAGCGTGCCGCATCCAGCCTCGGTTCACGTATGCCGAGGCGTCCGGTCACGGCCAACCCACATGGCGAGAGAGGGCTCTGATGAACCAACCTGCGCATTGCTTGCCGAAGGGCCGGTCGCCGAGCGCTTCCCGTTACGCACCGTGTGTAAGGTCGGCCGCAGACTCCAGGGCACAGCAGGCTTGCGTAGCCGGACCAAGGTCTGTTAGCGCAACGTCGGAGCCGAACACGAGAGGTCGATTTGCCCCCACCAGCCTCGTTCCCCGCCGTACACTCCGCGGGCATCGCTTACGGGACGCTGCAAGACAACGAGTGTCGTCAACAGTGGAGCATCGCCAACGTCCAGGCCGTCGTCACGGCTGCGCGATGTGCGTTAGAGAACATCCGTATCGACTACGAGGGGGTCGACGCTGTGATCCGGCAATCGGCGGACCATGACCTCTACGACTCTCTAGCGATCGACGTGCAGCTCAAGTGCACCTCTCAAATATCGAATATCGCGGATGATCACATCAAGTGGCGCCTCAGCAAGAAGCACTACGACAAACTCTCCTCTGTGCGCCACTACAACCCCAGGATATTAGTTGTTTGCACCGCGCCATTAGACTTCACAACTTGGCTCAACGTTAGCGACGACGAGCTGCTCCTTAAAGGTTGTGGCTATTGGCAGAACCTGCATGGCTGGCCGGCATTTGACGGCGACAGCAAGACCATTGAGGTACCTCGCTCCAATCAGTTTAACGTTGAGCAGCTCCTCGGAATGCTACATCGTGTCGGTTCGGGGGGAAGGCCATGAGGAGCCTCCCCATCCGCGAGCTTCCGTCCGAACTTGCGTCCCCGAGCAACCTGGCAAGCTACTTGGCTGGCGCCGGGTGGGAGCTGGCCGCCTCAGATGCGGCCCGGATGGTTTGGGCGCTCCCGGGTCGTGGACGACCAACGACCATCCTGCTTCCACTGGACTCCACATATGTCGACTACTCAGATCGATTGAACGAAGCCGTTGCGAAACTATGCGCAGTCAACGAGTGGGACGTTGAGCAGCTCGCGGTCAACATCATTCAATCCCGATCCGACATACTTTTTATCCGCGCAGATCAAGCAACGTACGGAGACAGCATTCCACTTCGCCAAGCGGAGAAGCTTCTTGTCGGATCAGCCGACATGCTCATGGCGGCGGCGCGGGCAGCAATCGCACCGAGGGCGCATTTTAAGGGGAAATCTCCCGACCTCGCCAAAGAGTTCCTTGACCAGGATGTCCGCTTCGGGCATACGCGGCGTGGTAGCTTTATCCTAACGATCGTCACTAGCCTAGCTGACCGATCCTCAACCGAACAGTCTGATCGACCTGTGGGTGACGAAGAGGTCGTTGGCGGCACCTCACAATCAGCACCGAGTGAGTTCGCGGACGGTCAATCGCAACCGCCATCGGATGCATCGCCACCCGATGCGCCAGACGAAGTTCTGGTTTCGCCGCCGATCGGTGACCGCGATAGACTCCGCATCCCCCCTTATCAACGCCAGGTGATGACAACCCTCGCCCGCGGGCTCGGCGCCGCACAAGAGTTGTTTCAAGCTGCGTCTACAATCTCTATGGATGACGCCGTTCGACTAGGCCTCAGCAGTAACCTCTTGGACTCCCTCGACGGCATGTCTGATTTTGAGGGACTTCACGCACTCGACATGAGTTTTCAATGGTCACCTTCTGAGCCGAGCCCACCGGAAACGCCTCAACGGGTCATCATCCCGCGAGCGTCCTTTGTCCAGTTCAAACCAGTATCTGACGCGTTGAAAGACGCTCCGACGAGTCGGACCGATACCATTTACGGCCGGGTATCGCGTCTCGACGTTGACGACAAGGAGCACGGAGCCGGCGAAGGGGTTTTCACCATTAAGGGAGTAACGGGCAGTGCCGACAATCAGTCGGCGCGAATGTTGCTTAGCGGGAGGAGCTACGTAAGAGTATATCAGGCACTTCGCTCAAGAAAGCTAGTCGTTGTCACCGGAACCCTCGAGAAGGTCAAGGGAACTTGGTGGATGACCGGCGACGTTGAGGTCGAGGACGTCCGTGAAGCGTAGCGGTTAGGGTCGACCTATGAATTGTCGGCCTCGCCTATTGCGTGGGTAACAATATTGTCCGAATCTTCGGGAACGAAGAGACTCTTATAGCCGCCGCCGAACCTTGAGAAGATCTCTGCTATTGCTTCAGCTTCGTAATCGGCGAGGGGTACGCGGACCATTGTTTCGAGGTATCCGCCCGCCATGCGCGCGGGCGTCTCTGTCGGATGACTTCGAGCCGTTTCGCTAAACTGTCGAATTATCGGCGCCCACTCGGTTCGGTTCTGGGTCTTTAGCTCGATTACGCGCACTGGTTCCGTTCGGATCTCCACGCCGGGAACTAAGCCGTCGAGTGTTCGCAAGGGGTAGCGAACACAAGTTACTCCGTTCAGTTCTTTCAGCATTCCGTCAGGAACTTCGACCCAATGGAAGCGCAGCTGCCCCGTTGAAGGCATTAGTCGGATCACTTGATGCGGATGACTGCTGTCATCAATAGTCGCTACGCATTCGTAGATTACTCGTCGACAGAGTGTGGACACGGCCAACAGGAGGAGTGTGGTGATATCGATAGCCTCCTTGGCGCTTAGCTCGTCAGGAACCGCGTACTCATGCTCCATCAAGTTCCGCTCGACATTAAGACGACGAAACACTGAAATGGGCAGGAGCGATGCGTAGTCAAGCAATTCGAGCCGCTGCGGAAAATTGAGGCGGGCATTACCTGCTAACAAGCCGTAGGCTGACAACGCTTCGTCGATAGCAAGATGAATAGCGCGCTTGCAGTTGCCAAGGGCGTTCACCCTGCCTCTTTCGGCACCCTCTCTAATGTCGGAAACAGCGAAACTCAGGTACGTCTGGGCTACAACGCCGTCGGATCGAGCGGGCATCCCTCCTGTCTGTACCGTCGGGCTGTAGCACTTGATCGGGTGGTCAGGCTCGTCAGGAAAGATTAAGTGCACCGCCCGATACCTCCACATGCGCTTTCCAAGGACTAGCTGGAGCAGAACAGCCTAGCGCGGGTCGACGGCAAAGGCTTCCGGGCTTGCTGATTTTCTGCCGCAGAGACCGGCAGGCAGTCGCACGCTCCGCGGCGCCACCTTGACCAGAAGTAGGAACGTTGAGCGTGCATGGTGACATACAGCCGTACTCTCGCTGTGTGACTGAGGTACTGACTGTCTCGACAGCTACTCCGAGCCGCGATGCCGGGCTGCGACTTGCCGAGTCTGCGATAGGCGCAGGACTCGCTGCTGGTGGGCAGGTCTCCGGGCCGGTGGCATCGGTGTTCTGGCACAACGGCGAGTTCGGGCAAGGCGAGGAGTGGGTTGTCTCGTTCAAGACCACCGCTGCACGGTATGCAGAGCTCGAGACCCACCTCATTGAGTACCACGAGTGGAAGAACCCCGAGGTGACGGCTGTGCCGCTCGCTCGCGCCTCAGCGGCGTACGTCGAGTGGGTGGAGCGCGTGACTGCCAAGAAGGTCGCGGACGACGGGTAGGTCGCCGTGCTCGGCGAGCCGACCCGCGACCTTCACGAGGCGCTCGCGCGGACGGACCGACGACACGTTGCCCATGACGGCGAGGCTTGACTCCACGACCGTGGCGGCCTGCTCGATCTCGCCGGCGTCGATGTACGAGTCGGCCAACCACGATGAGTAGAGCGCCTTGTCCCGTGAATGCGCGTCGCTGTAGCGCGCGAGCGCGGACTCCAGTACCGGCACGGCGCGCAACGGGCGGCGCAGCTCGCTCCAGCATCGGCCGGTCATGATCGCGAGTTCGGTCTCGTCGGTCCACGCCGCGTAGTCCGGTGTCTGGCCGTCGGTGAGCGCGAGAGCGTCCTCCGCGCGGCCGAGGCAGCGGGCCGTGGCGTCCGCGTCGCCGTCGAGGGCGAACGTCCAGGCGGCGCGGGACAGGAGCAGTGCGCGGACTCCAGGGTCGACGCCCGGTTGGTCTGCGGCGTGCACCGACTTCTCCGAGATCGTGCGGGCGGGTCGACCGAGGCCGATGAGCTGGTAGGCGTGGAAGGCGAGGGCGTTGCCGGCGAGTCCGGCGTCGCCCGCCTCCGTCGCCGCTGCGTGGCTGCGCCGGTAGTGGTCGCTCGCGTCGCCGTGCCATCCCGCGTCGAACGCCGCCCAGCCGGCCTGCTGCGACTGCTCGGCGTGCAGGGCGAGGAGGCTGCGGTGCACCGACTCCTGACCGACACCCTCGCGGAGCAGGTGGCCGGTCAGCTCCGCTTCCGCTGCGTAGAGCCGGTAGGTGTCGCCTCCACCGAGCGTGGCGTCGAGCTTGCGGAGGCTGACGAGGCGCTGCCGCAGCTCGTTGACGACGTCCTGCGTGGCGCTGCCCGCGCCGGGTCCGCCGCCGACGACCGCAGCGAGCAGGCCGGAGATCGCGAGCGTGGAGCCCGTGCGGAGGAAGTCGCGTCGCTGCACCGAGGGGTCACCGTCTCCCAGGTCGAAGTCGTCAGCGGTCGTCACCGACGCTAGGGACGGTTCGGAGACGTCGACAGGGCAAGTCCCCGGCATTCGGGGCGTGGTGATTGCGGGCCCGAGGTCCCCGGGCGGAGGGGCGCCAAGCTGCTCGAGCAGTCGCCGATAGACGGCCTGTGGCCGCTTGACGCGCCCGTTCTCCCACCGGTTGATGAGTCGCGCGTCCAGCGACGTGCCGCGCTCCTCCTTGCGCTCCCACGCGATGCGGACGACCTGGGCGGCGAGTTCCTCCTGCGACCAGTTCATCGTCTCGCTGCGCCACCGGCGTAAGCGATGGCCCCACGGTTCGTCGGTCGCGTCCTGCGTGCCGGTCATGGTCGGTCCTCCGCCGCCTACCGCTGGAATGCCGGGGTTCTGCCGTGCGGTGCCGGGCGTTTGACCTGCGTTGTCTCGCCCGGAGTCGCGATCGTCATCGGCATGAACCCCAGTGCACCACAGCCTCCCGACAGTCCGGGGGCGATTCAGGAACTCCGGGCAGAGGTTGTAGTGGCGCTGGAGCGCGTCGAGCGGCTCAGGATGGCTCGTCGTCGGCACCTAGCCGACGTTCGATGGCGTCGAGCCGTCGGTAGATCGCAGTCAGGTCCGCCTTGACCGCGTCCAGTTCAGCGAGAACCGGGTCGTCCTGGTCGACGTCCGTCACCGGCTGTCCCTCGAGGATCCGCGCGATCTGATCGCCGGGCCAGCCGAGGGCTTCGGAGACGGCGGCCAGTGTCCGCGGATTGCGTCGGCGCGGCTGCAGGTTCTGCTGCAGTTCCCGGACGGTCATGAGCGCCACGCCGGCACGCGACGCCAGGTCCGCCTGCGTCATGTCGATCTCGGCCATGCGGGCCCGGATCGCCGCGGCAACGCCGTCCCAGTCCTTCGCCACACGTACCTCCGCGCCTGCTGATTTCAGTACCGAGGCTAGCGGCCTATCCACAGCGTGCCGGCGACGACAGCGCAACTGGCTAACGTGAGTGCTAATATTAGTACTGCGGTTAGTCCTCAAGTGGTTCCCGAGTCAGGAGTGAAGCCATGAGGAAGTTCTCGCCCCAGGTGGTCACGGCAGCGCCGAAGTTCTACAGCGTCGCCCAGGTCGCCGCCATGTTCGGCATGTCGCCGATGACCCTCTACCGCGCCATCGCCGCGGGGGAGTTCCCGGCCGTCCGCATCCGCGGCCGGTTGATCGTCCCGGCGAAGGCCGTCGACGCGATGGCCGACACGGCCACCGCGGAGCAGACCGTCGTCGACGCCGCCGGGTGGGTGGTGTGAGCCGTGGGAACGATCGGAGTCCTGATCTTCTTCGCCGTCGTCGGCGCGGTGATCTGCGCGAAGGCACGCAGCGCGGGCGGAGCGGTGGTGTTCGCGCTCATCGCGCTCGGGCTGTTCATCTCCACCCCGGCCGGAGCCGGGCTGCCGGGGATGCTGACCGATTTCATGTCGTCGGTGTCGCAGGCGTCGGAGCCGCTCACCGGGGGTTCGGAGGCGGTGGGATGACCAACGCGACGACACGGTCGACCCAGCACGTGCGGCCGGACGACTTCCGGCACCGGGCGGCGTGCCGATCGGTCGACGCCGAGCCCGTTGACCGGACTAGCCACGGTGCTCGCGGTGTGTCGCCGCCGGGCAGGACTTGGCGGGCGATAGCTCTGCCGGCATGGCTGATGATCTCGATCGGATTGTGTCTGGACTGGTGCTGCCGCGGTGGGGCCGCGT
>NZ_JAJCYB010000074.1 GCF_029263155.1 Pseudonocardia sp.
GCTGCGCAACCTCGCCATCAGCCGCCACCGACTCGCCGGCGCCACCAACATCGCCGAAGCCTGCCGCGACACCAGCCGCCACCCGCTGCGAGCCGTTGACCTGCTCACATAACTGCAACATCAACTATGCCGGGGCCCTGGATGTGGTGGACCTGGCACCACGACGCGGTGCGCCCGCACCCGGGGTGCGCGCACCCGCGGTCGCGGGCGGCGACCGCGCGGCGCAGCCCGTCGGGGACGGTGCGGTTCGCCCGGCCCACGTCCAAGGGCTGCCCGGCACCGCCGAGCACGACCGGGATGACCGCGGCGTCACAGGCCAGCATCCGCAGGCCCGCCACGGGCAGCCGGCCGCCGAGGTCCAGTACCGCCGACCGGGCCCGACCCTCCAGGTCCTCCAACCCGATCAGCACGTTCAGGTGCGGGCGCCCGCCCCCGCACTGCGGGACGTCGCCGTGGTCCAGGACGTAGCCGCACACCTCGGCCAACGCCTCGGCCTGGCGCTGCGCGGGGCCACGGTCGTCCTCGGCGGTGAGTGGGCGAGCCTTCGCGTCGATGACGGTGGCGATCGCGTCGTAGAGGGCCGGGTCGTCGAACCGGCCCTTGACCAACCCGCCCCCGCCCCGGCGCGGACTCAGCCGCAACTCGTTGACCGGTGCCGGGGCGCGCTCGTCGGGTTCGGGCCCATCCGCGTCCAGGGCCTCGACCAGCGCGACACCCCACGCCGCGAGCTCCGAGGGGGTGTACACCGAGGCCTTCGCGGCCAGCTCGGCCTCCGCCCCGGCCCACACCGCAGGCGCCAACCGCCCCGCCGCACCGGAGGCCAGGACCCGGGCGATCACCTCCACGTGCCGCAACCCCGCCCCACCGGCGGCGAACACCGCCGCGGTCGCCGCCAACCTCGCCGCCACCACGGTGCCGTCGACCCCGACCCGCTCACACACCGCCTCGGCAGCCACCGTGCGACGACGGGCCTCGAACCGCTCCCACCCCACCAGATCGGCCAACGCCACGACCGGGTTGCGGTAGCCGCGCTCGGCGAACACGCCCCGGCGCTCCAGCGCGGCGACCGCCCCCACCACCACCCGGTCCAACCGCCGCGACACGCCCTCGCACACCGTGAGCACCGACACCAGCTCGTCATCGGCCGCGTCGGGCCCGGCCGCATCACACAACGCGTCGACCGCCTCGACGAGCAGGCGGTGAGCGGCGGCGAGCCGGTCGGTGGACATGACCCCAGAATACGCGAACACATGTTCGACACCTATGAATCAGTCCAAACAATTTGCATCTGCGAACACGACATCGACTCTCCCGGATCGAGGGTGTGAGGCGGCGCGGCACGAACCGGGCACACCGTCACGTACTCCCCGCGCGGCATGCCGGCATCCTCGGCGACGAGCACCGGCCGGGGACCGGCGGTCGGCGGTTGGCCCGGGCCTCGACCGCAGCGGGTGCCCGGGCTCGGCAGGGTTCGCGGCCGGAGCCCGACGCTGTCGCGGTGCCCGACCCAGGGCGGCGGACCCGCGCGCCGTGGTCACGCGAGCAGGAGCGCCACGGGCGCCAGGCGGGGCGCACCGGCGGTCGCCCCGACCTCCGCACGACCGGGCCGCGATGTCCGCGGCGGCCCCGCGCCGGTCCGCCCGTCCGGGTGGCCACCTCCGCCCCGGCCTGCGATCCTCGTCGCCGTCGTCGGAGCCCGGCCGGGTCCGGCGCGCGAGAAGGAGGAGGCCCGGTGACGCACGCCGATTTCGCCGCCCGCCCCGACTGCGCGGCCGGGGCGCTGTTCGTCGACGACGAGGGGCGGGTGCTGATCGTCGAGCCCACCTACAAGCCGCGGTGGGAGATCCCCGGTGGGCAGGTGGAGCGCGGTGAGACCCCGCGGGAGGCCTGCCTGCGGGAGCTGCGCGAGGAGCTGGGGCTCGACCTGCCGCTCGGGCGGCTGCTGGTCGTCGACTGGGCACCGCACGTGCGCGACGAGCACGTCCGCTTCGTCTTCGACGGCGGCACGCTCACCGATGCGCAGCTCGACGGGATCGAGCTGACGACCGGCGAGCTGGCCTCGTGGGCGTTCCTCCCCCCGGACGAGCTGTTCGTGATGCTGACCCCGCGGCTGGTCCGGCGGGTGACGGCGGCGCTGGAGGCGCGCGGCGAGGGCGTCACCAGCTACCTCGAACACGGCGCGCCTGCCGAGAGCGCGCTGACCCCTCCCGGCGGCTGAGGCACTGCGACCCACCCGGTTCGGGTGAACGGCCGCAGACCGCGGCTGCCCTCGCCGGTACGGTCGGGCGCGCTGCGGGGCCACCCGCCGCGGAGGAGGAGGACACGTGCCACCCGGACCCGATCCCACCCGGCGGATCCCGGACCCGACGCGGCGCTTCGACGGCCCGTCCACGGCGCGGACGCCCGGACCGGCCGCAGGCCCGACGCCCGGCGCGCTGCTCGGGGGCCGCTACCGCCTGCAGGAGCTGCTCGGTTCCGGCGGGATGGCCGACGCCTACCGCGCCGAGGACCAGCGGCTGAACCGGCCCGTCGCCGTGAAGATCTTCCGGCCGGGCACCGACCCGGACGGCGAGCGGCGGTTCACCGAGGAGGCGCAGCTGCTGGCCAACCTGCGCCACCCCGGCCTGGTCGCCGTGCACGACTTCGCCGTGGAACAACACCGCGCCTACCTCGTCATGGAGCTGGTCGACGGGCCGACCCTCGCGCAGGAGCTGGCCCGCGAACCCTACGACGCGGCGGCCGCGACCCAGGTCGGCGTCGAGCTGGCCCGGGTGCTCGCCTACGTCCACGACGAGGGCGTGGTGCACCGTGACGTCAAGCCGTCCAACATCCTCGTCGAGCCGGACGGGCGGGTGCGGCTGGCCGACTTCGGCATCTCGCGACTGGTCGGCACGTCCGGCCTGACCTCGGCGGACGGGACCATCGGCACGGCAGGCTACCTCGCGCCCGAGCAGGTGCGCGGCGAGACCGCGGGCCCCCCGGCGGACATCTACGCGCTGGGCCTGGTGCTGCTGGAGGCCATGACCGGGGAGCGCGAGTACCCCGGCGACGGCTGGGACTCCGCCGACGAGCGCCTGCGCCGCGCCCCGTCGGTGCCGCGGACCGTGCCCAAGCCGCTGCGCAGCACGCTGGTGGCGATGACGGCCGCCGACCCGGCCCGCCGACCCGATGCTCGTGAGGTGGTCACCCGGCTCGACCGCCCACCGGTGGTCGTCGACGAGGAACCGCCGCGACGCGGCGGCCGGGCCGCGCTCGTCGCGCTCGCCCTGGTCGCCCTGCTGGTGGTGGCCGTGTTCGCGCTCACCCGCGGCGGCGACGAGACCGACCCGGCCGCCGCACCCGAGACGACCGCGGAGGCGACACAGCCCCCGGAGACGACGGACGCCGAACAGCCGACCGACGAGCCGGTGACCGACGAGACCGACACCCAGGACCCCGGGATCGTCATCCCCGACCTGCCCAGCGACCTGCCCGAGCTCCCGGACCTCTCCGGCATCCCGACCGAGCTCCCCGACCTGCCGGAGATCCCGCAGGACACCCAGGACGACGCCCGCAACCTGTGGGAGCAGTTCACCGACTGGTTCTCATCGCTGTTCTGACCGCCATAACCTCGCCACGAGGCCGCTCGACGCCGGACCCGGATCGCACTCGACGGAGGACGGTGTCGCCGCGCCGACCACACCGCCACCGGCTCCCGCCAGTACCGGCACGGCACGGGCCTGCGCGGGACCCGAAACCGTCGGGGGCCCTCGCTACGGTCGTCGGGGTCGAGCGGGAGGAGCAGGAGATGACACACGACGACGAGATGACACACGACGACACAGCACCCACGGAGTACCCCCCACGGCTGGGCAAGGTCGCCCGCCGCGAGCTGGCCGTGCACGGCTACACCCGCTACGACCAGCTCACCGCCGTGACACCCGCGCAGCTGCTGGCGATCCACGGAGTCGGGCCCAAGGCGATCCGGATCCTGACCGAGGAGCTGGCCGAGCGGAACCTCACCTTCGCCGGCTGATAGGTGGGGTCGGACCCGCGCGGCCCGCGTCGCCGAGGAACGCCGGGTACGGTTCCCTCGTCGACGTCCTGCTCGTGGCCGAACGGGCGCGCGCGGTGGCGTGACGGCACCGGCCCCGCCAGCTCCAGGTCCGGTCACGCCGACCAGCGCCCTCCACCAGCACGAACCGGGCATGCCGACACCGCGGCCGCGGAACTCGTCGTCGATCACGCGTCGTGCCCCGTTCCCCGTGGCCGAACGATGCCATTGACCCGGTGCAGCAGGCAGGAAGAGTGGCCCGGAGGCGACGATGCCGAGCACATCGATCACCACCACGGACCGCGGCGTGGCCCGGCAGGCGTGCGCGGATGTCTACTTCCCGCACCGGATGGTCGTCCTGCACGAGCCGAGCGACTTCGCCATGTCGTTGTCCGCGGTGAGCCTGGGACCCGTGTCGGCCGGCCTGCTCGGCTACGCGGGCGAGGTGCGGATCGAGACCGACGAGCTGGAGACCGGGTACGAGGTCAACGTCCCGCTGAACGGGCACCTGCGCACCTGGACCGGGCACGCGGACGTCTGCGCCGACCCCGGCCTGGCCGCGGTGTACCGGCCGGACGGGCGCGCCCGCCTGCACGGGTGGGCCGGTGGCGGGCGGCTGTTCGGGCTGAAGATCGAGCACCGGGCCCTGGAGGAGACGCTGGAGGACCTCACCGACCGGCGCGTCCGGTCCACCGTGCCGCTCGGCGCGAGCCTGGACCTGCGCGCCGGAGCGGGCCGGCAGTGGTGGAGCCTCGCCCGCGCGCTCGTCGACCTCGCGCGCGATCCGGAGGGCCCGATGTCGCGCCCCGTCGTCGCCCGCCCGCTGGCGCAGAGCGTGATCGCCGCGTTCCTGCACGCGGTCGACCACCCCCATCACGACCTGCTCACCCGCCGACCCGCCGCCCCCCGGCCCGCGACGGTGCGCGCGGCCGTCGAGCTGCTGGAGACCGAGCCGGAACACCCATGGACCACGCCCGAGCTGGCCCGGCGCGTCGGCGTCAGCACCCGCGGGCTGCAGGCGGGGTTCACCCGCCACGTCGGCGCACCGCCGATGGCCCACCTGCGACAGGTCCGGCTCGTCCGGGCGCACCTGGAGCTGCAGGCCGCCGACCCGACCCGGGTCTCCGTCGCCGCCGTCGCCGCGGGGTGGGGCTTCACCCACCTCGGCCGGTTCGCCGCGAGCTACCGCGAGCGCTACGGCTGCCTGCCGTCGCACACGCTGCGTTCCTGACTGCCGAGATCGGATCGCCGCGGTGCGCTCCGCGGATCGACCGTGACCCACACCACACCTAGCGTCGGCGCGGACCGAAGGAGGCGCGCCGTGACCACCACCGACCTGCCGGCCGACCAGTTCGACTTCAACCCCCTGGTATCCCCGCACCGGGAGGACCCGCACCTGTTCTACCGGGCCGCCCGCGCCCGGCCGCTGCAGCTGAGCCCCACGCTCGGCGCGTACATGGTCACCCGCTACGACGACCTGCGGACCGTGATCGACGATCCGGCGACCTACTCGTCCGCACCGGCCGTTCCCAAGATCTACTCGAACGCTCCCGAGGTCGTCGAGGTGCTGCGCCGCGGCAACGTCCCCGAGACGACCGCCGTCGTCAACGAGGACGAGCCGGCGCACACGCCGATCCGCCGGGTGTTCGACGCCGGGTTCACCGGCGCCCGGGTCCGGGCGATGCTGCCGACGATGCACTCCACCGCCGACGCGCTGATCGACGCGTTCCAGGCGGACCGGGCGGACCTCGTCGCCGACTACGCCATACCCTTCGTGCAGACCGTGATCAGTGCGATCATCGGCTTCCCTCCGGAGGACACCGCGCAGATCCAGGTCTGGACCGACGACCAGAACACGCTGTGGAACGTGCTGGCCCCGGTCGAGGAGCACCTGGCCGCCGCCGAGCGGATGGGCGAGTACACGCGCTACCTGCAGGCACTGATCGACGAGCGCCGGGCCCACCCCCGCGAGGACCTGCTGTCGGACCTGATCCACGGCGCGAACGGCTATCCGGGCGTGCCCGACGACTACACCCAGTGCATCGTGCGCGGTGCCGCCCGCGTGGCCGGGTTCGACACCACCCGCGACGCCATCACCTCCACCATGCTCGCCGTGCTGCAGGACCCGTCGATCCGCGAGCGCGTGCTGGCCGACCCGGTGAAGATGATCCCGAAGGCCACCGAGGAGGTGCTGCGCCGCGACGCCCCGCACCGCGGCCTGTTCCGGATCACCACCCGCGACACCTCGCTCGGCGGCACCGACCTCCCGGCCGGGACCCCGCTGCTCCTGCTGTTCGGCTCCGGCAACCGCGACGAGACCGTGTTCCCGGCCCCCGACGACGTGGACCTGGACCGGCCGAACGTCCGCGACCACCTCGCCTTCGGCCGCGGCCTGCACGTGTGTCCGGGTGCCCCGATGGCCCGCGCGGAGATCCGGGTGGCGTTGGAGCACCTCATGAAGCGACTGCCGGGGCTGCGCCTGGCCGCAGGGTACGAGCCGACCTACATCGCCAGCTACTTCTTCCGGGGGTTGGAGTCGCTGCACGTCACGTGGTGACGCCGCGGCGACGCGCGCTTCACCTGAGGACCGGGCGTCGTGCCGGGGCCCCGGCGTCGCGTCGGCCACCCGGGCGCCGGGACGGTCAGGTGGCGCGGCCCACCGGTTCGGGCAGCACCATGAGCAGCACGTCGGGCTGGCCTGCGGGCAACCACCCCGGCCGGGCGCGCCCGATCTCCGTCCAGCCCCGGTGCCGGTACATCTCGACGGCCGTGGAGTGCCCCGGCAACACGTCCAGCACCGGCAACCGCCCGCTGCCCCGGATCGCCGCGACCGCGGTGTCGTGCAGCGCGCCGCCCACGCCCCTTCCCCGGTGGCCGGCACCGGTGAACAGCACCGTGACCGCGGCCGGCTCCTCGCCAGGGCGCAGCCGGGCGAACTCGACGGCCAGCTCCCGGTCGAGCCGCGCGACGGCGACGTGTCCCGCGACAGCGCCGTCGACCTCGGCCACCCAGGCCCGCTCCTCGGTCTCCCGGACGAGGAAGTCCTCGACGGGGAACGGCAGCGGCCAGCGCAGCGGGTACCGCGACTGCGCCTGCTGCCCGGCGAGCAGGGCGACCAGACCGTCCACGTCGTCGGGTCGGCGCGGCCGGACCGTGACGTGGTGGGGCATCGGACCAGCCTCGCATCCCGTGCGGATCCACGGCCGGCAACCCCGGACTGCCGTTGCGTCGGGCGGTGGCCGCCCGGGTGTCCCCGGAGATCGGTCGAGCGGCCCGTCGCGGTCCCGCCACGGGCACGACCCCGATGTGCCCGGGACGGAGATCGATGTCGTGCCCGAACAGGTGAATCGGTCTCGCGCCCCGCATCGTCGCAGTTCACGGCGCGTTCTCCGATCGACAGCACCCTTCGACGTCGGGATGTTCATGCGTCGCCTCATCGCCGTGACCGCCGCACTCGGTGCGGCCGTCGCCGCCACGATCGCCACCTCCTCCGTCGCCCTGGCCCACGACCAGGTCGTCGAGGTGCCGATCTCCTTCGCGGTGCAGAACACGAACACCACCACCGTGCCGTGCACCTCGGACGGCGGGGACTACACGGTGCGGGGCACGCTCGTCGCGCCGCGGGAGGCCGTCGAGTCCGGCGGCTCGGTCTCGTTGCTCCTGCACGCGGTGACGTTCGACCAGGACTACTGGCAGTTCGACGGCGTCGAGGACTACAACGTCGCCCGGCAACTGGCCGAGGAGGGCCACGCGATCGTCGCGGTCGACCGCCTCGGCTACGGCACGAGCGACCGTCCGGCCGGCCTCGACACCTGCTTCGGCTCCGAGGCCGACGTGGCCCACCAGATGGTGCAGGCGCTGCGGTCGGGCGACTACGAGCTGGGCGGCGCGGACGGCACGTCGTTCGAGCACGTGTACCTCGGCGGGTCGTCGGTGGGCGGCCTGATCTCGAACCTCGCGGCCGCGCACTACGGCGACGTCGACGGCGTGCTGAACCTCTCGTGGGGCGACTTCGCGGCCTCGCCCTACGGCGCGCTGGAGGTGGCCGATGCCTCGCGGCGCTGCCTGCTGGGTGGCGACCCGGGTGCGGAGCCCGACTACGCGGTGTTCGCGAAGGACAGCATCGACACCTTCTACTTCAACAGCGCCGAGCAGGCGGTGCGCGACGCCGTCCCGGCCCCGAACGCCGACCCGTGCGGGCAGGTGCTCTCGCTCGGCCCGGCCCTGACGGTCGACAGCCTCATGCTGGCCCGGATCGACGTGCCGGTGCTCGTCCAGTTCGGCGACGCCGACGCGATCTTCCCGCCCCCGGCCGCCGACCTCCAGGCCGCCCGATACCTCGGCAGCCCCGAGGTCACGAAGTCGATCATCGCGGACGCGTCGCACTACCCGGTGCTGGAGGCGAACCACGCGCAGGTGGTCGCGGACGTCGACGCCTGGTTGGACGCCCGCTCCGGCTGATCCTGCGGCGGCCGGGTCGACCGGCCACCGCACGTGCGTCCGCGCGGGGTGAGCCGATGTCCACCGGCCCCGGGGCTCCGCGACGATCCGTGCGCCGAGCGAAGCGTCCAGACAGGGCTCGCCGGCACCGGTGGGGAAGTGCCGATGGGCACCGGAGCACCTCAGGAGCTCTGCCGCCCGGGCGCCCGCCTTCGGCGCTGGTGGCGAACGAACGCCTCACCGACGGTCCCGATCAGCATCCCGAGTGAGCCCACCACGAACAGCCACAGGGCAACCCGCTCCAGCTGGGGAACATGAAGAACACGCCGCCCACGACGAACGTGGCGTTGCCGACTTCGCCGAGGACGAGATGGATCAGCGGGAAGTCCTGGATGACATCCCGTTCGAGTCGAGTGGTCTCGTTGCGGCAGGCCGACGGTCATGGCGAGCGGGTACCTCGAGGTGCAGCTGGACTGGGTCGCCGCGGACCAGGGCCGGGTGGCGGCGCTGGCCGCGTTGCTGCTGACCGTGCCGCTGCAGGTGCTCGCCTCGGTGTTCGGTTTCCTGGCCCGTGACCCCGTCGCGGAGACAGGAATGGGCCTGCTGGCCGGAGCCTGGGCCGTGGCCGGCATGGTCACTCTCACCTCCGCGCCCGGCACGACCAGCCGGGCGCTGGGCGTCGTCCTGCTCGCCGTCGCCGCGGCGCTGCTGGTGCCGTGCGCCGCTGCCACGGGCAAGATCCTGACGGCCGCGGTGATGGCCATGTCGGCGCTGCGGTTCGCGGCCACCGGCGTCTACGAGCTCACCGCGTCGGGGACGTGGGCGACGGTCGCCGGCTGGATCGGCGTCCTGCTGGCCCTGCTCGCGCTCTAACGCCGCCCTCGCGTTCGAGCTGGAGGACCAGCGCAAGCGCACCGCGTTGCCGGTGCTGCGCCGGGGCGCCGGCGCCGAGGCGATGGAGGGCTCGGCAGCCGAGCAGGTGGCCGGCGTCCGGCACGAAGCGGGCGTGCGGGCTCAGCTCTGATCAGCGGCGCGCGCCGGGCGTGGTGGCGAATCGCAAGCACTGCTTCTTGCGGAAGTTAGGTGAGCCTGGGTTGAATACGGGCGCCGGTTCCCGATCACGGAGGTACCCCATGACCACCGCACTCCTCGAGCGTCCGGACGTCTCCGCAGCCACCCGTCGGGAGTTCCTGGCCGGGCTCGCGGCCGCCGGCCTGCTCACCGGCTGCGCGTCGGGACCGCCCGCGGCGCCTCCGGCCGCCACCGTCGACTTCCGCTACCTCGACGTCGTCACCACGGTGCCGGCGCAGCCACAGCGGGTGCTCGTCGTCGAGGGGCGCGGCGACCTCGAGTTCGCGCTCTCCGCCGGCTACCCCGTGATCGCGACCGGGCTGTTCGGTGCGGAGCGGGCGATCGCGCCGCACCTCGCGTCGCCGGAGACCCGAGACGTCACGATCCTGCGGTCGACCTACGACGCCATGGACTACGAGGAGATCGCGGCGCTCCGGCCCGACCTGATCCTGCAACCGGCCGACGCGGCCGCCGCCGACTTCTACGGCAACACGCTGCTCGCCGCGATCGCCCCGGTGCTGCCGGTCACCGCGCGCGGTGGCATCTGGCGGGAGGACCTGCTCGCGCAGGCGGAGCTGCTGGGCAGGCGGGCGCAGGTCGACGCGCTGGTCGGCGGCTACGACGACGCCGTACGCCGGGCCCGTGCAGAACTCGGCGACGTCCGGTCGCGGGGCCGGGTCGCAATGCTCGCCTACGGCGCGTCGGCCCTGGTCTGGACCGACACCCTCGCCACGACGGTGGGCGCCGACCTCGGCATGGACCTCGCCTTCCACGAACCGGGCGGCGCGGAACCGGGATTCGCCGTGGCGCCCGAGAACTTCTCGATGCTCGCCGAGGCCGACGTGCTGTTCCTGCAGGCGAGCAACCCGGCCGCGCCCGAGGAACTGGCAGCCGTGCCCACCTGGCAGGCGCTTCCGGCGGTGCGGGCGGGTCGGGTCGTGACGCTGAGCCCGGCGCTGAACAACGGCTTCGCCCGCACCGCCACCGCGCTGGTGGAGGTCTTCGCCGGGGCGCTGCGCGGCTGAGACGCCGTACATCCGAGAGGTCCAGCAGGCCCCGGTCGTCCACTCCGGTCCTGGCGGAGTTCGGACTTCGCCGACGTCTCGTGACATGAAGGGTGGCCCGCTCCGCTGGCGAGATCGCGAACCCGAGAGAAGATGATGTTCAGATGCGGTGGGCCCCCGGGGGATCGAACCCCGAACCCGCGGATTAAAAGTCCGCTGCTCTGCCGATTGAGCTAGAGGCCCGCTCCTTCAGCCTACGGCGACACCCAGCAGGCTCGCTCATCAGACGGGCGTGACAGAGGGTGGGTGTCCACTACGCTGCGTCACCGCCCATCCTGGGGGCATGCGCTCATCCCCCATCATCGGCCTCTGCGTGATCGGTGCGTTCGCGCTGACCGCCTGTGGTGGCGCCGCGGCGTCCTCCCCGGCCGCGACGCCCTCCAGCACCCCTGACCGCAGCGTCCAGGTCGGCGCCACGTTCGGCACCGACCCGGGCGACGTCGCGATCACCTACGACCCGGCGCTCGTGCCGGTCGGGGCGCGCGCGGCCGTCAGCTCCGAGACCGGCGACGACGGCACCGTCGTCATGCTCGCCGTGCGCGGTCTGCAGCCGGACCGGCGCTACGGCGCCCACGCACACGTGGAGGCCTGTGGGGACACGGGCGACGCGGCCGGACCGCACTTCCAGAACGAGGTCGACCCGGTGCAGCCCAGCGTCGACCCGGCGTACGCGAACCCCCAGAACGAGATCTGGCTCGACCTGACCACCGACTCGGCGGGCGCCGGCAACGCCACCGCCGACGTCGAGTGGGGGTTCGACCGGGACCGACGCGCCAAGTCCGTGATCATCCACGAGATGGGCACGGCCACCGCGCCCGGCGAGGCCGGCAAGGCCGGCGCTCGTCCGGCCTGCATCAACGTGGAGTTCTAGCCGTTCACCGGAACGCCCGGTCGACGTCGCGGAACGCGCCCAGCTCGAAGTCGGCCACGAAGTACTCGTGGTCGCGGCGCAGCCGGTCGTCGGCCTCCTCGGCGTAGCGCAGCATGTCGTCGACGAACAGCTCGACGGGCCCCATCGCGGCGAGGATGTCCGGCTCGACGTCGTGGTCGATGCGCCCGCTCTCGTCGGACAGCGAGTGGGCATGGGCCAGGCTGCGCCCGCAGATGCGGGCGTAGCCCGGCCAGTCCTTCTTGCCGATGTCCTCGACGTCGATGCTCTCGCGGTACGGGGCCCGCTCACGGGACATGAAGCTGCGGCCGTCGAACTCGATGCCGCCGTAGAAGACGTCGCCGTTGACCAGTTGCACGCTCTGCGCGTGCGCGATGCGCTCGCCGGCTCCGTCGACGGCGAAGTCCGACGGCGGCACGAGACCGGCGAGAGCCGACCGCCGGGCCTGCTTGAACTCCAGGATCAGGTCGTCGGTGGCGTCGGCGCGGCGCCCCTCGATCAACACGTAGTAGCGGTCGAGGCCGAGCGAGGCGGTGCCCTGGCCCTTGCGGATCGCGACGTCCTTCACGCGCATCCGGCCCGCCCGCTCGGGGACCTCGATGCCCTGTTCCCGCACGAGCCGGTCGACCAGGTCTTGGAACTCCTCGCGCCTGCTCGTCACCGGCACGAGCTTGCGGCTCGAGCGGAATCCCTGGCCGTACTCGTCGTGGTAGTCCGACGCGAGCCACTTGTGGCGCTCCTCCTCGGCCGCGTCGAAGATCTTGCGGATCAGCTTCGGAGCGTTGTCCCGGCGGATCTGGTGGTCGCCCTCCGACCCGTCGCGGGCGAAGGTGCGGATGCCCTCCACGTACCCCTCCACGAAGCAGCGGGCGATCCGGCGACGCCGTTTGCGCCCGAGCCCGGCCGCTTCGTCGGCGGCCACCAGGAAGCCGGTCGCTCCCCGCTTGATGTCCCAGGTGAAGGGGGCGTAGTAGGCCTCGTCGAAGTCGTTGACGCCGAAGATCGGCACGTTGTCCGAGCTCGGCATCACCCCGAAGTTCTCCGGGTGGACGTCGCCGAGGGCCAGCACCGTGGGCATCAGCGCGTCCTCGCCCGCCAGGTCCCGGTAGAACAGCAGGCAGGTGCCGCGGTGGAACGAGTACCGCGACGCGGCGAGCTTCTCGAACTTCGCCGCGGTCTCCTCGGAACCCTGCATGATGCGCGTGCTGTGGTCCTCGCGCACCGTCTGCCGGACGTGCAGCCTGCGGTCGTTGTCGGTCAGCAACCGCGGCAGCAGGACCATGCCGCCCGCGGCCCGCTGCTGGGCGAGCTCGCGGAACGACTCCATGCGCGAGGTGGGCGCGGCCATCCGCTGGGCGGTGGGAGCGTCGCCGTCCGCCCGGTGGGCGCGCAGCGCCTCGGCCAGGCCGTCGCGGCCGAGCGTGGACCGTCCGGGGATCCCGGACCGCTTCGCCAGGTCGTAGAGGTCGCGGCGCGTCGCGCGGGCCAGGGTCTCGTCGTCGGGAATCACCTCTGCGTCCTACCCGATCGCCGCGATGATCGCAGGCCGGTGGCGGCCGAGGTACCGGCCGGCGCGGCGAGCGGGGACACTGGAGGGGTGAGCGCCCCGACCCGTACCCGGCCCCTGCGCATCGGGCCCTACGTCTCCGACACCCCGGTGGTGCTGGCCCCCATGGCCGGCATCACCAACGCGGGGTTCCGACGGCTGTGCCGCGAGCAGGGGGCCGGGTTCTACGTCTGCGAGATGATCACCTCGCGCGGGATGGTCGAGCGCAACCCGCTGACGCTGCGCATGATCGCGATGGACGCTGACGAGCGGCCGCGGTCGATGCAGCTCTACGGCGTCGACCCGGTCGCGATGGGGCAGGCCGTGCGGATCGTGCGGGAGCGCGACCTCGCCGACCACATCGACATGAACTTCGGCTGCCCGGTCCCGAAGGTCACCCGCAAGGGCGGAGGGGCGGCGCTGCCGTACAAGCGGCGGCTGTTCGAGGCGATCGTGCGGGCGGCGGTCGACAACGCCGGGCCGCTGCCGGTCACCGTCAAGATGCGGATCGGGATCGACGACGAGCGGCACACCTTTCTCGACGCCGGGCGCCGCGCGGTCGACGCCGGGGTCGCCGCGGTGGCGCTGCACGCCCGCACCGCGGCCCAGCGCTACTCCGGGCAGGCCGACTGGTCCGCCATCACCCGTCTGCGCGACGCGCTGCCCGCGGAGGTGCCCGTGCTGGGCAACGGCGACATCTTCTGCGCAGCCGACGCGCTGACGATGGTCGAGCGCACCGCCTGCGACGGGGTCGTGGTCGGGCGGGGCTGCCTGGGGCGGCCGTGGCTGTTCGGCGACCTGGAGGCCGCGTTCGCCGGTAGGCCGCTGCCCGCTCCGCCCGCGTTGGGCCAGGTCGCCGCCACCATGCGCCGTCACGCCGTGCTGCTGCAGGAGCACATGGGCGAGGACAAGGGCATCCGCGACATGCGCAAGCACATCGCCTGGTACCTCAAGGGCTTCCCGGTCGGGCCCGAGGTGCGCCGCCGGCTCGGGCTCGTGAGCGGCATCGACGAGCTCGACGAGCTGCTCGCCCAGCTCGACAACGACCAGGAGTTCCCGGCGGAGGCCGACGGTCCGCGCGGCCGCCAGGGCTCCCCGGGCCGGGTCGTGCTGCCCGAGCGCTGGCTCGACGACCCCGACGACCCGAGCGTCCCCCTGGGTGCCGAGCTGGAGCACAGCGGAGGCTGACGCCGCGGCGCCCCCGCCGCTCACCGGCGTCGGTGCGTCCACCGTGCACACCACTGCGTCACCGTGCACAGGTCGTGGCGTGTGCACGGTGGAGGCCAGGTGTGCACGGTCGTCCCGATCACGTCGCACCCGGTCGGGTGGGCGTCCCGCGCGAACGGGTTGGTCGCCTCAAGAGCCCCACCCGTCACGTCGACACCAGGTTCGAGACAGCACCGGCGGAGACGGAGGTGGGCATGGGCACCAGTACGGGTACATCACCGCGGGCGGTGGCACGGCACACCGCGGCCGCCGAGGAACTGGCCGCCGCGGGGCGCTGGGAGGAGGCCTACCAGCACCTCCGTTCCGCGATGCAGATTCTCGGCGGCCGGGCAGCCCCGACCGACGAGCTCGACCGCCTGCGCCGCGAGCACGCCGAGGCCCGGGAGCACGCCCGCCGCGACAGCCTCACCTCCAGCTACAACCGCCGCTACCTCGACGAGCGGCTGCTCGCCCTGCTGGACCCCCCGTTCCGCGCGGGAGCGCTCGGCGTCTCGGTGGCGATCGTGGACGCCGACCACTTCAAGCAGGTCAACGACACCTACGGGCACCTCTTCGGTGACCGCGTGCTGCAGCGGCTGGTCACCCTCCTCGACGCCGACCTGCCCGACGGCGCGTTCTGTGCCCGCTACGGCGGCGAGGAGTTCGCGATCGTGCTGCCCGACCGCGACCTGGAGACGGCGGTACGCGTCTGCGAGGCCGCCCGGGACCGCGTCGACCGCCACCCGTGGGCCGAGCTGGACCCAGGTCTGCGGGTCACGGTCAGCGCCGGGGTCGCACACACCGCGGGGCCCTCGCACCCCCAGGTCGAGCGCGTCGTCGGCGCCGCGGACGTCCTGCTCTACGCGGCCAAGGACGCCGGCCGCAACGCCGTCGCCTACCGGGACCCGCACAACGAGGAGGTGCGGCTCGCCGGACCGGCCGCACGCCGCCGCGGCGTCCCCCAGCCCACCGACGTCCCCCGCCACGTCCGGCCCGGGCGGGCTGGCTGACCGAGACCCGCCTGTGATCAAACCGGGGACGCTCCGTACGCTCAACGATCGCGTGGGGGACCGGTCGTCGGGGACACGGGAGGTGGCGTGGCGGACGGCAGTGACCGTGCACGGCGCGCGCCGACGCCCGACGAGCTCCTCGCACGCCACGGGTTGGTCGGCGGACCGCCGACGCCGCCGGGCCGCGCGGAGCGGCGGCGGGCCGACGAACAGCGCCGCGCCGACGTGGACCGCCGCACCCCGCAGCGGGAGCGCCCGCACCCCGATCAGCAGCGCCGTCCCGAGGTGCGCCCGCGCGAACCGTTCCCCGAGGACGACGGGCCTCGCGTCGCGTACCGGAACGGCGGCCCCCCACCCGGCGCCCGGCCTCCTCGCCAGGCGCAGGCTCGCCCCCTGATCGCGGGCCCCGCGGCAGACCCGCAGCGCCCGCACGCAGCCCCCGGGCCGCGTCCCGCGCCGCCGCAGGCCAGGCCGTCCGCGGCCGTACCACCGCACGCCGCGTCGTCCCCGGCCGCACCACCGCGAGCGACGCGGTCCGCGGCCGCACCACCCCACGCCGCACCATCCCCAGCCGCACCACCCCAGGCCGCGCCGCGCTCGAGCGGGCGACCCCCGGGCGGCGACGGCGCGCCGCCCCGCGGGCTCCCGCGAGCGTCACAGGCAGCGCGGCACGCTTCCCCGTCGGCCCACCCGACGTCCCCGGCGCCCACCGCGGACCCCCGACCGTCACACGCACCCCCGCAGGCACCCCTGCCGAGCCCGCACGCCGCACCCGGCCGCCCCGCCACCCCGCGACCGCCCGCAACCGCGGCGCGGGCATCCGTCCCGCGGCAAGGTGCCGCCGCGGGCCCGGCCGTGGAGGGCACCGCACGCCCGCGCACCACGCGCGCCGCGGCCCTGGCCACCCAGCGCGGGGCGCCACCGCCGCCCCGGACCGCCATCCCGCCGCAGGCCCCGGGCGGTGAACCCGCACTGCTCGGTCGCGCAGGCTCGACCGACGGCGCACCCGCTCCGGCAGCCGTGCCACGCACCCGGCGGGGCGAACCCGTTGCGCTCCACCGACCAGACACGACCGGCCCCGACACCGCGGCACCAGCGTCGTCCGGCACCCGGACCGGTGACCCGGCACCGCCCCGCCGGCCGGGAACGACCGGCCGCAGCACCGGATCACCAGGCAGGGTCGGCCCGAGCGGTCGCGTACCGGCCGGAGCAGGCGCGACCGGCGGCGAACCCGGGTCGACGCCCGGCGCGACCGCCCGACGGGCAGCGACCTCCCCCGCCGATCCCCCGGCCTCCCGCACCGACCGTCCCCGTCCGGACGGGGGTGACCGCGCCCGCCACATCGACGAGACGCTCAGCCGGATGACCGCCGCCCACGCCGGCGTCACGCTGGGCGAGCCCGCGACGGAGCACGACCCACCCGCCAGGTCCGCACCATGGCGCCGCATCCCGGCCGGCCGGCTGCTGCTCGCCGTGCTGGCCCTGGCCCTGTTCGGCACCACGGCGTTCCAGTACGTCGGAAAGGCGCGGCTGGACGACGCGCTGAGCAGCGTGGAGGCGCTCGATCGCGACTACGGCGCGATCGTCGACGCGGCGGAGCAGGCGGGCGACGAGAACGTGCTGATCGTCGGTCACGACCCGGCCGGCACCGCGACCGGCGGGCCACGCGCCGACACCGTGCTGATCGCGCACGTCCCGGCGGACGGCGGAGACGTCGTGGGGATCGCGGTGCCGCGCGACCTCGAGGTGAACCGGCCCCCGTGCCGGCGCTACGACCCGTCGAGCCGCACCTACCTCGACGAGACGGTGCCCGCGCAGGCCCGCACGCCACTGATCTCGGCGTTCGACGTGGGCGGCCCGCAGTGCGCCACGCGCGTCGTCCAGCAGCTCACCGGGCTCGCCGTCACGCAGTTCGTGGGGCTGGACCTCGCCGGGATCGGCGGGCTCGTCGACACCGTCGGCGGCGTGGACGTCTGCGTCGAGCAGCCGGTGATCGACGGGTTGCTCGGCGCCGTCGTCCCGGGGGCGGGGCACACCACGCTCGACGGCAGGCGGGCGGTCGACCTGGTCCGGGCCCGCACCGTCGAGGGCGACCCCGGCGGTGGGCGCGGCGCGCTGGAACGCCAGCAGCGGGTGCTGGCCGCCGTCGTCGACAAGGTGCTCTCGCGCGAGGTCCTGCTCGACGCGGGCCGGGTCGGGTCGATCGGCGCGGTGATCGGCGGCGCCCTCACCGCGGACGGCACCGACCTTGACCGCATCCTGGCCACGGCCGGCGCCCTGCGCAGCTTCGCGGCCGAGGGCGTGACGTTCACGACGGTGCCCATCGCCGAGGGCACGAGCGGCCAGGGCAACACCCTGCTCCGCGACGCCGACGCGAACGCCTTGTTCGCCGCCCTGCGCGACGGGGAGCCGGTGCCCGAGCAGGCCGTGCTCGCGGCGGCGGGCGGGTTGGCCCCGTCCGACGTCACGGTGCAGGTCCTCAACGCCTCGGATCGCCAGGGGATGGCCGCCGAGGTCGGCGACACGCTCGGGACGCTCGGTTTCGGGGTCGGGGAGGTCGGCAACGCCGAGAACCCGACCGACCAGACCGTCATCCGCTTCTCGCCCGACCGCGCGGCGGCGGCCGACCTGCTGGCCGAGACCGTGCCGTCGGCCAGATCGGCACCCGACCCGGGGGCCAGCGGCGTGCTCCAGCTGGTGCTCGGCCGCTCCTTCGACGGGGTCATCCGGGCCGCGACCACCGCCGGACCCGCCCCTCCCGCCGGTCCCGCGGTGAGCTGCGCGTAGGCCCGGTCGACCAGCGTTCACCCGTGGTTCACCCACGGCTGCTGCCCGGTCTCGCCCACCGCACTACCCTGCGCATATGCGCGATGCCTACCAGGAACAGCTCGACACGCTGGCCGACGGCCTGGCCGGCATGTGCGACCAGGTCGCCGAGGCGATGGCGAAGGCCACCCGCTCGCTCCTAGAGTGCGACCTGCAACTCGCCGAAGAGGTCATCTCCGCCGATATCAGGATCGACGACCTGCGGGCCGGGGCCGAGGAGAAGGCATTCGCCCTGCTGGCCCTGCAGGCCCCCGTCGCCACGGACCTGCGCACGGTGGTGTCGGCCATCCACGGTGCGGGCGACATCGAGCGCATGGGCGATCTCGCGCTGCACGTCGCGCAGGGCGCCCGCCGCCGCCATCCGCAGCCCGTGCTGCCCGACGAGGTCGCCCCGTACTTCGCCGAGATGGGGCGCGTCGGCGTCGAGCTGGCCACGAAGGCCGGTGACGTGATCCGCACCCGCGACCTCGGACGCGCCGAGGAGCTGGAGCGTGACGACGACGCGATGGACGACCTGCACCGGCACATGTTCACCGTGCTGATGGACCCGTCCTGGAAGCACGGCGTGGGACCGGCCGTCGACATCACGCTGCTGGCCCGGTTCTACGAGCGCTACGCCGACCACGCCGTGGCCGTCGCGCGGCGCATCGTCTACGTCGTCACCGGCAGCATGCCGGGCCCGCTGACGGTCTGACCCCATGGTCCCCGAGCCGCTCCCGAAGCAGCTGGCCGAGCTGTCCGAGCTGCTCGCGCAGATGTGCACCCACGCGGCCGGGTCCCTGCAACAGGCCACCTCCGCGCTGCTGGAGTGCCGCGAACGGCTCGCCGCCCGGGTGATCGGGCGGGAGGCCGAGCTCGCGGCGCTGTGCGCGCGCGTCGAGGAGGTGGCCACCGACGCCCTGCTGTTCCACTCGCCCGTGGCGGGCGACCTGCGGGCGGTGGTGTCCACCATCCGGTCAGCGGGCGACATCGACCGGATGGGCCGCCTCGCCCTGCACGTCGCGCAGACCGCGCAGCGCCGCAGCCCGCAGCCCGTACTGCCCCCCGAGGTGCGCGAGGACTTCGCGGAGATGGGCCGGCTGGCGGTGCAACTGGCGCTCAAGGCCGCCGACGTCGCCCGCTCGCACAACGTGCTGCAGGCCGTCGAGCTGGACGCCGACGACGACGCGATGGACGCGCTGCACCGGCACATGTTCGAGGTGCTGATGGACCAGGGCTGGCCGCACGGCGTCGGCGCGGCCGTCGACATCACGCTGCTGGCCCGCTACTACGAGCGGTTCGCCGACCACGCGGTGGCCGTGGCGCGCGAGACCGTGTACGCCGTGACCGGGCAGGAGCCCGACGCGATCCCGATCTGACTCAGGTGCAGCAGGACGGGTCGAGGACCCGGCACAGCGCGCCGAGGGCGTCCGGGCGGGCCCGGTAGTAGACGTTCATCCCGCGGCGGATGCCCACGACCAGCCCGGCCTTGCGCAGCTGGCCGAGGTGATGGCTCACGGTGGCATCGGTGAGCCCCACCGCCGCGGCCAGGTCGCACGTGCACACCTCCTCGGTGGCCAGCAGCATCGACATCAGCCGCACGCGGGTGGGATCGGCCAGTGCCTTGAGCCGCAACGCCACCTGCAGCGCCTGGCCCTCCCCCATCGCACCGGCCGCGACGGGCGCGCAGCAGATGGGCTCGGTGAGGTCCAGGACCGGCAGCGCGCGGGGCATTCCACGAGACTACTTGACATATGTCGAATAGGTGTCGCAGGGTGGCCGAGTAGTTCGACATACGTCTCACAGGTGGAGGACCCCGTGTCCCGTGTCCAGCTCGCCCTCAACGTCGACGACCTCGACCAGGCCGTCACCTTCTACTCGAAGCTGCTGGGCGTGGACCCGGCCAAGACCAGGCCCGGCTACGCAAACTTCGCCGTGGCGCAGCCCCCGCTGAAGCTCGTGCTGCTGGAGAACCCCGGCCGGGGCGGCACGCTCAACCACCTCGGCGTGGAGGTGGACGACAGCGAGACCGTGCACTCCGAGATCGCCCGGCTCGCCGGTGAGGGGCTGTTCACCGACGAGGAGATCGGCACCACCTGCTGCTTCGCCACCCAGGACAAGGTGTGGGTGACCGGCCCGGGGGGCGAGCGCTGGGAGGTCTACACCGTGCTGGCCGACAGCGAGACCTTCGGCGAACCGTGCAGTTGCACCGACCCGTCCGAGGTCTGCTGCGCCGCCGCGGCCTCCCGCTGATCCGGCGCTCGCTGAGGTCCACCTCACCCCCGAGGCCGGCGGTGGGCCGTCGCTCGGCAGGGCGGCCGGGTCGTCCGGCGGGCTCCCACGGCCCGCCGGACGACCGCGTCTCAGCTGCCGATCTCGCCGCCGTCGTCCTTCGTGACCACCACGGTGGAGGACCGGGGACGCGAGGTCCCGCCGTCGGGCCAGGTGCTGAACTGGCCCGGGTTCGCGGGATCGAGCTCACCCTCCGGCGCCTCGCCGGGGTGCTGGATGCCGACGAACATCGTGCGCTCGTCGGGCGTCACGACCACGCCGGTGACCTCGCAGCCGTTCGGGCCGACGAGGAACCGGCGGGTCTCGCGGGTGTCCGGGTCGGCGGCGAGCATCTGGTTGTTGCCGAAGCCCTCGTAGGCGCCGGCGTTGACCGTGCTGGAGGACACGTCGGTCTGGATCCAGAGCCGGCCCTGCGGCGAGACGTAGATGCCGTCGGGCGAGCCGTACTTGTCACCCACGATCGTCGAGCCGTCGGCCGGGTCCCCCGGGTCACCGGCGAGGGCGAAGATCTCCCAGCGGAACGTGGGCTCGTCGTAGTCGTCGCGGTACTGCCAGCGGATGATGTGCCCGTAGACGTTGGCCGGGCGCGGGTTCGCCGCGTCGACCGGCGGGCCGTCCTCGACCCCCCGGCCGCTGTTGTTGGTCAGCGTGCAGTAGACGAAGCCGGTCTCGGTGTCCACGTCGATCCACTCGGGCCGGTCCATCTTGGTGGCCCCGAGCACGTCGGCGGCCTGCCGGGCCCGGATCAGGACGTCGGCCTGGCTGGTGAAGCCGGCCGCCTGCAGGGCCGGGTCGTCGTGGGTCAGGGCCAGCCACTCACCGGTGCCGTCCTCGTTGAACCTCCCGGCGTAGAGGACACCGTGGTCGAGCGGGTGCTCCTTGCGCCGCAACGCCTCCTTCCACGGGCGGTCGGACACGTAGCGGTAGATGTACTCGTTCGTCTGGTCGTCACCGGAGTAGACGACCACGCGCCCCCGCGTGGTCTCGACGACCCAGGAGCCCTCGTGCTTGATCCGACCCAGGGCCGTGCGCTTGACCGGGGTGGAGTCCGGGTCGAAGGGGTCGATCTCGGTGACCCAGCCGAACCGGTGGGGCTCGTTGGGCTCCTCGTCGGCGGAGAACCGGGTGTCGGTGGTGTACCAGAGGTATCCGGCCTCGCCGATGCCGTAGCGGTCCTCGAGCTCGGTGGGCTCGCCGGTCTTGTTGAAGTAGCCGTTGAAGTTCTCCTCGCAGGCGAGGTAGGTGTTCCACGGGGTGTGGCCGAAGGCGCAGTTGTTGATGGTGCCGAGAACCGTCGTACCGGTCTTGTCTGCGCTGGTCTGCAGCAGCGGGTCACCGGCGGCCGGGCCCGCGATCTCGATCGGCGTGGACGCCGTGACCCGCCGTGCGAAGGGCGACGGGCGCTCGACCGTCCACGCACCGTCGCGCAGGCGCAGCTCGATGACCGAGACGCCGTGCGCGGCCTGGGACTTGGCGGTCTTCTCCGCGTCCCAGTCCGCCGTGCCGTCGGTGAACAGCAGCACGTCGTCGGTGTACTCGTGGTTCTGCACGAGCAGCCCGCGGCGCACCCGGCCTCTGCCGTTGTAGGCCTTCCCGCCCTCGGTGAGCGGGAAGAACCACACCGCGTCGTTGTGCATGCCCCACTGCCGGGCCTGGTCCTCCGCGGAGTTGCCGGCATCGGGGAGGAACGCCGGGCCGTCGGAGATCGGGTCGCCCCAGGAGATCAGGACCTTCGCGGTGTAGCCCTCGGGCACCACGACCGCGTCGGCCGACGAGACGGGGATGCCGGTGAAGCCGAGCAGCTCGCGGCGGCGACCGGGCGCCCCGGCGTGGGCCACGGATGCGCCGCCGAGGAACGTCGCGGCAGCGGCGGCCACCCCGCCGACGAGCACGGTCCGCCGGGCGAGGGCGGCGTCGAGGACGTCGGAGAACCTCGGGTTGGTGGTGGGGTTGGAGACGAGTCCATCGTCAACGGGAGACATGGGGCGAATGCCATCACGCCGGCCCCCAACCCCTGTCCACCATCGGGTGAACAGAGCGGGAAATCAGCTCCGACGCCCGTCCGCCTCCCGCAGCGATGAAGGCGCGGGCGCGCACGGTCCGATGTGCGGCAGCCGAGCTCGGCAGACGCGACGACGGGCTCAGCCGCGGCCCCCGGCACGACACGACCTTGACGACCACACATAGCTCAGCAACTATTGACTCAATGAACGATGACGAAGACCTCGCGCACCGTGCCGCGATGCACCACGCACTCGGCGACCCGTCGCGGCTCGCCGTGGTCGACGCGCTGGCGTTCGGCGAGGCGTCCCCGGTCGAGCTGCAGTCCCTGCTCGCGATGCCGTCCAACCTGCTCGCACACCACGTGCAGGTACTCGTCCGGGCCGGGATCGTGCGCCGCACGCGCTCCGAGGGCGACCGGCGGCGCACCTACCTCGGCCTCACGCCCGGCGCCCTCGACGCGCTCGTGGCCACCGTCGGCCGCAGCGCCCCGCGCGTGGTCTTCGTCTGCACGCAGAACTCCGCGCGCTCCCAGCTCGCCGCCGCGATGTGGAACGCCGGCAGCCCGGTGCCCGCCACCTCGGCGGGCACCCGCCCCGCCCCGCGGGTGCACCCCGGGGCGCTGGCCGCGGCCCGGCGGCACGGCGTCGCGCTGACCCCGACCGCACCCCGTCGCGCCGCCGACGTGCTGCGTCCCGACGACCTCGTGATCACCGTCTGCGACCAGGCGCACGAGGAGCTCGGCGCGGCGCCCGGCACGGCGCACTGGTCGGTCGCCGACCCCGCCCGCGACGGCGACGTCCCCGCGTTCGACGCCGCCGTCACCGATCTCGCCGGGCGGATCTCCCGCCTCGCGCCCACCGTGCACCCGACCGCAGAGAGGTCAGCATGACCACCGGATTCCAGCGCCGACCCGACCTGAGCATCGACCAGGTCCTCGCCCTGAAGACCGCGTCCGTGAGCCTCCAGCGAGCGTTCTCGGACATGTTCGGCGTCGAGACCATCGAGCGGTTCCTGCACGCGTCCTACGACGAGTTCGCGGGGCGGGCCGTGGTGCTCAACTACCTCCCGCTGCTCGCCGAACGGTTCGCGAAGCAGCGCCTGCAGGCGCTGGCCATGGTCGAGGGCAAGGCCGGCACCGGCACCCCGACGGTCCTGTTCCTGTGCACCCACAACGCCGGCCGCTCCCAGATGGCGATGGGCTTCTTCACCCACCTGGCGGGCGACCGGGCGGTGGCCTGGTCGGGCGGTTCGGAGCCGGGGAGCCGGGTCAACGCGGCCGCGGTCGAGGCGATGGCGGAGGTCGGCATCGACATCTCCGGCGAGTACCCGAAGCCGTGGACCGACGAGATCGTGCGTGCCGCCGACGCCGTCATCACGATGGGCTGCGGCGACGCCTGCCCGGTGTTCCCGGGCCGCCGCTACGAGGAGTGGGTGCTCGAGGACCCCAACGGGATGGACGTGGCGAGCGTGCGGCCGATCCGCGACGAGATCGAGCGGCGGGTGCGCGTGCTGCTCGACGAGCTCGGTGTGACGGCGCAGTGATCCCCCTGCCCCGCCGCCTGCTGGCGGAGTTCCTGGGCACGGGACTGCTCGTCGCGGTCGTGATCGGCTCCGGGATCGCGGCCCAGCAGCTCTCGCCCGACGACACCGGCCTGCAGCTGCTGCAGAACTCGATCACCACCGTGTTCGGGCTCGGCGTGCTGATCCTGATGTTCGGCCCGGTCTCGGGTGCGCACTTCAACCCGGCCGTGTCCGCCGTCGACTGGTGGCTGGGCCGCCGGGGCCGGACCGGGCTCAGCGCGCCCGAGCTGGGGGCCTACGTCACGGCCCAGATCGCCGGCGGCATCGCCGGTGCCGTGCTGGCGAACGTGATGTTCGAGCTGCCCGCCGGGCAGCTCGCGGTCACCGACCGCAGCTCGCCCGGGCTGTGGGTCGGCGAGGTCGTCGCCACCGCCGGGCTGGTCATGGTGATCCTGGCGCTGGCGCGCACCGGCCGGGCGTCGCTGTCGGCGGTGGCGGTGGCGAGCTGGATCGGCGCGGCCTACTGGTTCACGTCCTCGACGTCGTTCGCCAACCCGGCGGTCACGGTCTCCCGGATGTTCAGCGACACCTTCGCCGGGATCGCACCGGCGTCGGTCCCGGCGTTCCTGCTGGCCCAGCTGGTGGGAGCGGCGATCGGCGTGGGTCTCACGGTGGTGCTGTACCCCGCGGTCGAGCGCGCGGCCGGCGCGGTCGTCGTGGAGCGGGAGTCGGCGTGACGCGGGTGCTGTTCGTGTGCGTCCGCAACGGCGGCAAGTCGCAGATGGCTGCGGGGCCGACGTCGTCGTGACGCTGGGCCGCGAGGCGCACGTCGACGGCGACCACGTCGAGAACTGGGACACCGACGAGCCGTCCGAGCGGGGGATCGAGGGCATCGAGCGGATGCGCCTGGTCCGCGACGACATCGCGGCGCGGGTGGCCGAACTCGCTCGGCGACTGGCATGACGAGGGCCCGGGAGCACGTGCTCCCGGGCCCTGTCGTGTCCGCCGGATCAGCCGAAACGACCGGAGACGTAGTCCTCGGTGGCCTTCTCCTTGGGCTGCGAGAAGATGGTCTTGGTCTCGTCCATCTCCACGAGCTTGCCGGGCTTGCCGGTGCCCTCGATGTTGAAGAAGCCGGTGTAGTCGCTCACGCGGGCGGCCTGCTGCATGTTGTGGGTGACGATGACGATCGTGTAGTCCTGCTTGAGCTCGTTGATCAGGTCCTCGATGGCGAGGGTCGAGATCGGGTCGAGCGCGGAGCACGGCTCGTCCATGAGCAGCACGTCGGGCTGCACGGCGATGGCCCGGGCGATGCACAGCCGCTGCTGCTGCCCGCCGGACAGGCCCGCACCCGGCCGGTCGAGCCGGTCCTTGACCTCGTTCCACAGGTTCGCGCCGCGCAGGGACTGCTCGACCAGCTGGTCGGTGACCGACTTGCTGGCCTTCTTGTTGTTGAGCTTCTGCCCGGCGATCACGTTGTCGTAGATCGACATCGTGGGGAACGGGTTGGGCCGCTGGAACACCATGCCGACCTGGCGTCGGACGGTCACCGGATCGGAGCCCGCCGCGTAGAGGTCGGTTCCGTCGAGTTCGAGGGACCCCTTCACGTACGCGCCGGGGATCACCTCGTGCATGCGGTTGATGGAACGCAGGAAGGTCGACTTGCCGCACCCCGACGGCCCGATCAGCGCGGTGACCTGCGCCGGTCGGATCGACATGGTGACACCTTCGACCGCCAGGAAGGATCCGTAGTAGATGTTGAGGTCGCGGACCTCGATGCTCTTGGCCACGTCGGCGAGTCCTTATCGGGTCTTGGGCGAGAACAGGCGGGAGATCAGCCGGGCGACGAGGCTGAGCACCATCACGATGAGCATCAGCACGAAGGCTGCGGCCCACGCCCGGTCGAGCCCGGGCTGTGGCGGAACGCCGGGTTGGGTGTAGGAGTAGTAGGAGAACACCGGCAGCGAGGCCATCCGCCCGTCGAAGGGGTTCAGGTTCACGCCGGTCGTGGCGCCCAGGGTGATCAGCAGGGGCGCGGTCTCCCCGATGACCCGGGCGATCGCCAGCGTGATGCCGGTCGCGATGCCCGCCACGGATGTCCGCAGAACCACCCGGACGATCGTGCGCCACCGGGAGACACCGAGCGCGTAGGACGCCTCACGCAGCTCGTTCGGCACGATCTTGAGCATCTCCTCCACCGAGCGGACGACGACCGGGATCATCAACACGCTCAGCGCGACCGCGCCCATGATCCCGAGTCGCACGCCGGGGCCGAAGAACAGGGTGAACAGCGCCACGGCGAACAGCCCCGCGACGATCGACGGGATGCCGGTCATGACGTCGACGAAGAAGGTGATCGCCCGGGCGAGCCGGCCGCGGCCGTACTCGACGAGGTAGACGGCGGTCATGACGCCGATCGGTACCGAGATGACCGCGGCCAACCCCGTGACGATGAGCGTCCCCATGATCGCGTGGTAGGCGCCGCCGCCCTCCCCGATCACGCCGAGCATCGAGTTGGTGAAGAACTCGACGTCGAACCGGTTCGTGCCCAGCGTGACGACGGTGAACAGCAACGACACCAGCGGCACCATCGCGATCACGAAGGCACTTCCGACGATGGCCGTCACCAGGCGGTCGGTGGCCTTGCGCGGGCCCTCCACCGCCCGCGCCCACCCGTAGAGCAGCGCGACGTTCCCGACGGCCACGCCGACGACGAGCAGCGCCAGGTTGGTGCCGAACGACAGGCGCAGCACGAGCGCGACGGCGACCACGACGCCGAACACGATCCACGGCGCGCGGGGCGGGAGCTTTCCCGCACCGCCGGGCGACCGGACCGGCGCCTCCGGCTGCGTCGACTGCGACCCCGTGGTCCTGGTCGTCGAGGTGCTCATCAGTTCGCTCCCGAGAACTCGCTGCGCCGGTTGATGATGTAGCGCGCGAACGCGTTGACCAGGAACGTCACCACGAACAGCACCAGGCCCGTCGCGATGAGCGCGTTGACCGCGAGCCCGCTCGACTCGGGGAAGTCCAGTGCGATGTTCGCCGCGATGGTCAGGGCGTTCTGGTTGCCGATGATGTTGAAGGTGACGATGCCGAGCCCGGAGATGATCAGCGCCACGGCGATGGTCTCGCCCAGCGCCCGGCCCAGCCCGAGCATCGCGCCACTGATGATCCCGGACCGCCCGAACGGCAGCACCGCCATCTTGATCATCTCCCAGCGGGTCGCGCCGAGGGCGAGGGCGGCCTCCTCGTGCAGGCGCGGGGTCTGCAGGAACACCTCGCGGGACACGGCGCTGATGATCGGCAGGATCATCACCGCCAGCACCAGACCCGCGACGAGCATCGTCCGGCCGGTGGTCGAGGCCGGCCCGGCGAACAGCGGGATCCAGCCGAGGTTGTCGGCGAGCCACTGCGCCGAGGGCACCGTGGCCGGCGCGAGCACCGTCACGCCCCACAGCCCGTAGACGAGGCTCGGGATGGCGGCGAGCAGGTCCATCAGGTATCCGAGGACCCGGGCGAAGCGCGGCGGCGCGTAGTGGCTGATGAACAGCGCGACGGCGACGGCGAACGGTGTCGCCACGATCAGGGCGATCGTCGCGGACAGCAGGGTGCCGAACAGCAGCGGCCAGACGAACCCGATGAACGCCCGCTCGTTGCCCACCTCCTCCGGGGAGGCGAAGATCGCCGGTGCGCCCTCGACCAGCAGGAAGGCCGCGACGCCGGCGAGCACGAGAAGGATCAGGACCCCCGCGCCGGTGGCCAGCCCGGCGAAGATCTGGTCTCCGGGACGCCGGGCCGGCGACGCGGTGGCCGGAGTGGGCGTCTTCGGCTCGATGGTGGTGCTCACGTCGTCCCTTCCGAGGGATGGGGTCGAAAATGGCGCGACGTCGCGCCGGTCACGGACCGGCCCGGGAAACCGTCACACCATGGTGACGGTCGCCCGGGCCACGTGGCTAGTGAACTCTCACACTCAGGCGCCGGCCGAGATCGAGTCGATCGCGGCCTGGAACTGCTCGCGCTGCTCGTCGGAGATCGGCGCGGAACCGGCGTTGTCCGCCGCGGCCTGCTGGCCCTCCTCGGAGACGACGTAGGAGAAGAACGCCTTCACCAGATCGGCCGTCTGCTGGTCGGAGTAGGTGCCACAGGCCAGCTCGTAGGACACCAGCACGACCGGGTACGTGCCGGCCGGTGCGTTGGCGTAGTCGATGTCGATGGCGAAGCTGCCATCGGGACGACCCTCCACCCGCGGGGACGCGGACACGACCTCGGCCGCCGCCTCGGGGGAGTACTCGACGAACTCGCCGCCGACACCCACCGCGACCGTACCCAGGTCACCGACCTGGCTGGCGTCGGCGTAGCCGATCGTGCCGTTGCCGGCGCCGATGGCCTGCACCACGCCCGCGGTCTGCGGCGCGGCCTCGCCCTGGATCTCGGCCGGCCAGTCACCGCTGACCTCGAAGGTCCAGGTGTCGGGCGCGACCGCGGCCAGGTAGTCCTGGAAGTTCTCGGTGGTGCCCGACTCGTCGGAGCGGTGCACGACCGTGATCGGCAGGTCGGGCAGGGTGGCGCCCGCGTTGTCGGCCGCGATCGCCGGGTCGTTCCAGTTGGTGATCTGCTGGGTGAAGATGGCCGCGATGGTCTGCGGCTGCAGGTTGAGGGTGTCGACGCCCTCGAGGTTGAACGCCACCGCGATCGGCGAGATGTACGCGGGAAGCTCGAGGACGTTGCCGCCGCAACGCTCGAGCGCGGCCGGCAGCTCCTCCTCGTCGAGGTAGGCGTCGCTACCGCCGAAGTCGGTGCCGCCGGCGGTGAACTGCTCGCGTCCGCCACCGGAGCCGATCGGGTCGTAGTTGACCTGCACGCCGGGGTTGGTCGAGTTGAACCCGGCCACCCAGGCCTGCATGGCGGCGGCCTGCGAGCTCGCGCCCGCGCCGGCGATCGAGCCGGACAGCTCGGTGTCGCCGTCGCCGCCGGCGGGGGCAGCGGTCTCGTTGGCCGCGCCGCAGCCGGCGAGCAGCAGAGCACCGCTGGTGGCGAGGCCCACCGCGGCGATTCGGGCACGTGCGCTGTGCCGCAGGGTCTTCACGTGAGGTCCTCTTCTCGTCAGTTCCCGGAAGGGGTCGATGCGGCTCGGGGTGGCCGCTCGCGACGAGACGCTAGGTATCGACGGTGGACGCACTCCCCCGATCAGGTAAACGGGGAATGAACACATCACCGGTCGTGAGGTAGACCACCCGAAAGTTGAGAGTCGTGACCTCACCGTGACCTGCGGGTTTCATGATCGCGCCCTCGCTTCAGGGATGGCGCGCGGGTGAACGGAGCGTGGCTCTCAGCTCACGTTCGGACCAGTCCTGGAGAACAGGACGTCGCTGTGGCGCAGGGTGAAGCCGAGCTTGCGGTAGACCCGGACCGCGGGCTCGTTGTCCGACTCGACGTAGAGCAGCACCTGGCGCAGGCCGCGTTCGTGCAGGTGGCGCAGCCCCGCGACGGTCAGCACCGCGCCCAGGCCGGTACCGTGCGCGGCCGGGTCGACGCCGAGTACGTACACCTCGCCGATCCGCTCGGGCTCGGTGTGGACCTTCGTCCAGTGGTAGCCGAGCAGGCGGCCGGTGTCGTCGACGGCGAGCAGGAAGCCCTCGGCATCGAACCACGGCTCGGCCTCCCGCGCCCGCACCTGCTCGACCCCCCAGCCGCCCTGCTCCGGGTGCCAGTCGAACGCGGCGTTGTTGACGCGCAGGAACTCCGCCTCGTCCACGCCCACGACGAACGGGCGCAGCGTGACACCGGGCGGGAGCGGACGGGCCGCGGGGGCGTCGGGCAGCTCGAGGTGCATCTGCCACAGCGTGCGGGCGCGGTGCAGGCCCAGTCGCTCGGCGATCGCCACCGCACCCGGGTGCTCGCCGTGGGCCCACACCCGCACGGGCCCGGCGCCCGCGCGGTCCAGCAGCTCGCCCACCAACCGGGTGCCCAGCCCGGCCCGGCGGTGGTCGGGGTGCACGACCAGCTCGCCGCCGCCGGCCGGGTCGAGGTGGGCGAACCCGACGAGCGCGCCGCCGTCGCGGGCGAGCAGGTGCGACACGTCGTCGCCGCGCAGTGCCAGCAGCACCTCGTCGGACAGCGGCGCGCTGCCGTCCACGGCGGCCGCGGCCGAGGCGAGGGCCCGGACCTCGGCGCTCCCGGCGTCGTCGAGTCCGGCCCGCCACTGCAGTTCGATCACGCAGTCCAGGCTAGACCTCTGCCACCCGGGCCCCCGCTACGCGCGGCCGTAGGCCCGTTCGTCGGACTCCTCGTCGTCGGTCTCGACGAGCGTGGTCGGGCCGAGCGCGTTGCGGCCGGGCCGCACGAACTTGTAGCCCACGTTGCGGACGGTGCCGATCATCTGCTCGTGCTCGGTGCCGAGCTTGGCGCGCAACCGGCGCACGTGGACGTCGACGGTGCGGGTGCCACCGAAGAAGTCGTAGCCCCACACCTCCTGCAGCAGCTGCGCGCGGGTGAACACCCGGCCCGCATGCTGCGCGAGGTACTTGAGCAGCTCGAACTCCTTGTAGGTCAGCTCGAGGAGCCGGCCGCGCAGCCGGGCGGCGTAGGTGGCCTCGTCGATCACCAGCTCGCCGAGCACCAGCGCGCCGCCGCCCGCACTGCTGTCGTTTCCGGGGCGGGCCTTGAGCAGCCGCAGCCGGGCGTCCACCTCGGCGGGCCCGGTGGTGGGCAGCAGGATCTCGTCGACGACCCACTCCCCCGAGACGGCCACCAGCCCGCCCTCGGTGAGCACGGCGACGACGGGGACGTCGGTGCCGGTGCTGCCGAGCAGGCGGCACAGGCTGCGCGCGGCGACGAGATCGGTGCGTGCGTCGACGAGCACCGCGTCGTGCGGCCCCGCGTCGAGCAGGGCGGCGACCTCGGGCGCCGCGGTGCGCACGCCGTGCGGAAGCAGCGCCAGCGCGGGCAGGACCGAGCCGGCGTCGGGGTCGGCCGTCAGCAGCAGCAGCTCCACGTGGTCCTCCTCAGGGAGTCCGGACACGGCGGGCGACGCTGACGCACCGTTCACACCCGCGTGACCTGGCCGGAACCTGCACGCGGATCGGGCAAGGTTACCCCGAGTCGCGCCGGTCCACGAGCGGCGCGGCCCAGGTCACCACCCGCATCGGCTCCCGATGCGGCCCCGCTCTACGGTCAGGGCTCCCCGTCGGACGCCCTCGGAGGTCGGATGAAGCGCCTGATCATCGGGCTGCTCGTGCTCGCCGGACTGCTCGTGGCCGCCGACTTCGGGGCCGCCGCGCTCGCCGAGTCGGCGGTGTCCCGGCAGATGCGTGAGCAGCTCGCCCTCCCCGACGATCCCGACGTCCGCATCAACGGGTTCCCGTTCCTCACCCAGGCCGCGGCCGGCACGTACTCCAGCATCGACGTCGTCGCGCGCCGGCTGCAGGTCGGCGACCTGCAGGAGGTCGAGGTCTCCGCGCAGCTGCGCGACGTCGAGGCGCCGCTGTCGGAGGTGCTCGGGTCCGGGCCGACGTCGTTGCGGGTCGGCACGGCCGAGGGCACCGCACGGATCGGCGCCGCCGACATCGAACGGCTGCTGGGCGGCTCGGTGGACGACCTGCGGATCGAGACGCTCGACTCCGAGACGCTGGACCAGGCCGTGGCGGACGGCGCGGACGCCTCCCTCGCCGATGTCGACCCGGACACCGTCGCCCGGCTCGTCGGCGTCACGACGGTGCTCGGCCAGGAGACCGAGGTCGCGGTGATCGTCGGGTTGGAGCTGGTGGACGGCGGGACCGTACGCATCGTGCCCCGCGACATCCGGATCGGCGGCCCGGACGCGCCGGCGCTGCCCGAGGTGGTCCAGGAGCCGCTGCGCGCGCAGTTCACCGTCTCCGTCGACCCCGGCAGCCTCCCGCTGCAGGTGACCCCGACCAGCCTGCGCGCGCGCGACGGCCTGCTGGAGATCAGCGGCAGCACCACCGACCGGGTGCTGGGGGCGGGCGCGGGCGGCACCGGCTGACCGGACGAGTGGGACTTCCGTACGAACCTGTGCGACGGGAGTCCCGCTCGTCGGAACACCCGGGGGCCGGAGCGGGTTGACCGGTTCATGGATCTGGTCGGAGCTACCGCGCTGGTCGGTGTGCTCGTGCTCGCAACCGGTGCCGGGCTCGTGCTGCGGGCCCGCGACGGGCGGGTGCGACCTGGCCGCCCACCGCGCGCGGGGACGGGCCGAGGCCGGGCCACCGGCGGCTGGGCGCTCGCCGGGCGCGCCCCCGGTCCGGCCGAGCGGGTGCTGCTGCTGCAACTGTCCTCCCCGGTCTGCACGCCGTGCCGGCGCACCGCCGACCTGCTCGACGGGCTGCACGCGCGCCGCCCCGAGATCGTCCACCGGGAGGTCGACGTGGCCGAGCGCCCGGACGTCGCCCGCGCGCTCGACGTGTTGCGCACCCCCACTGTCGTCGCCTTCGACCGCGCCGGAACGGAGCTGCTGCGGGTGTCCGGGGTGCCGAGGGTGGCCGATCTGGAAGCCGCGCTGACACCGGCGCTGACCGCCTGATGACCCCGGGTGACCCGCTGGGCGGGAGCCTGCTCCCGGAAAGCGGGATCCTCGGCTACGCTCGCACCGTGTTCTGGCCGCTGACCCGTCGCCGCGCAGTGGACCTGTGCCGCGTCGGCAGCTGCCTGTGTCGCACCTCCTGAGCCGAGCCCCCTTCCACCCCCCTCTCTCAGGAGCATGTCCATGTCCGCATCCGTGCGGTCCGATCCCCCTGTCGACCCCCGCGGAGTCCGCTTCGCCGCGGCCCTCACCACCGCGGTGCTGGCCGTCGTCCTGCTCACCGGCAGCGATTGGCTGCTCGGCGCGCAGGCCGTCGTGTTCGCGCTCGGCGCCTTCGCCGGGTCGCGATTCGCGCCCTACTCGGTGCTCTACCGCATCCTGCTCGCCCCACGGCTCGCGCCGCCCACCGAGCGGGAGGACGCCGCACCCGTGCGGTTCTCCCAGCTCGTGGGGCTCGCCTTCGCCGTCGTCGGGGTCGCCGGATACCTGACCGGGCTCACCGTCCTGGGCGTCGTCGCCACGGCGCTCGCGCTGGCCGCGGCCTTCCTCAACGCGGCCTTCGGCCTCTGCCTGGGCTGCGAGATGTACGCCGTCATCGCAAGAATCCGCAACAAGAAGCTGGGAGCAACAGCATGAGCCGCGAGGACGTCCTCGTCACCGCCGACTGGGCCGAGAAGAACCTCGGCACCGAGGGCATCGTGTTCCTCGAGGTCGACGAGGACACCACCGCCTACGACGGCGGCCACCTGTCCGGCGCCGTCCGCGTCAACTGGACCACCGAGCTGCAGGACCAGGTGCGCCGCGACATCGTCGACGCCGACCAGTTCGCGGCCCTGCTGTCCGCCAAGGGCGTGAGCAACGACGACACCGTGGTGCTCTACGGCGGCAACAACAACTGGTTCGCCGCCTACGCGTACTGGCAGTTCACGCTCTACGGCCACGCGCAGGTCAAGCTGCTCGACGGCGGGCGCAAGAAGTGGGAGCTCGACGGTCGCCCGCTGACCACCGACGAGACCACCCGCCCGGCCACCACCTACACGGCGAAGCCCGCCGACACCTCGATCCGCGCGTTCCGCGACGAGGTGGTGGCGGCCATCGGCACGAAGAACCTCGTCGACGTCCGCTCGCCCGACGAGTTCTCCGGCAAGATCAAGGCACCGGCCCACCTGCCGCAGGAGCAGTCCCAGCGGGCCGGCCACATCCCGACCGCGATCAACATCCCGTGGAGCAAGGCGGCCAACGAGGACGGCACGTTCCGCTCGAACGAGGAGCTGGCGAAGCTCTACGGCGACGAGGGCTTCGACGGCGCGAACCCGACCATCGCCTACTGCCGCATCGGCGAGCGCAGCTCCCACACCTGGGTCGTGCTGCACGAGCTGCTGGGCCACGGCGACGTCAAGAACTACGACGGCAGCTGGACCGAGTACGGCTCGCTCATCGGCGTGCCGATCGAGCTCGGCGCCGGCGCGAAGGCCGGTGCCTGATGGGGTGCGGCGCGCCTGACCAGTCGGCGACACTGCCGGCGGGCACCGACCTCAGCACGGAGACCGTGCTGGCCGGGCGGGTCCTCGCCGGTGGCGAGCCGGTCGCGGGCGCGTACGTGCGGCTGCTCGACGGCACCGGCGAGTTCACGGCCGAGGTCGTGGCATCGGCGGACGGCGACTTCCGCTTCTTCGCCGCGCCGGGCACCTGGACGGTCCGGGCACTGAGCCGCTCGGGGAACGGCCAGTCGGAGCTGCGGGCCGACGCCCCCGGCCTGCACCGGACGGAGATCGCGGTCGGCTGACCCGGCCCAGGTTGGTTGCAGCATGGCCACCTTCACGCAGTCTCGTTGCGTGAAGGTGGCCATGCTGCAATGCGGGACGGGCGCGGCGGGCCGTGCAGGCCGCCCGGGCCGGACTACGGTGGTTCCCGTGCACTGGTTCTTCACCGGCCTGCTGATCGCGGCCAGCGCGGGCACCGTGGCCTACACCGGCTACCTGGTCCGCCGTCTGTTCACCACCGAACCGCCCGCGGACGCCGCGTCGTGAGCGGCCCCGATCCCGAGCTGCCCGGCACCATCACCGGCCCGGCCAACGCCGCGCCCGACTCGCCGCGACGCAACCGGCCCCGGTTCGACGACCTGCCGGTTCCCGACGACACCGCGAACCTGCGCGAGGGACCGGACCTGCACCAGCAGTGCCTGGGCCTGCTGCCGCTGATCGGCGTGTGGCGCGGCACGGGCGAGGTCGTCTACCCGACGATCGAGGGCCCCTACTCCTACGGCCAGCAGCTCGTGTTCGCCCACGACGGGCGCCCGTTCCTGAGCTACGAGGCCCGGGCCTGGCTGCTCGACGAGGACGGCAAGGTCATCCGCCCCGCCGCGCGCGAGACGGGGTTCTGGCGCCCGCAGGACGGTGGTGAGCTGGAGGTGCTGATCACGCACGCCACCGGCATCGCCGAGCTGTTCTACGGCCGTGCGCTGGACCTACGCTCGTGGGAGATCAGGACCGACGCGGTGGTCCGCACCGCCACCGCCCAGGACGTGCAGGCCTCGCACCGCCTCTACGGGCTCGTGGAGGGCGGCGACCTCGCCTACGTCGACGAGCGCGCCATGATGGGCCAGCCGCTGCAGCCGCACCTGTCGGCCCGGCTGAGCCGCGTCGCCGGATAGGCGCTGGTGCCGCGTCGAAAGGTCCGGCACTAGACCAGCACTAGACCGTCGCGGACTCGCGCAGCAGGGTGGCGAGCTCGTCGTCGGGCAGGCCGGACAGCCGCGCGAGCTGGTCGGGGGCGAGCCCGGCCGCAGAGAGCCGGGCCAGCACGGCGCGCAGGGTCGCCCGCTCGTGCTGCACCGCGCCGGTCAGCCGGTCGAGCTGCCGGCGGCAGGACTCCAACTCGACCGTGGCACCGACGGCGCGCACCGGATCGTCGAGGAGGACGGCCAGCAGCCGGTCCCGCGCGTCGCCCCGACCACCGGGGTGCGCCGTCGCGTCCGCCCTGGCCTCGCGGGCGGCGAGCGCCTGGGCCACGGCGGCCGCGACCGTGCGTCCCGATCCGGCCCGCTCGACGGCCGCGGGTTCCCGCCAGGTCGGGGTGCCCTCGCCCCGCGCCGGATCCGGCGACGCAGCCGCACGGGCCGGTTCCGCGGCGAGCGCACGCCGCCGCCGCCGTCTCACCGTGAGCACCACGATCGCGACCACGACCAGCACCGCCACCCCGGCGGCGATCGCGAGCAGGACGTCAGGCGTCAGGGCCGGCTGCATGAGTGCGCACCGTACGCCCCCGGTGGTGACTACGTGCAGTCAGGACCCTGCGGAGCGTGACGGCGACCCCGACCGGGCCGACCCGTTGGCCGCCGTGCCCTTCTCCATGGCGCCCTCGGTGTCCTTCGGACCGCCCGTCGTCGAACCGTCCCCGTCGGGACGGGTCGCCTGCCCCGGTGACGGCGACGGTGAGGAGGTGTCGCGGGGCCGGACGGCACCGACCACCGTGGTGGCCTCGGCCCCTCCGGCCTTCGGGGGCTGCGCCCCGTCTCCCCCGGTGGGACGCACCGACGGCACCACGGCGGTGCGGTCCGCCGCCGACCCGTCCTGCTCCGCCGCAGGCTTCGGGGCGTCCGACTCGGCAGCGCGCGCTTCGGTCTGCCTGCCGTCGGACTTCGGCCGGAACAGGTCGGCCGGCTCGATCTGGGGCTCCGTGCGGGGCCGCAGCGACGAGTCGGACTCCGCCACCGCTGGATAGGCACCGGAGGGCAACCGGTGCGCGGCCTTGCCCGCCACCCGCTCCGTACGGGCGGGGGCGGCGGGCGCGGACGCCGCGTGCGGCTTCGGCGTCGGGGACACCACCGGCGGCTTCGGCGTCCCGGGCTTCTCCATCGCAGGCTTCGCCATCGTGGGCCTCGCCGCCGTGGGAGCGGGTGACCCGGTGCGCGCGGGGTCGCCCGAAGGCGCAGGCGGTGCGGCCGCCGCCGGCGCGGGCTGCGGCGACGGCCCCTTCGGTGGCGTCCCCGCCTGCGGGGGCGGGGGCGCGTACGGGGGCGGCGGCTGCGGGCCGCGGAACTGGTCGGGTCCCTGCGGGCCCGGCCGAGGCACCTGCGGGGTGCGAGCCTGCATCTGCGTGGTGGGGGCGGCGAGCAGGCCCTCCAGCTGGGAGCGCATCCGGGTGAGCTCGCCGAGGACGGCATCGCGCTGCCGGATGAGGTCCGCCACCTGGCTGCGCACGCCCTCGGCCTCGGCACGGGCCGCGGCGTGGGCGTTGCGCCGGATCTCCGCCGCCTCCGCCTCGGCCTCCGCGAGGATCGACTGCATGCGGTCGGTGAAGTTGCCGATCGTGTCGGGTCCGCCGTCGGGACGCGGCCGCGGCGTGGGCCGGGGCCGGTTCGGGTCCGGCTGGCGGTTCGGCGCGACCACGGGAACCGGCTGGCTGCGCACGATCTCCAGGTCGCCCCGCATCCGCACGAGCACCCGCTGGAGCCGATCGACGTGCTCGTCGACCTGGCGGCGGTCGTAGCCGCGCAGCACGACGTCGAAGCGTGGGGCGCCGGGCACCCCCGCGTCATTCGTCATCGCTTGCCCTCCCTGCGTCGCCCTGCATTCGCCGAGGGTAAGGGGGTCGTTTCGCCCGAACCCGGCCGTTCACCCTGCTGGAGCATACCGACCGGGCGGACCCGCGCGGTGCCGGAGCGCGCCCCCGCACCCGACGCCACCCGTACGGGTCTCACCTACCATCGCCGGTGTGGACACCACATCTCGGACCGTCGACGGGCCGGAGAGCCTGAAGAACACACTGCACCAGCGGGGCCTGCGGATGACTCCGCAGCGCCAACTCGTGCTCGACGCCGTCCGGGACCTCGGCCACGCCACCCCGGAGCAGATCTGCGCCCAGGTGCAGCGCGCGGCTCCCGCCGTCAACATCACCACGATCTACCGCACCCTGGACCTGCTGGAGAAGCTCGGCCTGGTGCGACACACGCACCTCGGCCACGGGGCGCCCAGCTACTCCGAGCAGGAGCACCAGCACGTGCACCTGGTGTGTCACGAGTGCGGGACAGTGATCGAGACGCCGTCGGACCTGATGAACGACCTCGCGGAGCGCCTGAGCGGCACGTCGGGCTTCGAGCTCGACGTCACGCACGTGGCGCTGTCGGGCCGCTGCGCGGACTGCGCGAGGGCCGGCTCGTGAACCCGATCCCGACCGACGCCCCGGACCGCGACAGCGCCGTGGCCGCCCACCACGGTGACCCGTTCGCCGAGCAACGGGCCATGGCGCGGTCGGCCGCGGTGGTCGACCGCAGCCACCGCGACGTGATCGCGGTGCCCGGCGAGGACCGCCTGAGCTGGCTGCACCTGCTGCTCACCCAGCACGTCAGCGAGCTGCCCGCAGGCACCGGCACCGAGGCGCTGGTCCTGGACCTCAACGGGCGCGTGCTGCACCACATGGCCGTGGCCCACGTCGGCGACGCCGTGCTGCTCGACACCGAACCCGGCGATCTCCCCGAGCTGCTCGACTACCTGACGAAAATGGTCTTCTGGTCCAAGGTCGAGCCGCGGGACGCCACCGCGGAGCTCGCCGTGCTCAGCGTCGTCGGCCCGGACACCGCCGCGGTGCTCGCCGCGGCCGGTGCGCCGGTTCCCGAGCGCCCGAGCGGTGCGCTCCCGCTGGACGGCGGCGGGGCCGTGCGGCGGATGCCGTGGCCCGGGGTCGACGCCGCGGACCTGCTGGTCCCCCGAGCCGAACAGGCCGCGTGGTGGGCCCGGCTGACGGCCGCGGGCGCCCGCCCGGCCGGCACGATGGCGTTCGAGGCACTGCGTGTGGAGTCCGGGCAGCCCCGCCTGGGCACGGACACCGACGAGCGCACCATCCCGCACGAGGCCGGCTGGATCGGCTCGGCCGTGCACCTGACCAAGGGCTGCTACCGGGGGCAGGAGACGGTGGCCCGCGTCGCCAACCTCGGTCGCCCACCGCGCCAGCTGCTGTTGCTGCACCTCGACGCCGGGGACGAGCACCTGCCGCGGACCGGCGACCCCGTGCTGCGCGACGGCCGGGCCGTGGGCCGGGTGGGCACCGTCGTGCAGCACCACGAACTCGGCCCGGTCGCGCTCGCGCTGGTGAAGCGGTCGGTCCCGGTGGACGCCGCACTCGTGGCCGGCGCGGACGAGCGCGCGGCGCCCGCCCGCATCGACCCCGACTCGGTGCCGCCCGAACCCGGCGACCCGCCCCCCGGCCGCGCAGCCCAGGGCGGCCTGCGCCGCTGATCCCCTGCCCACACGTGCCCGCCGTCGCACACCCCGCTGACGGTCGCACACCCCGCTGACGGTCGCACACGCCGCAGCCCGTGCGAGGGCGTGGAGGGTGTGCGAGGACGCGGCTCGCCGGCGAGCCGGCGCGCTTCCACGCGCTCTCTGCGCCTGCCTGCGCACCGCGTGCTGTCCCAGCATGCAGGACGATGCTCTCGCATTGCAGGAACCGGGCGTACGGTCGGAGCATGGACGCGCCCCGGTACCGGTGGGTGGTGCTGGCCGTGGGCACCTGCGCGCAGGGCGCCACCGCGGCCTACTTCCTCGGGCTCGCCGCCGTCACACCGGCGCTGCGCGACTACTTCGCACTCGACCTGGCCGGGGTCGGGGTGCTGATCGGCGTGATCTCCGTCGGCCTGGTGCCCACGCTGATCCCCTGGGGGGCCGCGGCCGACCGGTTCGGCGAGCGCGGTGTCATGACCATCGGCCTGCTCGGCGCCGCCACCGCGCTCGGCGCCACCGCCCTGCAGACCGATCCCGTCGCGGCGGGCGCGCTGCTCGTGCTCGCGGGCGCGTCCGGCGCGGCGGTGAACGCCGCGAGCGGGCGTGCGGTCATGACGTGGTTCCCGGCCGGCAGCCGCGGCTTCGCGATGGCCGTGCGGCAGACGTCGGTGCCGCTGGGGGCGGCGCTGGCCGCGCTCGCCCTCCCGGTCGTCGCGGTGACGGGCGGCGTGCCGGCGGTGTTCGTCACGCTCGCACTCACCAGCCTCGCGGCCGCCGTCGCCGTCGCGGTCTGGGTGCGGGAGCCACCCGGGGCCCCGGCCCGGCGGGTCCGGGCCACGGGCCGCACCCGGGACGTGCTCGCCGACCGCAGGCTGCAGCGGCTCAGCCTGGCCGGGCTGCTGCTGGTAGTGCCCCAGTTCCTCGGTTCGGTGTTCCTGGTGGAGATCCTCCACGAGGGCAGCGGCCTGCCGCTGGCCGCGGCGGGCGCCCTGCTCGGACTCACCCAGCTCCTCGGGGCGGCCGGGCGGCTCGGCAACGGGATGTGGTCCGACCGCGCGGGCCGGCTGCGTCCGCTGCGCATCGTCGCCGCGGCGGTGGCGGCGGGCTTCGCGCTGGCCGCGCTGGTCCAACCGGGCCCGGTCGTACTGCTGGCCGCCGTGCTCGTCCCGGCCGCGGCGCTGGCCATCAGCTGGAACGGGCTGGTCTTCACCGCGGCGGGCGAGCTGGCCCCGCCCGGCCGCGCCGCCACGGCCATGGCGGTGTCGAACACGGCCAACTACGTGGCCGCCGCGGCCACCCCGGTACTCGGCGGGCTCGTCGCCCAGGCCCTCGGGTGGCCCGCCATGCTGACCCTCGGCGCGGTCGCGGCGCTGGGCGCCATCGCCGCACTGCACCACCTCGCCGAGCCGGGCGGGGTAGCCGCCCCCGCACCCGCACGCACGCGAACGTGACACCGGCGATGCCACGTCGCACGTCCGGGCATCGGCACGGTACGGTGGTGCCAGGACACTGATGACATGAATGGGGCCGCCGAACATCCGGCCGCCCCTTCCCTGTTGTAAGGGGGACCAGCCATGGGGCGCGGACGAGCCAAGGCCAAGCAGACGAAGGTGGCCCGCGAGCTCAAGTACAGCTCCCCCACTATGGATCTCGACGCTCTGCAGCGTGAGATCGGCAGTGGGACGGTGCTCCACGAGCCGGATGTGGAGGCCGACGAGGTCGACCCCTACGCCCCGGACGACGACGGGGACGGCGACCACCGCAGGCGCTGACGGCGCACAGCCGCACCCGGTCCCGGCGACGTCCGTGATCCCGGTCGCACCCGACCGGGTCGCTCCCGGGCTCCCCGGGTGGTCCCGGCCGCGCCGGCGCACCTGAGGGCGATGACCGCCCGCGACCACGCTGCCGTCGCCGCCGACCCGCCCGACCCGATCACCAGCCACCTCGACCGGACCGGCCGCCTTCACCGGGCGCGGGTACCGTCCCGGCGCCGATCCGCCACCTCCCTCGGCCGCGAGCGCGAGGCAGTCGCCGGGCGTAGATACGGATGGCGCGACGGTCTTGTCGTGACCACCGGCGGCCACGGCCGGGAACCGACGCGCTCGTCGCGGTCCCGCTCGGCGGGCCCCCGGCGGCCGTCCCGTCAGAACCGCGGGTGGTCACCGCACAGGTCGACACCGACCTCGCCGCGCCCCACCTCGCCGAGCACCCACGCCGGCACGTGCCGGGCGGTCAGGACGGCCAGGGCCCGGTCGACGTCGTCGGCGGGCAGCACGGCCACCATCCCGACGCCCATGTTGAACGTCTTCTCCATCTCGGCCCGCTCGACCCGCCCGCGGGAGGCGATCAGGTTGAACACCGGGTCGGGGGTCCAGGTGCTGCGCTCGACGGTGGCCCGCACGCCGTCGGGCAGGACCCGTTCCAGGTTGCGCCCCAGCCCGCCGCCGGTGATGTGGGCGAAGGTGCGCACGCCGGTCTCGGCCGCGAGTGCGAGGCAGTCGCGGGCGTAGATGCGGGTGGGGACGAGCAGCTCCTCCCCCAGGGTGTGCCCGAACTCCTCGACGTGGCCCTGCAGCGACATCCGCGCGATGTCGAGCAGCACGTGCCGGGCCAGCGAGTAGCCGTTGGAGTGCAGACCCGACGCGCCCATCGCGACCAGCACGTCCCCCGGGCGGACCCGGTCGGGCCGCAGCATCGCGTCCGCCTCGACGATGCCCACCCCGGTGCCGGAGATGTCGTAGCCGCCCGCTTCCATGAGACCCGGGTGCTCCGCCGTCTCACCGCCCAGCAGCGCGCACCCGGCCTGCTGGCAGCCCTCGGCGATGCCCTTGACGATCGCGGCGATCTGCTCGGGCACGACCTGCCCGACCGCGATGTAGTCCTGCATGAACAGCGGCTCCGCGCCGCAGACGACGAGGTCGTCGACCACCATGGCGACGAGGTCGAGGCCGATGGTGTCGTGCTTGTCCATCGCCTGGGCGATGGCCACCTTCGTACCGACGCCGTCGGTGGACGCGGCGAGCACCGGGTCGGTGTAGCGCCCGATCCGCAGTGCGAACAGCCCCGCGAAGCCACCGATGCCGCCCAGCACCTCGGGCCGGTTGGCCTTCTCCGCGTAGGGACGCAGCGCGTCGACCGCGCGCTCCCCCGCCTCGATGTCCACCCCGGCGGCCGCGTAGGAGGCGCCCGGGGTGTCACCTGAGGTGATCGGCAGCATGATCGTTCTCACTCTCGGGGCTGGGGGAGGTGGGTGGGGCTACGGGCGGTCGGGTACGACCGCGGCACCGTAGCCGACCGAGATCGGTCCGGCATCCCCCGAGGCCACGCCGTTGGCCCCGGGGTGGACCGGTTCGAGCAGGTGCTTGCCGAGGCGGGCCTCATCGGGCAGCGGGATCGGATACTCGCCGTCGAAGCAGGCCGAGCACAGCCGGGTCCGGGGCTGCTCGCTGGCCGCGATCAGGCCGTCGAGCGAGACGTAGCCCAGGGTGTCGGCGCCGACCGAGCGCCGAATCCCCTCCGTGTCGAGCGACCCGGCGACGAGCTCGGCGCGGGTGGCGAAGTCGATGCCGTAGAAGCACGGCCAGCGCACCGGCGGCGACGCGATCCGCACGTGCACCTCCAGGGCCCCGGCCTCGCGCAGCATGCGCACCAGAGCGCGCTGGGTGTTGCCCCGCACGATGGAGTCGTCGACGACGACGAGCCGCTTGCCGCGGATGACGTCGCGCAGCGGGTTGAGCTTGAGCCGGATGCCCAGCTGGCGGATGGTCTGGCTCGGCTGGATGAACGTGCGGCCGACATAGCCGTTCTTGACCAGGCCCTGCCCGTACGGGACGCCGGACTCCTGGGCGTAGCCGATGGCGGCGGGCGTGCCCGACTCCGGCACCGGGATCACCAGGTCGGCCTCGACGGGGTGCTCCTGCGCGAGCCTGCGGCCGATGTCGACGCGGGTGGCGTGCACCGACCGGCCGGAGATCGCGGTGTCCGGGCGGGCCAGGTAGACGTACTCGAACACGCAGCCCTTGGGCTCCGGTGCGGCGAAGCGCGAGCTGCGGATGCCCTCGGCGTCGATCGCGATCAGCTCACCGGGCTCGACCTCGCGGACCATCGACGCGCCCACGATGTCCAGGGCCGCGGTCTCGCTGGCCACCACCCAGCCGCGCTCCAGGCGACCGAGCACGAGCGGGTGGACGCCGTGGCGGTCCCGGGCGGCGTAGAGCGTCTGCTCGTCGCCGAAGACCAGGCAGAACGCCCCGCGCAGCCGGGGCAGCAACCGCATCGCGGCCTCCTCCACCCCGATGTCGGCGGCGGTGCCGGCCATGAGCTCGGTGATGAGGTCGGAGTCGGTGCTGGACTGCATCCGGGCCCGGCCGGACGCCGGGGCGGCACCGAGCGCCGCCACCTCGTCGCGCAGCTCGGCGGTGTTGACCAGGTTGCCGTTGTGGCCCAGCGCGATCCCGCTGCCGGTGGCCGTGGTGCGGAACGTGGGCTGCGCGTTCTCCCAGGTGGTGGATCCGGTGGTGGAGTACCGGCAGTGCCCGATGGCCAAGTGGCCCTTGAGCGAGCTCAGTGTCTGCTCGTCGAACACCTGGCTGACCAGGCCGAGGTCCTTGAACACCACGGTGCGGCGCCCGTCGGACACGGCGATGCCGGCGGCCTCCTGACCTCGGTGCTGCAGGGCGTAGAGGCCGTAGTAGGCGAGTTTGGCGACGTCCTCACCGGGCGCCCACGCGCCGAAGACACCACATTCCTCGCGCGGTGCGTCGTCGATCGGATCGGTTTCGGGCTGGGTGCGGGAGGAACCCAACACACACGCTCCTGTCGCGGTTCACGGCCGAGCAGTCAGGACCCGATCCTACGCCGCGCGAGGCCCGTGACCCACTCGGCGGGACCCGCGTCACCGAACCAGCATCCCTGCCCGACGTCGCAGCCGAGCGCGGCGAGCCGTTCGGCCTGGACCCCGGTCTCCACCCATTCGGCCGTGACCTCCAGCCCGAGCGCGTGAGCCATCTCGATCAGCGCCTGCACGATCGAGGCGTCGACCGGGTCGGCGACCGGGTGGCGCAGGCCGTCGATGAACGATCCGTCGATCTTCAGGGCATGCACCGGCAGCCTGCGCAGCCAGGCGAGGCTGGAGTAGCCGGTGCCGAAATCGTCCAGGGCCATCCGCACACCGGTCGCCCGCAACGCGGTGATCGCCTCCAGGGCGGCGGTCTCGTCGGCGAGCACCGCCTGCTCGGTGATCTCCAGCTGCAGGCACTCGGCGGGCAGCCCCGTGTCCCGCAGCACCGACGCGACCACCCGCGCGAAGTCGCGCTCCACGAGCTGCACAGGAGAGACGTTGACGCTGACGAACGGTGCGTGCGGGCCCAGCTCGCCGAGCCACCGGACGGCCTGCTCGCAGGCGGCCTGCAGCACCCAGCGGCCCAGCGCGACGATCGAGCCGCTGCGCTCGGCCAGCTCGATGAACCGGCCGGGGCCGAGCAGGCCCCGGGTGGGGTGCTGCCAGCGCGCCAGCGCCTCCACCCCGCGCAGCCGGCCGTCGGAGAGGCCGACGAGCGGCTGGTGGACGAGCCGGAACTCGCCGCGCTCCACGCCGCCGGGCAGCCCGCTGAGCAGCGCGAACCGCGCGGACTCCCCGGCGTCACGCTCGGGGTCGAACACGACGCGCCGCCCACCGCCGTGCTCCTTCGCCCACGACAGCGCGACGTCGGCCGCCCGCATCAGCTCCGCAGGGCAGGCGAGCGAGGTCGGCGCGGCCGCCACGCCGATGCTGGCCGACATGGTCAACGAGTGGCCGCCGACGAGGAACGGGGTGGCGAACGCGTCCAGCACGCGGTCGGCGATCCGGCACACCTCGGCGAGGCCCGTGGGATCGGTGACCAGCACCGCGAACTCGTCGCCACCGGTCCGGGTGACGAGGTGCTCACCCGCGGCCATCTGCAACCGGGCCGCCACCGCGAGCAGCACCTGGTCACCGACCTGGTGCCCGAACCCGTCGTTGACGGCGGTGAGTCCGTCGAGGTCCAGGGCGCAGATGCCCACCCGCTCCGCCCCGCCGGGCTGGAACGAGCGCTGCACCCACTGCTCGGTGAGCGATCGGTTGGGCAGTTGCGTGAGCTGGTCGTGGTAGGAGGCGCGCTGCAGGCGCAACCGCAGCCGGGTGCGCTCGGACTGGTCCTCGACGACCGCCAGCAGGTGCGTGGCCGTACCGGCGTCGTCGCGGACGAGGGAGGCGACCACGTCGGTGAACACCACCAGCCCGTCGCACCGGACGAACCGCAGCTCCGTGCGCATCGCATCGGCCTCCCCGCGGACCAGCCGCCGGAAGCGGTCGAGGGCCTCGGTGAGGTCGTCGGGGTGCACGAAGTCGGTGAACGGGCGAGGCTGGTCCAGCGGCGAGCCGATGCCGAACATGGTGCACATGGCGGGGTTGCAGTCGATCACGAACCCGTCGAGGTCGGCGATCGCGATCCCGACGGCACCCTGGGTGTAGACGGTGCGGTAGTGCGCCTCGCTCACCGCGAGCGCCCGCTGCACCCCCTCGTGGACGCGGATGGTGGCCCGCAGCGCGTCGGCCTGCTCGGCCACGGCGCGGTCGCGCAGCTCGGCGACGAAGCCGGTGACGAGCTCGTCGAGGGCCGTGGCCAGCCGGTCCGGGTCGGCGCCGAGCGCGACGGGACCCTCGGCCCGCAGCAGCCGCAGGCTGGCCGGGAGCAGTTCCTCGGCCGCCTCGGCGACGCAGGACGCCGGCCCGCACAGCCCGCTGGTGAGCAGGGCACCGCCGATGTCGCGCGCCGCCATCGGCCAGAAGGGCTCGGCCACCAGCGTGGTGGCGAGCCGGCGCAGCAGCGTGGCGAGGCGCCCGCAGAGCGCGGGGTCGGGCTCCGGGGCGAGCTCGGCCCACCGTACGGCGAGTCGTTCCAGCGCCGACTGGTGAAGGCTGCGTGCTGCAACCATGTCGACACCGCCTGTCACCCGATCGGACCGTTCTTCTGTGTGATCCGCCCTATTTTCCGTCTCAGGATGTGTTTACGCCACCACGACCGTTCCCGGTTCGTCGGTTGTCCGACGGTGGCAGGGTCCATTCAGTGCAGCGGTAGGTGTCGTGCCACCTCACCCGTCCGCGAGCCCGACGCCCGCAGGGCGCCGTCCTGGACCGCCTCGTCCCAGCTCAGCACGCCGGCGGCGAGCGCCAGCCAGGTGCGCGCGTCGGTCTCCACCACGTTCGGAGGAGTGCCGCGCCCGTGGCGCGGCCCGGCGACGCACTGCACGGCGCCGAACGGCGGCACCCGGACCTCCACGCTTCGGCCCGGCGCCGCCCGGGCCAGCGCCGCGAGGCTCTCCTTCACGGCCGCGCGCAGCACGGCGCGGTCCGGGCCGTCGCCACCGGCGAGCCACGCCGACAGGGCGTCGCCGAGAGCGTCACCGTCCGCACCTGCGTCCTCCGACGACACCGAGCCCACCTGTCCGATCGGTCGGGTACCCGTACGGGCGGTCAGGTCCGGCCGAACAGCGACGGCAGCGTGGCCTCCCACGCCGCCCGCAGCTCGACGAGCGGGAGCGGCGACAGACCGGCCACCTCGAGATCCGGCCCCCCGGTGACGCCGAGCTCCGCGGCGGGCACGCCGGCCGCTGCCGCGGCGTGCAGCAGCGCGGCGACGTCGCCGGGCGCCACCGTGACCAGCACCCGGGCCGATGACTCGGCGAACAGCGCCACGAACGCGTCCGCCCCGGGGGGCGTCACCCGCGCACCGTGCCCCCCGACCAGGCACGACTCGACCAACGCCTGCGCCAGGCCGCCGTCGGAGAGATCGTGGGAGCCGGTGAGCGTGCCCGCGGCGGCGGAGGTGGCCAGCAGCGCCGCCAGGCGCTGCTCGGCGGCCAGGTCCACCGTCGGGGGGCGGCCACCGAGGTGCCCGTGCGCGACGTGGGCCCACTCGCTGCCCCCGAACTCGTCGCGGGTGTCGCCGAGCAGCACGATCACGTCGCCGTCGCGGGTGAACCCGGACGGCACGCGGCGCGCCACGTCGTCGATCACCCCGAGCACGCCGACCACCGGTGTCGGGAGGATCGCGCGGTCGCCGGTCTGGTTGTAGAAGCTGACGTTGCCCCCGGTCACCGGCACGCCGAGCTGCGCACATCCGTCGGCGATGCCCCGGACCGCCTGCTCGAACTGCCACATGACGTGCGGGTCCTCCGGCGAGCCGAAGTTCAGGCAGTCGGTGACGGCCAGCGGCACCGCCCCGGACGTGGCGACGTTGCGGTAGGCCTCGGCCAGCGCGAGCTGCGCGCCGGTGTAGGGGTCGAGCGCCACGAACCGGGCGTTGCAGTCGGTGGCGACGGCGATCCCGCGGCCGGTGACCTCGTCGACGCGCACGACGCCGGCGTCGGCGGGCTGGGCGCCCGCGGTGTTGCCGCGGACGTAGCGGTCGTACTGGTCGGTGACCCACGCCCGACTGCACAGGTTCGGGCTCGCAGCCATGCGCAGGATCTCGGCACGCAGCTCGGCGGGGGTCCGGGGGCGGGGCAGCGCCTCCGGGCCGTCGGCGACGAGCGCGTCCTGACCCAGCCCCCGCTGCACCGGGCGGTGGTACACCGGGCCGTCGTGGGCGACCGTGCGCGGGGGCACGTCCACCACGGTCTCACCGCGCCAGGTGATCACCAGCCGGCCGCCCTCGACGACCTCGCCGATCACGTTCGCCAGCACGTCCCACCGGGCGCAGACCGCCATGAACGCCTCGATGTCCTGCGGCCGCACCACGGCGCACATGCGCTCCTGCGACTCGCTGGACAGGATCTCCGCGGGCGTCATCCCGGTGGCCCGCAGCGGCACGGCGTCCAGGTCGACGTGCATGCCGCCGTCGCCCGCGCTGGCCAGCTCGGAGGTGGCGCAGGACAGCCCGGCGCCGCCGAGGTCCTGGATGCCGACCACCAGACCCGCGTGGAACAGCTCCAGGCAGCACTCGATGAGGACCTTCTCGGTGAACGGGTCGCCGACCTGCACCGACGGCAGCTTCTTGCGGCCCGCGGTGGCGTCCTCGTCACCGGCGAACGTCTCGCTGGCCAGGACCGAGACCCCGCCGATGCCGTCCAGGCCGGTGCGGGCGCCGAACAGGACGATCCGGTTGCCGGTGCCCGAGGCGAACGCCAGGTGCAGGTCCTCGGTGCGCATCGCACCCACACACAGCGCGTTGACCAGCGGGTTCCCCGCGTAACCCGCGTCGAAGACGACCTCGCCGCCGACGTTGGGCAGGCCCAGCGAGTTGCCGTAGGTGCCGACGCCGGCCACCACGCCGGGCAGCACCCGGGCGGTGTCGGGCGCGTCGGCCGGGCCGAAGCGCAGGGGGTCGGCCACCGCGATCGGGCGGGCCCCCATCGCCATGATGTCGCGGACGATCCCGCCGACGCCGGTGGCCGCGCCCTGGAACGGTTCCACGTAGGACGGGTGGTTGTGCGACTCCACCTTGAACGTGACGGCCCACCCGTCGCCGATGTCGACCACGCCCGCGTTCTCGCCGATGCCCGCGAGCATCTTCCGGCGCATCTCCGGCGTCGTGGACTCGCCGAAGTAGGCCAGGTGCACCTTCGAGGACTTGTACGAGCAGTGCTCGCTCCACATCACCGCGTACATCGCCAGCTCGGCGTCGGTGGGACGACGGCCGAGGATCTCGCGGATGCGGGCGTACTCGTCGTCCTTGAGACCCAGCTCGCGGTAGGGCTGCGGCTGGTCGGGGGTGGCGGCGGCGCGGGAGACGGTGTCGACGGCAGGCACTGCGGGGGAGGCGACCACGGCTGCCGAGCCTACGTGCCCCGCGACGCACACACCCGCGACGGGCGGGCCTGCCGGACGTGCCCGACTCGGACGTGCTCGCAGGTGACGTCCGTGGCGGCGCGGGCCCGGTCGTCGAGCCCGAACGGCCGCCCCACCCGGCCCACCTGGAGGCAACTACAACAGGGCGCCTACCATTGCGCCGAATGGCCTAGAAGTCGTACTCCGATCCCGAGGTGTGCTCGTGCGTGTCGTGGTGACCGGCGGAGCCGGATTCCTCGGATCCCATCTCTGCGATGCCCTCGTCGGGCGCGGCGACACCGTCGTCTGCGTCGACGACCTCTCCACCGGGCAGGTCGAGAACATCGCCCATCTGCGCGCCGAGCCGCGCTTCCGTTTCGTCGAGACGGACGTCAGCCGCTCCCTGGACGTCGCAGGCCGGGTCGACGCGATCGCCCACCTGGCCAGCCCGGCCTCCCCCGTCGACTACCACCGGATGCCGCTGGAGACCCTCGCGGTGGGCAGCCGCGGCACCGAGCACTGTCTCGAGCTGGCCAGGGACCGCAGCGCCCGGTTCGTGCTGGCCTCCACCAGCGAGGTGTACGGCGACCCGCTCGTGCACCCTCAGCACGAGGGGTACCACGGCAACGTCAATCCCACCGGGCCACGCAGCGTCTACGACGAGGCGAAGCGCTTCGCCGAGGCGCTGACCACGGCGTACGCGCGCTCGTGCGGCGTCGACGCCGGCATCGTGCGGATCTTCAACACGTTCGGCCCGAGGATGCGTCCGCACGACGGCCGCGTGGTGTCGTCCTTCGTCGACCAGGCCCTGCGTGGCGAGCCGTTGACCATATACGGCGACGGCAGCCAGACGCGCAGCTTCTGCTACGTCGACGATCTGGTCCGCGGGCTGGTCGCCATGCTGGACAGTGCCGAGCCCGGCCCCGTCAACCTCGGCAACCCCGAGGAACGCACCGTCGCCGAGCTCGCCCGGCTCGTGCTGGCCCTGACGGGCTCCTCGGCGCCCGTCGTCCATCTCCCGCTGCCCGTCGAGGACCCCGCCCGGCGGCGCCCGGTCGTCGACCGGGCGCGCGAGCGCCTCGGCTGGACGCCCGAGGTCTCCACCGAGGAGGGCCTGCGCCGGACGATCACCTGGTTCGCGGCGCGGGCGACCGCACCGGCGGCTCTCGCCGGGGCCTGACCGGCACTCGTGACCACCTCGACGGCCGGCACACCTGTCCGCGGGCGGCACCGCAGCCGGCACGGCGGATGGGACGGGACCGCCCCCCGCGCGGAGATCGCCCGGATCTCGGGCGGTCGCGTCATCGCCATTCCCCCGAGCGGGCCGACCTTCCGGGCACGACGCGGTCGCGATCGTCGCCGACCCGACCCGCGCCTGCTCGTGCCCGCGCTGCCGCGCCGGGACCGGATCGCCGTGGCCGTGCTCTCGGCGGGCTGGCTGGTGAGCCTGGGCGTGTTCTGGACGTGGTGGCTGCAGCCCGAGCACCGCACGTTCCTGGCCGGGATCGTCGTCAACAGCATCCTGCTGCTGTACCTGACCTGCCTGCCGGCCTACTTCCTGCTCACGGTCAACCGCGTGCGACGGGTGGACCCGGCGGTGCCCGTCCCGGCCGTGCGGGTGGCGTTCGTCGTGACCAAGGCCCCGTCGGAGCCGTGGGCCGTGGCCCGGGCCACCCTCGAGGCGATGCTCGCGCAGCACTTCCGCGGTCGCTACGACGTGTGGCTCTGCGACGAGGACCCGACAGCCGAGACCGTGGCGTGGTGCGCCGCTCGCGCCGTGCGGATCTCCACGCGCCGGGGCGTCGCGGCCTACCACCGGACGAGCTGGCCGCGGCGCACCCGCTGCAAGGAGGGCAACCTCGCCTACTTCTACGACCGGTGCGGCTACCGGGACTACGACGTGGTCGCGCAGCTCGACTGTGACCACGTCCCGAACCCGGGGTACCTCGCGCACGTGGTCCGGCCCTTCGCCGACCCGGCGGTCGGCTACGTGTCCGCGCCCAGCGTCTGCGACCGGGAGGGCACCGGATCGTGGTCGGCGCGCGGCAGGCTGCACCGCGAATCGGCGTTCCACGGCGCCATCCAGGCCGGCCACTCCGGTGGTCTGGCCCCGGTCTGCATCGGCTCCCACTACGCCGTGCGCACGGCGGCCGTGGCCGAGATCGGCGGCATCGGGCCCGAGCTCGCCGAGGACTTCTCCACGGCGTTCCTGCTCAACTCCGCGGGCTGGCAGGGCGCGTTCGCCCTCGACGCCGAGGCCCGCGGGGACGGGCCGCTGACCGTCGCGGCGATGCTCACCCAGGAGTTCCAGTGGTCGCGCAGCCTGACCACGCTGCTGCTCGACCTCGTCCCTCGACACCTCGCCCGACTGCCGTGGGCCCTACGCCTACGCTTCTTCTACGCGCTGGTGTTCTACTTCCTGCTCGTCGTCACGACGGGGGTCGGGCTGCTGCTGCCCCCGATCGCCGCGGTCACCGGGCTGCAGTGGGTGCGGGTCGACTACCTGGCCTTCCTCGGACACTGGTGGCTGCTGTCGGCCTGGCTTATCGGCGTACTGCTGGTGCTGCGCCGCAACGGCCTGCTCCGCCCCCGCCGCGCCCCGGTGCTGAGCTGGGAGAACTGGCTCTACGCCCTCGTCCGCTGGCCGTACGTGGCGTGGGGGGTGCTGGCCGCGGTCGGGCAGCGGTTCCGCCCGACCGCGATCACCTTCCGGGTCACCCCCAAGGTGCGTGCCGGGCTGGAGCCGCTGCCCGTACGGCTGGTACTGCCCTACGTCGTGATCTCGGTCGGTCTCAGCGTGGCCGCCTTCACCGGGGAGGTGCGCACCGGGGCCGTCGGGTACGTCGGGCTGTGCCTGCTCGGCGCGGCCGCCTACGCGACGGTCGTCACCGCCGTCTCGGTCCTGCACGGCGTCGAGGCCGCCCGGGCGGCCGGCACGGGCCGGTGGTCCGGGGTCCGGCACACCGCGGCCGTCCCCCTGGCGCTCGGTGTGCTGGCCCTGGCCCTGCTGGCGGTACCCGCGTCGCTGTTCCCGTTGTACATCCAGATCGCCCTCGCGCGATGACCGTCCCGGAGGATGCCGTGTCGACCGTCCTGGTCACCGGGGGCGCGGGCTTCATCGGCTCGCACACCTGCGTCGAGCTGCTCGACCACGGCCACGCCGTGGTCGTGGTCGACGACCACTCCACCAGCTCCCCCGCCGCGCTCGACGCCGTGCAGTCCCTCAGCGGCCGGCGCCTCACGGCCTACCGGGCCGACCTGCGCGACGCGACCGCCCTCGACGCCGTGTTCGGCGCCCACCGGATCGATGCAGTGATCCACTTCGCGGCCCGCAAGGCCGTCGGGGAGTCGATCGCGATGCCGCTGGAGTACTACGACATCAACGTCGGCGGCACCGTTGCCCTGCTGCGGGTGATGCTCGCTCGCGGGGTGCACCGTCTGGTGTTCTCCTCGTCCTGCTCGATCTACGGCGACGGCGGCGGCCACCCGCTCACCGAGGACGACCCGGCGCGCCCGACCAACCCGTACGCCCGGTCGAAGTGGATGTGCGAGCAGGTGATCGCCGACACCGTCCACCGCCACCCGGAGCTGTCCGCGCTCGCGCTGCGCTACTTCAACCCGGCCGGGGCGCACCCGAGCGGGCTGCTCGGCGAGGACCCCCGGGGGGCGCTGCACAACCTCATGCCCTACCTCATGCAGGTGGCGGTCGGGCGGCGGCCGCGCATCGAGGTGTTCGGCTCGGACTACCCGACCCCGGACGGCACCGCCGTCCGCGACTACGTGCACGTCGTGGAGATCGCCGAAGGACACCGGATGGCGCTGGAGCGGTTGCGGCCGGGGCTGCGGGTGCTCAATCTCGGCACCGGCGTCGGCACCTCGGTGCTGCAGCTCGTGGAGGCCTTCGCCGAGGCCAGCGGCCGGAAGATCCCGTACGACCTGGTCGCGCGGCGTCCCGGCGACGTGGCCGAGCTCGTCGCCGACGCGGGCCGGGTCGCAGGCGAGTGGGGCTGGCGGGCGCGGCGCGACATCGGCGAGATGTGCCGCGACGCGTGGCGCTTCCAGCAGCTGCACCCCGAGGGCTACCCCGGCTGAGCCTGCAGCGCCCCGATGTCCGGCGCGCCGACGCGGACCGGGGCGCCCGCGAGGTCGGACAGCGCCGTCCCGGGCGCCAGCAGATCGGTGAGGTCGAGGCCGGCTCCGCGCAACGGCGAGTCCGCGCCCGGGGCGAACCCGGCGAGGGCGGCGGCGTCGCCGGGGACGGTCGCCTCCAGCCCGACGAGCGGGCCGGGCAGGAGCGGATCGGTGTCCAGGCCGCTCCCACCGGGCTCCTGCCCCGTTCCCGCACTCCATTCGCCCAGCGAGGAGTACTCCTGCGGGCCCCAGATCAGCGACCAGTCCACCCCGTCCGCCACGTAGGCGTTGCCGTCCAGCGCGACCGCACCCCGGTCGAAACCGGACTCGGCCAGTACCAGCGGGCCGGCCGCGTCGCTGACGAGCAGGTTGTTCCGGGCCTCGACGGCGGTGATGCCCGGGCCGAGCCGCAACGCGGAGGACGGGTCGCTCGCCTGCGGTGCCATCACCACGGTGTTCTGGTATATCCGCACGTCGTCGACGCGGCCCAGCACGGTGATGCCCCCGTACACGCTCCACCGCCGGGCGTCGCCGCTGCTGACGTTGAACCGCACCGTGCTGCCGGTATGGGCGTCGTTGTCCCGACCGGTGTAGACCAGGTAACCCGGCCCGTGATTGTCGTAGGACAGGTTGTACTGCAGCACCGAGTCCGCGGTGTTCTGGTCGAGCCCGAACCCGCCGCCGTCGGCCAGCTTCGCCGTCCGGTTGCGGTAGGACAGGCTGTGCTCGATCACGACCCCCGTGGAGTCGTAGGTCCAGATCCCGACCGGGCCCTCGCCCGCTCCCCCGGACCCGCCGTTGTCGTGCGCGACCGAGCGCGTCACGGTGCCGCCTCGGACGCTGCCCAGGGCGATGCCGCTGCCGGTGTTGCGCGTCAGGTTGGCGGCGTCGCCCGCGTTGTCGTGGGCCGTCACACCGGACACCGTCACGGCCTCGTGCGCGAACCGCGGGTCGGCCGCGTCGAACTCCGGGCCGTACACCGCGAGGCCGGCGTCCCGGTTGCCGTGCACGACCGAGTCCGCGATGCGGACGTCCCGGAACCCGGTGCCCGCCCGGGAGCTGCCGACCTCGATGCCGTGGACGAACCCGCTGGCCTCCACGCGCTCGACGACGGCGTGCCCGAGCCTGCCGTCCTCGGCGAGCTCGCTGAAGAAGCGGATCCCGGCCGATCCCGGCTGTACCGTGCCGGGCCCGACCACGACCAGGTCGGCGATCTCCACCCCGGCGGTGTCGACGACCGCGACCGCCGAGTCGGCGTGGCCCTCGATCACCGCCCGGCCCTGCCCGTAGGAACCGATCACCAGGGGGCTGTCCGGATCACCGGCGTCCGCGGCGTCGATCAGCAGCCGGCCGGTGAACCGGGACCCGCCCTCGAGCAGCAGGCGCTCGCCAGGGAGCAGCACGGCGGCGGATGCCCGGTCGAGCGTGCGCCACGCCTCGTCCGGGGAGGTGCCGCGCCTGGTGTCGTCACCGGCGGCGCTGACGTAGAACACCCGCTCCCCCGGAGGCGCTCCGAGCGCGGCGCAGGCGGCGAGCAACACGACGCCCACGGCCGTCAGCACGACAGCGGCCCACCGGTCCCGCCTCACTCCGCACCCACTCCCTCCGCCCGTCCCGAGCGTAGGGCCGAGTGGGGTAGCGGTCCGCCCGCCGGGCGGACCACGACCGGGTGACGGGACGGACCGATTCCCGCGACGTCACCGACCCCCGGCCCGGCCCGACGGCAGTTGCACCACGCTCACGAAGAAGTGGTCGATCTGCTTGATCGCCTCGATGAACCCGTCGAAGTCCACCGGCTTGGTCACGTAGGCGTTCGCGTGCAGCTGGTAGCTGCGCAGCACGTCCTCCTCGGCCTGCGAGGTGGTCAGCACGATCACCGGGATGTGCTGCAGCACCGGGTCCTTCTTCACCTCCTCCAGCACCTCGCGCCCGTCGCGGCGGGGGAGGTTGAGGTCGAGCAGGATCAGGTCCGGGCGGGGCGCGTCGGCGTAGGGGGGCTCGTTGCGCAGGTAGGCCAGGGCGTCGGCGCCGTCGGTGACGACGTCGAGGCGGTTGTGCAGGTACTCGTCGAACGCCTCGCGGGTCATCAGCACGTCGCCGGGGTCGTCCTCGACGAGCAGCACGTTGACGATGCGCGACTGGGGTGTCATGCGGTGGACTCCTCGGGGGCGTGGTGTTCGGGGACGTGGTCGTCGGCGACGGGCTGCGCGGGCAGGGTGACGCGCACGGTCGTGCCGGCGCGCTCGCCCGGTTCGAGCCCGATCCGGCCCCCGTGGAACTCGACGATCTTCTTGGCCAGCGCCAGCCCGATGCCGGTGCCGGGGTAGACCTCGCGCGCGTGCAACCGCTGGAAGATCACGAAGACCTTGTCGGCGTACTCGGCGTCGATGCCGATGCCGTTGTCGGCCACCGTGACCTCGACGACGTCGCCGACCCGCCGACCCGCGACCTCCACGACCGGTGGCACTGCCTCCCGGTGGAACTTGAGGCCGTTGGCGACCAGGTTGGCCAGCAGCTGGCGCAGCAGGGCGGCGTCACCCACGACCTCCGGCAGCGGGTGCACGACGATCTCGCCGTCCACCTCGGCCCTGGCCGGCTCCAGCTGGGTGACGACGGACGCGGCCACGGCGTCGAGCGCGACCGGGGTGAAGCCCTCGGTCGTGCGGCCGACCCGCGAGAACGCCAGCAGGTCGTTGATCAGCTGCTGCATGCGCTGGGCGCCGTCGACGGCGAACTCGATGTACTGGTCGGCCCGATCGTCGAGCTGACCGCCGTAGCGGCGCTGGAGGAGCTGGCTGAAGCTCGACACCTTCCGCAGCGGCTCCTGCAGGTCGTGGCTGGCGACGTAGGCGAACTGCTCCAGGTCGCGGTTGGACCGTTCCAGGTCGCGCGTGCGCTCGTCGAGCCTGCGGTTGGTCTCCTGGGACTCGTCCAGGTCGCTCAGGATGCGCGTGCGCATCGCCTCGACGTCCTCCCCGAGCCCGACGATCTCCGCAGGCCCGGTGGCGCGCACCGGCTGCTGCGCGTCGCCGGTGACCACGGCCCGGACCTGCGCGGCGAGGTCGGACACCGGTCGCAGCACGGTGCGGCGCAGCCCGATGCCGGCGGCGACGATGACCAGCAGCAGCACCACCGCCACCGCGACGGCCGCCGCGAGCAGGAACGACGCGGCCGCCCCGACACCCGCCCGGGCCTCCTCCTGGGCGTTCTCCAGCTCCCGGAGCAGGACCTCGGTCCGGGAGCGTACGCCGTCGAAGAGGGCGCGGCCCTCGATCGGGTCCGGCATCGGCTGCGCCGCGTCCCCGGTCGCGGCGATCGTCGGCTCGGCGTAGCGCTCCCGCCAGCGCTGCGCCGCCGTGACGACGCCGTCCAGCTCCGGTCCCAGGTCGTCCAGGTCCGGGGTGGCGCGCAGGACGGCGACCGCGTCGGTCTCGGCCCGCACGCCGGAGCGGTAGGGCTCCAGGAAGTCGGCGCGCCCGGTGAGATCGTACCCGCGGATCCCGGTCTCCTGGTCGAGCAGGGCGACCGACAGCCGCTGGCCCGCGTCAAGCGCGGGCGAGACGCGGTCCAGCAGCACCGCACGGGCGTCGTTGAGCCCGGCCAGCGCCACCGAGCCCAGCACGATGGCCGCCACCGCGAACAGGCCCACCACCGCGGCCGCGGCGCCGAAGATGCGGGCCAGCGGCCAGCCGCCCCCGCTGCTGCGGGTGCCGACCAGCAGCGGGCGCAGCCGGCGGGCCAGCGGCGCGGTCACCGCCCCTCCGCGGCGGACAGCAGCAGGATGGCCACGTCGTCGGCGAGCGGGCCGCCGTTGAGCTGCTGAACACGCTCCACCAGCCGCGCCGGGAGCTGCTGCAGGTCGGTCCGTCGCTCCTCGACGAGCAGGGCCACCAGCCCCTCCGGCCACAGCGGCTCGTCGCTGCCCGTGCCCCGGCCCTCGACGAGCCCGTCGGTGTAGAGCAGCAGCGCCCAACCCGGGTCCAGCCGCACCGAGGCGGGCTCCCAGCAGGCGTCGTCGCGGATGCCCAGCGGCAACCCGACCCGCGGCTCCACCAGCTCGATCCCCGGGAGCAGGACCGGCGGCGGGTGCCCGGCCAGGCGGACCAGCGCGTCCCCGGCGGCCGGGACGGCCACGGTGCACACCGTGGTGAACAGCCTGCTCTCGTGCCGCTCGCTGACCAGCACCTGCTGCAGCTTGGGCAGCACCTGCGTCTCGTCGACACCCGCGAGGACCAGCGCCCGCCACGACACCCGCAGCAGCGCGCCCAGCGCCGCCTCGTCGGGCCCGTGCCCGCAGACGTCGCCGACGATCGCGTGCACGGTGCCGGTGGGGCCGCGGACCGCGTCGTAGAAGTCACCGCCCAGCACCGACCGGGCCCGGCCGGACCGGTAGAACTCCCGGGACCGGACGGGGCTGCCGGCCAGCAGCGGTTTCGGGAGCAGGCCGCGTTCGAGGCGCGTCGACTCCGCCGCGACGAGCTGCTCCTCACGCAACCGCAGCACGCTGGTCTCCGCACGGCGGCGCTCGACCGCGTAGCGCAGCGAACGGATCAGCAGCGGGCCGTCGACCGTGCCCTTCACCAAGTAGTCCTGCGCTCCCGCCGCCACCGCCGCGGTGCCGAGGTGCTCGTCGTCGAGGCCGGTGAGGACGCAGACCGCGGCCAGCGCGTCGGCCCGCAGGATCGCGTGCAGGCCGTCGAGGCCGTCCGAGCCGGGGAGGTTGAGGTCCAGCAGGACGCAGTGACAGCCGGCGAGCATGCCGCCGTCGACGACCTCGCGCACGGACCCGACCACCGTCAGGCGCAGGTCGGGTTCCACCTCGGCCAGCAGCTCCTGCACGAGGAACGCGTCGCCGGGATCGTCCTCGACGAGCAGCACGTGCCGCGGACCGGTCACCTCACCGCCGCTCCGCGCCCGCGAGCGGGTTCGACGCCGTCGTGGCGAGCACGGAGGTGAACAGGACGAGGCCGTCGTCGGACGGTCCGGTCAGCGGGTCGATGGCGTGCTCCGGATGGGGCATCAGGCCGACGACACGGCCGTCGGCGGAGGCGATACCGGCGATGTCGCCCATCGCCCCGTTGGGGTTACCCCCGACGTACCGGAAGACCACGCGGCCCTCCCCGTCCAACCGGGCCAGGGTGTCCGCGTCGGCGACGAACCGGCCCTCCCCCGACTTGAGCGGCACCAGGATCTCCTGCCCGGCCGTGGCGGCGCCGGTCCAGGCCGTGGCGGTGGACTCCACCCGCAGCCGCTGGTCCCGGCACACGAAACGCAGCCCGGCGTTGCGCACCAGGGCCCCCGGCAGCAGTCCCGCCTCGCAGAGGATCTGGAAGCCGTTGCAGATGCCCAGCACCGGCATCCCGCGCCCGGCGGCCGCCGTGACCTCGGTCATGATCGGTGCGAGGCTGGCGATGGCCCCCGCGCGCAGGTAGTCGCCGTAGGAGAAACCGCCGGGGACGATCACGGCGTCGACGCCGAGCAGGTCGTGGTCGGCGTGCCACAGCGGGACCGCCGCGGCACCGGCGTAGCGGACCGCGCGGGCCGCGTCGACGTCGTCGAGGGAGCCGGGGAAGGTGATGACCCCGATCCTCACGGCCGCACCAGGTCCGACCGGCGCCGCACGACCCAGTCCTCGATGACCGGGTTGGCCAGCAGCTCGCCCGCGATGCGGTGCAGGGTCGCGTCGTCGATCGCGTCGTCGACGTCGAGCTCGAAGTGCTTGCCCTGCCGCACCTCGGCCACGCCCGTCACGCCGATCCGGCCCAGCGCCCGCGTGACCGCCTGGCCCTGCACGTCGAGGATCTCCGGTTTGGGCATCACGTCCACCACAACTCTGGCCACGAGCCAGAGCCTACGTCCCCCTAGCCGAGGAACACGTCGAGCATCGGCAGGAGCAGATCGGCGCGTCGCGGCGCCTGCATGTGCGTGGTGCCGGGCAGGATCGCCAGCTGCGATCCGGGGATGAGCTCCTTCATCAGTGCGCCGTGAGCAGGGAGGGCGAAGTCGTTGTCCCCCAGCACGATCAGCGTGGGGGCGGTGACCGCGGCGAGCTGCTCGTCCGTCCAGCCCGTCCAGCCCTCGACCGTCTTCATCGTGCGCATCGGGAGGTCGTCGAACCGCTCCGGGTGCGGCGAGAGCCGGGCGTAGGCCTCGGCCATGTCGGCGAAGTCCTGCGCCGTCGGCATGATCGTCGACGTCGCGTAGGTGCTGGGGTCGGCCAGGTCGGGGTGCGCGCCGTCGGGACGGACGCTCGCCGAGATCGGCACCACCGACAGCACCCGGTCGGGGTGGCCGACGGCGAGCTCCAGCGCGGTGCCGCCGCCCATGCTGTGGCCCACGACGTGGGCGCGGTCGATGCCGAGGTGGTCGAGCAGGGCGACGACGTCGCCGGCCAGGTTCGCGTAGGTCAGGTCCCGGTCGATGTCGGCGGTGCGACCGTGCGCCTGGAACTCCACGGCGATCACCCGGTGCTTCCTCGCCAGGGTCGGGATGAGGTCGGCGTAGGTGAGGTCGATGGTCATCACCCCGCCGTGCAGCAGCACCAGCGGCGTGCCCTGCTCGCCGTGGGTCTCGTAGTACATGTGCAGGCCGTTCACGTCGGCGTATCCGTTGGTCATGCTGCTATGACGCCGCGGGCGGGCCGGGCTCATCGGCTGTGCGCGAACTTCCCTGGGCCAGCCGGCGTCGGGCCGCTAGAACAGCAGCATGGGCAGCTGGCTGGTTCTCGGTGGGACGCGGTTCCTCTCGCACGCGGTGGCGGCGGTCGCGGTGGCGCGCGGGCACGAGGTGGTGTGCGTGGCGCGCGGCGAGTCCGGACGGGTGCCCGACGGGGCCACCCTGCTGGTCGCCGACCGGGACGTGCCCGGCGCGCTCGATCCGCTGCGCGGGCGCCGCTTCGACGCCGCGGTGGACGTCGCCACGATGTCGTTGCCGTGGGTCCGTGACGCCCTGGACGCGGTCGACGCGGGGCACTGGACGTTCGTGTCGACGATCAGCGTGTACGCCGACCCGCTGACACCCGGCCAGGGGGTGGACGCGCCGCTGCTCGACCCGCTCCAGGACGGTTCGTCGCCGCCCCCGGACCGGCAACCGGACGCGTACGGCGCGATCAAGGTGGCCTCGGAGAACGCCGTGCGGGCGTCCCACCCGAGGTCGCTGGTGGTGCGGGCCGGGTTGATCTGCGGGCCCGGCGACCGCAGCGACCGCTTCGGCTACTGGCCCGCCCGCTTCGCCCGCGGCGGCCGTGCCGTGGTGCCCGGGGTACCCGACCAGCCGATGCAGATCGTCGACGTGCGCGATCTCGCCGAGTGGATCGTCGACTCCGGGGAGCGCGGCCTGACCGGCACCGTCGACGGCAGCGGCCCACGCACCACGCTCGGTGCGGTGCTCGACGAGATCGCCGCCGCGGTGGGTGCTCCCGACCTGGAACTCGTGCCGGTCCCACCCGAGGCACTGGTGGCCGCGGAGGTCACCCCGTGGGCAGGCCCGCGCTCGCTGCCGCTGTGGCTGCCGGACACGCACACGGGCATCGCCGCCCGCGACACGACACCGGCCGCCGCCGCGGGCCTGCGCACCCGCCCGATCGCCGACACCGCCCGCGCCGCCCTGGACCACGAGCGGACCCTGGGCCCGGACCGCACCCGCCGGGCCGGCCTCGCACCCGCCGACGAATCCCGGCTGCTCACCGACCGGGACGCCGCGACGACGTAGCGACGGCTCGGTGGACTGGCAGGGTGAGCCGGGTGCAGACCACCCACTTCGGCCATTCGTGCGTGCTGCTGGACACCGGGGCGGCGCGGCTACTGATCGACCCGGGCACGTTCGCGACCGGGTTCGAGTCGGTCTCCGCTCTGGACGGGGTGCTCATCACCCATCAGCATCCCGACCATCTGGACCTGGACCGGCTGGGAGCGCTGCTGCAGCGCAACCCCGGCGCGCGCCTCGTCGTCGACGCGGGCTCGGCCGGTCAGCTCGACGCGATCGACCACGAGGTGGTGGCGCCCGGCGGGTCGGTGCTGATCGCGGGCGCCCGGGTCGACGTCCTCGGCGGTGAGCACGAGGTGATCCACCCCGACATCGCGGTGATCCCCAACAACTCCTACCTCGTCGACGGCACGCACCTGCACCCCGGCGACGCCTTCCCGGAGGTGCCCGCACCCGTCGACGTGCTGTTCCTGCCCACGGCGGCGCCCTGGCTCAAGGCCGCGGAGTGCGTGGACTACCTGCGTGCCGTGACCCCCCGCACCGCGGTACCGGTCCACCAGGGCCTGCTCGCCCGGCCCCAGGTGTTCTACGGCCTGTTCACGAACCTCGCTCCCGCCGAGACGACCGTCCGGGTGCTCGACGAGGGCACACCCACCGCCCTCTGATCAGGCCCCGCACCTCGGAGCCGTACTGCTGCTCTGTGGCCGTCACGACGGCGTTCCGGCTCCGAGGTGCGGGTCAGGCCGCCCGCGCGGCGGCGGGGAGGCGGTAGGTCGTCGGCTGTGCACCTGCCGCCAGCGCGGCGTCCACCGCGGCGAGTGCCGCGTCGACGCGCTGCGCGCGCTTGAGGTCCTTCGCCCGGACGTTGATGCGCACCAGCCCGCCGCGGTGCGTGACCCGGCGCACCTCGGCGACGAGCATCCGGCAGCGCCACGCCTCCGCGGCCTTCGCGTCGTCGGCGACCGGGATCCGCTCCCCCGACACCCGGAAACCCAGCACCCGGGCCCGCACCGCGCCGGGACCGTCGAGCCGGCGGATCCCGTGCTCGTCGGCGAGCGTGGTGAAGCCCTGCTCGCGCAGGGCGTCGAGGGTGCCGGTCGAGGCGATCCAGCGCGGTGGCACGAACACCTCGGTGCGCAGGTCCACCGCACCCAGCGTGCGGCGGGCGGCCCGCAGCCGCAGGCCGGCCTCGTGGCGGGGCAGGGCGGCGAACTCGGCCCGGCGCCCGACACGGGCCAGCCGCCCGGGGACCAGCGGCTCCGTGCTGTGGTCGTAGCCGTGCAGGGCGATCGCGTCGCCACGGTCGCGCCGCTCGTGCATCCACCGGACCAGCGGGCTCCCCGCGACCCCGGGCCCGAACGCGCCGGGCCGGTAGAGCTGCGAGACCGCGACGCCGCGGTCGTCGAGGGCCGCGGTGAACGCGGCGCCACGGTCGAGGGAGTCGTCGGACAGTCCGGACAGCGAGACGATCAGGCGGGGGGCCACGACGTCATGAACGCACGCCGCGGTGAACGGCCGCCGACGCCGCCGTGGAGCGCGGATGCCGTCAGGGCCACGATCGCCCGGTGAGACGCTCGTAGACCTCCACGTACCGCGCGCGGGTGGCCGCGACGACCTCGGCGGGCACCTCGGGGCCGGGCGGGGTGCGGTCCCAGTCCAGGCCGGCCGACCAGTCCCGCACGTACTGCTTGTCGTAGGAGAACTGCGGGCCGCCGGGCGCCCAGCGGTCGGCGGGCCAGAACCGGGACGAGTCCGAGGTCAGCACCTCGTCGGCGAGCACGATCGCGCCGGTCCCGTCGAGACCGAACTCCAGCTTCGTGTCGGCGACGAGGATGCCCTGCGCGGCGGCGGTCTGCGCCCCCCGCGTGTAGACCGACAGGGTCAGGTCGCGCAGTCGCGCCGCGCGGTCGGCCCCGATCAGCGCGGCCGTCTCGTCGAAGGTCAGGAACTCGTCGTGCTCGCCGACCGGCGCCTTCGTGGTGGGGGTGAAGATCGGCTCGGGCAGCTCGGAGCCCTCCACGAGCCCGGGGGGCAGCGCCACGCCGGACACCGAGCCGTGACGCCGGTACTCCTGCAGCCCCAGCCCGGCCAGGTAGCCGCGGGCGATGCACTCGACGGGCAGCATCTCCAGCCGCCGGCAGCGCACCGCACGCCCGGCGAACTCCGCCGGCACGTCCTGGGAGATGACGTGGTGGGGCACCCCGAGCTGCTCGAACCACCACAGCGACAGCTGGGTGAGCAGGGCCCCCTTGTCGGGGACGGGGGTGGGCAGCACGACGTCGTAGATGGACAGCCGGTCGGACGCGACCAGGATCAGCTCGCCGGGGTCCCTTGAGTCGTCGAGGTAGACGTCGCGGACCTTGCCCGAGTGCAGCAGCTTCACAGGATGGCTCCGGGTGCGTAGGCGGCCGCGGTCGGGTGCGCGTCGACGATCTCCCGCACCCGCGCGACGACGGCCGCGACCTGGTCGGTGGCCGCGCCGGTGAACCGCAGCGGATCGGCGAGCAGGCCGTCCAGGGTGCCGGATGGCAGTGCGAGCCGCTCGTCGCCCGCGAGGCGGGCGATCAGGTCGTTCTCGCCCTGGCCCTTCTCCCGCATGGCCAGCGCGACGCCCACGGCGTGCTCCTTGATCACCTCATGGGCGGTCTCGCGCCCGACACCCGCCCGCACCGCGGCCGTCAGCACCGCGGTGGTCGCGAGGAAGGGGAGGTAGCGGTCCAGCTCGCGGGCGACGACGGCCGGGTAGGCGCCGAACTCGTCGAGCACGGTGAGCGCGGTCTCGACGAGCCCGTCGAGGGCGAAGAAGGCGTCCGGCAGGGCGACGCGGCGCACCACCGAGTCGGAGACGTCGCCCTCGTTCCACTGCGCACCGGCCAGCTCGGCCGCCATGCCGGCGTAGCCGCGCAGCAGCACCATCATCCCGTTGATGCGCTCGGTGGAGCGCGAGTTCATCTTGTGCGGCATCGCCGAGCTGCCGACCTGCCCGGGCTGGAAACCCTCGGTGGCCAGCTCGATGCCCGCCATCAACCGGATCGTCGTGGCCAGCGACGACGGCCCGGCGGCGAGCTGCACGAGCGCGGCGAGCACGTCGAAGTCCAGGGAGCGCGGGTAGACCTGGCCGACGCTGGTCAGCGTCGCCGCGAAGCCCAGGTGCCCGGCGACCCGGGACTCGAGGTCGGCCAGCCGGTCGGGAGACCCGAGGAGGTCGAGCATGTCCTGCGACGTGCCCATCGGCCCCTTGATCCCCCGCAGCGGGTAGCGCGCCCGCAGCTCCTCCAGGCGCGCGTAGGCCACGAGCAGCTCGTCGGCGGCGGAGGCGAAGCGCTTGCCCAGCGTGGTGGCCTGCGCGGCGACGTTGTGGCTGCGCCCGGCCATCGTCAGCTCCGCGTGCTCGGCCGCGCGGCGCGCCAGCCGGGCGAGGATCGCGACGGTGCGGTCGCGCACGTGCTCCAGCGACAGCCGGATCTGCAACTGCTCGACGTTCTCGGTGAGGTCGCGGCTGGTCATGCCCTTGTGCACGTGCTCGTGCCCGGCCAGCGCGCAGAACTCCTCGATGCGGGCCTTCACGTCGTGGCGGGTGACGCGCTCGCGGGCGGCGATCGAGGCGAGGTCGACCTGCTCGGCGACGCGCTCGTAGTCCTCGACCACGCCGTCGGGCACGTCGACGCCGAGGTCGCGCTGCGCGCGGAGCACCGCGATCCACAGCCGCCGCTCCAGCACGATCTTGTACTCGGGCGACCAGAGCCGGACCAGCTCCGGGCTCGCGTACCGGGCGGCGAGGACGTTCGGGATCGCGGCGGAGGGGATCACGTCGCAGCAGCCTACGTCCCGGTCCGGGCCGCGCTCGCCCGCCGTGCACGACAGCGGTCGCCGTGCACACGTCGCGCCCGCGGCACGGCGGCGGGCCGATGTGCACGGCGACGTTCACAGCACCCGCAGCAACACCTCGCGGGCCGCCGCGCGAGGATCGGGATCGGCCTCGATCAGCGCGCTGATCACCGCCCCGTCGACGAGCGACACCAGGTCGCGCAGCCGCGTCGGTCCGACCGGACGCCCCGAGCGGGTGAGGATCTCGCCGAGCAGCGCGTCGAGCTCGCCGCGCAGCTCGCGCATCAGCGGCGCGAGGTAGGGGCGGCGACCGGCGCCGACCAGTCGCTCGTAGCGCAGCAGCACCGCGTCGAGGCCGCCGTCGCGGGACTCGGCACCCAGCAGCTGGTCGATCACCAGCTCCACCAGCGCGGGGGTGTCGGTGACGCCCGGGGCGAGCGCGGCGAGCTGGGCGCGGCCCCCGGCGAGCTCGTCGCGGCTGGTCCGCTCGGTCGCGGCGGTGACCAGCTCGTCGAGCGAGTCGAAGTAGTAGGTCGTCGACGACAGCGGCAGCCCCGCGTGCTCGGCCACGGCCCGGTGCCGCACCGCGTCGAAGCCACCGGAGCGCAGCAGGGCCGCGGCCGCCGTCACCAGCTCGGCCCGCCGCCGCTCACCCTTCGCCGTACCCACGGGTCCCAGTGTCCCCGACCGTCGACCGGCGATCACGAACCGGCTCCGGCGGGCGCGCCTACAGCCGCGGGGCCAGGAAGGCCGCGACCGTGTCGAGGCGTCCCTCGAACGGGACGGCGTCACCCCCGCCCGCGCCGCGTGCGCTGACCACGACGGTGCCTCCGGAAGCGGTGGGTGCCCGCACGGTCGAGCCGCCGCTCGGCTGCCCGTCGGCCGTGCCGGGCGGCAGGTACCGCACCGTGAGCAGGCCGCCGGTACCGGCGTCGTCGACCTCCAGGTTGACGCCCCGCTCCCCGCCGGGGCGGCACTCCATCGTGATCGCGCCCTCCGGCGCCCCGGCCACCTCGGGCAGCACCTGCTCGACGTAGGCCCGCAGCCGCGGGTCCTGCCGGTCGGCGCACTCGGTGGTGCCCGGGCCGAGCGGGCTGCCGGTGAACTCGGGGAGCGCACTCAGCGCCTCGGGCTCGGATGCGCCCGGGGCGGCGTCCCCGGCGCGGTCGCGGGCCGAGTCGGACGGGCCGGAGTCCGACTGCCCGGACTCCGACCGCCCGGACTCCGACGGGGCCGACTCGGCGAGGGCCTCCGGTCCGGGGGCCGACGCCGGGGCCGCCGCGGTGGACGCCGCGCCACCGGACCCGGACGGCAGCCCGGCCGCCACCCCCACGCCGGCGACGACGAGCAGCGCCATCGCCCCGCCCAACACCGCCGAACGGCGGCGCGTGGTGATCCGTCGTGAGGTGGCGACCACCCGCCCGTGGTCGAACGCGGGTGGCGGCGGGTCGGAACCGGCCGCATCACGGAACAGCGCCGCGAGGCGCTCGTCGTCGGTCACGTCGGCTCCTCCGCGGGAAGGAGTGCGTCGTCGGTCATCTCGGCTCCTCCGCGGGAAGGAGTGCGTCGTCGGTCATGTCCCCCTCCTCAGCCGGTCGGTCGCAGGTCGTCGAGCGAGTCGCCCAGCGCCGCGCGCAGGGCGTCGAGCCCGTGGCTGGTCTGGCTCTTCACCGTGCCCTCCGAGCAGCCCAGCGCCGCGGCGGTGCCCGCGACGTCGAGGCCCTCCAGGTAGCGCAGCACCAGCACGGCGCGCTGCCGGGGAGGCACCGACCGCAGGCCGTCGACGAGGACGTGCCGGGTGGCGACCCCGTCGGTGGCCGGCGCCACGCTCGCCTCCTCCACCACGTCGGTGAACCGCTCCCGCCGCCACGGCCGACGCGACTCGTCGATCACCGACCGCACCAGGGTGCGCCGCATCCAGCCGTCGAGCGCGTCGCGGTCCCGGATGCGCCGCCAGTGCCGGTGCAGGGCGACGAACGCCGCCTGGGCGTGGTCGTCGGCGCGGTGCCAGTCACCGCAGAGCAGGTAGGCGGTGCGCCGCACCGCGTCGCGGCGCGCGCGGAAGTAGGCCTCGAACTCCGCCTCGGTGGACCGGTCCACCCGCGACCCCCCTCTCCGCTCACACGCTGGGACGCGAGTGCGGGCGGCCACGGTTGCACGACCGTGACAGGTTCCCCCGATCGGCCCAATCTCGTGACCGTACCGTGACCCTGGCGCGAACTGTGCCAAGCCGGCTGGTTGAATCGGATCCCGTGCGTCCCACCTCACGTGCCCGGCGGGCGGCCGCGAGCGGCGGTCCGATCGATCTCCGGTCCGACACCGTCACCAGGCCCACGAAGGCGATGCGGTCGGCGATGGCCGCCGCCGAGGTGGGTGACGACGTGCTCGACCGGGACCCCACGATGCGCGAGCTGGAGGTCCGCGTCGCGGGGCTGCTGGGCGCCGCCGACGGCCTGTGGACGCCGAGCGGATCGATGGGCAACCTCATCGCGCTGATGAGCCACCTCGACCGCGGCGACGCCTTCCTCGCCCCCGTCGGCGCCCACGTGCTCGACGCCGAGCTGGGCACGGCGGCGTGGCTGGCCGGCGGGATGCCGCGCCCGCTCCCCCACGACGGCGGCCCCGGCCGCGTCACCCCGGACGCGGTGCGCCGCGCCGCCGGCACCGCGGGCCCCTACTACACGCTGCGCACCACGCTGTTGTGCCTGGAGAACACCCACAACGCCTCGGGCGGCACCGTCACCGCCCCCGAGGAGCACGCGGCGGTGGCCGCGGCCGCCAAGGCCGCACGGCTGCGGGTGCACCTCGACGGCGCGCGGCTGTGGAACGCGGCCGCGTCGCAGGGGGTGCCGCCGGGGGCGCTCACCGTCGGCGTGGACACCGTGCAGGTGTGCCTGAGCAAGGGCCTCGGCGCGCCCGTCGGATCGGTGGTGGCCGGGACCGCGGAGTTCATCGACGAGGCGCGCAGGCTGCGCAAGATGCTCGGCGGCGGCGTGCGGCAGGGCGGGGTGCTGGCCGCGGCCGGGCTCGTCGCCCTGGACCGCGTCGACCGGCTGGGCGAGGACCACGAGCGCGCCCGCACGCTCGCCGCCGGGCTGCGCGAGCGCGGCTGGCAGGCGGCGACCCCACAGACCAACATCGTGCTCGTCGCCGTCGCCGACCTCGACGGCACGCTGCGCCGCTTCTCCGAGGCCGGCGTGCGCGCGTCGGCGATGTCGGGGCAGGTGCGGCTGATGACCCACGGCGACATCGGCGACGCCGAGATCGCCGCGGCCCTGGAGCGGATCGGCCCGGTCGAGTCCGGCCGGACCACGCACGCCTCGACGACGGCGCGCGCGCTCAGGTCGGGTGCCGGTCGCGCTCCAGCGCGTCCAGCCGGGCGCTGATCGACCGCAGCTCGGCGAGCACCTCGTCGATCCGGCCCCCCGTGCGCTCGACGTCCCCGGCCACGTCCTCGATGTCGTCCTCGATCTCGCGGGCGGTCTCCGCGCCGGCCTTGCGCAGGTTCTCCACGAACCAGCTCGCGATCGACGCCGTGACCACCCCGAGCAGCGCGATCCCGGCCACCATCAGCGACGCCGCGACGAACCGGCCCTCGAACGTCACCGGGTAGCGGTCGCCGTAGCCGACCGTGGAGATCGTCGTGAGCGTCCACCACACGGCGTCACCGAACGAGGTGATCGACGCGTCCGGCGCGTCCCGCTCGGCGTCGAGCACGGCCAGCGAGGCGACGAAGCCCACGAGCACCACGCTGCCGACGACGTAGAACACCACGCGGCCACGCACGTCGTCGCGAAGCTGGCGGTTCAGCACGCTGATCACGGTGATCACCCGCAGCGCCCGGAGCTGGCGGAACATCGGCAGCAGCAGGATCACCAGGTCCGGCAGGTGCGTGTAGACGAAACGCCACCGGCGCCGCGCCATCGAGATCCGCGCCAGGTAGTCGAGGCCGAACACGACCCAGACGCCGGTCAGCACGATCTCCAGCAGTGCGCCGCCCGCGTCACCGATGTCGGGGTTCAGCACCTGCACGGCGTAGGCGATCAGGAAGACCACCGCGAGACCGGTGAGCCACCAGTCGACCCGCCGGTCCCATTCCGCGATCCGCGGCTCGTCCTGGTCCATGACCGGGCAGGGTAGAGGCGCGCGCGGCCGGTCCGCCCCGAGGGACGGCGTCCCGCATCCGCGCTCAGGTCCGGCCGGGACCGCTGCGCAGCCACCCCTCGATCCGGTGCAGGGCCTCCCGGACGTCGTCGGTGGATCCGGCGCACGAGAACCGCACCCACCGGCCGCCGTCGACCGGGTCGAAGTCCAGACCGGGTGCGAGGGCCACCCCGACGTCGGCGAGCAGGCGGTACACGAGGTCCATCGAGTCGGCGGACAGGTGCGCCACGTCCGCGTACACGTAGAAGGCCCCGTCCGGGGGCGCGACGCGGGTGATGCCCAGCCGCGGCAACCCGTCGAGCAGCAGGTCGCGGTTCACCGCGTAGCGCGCCACGTGGCCGTCGGCCTCGGCGTAGCCCGCCGCGTCGAACGCGCCCAGCGCCGCCCGCTGGGCCGGCGCGGGCGGGCAGACGGTGAAGTTGCCGGCCAGGCAGTCGGCCGCGCGCAGCAGCCGCGGGGGCAGCAGCAGCCAGCCCAGCCGCCAGCCCGTCATCGAGAAGTACTTCGAGAAGGAGTTGACGACGATCGCCTCGGGCGAGGACTCCCGGGCGCACGACGTGGCGGGGGCACCCGCGTAGGAGATGCCGTGGTAGATCTCGTCGCTGACCAGCTGCACGCCGGTGCGCTCGCAGTACCGCGCGAGCTCGGCGAGCTCCTCCGGTGGCAGCACCGTGCCCGTCGGGTTGGCCGGGCTCGCGACGACCAGTCCCTTCACCGGCTCGTCGAGCGACTCGAGCATCGCCACCGTGGGCTGGTAGCGCGTCTCCGGTCCGCACGGCAGCTCGACGACCTCGCAGCCCAGCGCGGTGAGGATGTTGCGGTAGCAGGGATAGCCGGGGCGGGCCATCGCCACGCGGTCCCCGGCGTCGAACGCGGCGAGGAAGGCGAGCAGGAAACCGCCCGACGACCCGGTGGTGATCACGACCTGCTCGGCAGGCACGTCCAGCCCGTAGGTGCGGGCGTAGTGGCCCGCGACGGCCGTCCGCAGCTCCGGGACGCCCAGCGCCACGGTGTAGCCGAGAACCTCGTCCGCGATCGCGGCGGTGGCGGCCGCCCGGACCGGGGCCGGCGCGCCCGTCGAGGGCTGGCCCGCGGAGAGGTTCACCAGGTCGCCGTGGGTGCGCTGCCGCTCGCCCGCCGCCGCCCACACGTCCATCACGTGGAAGGGCGGGATGGCGGCGCGGCTCGCCACGGCGAGCCGGGATGCGTTGGTCGTCACCCGGCGAGCCTAGGCGGGGGCGAGCGGCGGCAGGCGGGCCGTGCACCCGGTCGTGCCGAGGACGCGAACGCGTCGGGTGCGGCTCGGCGTCACCTGCTCATCCCGGTGAGGGGACGCGGATCTCCTCGCGGACGGCTCGCAGCGCGATGTCGGTGCGGTGGTGCGAACCCGCCAGGTGCACGGCGTCCAGGCGCCGGTAGGCGTCGTCGCGGGCCGCGGCCAGATCGCGCCCCGTCCCGACGACGGACAGCACCCGCCCGCCCGCGGACACCACGGCCCCGTCGTCACGACGCCGGGTGCCGGCGTGCAGCACGCCGTCGGCGTCGGCACCGGTGAGCGGGTCGCCGAGACGGGGGGTGCCCGGGTAGCCCTCGGCCGCGCCCACGACCGTGACGGCCGCGCCGTCGGCCCACTCCGGGGCCGGGACGTCGGCCAGCCCTCCGGTGGCGGTGGCGTGCAGCAGCCCGGCCAGCGGGGAGCGCAGCAGGGCCAGCACGGCCTGGGTCTCCGGGTCGCCGAACCGGCAGTTGAACTCGATGACCGACGGTCCGGTCGAGGTCAGCGCGAGCCCGGCGTACAGCAGCCCGCTGAACGGGGTTCCGCGGGCGGCCATCTCCCGCGCCACGGGCGCGACCACCGCGTCCACGAGTTCCTCGGCCAGGCGCGGCGAGGCCCACGGCAGCGGTGCGTAGGCCCCCATGCCGCCGGTGTTGGGGCCGGTGTCGTCGTCGCCGACGCGTTTGAAGTCCTGCGCAGGCAGCAGCGGCACCACGCACCCGCCGTCGACGAGGCAGAACAGCGACGCCTCCGGCCCGTCCAGGAACTCCTCCAGCAGCACCGGGTGGCCGCCGTCGAGCAGGGTCATGGCGTGGGCACGGGCCAGGTCCCGGTCCAGCGTGACGACCACGCCCTTCCCGGCGGCCAGCCCGTCGTCCTTGACGACGTAGGGCGCGCTGAAGCGGTCCAGGGCGGCGTCGAGGTGGGCGGGGTTGTCGACGATCTCGCAGCCCGCCGTGGCCACCCCGGCGGCGGCCATGACGTCCTTCGCGAACGCCTTGGACCCCTCGATCCGGGCGGCGGCGGCGCTCGGACCGAAGCAGGCCACACCGGCCGCCCGCACCGCGTCGGCCACGCCGGCGACGAGCGGCGCCTCGGCCCCGACGACGACGAGATCGGCCGCCCAGTCCAGCGCGAGCGCCGTCACCGCGGCCGGGTCGAGCACGTCGACGCCGCGCTGCTCGGCGACCGAGGCCGTGCCCGCGTTGCCCGGCGCGCAGGCGAGCGCCGTCACCCCCGGATCCTGCGCGAGGGCGAGGAGGATGGCGTGCTCGCGAGCACCGGAGCCGACGACCAGGACGCGCACAGGGAGGGAGCCTAGAGCGAGCGCTTCGCGATACTGTCGGCGCACCTGCCGTTCACACCCCGGACCCGGTGTCGACGCCTTCTCGTGACGACGCCGTCGTCCGCCCGGTCGAGTCTGCACCGCGTGCCTCCCCGACCCCGTCGTCTCCCCCTCCGAGGACTCACCGTGGCCGTTCTCTCCGCCGTCACCGTGGCGGGAGCTCCTTCCGCCGTCGCCCCCGCCGCGCAGCACCGGGACGGCGAGACCGCGTCGGTGGTCGTCATCGGGCACCGGGGCGCCGCCGGATACCGCCCCGAACACACGCTCGCGTCCTACGAGCTCGCCGCCCGGCTCGGCGCCGACTTCATCGAGCCCGACCTCGTCACCACCGCCGACGGCGTGCTCGTGGCGCGCCACGAGCCGGAGATCGGCGCCACCACCGACGTCGCCGAGCACCCGGAGTTCGCCGACCGGGTGACCACGAAGACCGTCGACGGGGCCGAGGTCACCGGCTGGTTCACCGAGGACTTCACCCTCGCCGAGCTCCGGACGCTGCGCGCCACCGAGCGGATCCCCGACGTCCGCCAGGAGAACACGATCTACGACCGACGCTACCTGGTCCCCACCTTCGACGAGGTGCTGGCGCTGCGCGAACGCCTCTCCGCCGAGCTGGGCCGGGAGATCGGCGTGTACCCCGAGACCAAGCACCCGACCTACTTCGCCGCGCTCGGCCTCCCGCTGGAGCCCGCGTTGGTGAAGGCCCTCGACGAGGCGGGCCTGAACCGCGCCGACGCGCCGGTGATCGTGCAGTCGTTCGAGACCACCAACCTGCGTGCACTCGACACCGAGCTCGAGGTGCCGCTGGTCGCCCTGCTGGAGGCCGACGGCGCCCCCGCCGACCTGGTGGCCGCCGGCGATCCCCGCACCTACCTCGACCTGATCACCCCACAGGGCCTGGCCGACCTCGCCGCGTTCGCCGACGGCATCGGCCCGGACAAGAACCTCGTCGTCTCCCGCAACGCCGACGGCACGCTCGGCACGCCGACCACCCTGGTCGCCGACGCCCACGCGGCCGGCCTGCTCGTGCACCCCTACACGTTCCGCAACGAGAACCAGTTCCTCCCGGCGGACCTGCGCGCGGGAACATCGGACACCGACTACGGCGACGCGTTCGCCGAGTACACGGCGTTCTTCGAGGCAGGCGTCGACGGGGTGTTCTCCGACAACCCCGACACCGCGGTGGCGGCCCGCGCGGCACACACGAAGTAACCCCGCGAGTCGGGCCCCCAGCGCGCGCGAGTCGGGCCCTCAGTGCGCGCGAGTCGGGGTTTCAGTGCCCGCGAGTCGGGCCCTCAGTGCGCGAGGAAGTCGGCCAGGAGATCGGTCGTCTCGACCGGACGTTCCTGGTGTGGGAAGTGCCCGACGCCGGTGAGCTCCTCGTGCCGGAACGACCCGCCCGCCCATCGCCCGGAGCCGGCCGCGGTGCGGCTCAGCAGACACGGATCGAGCGCGCCGTGGATCTGCAGCACAGGTGCGGCGGCCGGACGGGCGACCGCTGCCGCGAACCGGCGCCCGTCACCGCGGAACTGCGACCGCAGCGCCCACCGGTAGTACTCCATCGCGCAGTGCACAACGCCGGGCACCTGGATCGCGTGCCGACAGCGCTGCGCCGCGGCCGCGAAGTCCTCGGTGCCGGCCCAGCCCGGCCCCGCCCAGGCCCGCATGATCCGCTCGACGCGTGCACCGTCATCGGCGCGCAGGGCATGTTCGGGCCACCGCGGGAGCTGGAAGGCCGACGCGTAGCTCGCCGTGGCCCGGCCCTGGCCGAGCGGGTCGGCCCACACGGCACGGCGGACGGCGAGCGGGTGCGGGGCCCCGACCACGGACAGCGAGTGCAGCCGTCGCGGGTGCAGCGCGGCCACCGTCCAGCCGATCAGGCCGCCCCAGTCGTGCCCGACGATGTGCGCGCGGGTCTCGCCCAGCGCCCCGATCAGGCCGGCGACGTCACCGGCGAGGGTCCACAGGTCGTAGCCACGGGGTGGCTTGTCCGAGTCGCCGTACCCCCGGAGATCGACGGCGACCGCGCGGAAACCGCGTCCGGCCAGCCCGACCAGCTGATGGCGCCAGCTCCACCAGAACTCGGGGAACCCGTGCAGGAGCACGACCAGCGGGCCCGCGCCGCACTCGGCGACGTGCAGGCGGATGCCGTTCGCGGAGACCGACCGGTGGGTCCACGGTCCCGGCAGCCGCACCGAGGACGGGTCGGGGGCCCGCACGGCTCAGCGCGTGCCGTGGCCGTTCAGCTGGGGCGGCCCGTCGTGGCCACGGCGCGAGAGCACCTGCGCCGACTCCTTGAGCGAGCTGATCGTGCGCTCCGGCTTGCGGATCTTGCGGACCCGCAGGTAGCCGAGCAGGCCGAACACCGCCGCGATCAGGATCATGATGCCGAAGACGATCCAGAACGCCGCGGACCGGTTGAGGAACAGCGCCAGGGTCTCCCCGAGGGCGAAGAACAGGAAGAACAGGCTGAACAGGGCCACGACGAGCGCGACGATGAAGAAGATGCTGCCCTGCAGGCCCTTGCGGACCTCGGCCGTGACCTCGGCCTTGGCGAGCTCCACCTCGGCACGAACGAGCGTGGACACCTGGGCCGTGGCCTCGCGGACGAGGCCGCCGACGGACTGGTCCGCCGCCGGCCGGACCGACTCCTTGGCGAGCGGGATCGAGGGCAGCACGGGCGGCACCTCCGTGCCGTCGGGGCTGGTGGCCACGGTGTCCTCCTGCACGTCGCGATGCGCTTCGATGATCTCGACCGCATCCTTCCACGGGCTCCGGATCGATGCCCGGTCAGGAGGCCCCGGTGTCGGCGGCGGCGTCGTCGTCGAGCGCGGAGTGCACCCGCCCCCGCCGGATCAGCATCGCCGCCCCGATCAGCGACGCCGCGGCGGACGCGATCAGCACGGCGGCCTTGGCGGCGTCGAGCACGTCGGGCAGGTCGCCCAGCGACAGCTCGGCGATGAGCAGGCTGACCGTGAACCCGACCCCGCCGAGCATCGACACCGCAGCCATGTCCCGCCAGCTCAGCCCCCGCGGACGGCACGCCGGGGTGATGAGGATGGCCAGCCAGGCGAACCCCATGATGCCGACGATCTTGCCGACCAGCAGCCCGGCCATCACGGCGAGCGGCACCGGCGTGCTGAACACCTCGCGCAGCGCGTCCGCCCCGACCGGGACCCCGGCGGCGAACAGCGCGAACACCGGCACGCAGAACCCCGCCGAGAAGGGCTGGATCCGGTGCTCCAGGCGCAGGGCGGGCGCGTACTCCTCGTCGGGGTCGGGCTTGACGCGGGTGAGCAGGCCCAGCAGCACGCCCGCGATGGTGGCGTGGATCCCGGCCTCGTGGATCGCCACCCAGACCGCGACCCCCAGCGGGACGTAGATCCACCAGGCGCGCACGCGGCGGCGCTGCAGGAACCAGTACAGCGCGGCGCCGAGCAGCCCCGCCCCGATCGCGAGCAGGTTCAGGCCGGAGCTGAAGACGAACGCGATGACCGCGATCGCGCCGAGATCGTCGGCGACGGCCAGACCCAGCAGGAACACCCGGGCCGTCACCGGCAGCGCGGAGCCGGCCAGCGCGAGCACCCCGAGCGCGAACGCGATGTCGGTGGCGACCGGGATGGCCCACGCCTGGTCCATCCCCGGCGCCCCGCCGCCGACGATCAGGGCGAGGACCGCCGGCACGACCATGCCGCCCAGCGCCGCCGCCACCGGCAGCAGCGCCTGCCGCACGGTCGACAGCTCACCGACCACGAGCTCGCGCTTGAGCTCCAGGCCCACCACGAAGAAGAAGATCGCCAGCAGGCCGTCGGTGGCCCACTGGGCGAGCGTGAGGTCCAGGTGCAGGGCGGCCGGCCCGACGACGGTGTCCCGCATACCCAGGTACGCCTCCGACCACGGCGAGTTGGCCCACAACAGGGCGATGGCCGTGGCGACGAGCAGCACGATGCCGCCGACGGTCTCGGTACGCAGATAGCGTGCGAACTCGTTGACGGGGGCGGTGATTCGGCGGGAGATCACGGGCGGCTCCAGTACTCGATCACGAGGTCTTGGCGGCACGGCGACGACGCTGCCGACCAGACTTCCCGGCACACCTCACCGAACCCTAACCGAGAAGGGCACGGATCTCAGCGCCTTCGAGTGACCGGTCACTCGTCGGGCCGGCCGCGCAACCGCTTGATCCGGCCCCGCCTGGTCTTCTCGTCCAGGCGCCGGCGTTTCGCGTTCCTCGACGGCGCGGTCGGCCGCCGCACCGGCGGATCGGTCGCGGTGGCTGCGCGCAGCGTGGCCGCCAGGCGGTCCCGAGCCGCCTCGCGGTTGCGCAGCTGGCTGCGGTGTTCCGACGCCGCCACCGTCAGCACCCCGTCGACGAGCCGGTTCGCCAGCCGGTGCAGCGCCCGTGAGCGCAGATCGTCGGGCACCGACGGCGAGCGCGCCAGGTCGAAGGACAGCTCCACCCGCGAGTCGGTGGTGTTGACGCCCTGCCCACCGGGTCCGGACGCGCGGGAGAACCGCCAGTGCAGCTCCCTCCCGGGCAGCACCAGCGGTCCCCGCACGTGCAGGTCGCCCTCGGTCACGCGCCCAGCATGCCCGAAGGGTGCCGGTCAGTCCTCCGACTTGCCGTCCTTGAGACCCGAGGAGATCAGGTCCATCACCGTGGAGTCGGCGAGCGTGGTGACGTCGCCCACCTCGCGGTTCTCCGCGACGTCGCGCAGCAGCCGTCGCATGATCTTCCCGGAGCGGGTCTTGGGCAGCTCCTCCACGACCATGATCTGTCGCGGCTTGGCGATCGGGCCGATCTCCTTGGAGACGTGGTCGCGCAGCGCCTTGATCGCGTCGTCGCCACCGTCCTTGGCCGCATTGCCACGCAGGATGACGAAGGCCACGATGCCCTGCCCGGTGGTCTCGTCGGACGCACCGACGACCGCGGCTTCGGCCACCGTCGGGTGGCTGACCAGCGCCGACTCCACCTCGGTGGTGGAGATGCGGTGACCGGACACGTTCATCACGTCGTCGACGCGGCCCAGCAGCCAGATCGCGCCGTCGTCGTCGTACTTCGCGCCGTCGCCCGCGAAGTAGTAGCCCTGGTCGGCGAAGCGGCTCCAGTAGGTGTCGCGGTAGCGCTCCTCGTCGCCCCAGATGCCGCGCAGCATCGACGGCCAGGGCTTGTCGAGCACGAGGTACCCGCCGCCGCCCGCACCGACCGGCTGGGCCTCCTCGGTGACGACCTCCGCGCTGATCCCCGGGATCGTGCGCATCGCCGAGCCGGGCTTCGTCGCCGTGACGCCCGGGAGCGGGGCGATCATGATCGCGCCGGTCTCGGTCTGCCACCAGGTGTCGACGATCGGGCAGTTGTTCCCGCCCACGTTCTCCCGGTACCACATCCAGGCCTCGGGGTTGATCGGCTCACCGACGCTGCCGAGCACCCTGAGCGAGGAGAGATCGTAGCGCTCCGGGATCTCCTTGCCCCACTTCATGAACGTGCGGATCAGCGTGGGCGCGGTGTAGTAGATGGAGACGCCGTACTTCTGCACGATCTCCCAGTGCCGGCCCTCGTGCGGGGTGTTGGGGGTGCCCTCGTACATGACCGAGGTGGCGCGGTTGGCCAGCGGCCCGTAGACGATGTAGCTGTGGCCGGTGACCCAGCCGATGTCGGCCGTGCACCAGTACACGCTCTCGCCCGGCTTGTGGTCGAAGACGACGTTGTGCGTGTAGGCCGCCTGGGTGAGGTAGCCGCCCGAGGTGTGCAGGATGCCCTTGGGCTTCCCGGTGGTGCCCGAGGTGTAGAGGATGAACAGCGGGTGCTCGGCGTCGAAGGCCTGCGCCTCGTGGGTGTCGGCCTGCTTGTCGACGACGTCGTGCCACCACACGTCCCGACCCTCGGTCCACGGCACCTCGGTCTCGGTGCGCTTGACCACGAGCACGTGCTCGATGGTCGGCGTCTGCGCGACCGCCTCGTCGGTGTTCTCCTTCATCGGCGCCGGCTTGCCGCGTCGGTACTGCCCGTCGGAGGTGATGAGCAGCTTGCACTCGGCGTCCTCGATGCGCGCCTTGAGCGCACCGGGCGAGAACCCGCCGAACACGACGCTGTGCATCGCACCCAGCCGTGCGCAGGCCAGCATCGAGATCACGGCCTCGGGGATCATCGGCAGCTGGATCGCGACGCGGTCGCCCGCCTGCACGCCCAGCTCGGTGAGCGCGTTGGCCGCCTTGCTGACCTCCGACTTGAGGTCGGCGTAGGTGATGGTGCGGGTGTCGCCGGGCTCGCCCTCCCAGTGGAACGCGACCTGGTCGCCGTGGCCCTCGTCGACGTGGCGGTCGACGCAGTTGTGGGCGACGTTGAGCTTGCCGCCCACGAACCACTTCGCGAACGGGGGCTGCCAGTCGAGGACCTGGTCCCACTTCTGGTGCCAGTGCAGCCGCTCGGCCTGCTCGGCCCAGAACCCCTCGCGGTCGTCGTCACCGCGGGCGTACCACTCCTCGGTGGCGTTGGCCTGGGCGGCGAACTCCTCGCTGGGAGGGAAGCTGCGGCTCTCGGTGGACAGGTTGCTCAGAGTGGGTCCCGATTCGGCCATCCGTACCCTCCTGGTCTCCGCCGGGCGACGTCGCCCGGCACGCGTGCATCGATGCACGACGCTATCGCCCGCCACCGACGTTCGCACCGGCTGTCCGACCAGTCCTCCCCCTACTGGCAGCATGTTCCGCGTGCTCGCGACCGATCCGCTCGCGCCGGTGCTGGAGCTGCCCGGCGTCACCGACGCGGTGGCGCGCGTGCGCGACGCGCTGGCCGCGGTCCACAACCATCCGGCGAACCTGCGGGGCCGGTCGGCGAACGCGGCCGAGGCCGGCGTCCGGGCGGCGCGGGCGTCCGCCGCGCTGGACGGTGCGCCGCTCGACGACACCGGGTCGCATCCGGTGCTGGCGGGCGCGGTCCGCGTCGCCGACGGGGCCGCCCGGCTCCTCGCGGTGTGGCGCACCTCGCCGTCCCAGGCCTTGGCGCGGCTGCACGTGCTGGCCGCCGCCGACCTCGTCCCGGCCGACCGGCACGACGCCGAGCTCGGCCGCCCCCGGGCCGGTGACGGCGTGGCGCAGCGGCTCGGGCTGCTGGCCGAACTCGTCATCGGCGCGACGCGGGCCCCGGCCCCGGTCCTCACCGCGGTCGTACACGGAGAGTTGCTGTCGCTGGCTCCGTTCGGCACTGCGGACGGGGTCGTGGCCCGCGCGGCGGCTCGGCTGACGGCCGTCGCGGCGGGACTGGACCCCCAGGGTCTCGGGGTGCCGGAGGTGGGCCATCTGCGCCACGCCGCCGAGTACCGGAGGGCCGCGGCAGGCTTCGGAACCGGAAGCGCCGACGGCGTGGGCACGTGGGTGCTGCACTGCTGCGACCAGTGGGAGGCCGGCGCACGCGAGGCCTTGTCCATCGCCGACACGCGCAGCTGAGCACCCCGCGGACGCAGGATGGGCGGCGTCCCTCGCGGGAACACCGCCCATCCATGCGAGAGGGACCGGGATCCAGGCGTGCACTACGTGTCGTGGAAGTGGCCTCGGCGTCCGGCGTCCCGGTACGCAGGCCCACGACGACATGCCTCCCGCGGCGTGCTGTGCGTGGAGTGCCCGACCCTCGCGCACGGAGCCCTGATCGGGAGGACGGGTGCTTCTCTGCCGCACCGCCCCTGGCCTCCCAGGAGTCCGCGCGTCATGTGTAGCCCGGTGGGCCCGGTCACAGCAAGGGGCCGACCCGGGTGCACCGGTTCAGTAGCGTAGCGTCACGATCAGGGCATGTCCGCGGGTCACGGCCGGGGCCGGCGGCGACCGTACCAACCCGCCCCGAGCAGCGCCGCGATCCCGACCCCACCGACCGCGGCGACCACCGGCACCGGCGGCCGGAAGCGCACACCGAGCGCCACCGGCGCGGTGAAGGTGAGGATCGGCCACCCGCGCGCGAGCGCCTCCCGACGCAGTGCCTTGTCCGGGTTCACCACCGTGGGATGGCCGACCGCCTCCAGCAGCGGAAGGTCGGTGATCGAGTCGGAGTACGCGCGGCAGTCCGCGAGCCGGTAGCCGCGCGCGGCGGCGATGTCGCGGGCCGCGGCCGCCTTGGCCTCCCCGTAGCAGTAGTACTCGATCTCGCCGGTGTAGTGGCCGTCCTCGACCCCCATCCGGGTCGCCAGGCAGCGATCGGCGCCGACGAGCGCCGCGATCGGCTCCACGACCTCCTGCCCGGACGCCGACAGCACCACCACCTCCTCGCCCGCCGCACGGTGCTCCGCGATCAGCTCGGTCGCCTCGGCGTAGACGAGTGGTTCGACGATCTCGTGCAGCGTCTCCTCGACGATGGCGCGCACCTGCGCGACCTCCCAGCCGGTGCACAGCACGGTGATCCGCCGCCGGAGCTGCTCCATCGTGGCGGCGTCCGCGCCGGAGAGCACGAGCAGCAGCTGGGCGTACCCGCTGCGCAGCACCGCCCGCCTGCTGATCAGCCCCTGCCGACGGAAGGGCCTGCTGAAGGCCAGCGCGCTGGACCCCGCGATGATCGTCTTGTCGAGGTCGAAGAAGGCCGCCGCGGTCGGCGGGGCCGGCAGCGGGGCCGGGGCTGCACCGGGCACGGCGACCGAGCTTGCCAGACGTGGCACGACCACCCGGTGCCGGCCGGAAAATCCCGCGAGATGCTCCGGTCAGGGGCGCGACGTGGAGGCCGCCCAACAGCTACAGTTGATGTCGTCCGGATTCGTCCGGACGTGGTTCAGCTCGACCCCCCGGAGCTGAACCGACGACGACCCCCGCCAATCCCCCCTGGCGGGGGTCGTCCCATGTGGGTACCTGCGGCACCCGCTGCCGGGGTCCCCCGGTTCCAGCATGACCCGCCGGACCGACGGTTCCGCCCGCCGCGGCCCCACCCGTCCGTGGTTGTCCACATCGGTCCGGGTCCGTCCACAGGTTCCGGACTCGTCCGCCACGGCCACCGATCCGGGTCGACGCTGGGTCCGTCACCGCACGAGGCGGCGACCCGGAACGTGGAGGACGCCATGCACCACCAGCGCAGGGGGCTCGTCATGGTGTCGGATCCCGAACTCCTCGACGCGGTCCTGCGCCTCGGCGCCGCGGCGGGGTGCGAGCTCGAACGCGCCGTCGACGTCACCGCCGCGCGCCGGTCGTGGCACGACGCGCCCGTCGTGCTGCTCGACGCCGCGGCGGCGCACCAGTGCACCCGCAGCGGCCTCCCGCGCCGCGGGGGCGTCGTGGTGGCGGTCCGCGGGGAACCGCCGCCCGCCGTGTGGCGCCATGCCGTGGCCGTGGGTGCCGAACACGTCGTGTCGCTGCCCGACGCGGAGGCGTGGCTGGTGGCGGCGCTGTCGGAGGCCACCGAGGAACACCGCGGCCGCGGGCCGGTCATCGCGCTGGTCGGCGGCCGCGGCGGAGCGGGTGCGTCGGTGCTCGCAGCGGCGGTGGCCGTGACCGCCGTGCGCGACGGCCAGCGGGCCCTGCTGGTCGACTGCGACCCCCTCGGTGGCGGGTTGGATCTGGTGCTGGGCGCCGAGGACCTCGAGGGCATGCGCTGGCCACAGCTCGACGTCCACGGCGGCCGCGTACCGGCGGCGGCGCTGCACGCGGCGCTGCCCGCACCCGCGGTCGCCGGCCGGGGCACCGGCGAGCTCGCCGTCCTCTCGTGCGACCGGGGGGCCGGAGGTCCCGCGCCCGGTGCCGTCGCCGCGGTGGTCGACGCCGGGCGGCGGGCCGGCGAGACGGTGGTGTGCGATCTCCCCCGGCACCCGTCCGACGCGGCCGCCGCGGCACTGGCCGCGGCCGACCTCACCGTGCTCGTCGTGCCCGCCGACGTGCGGTCCTGCGCCGCGGCCGCCCGGGTGGTGGCCGCCCTCACCGGGCTCGGCAGCCCGCCGCGCCTGGTGGTCCGCGGGCCGTCCCCGGGCGGGGTCGACGCCGACGAGGTCGCGCGCTCGCTCGGGGTACCGCTGCTCGCGGCGATGCGACCCGAGCCCGGCCTGGCCCGCGCCCTGGAGCGCGGCGAGGCACCCGGCCGCCCGCGCGGCCCGCTCGCCGGCGCCGCCCGGGCGGTGCTCGCCGCGGTGCGCGGCGGCGTCGACGGGAACCGGACGTGAACGCCGTCGCGGGCGGCGCGCTGGTCGAGCGGGTGCGCTCGCGGCTGGCGGCAACCGGCGGTGACACGGGGCCCGAGTCGGTCGCCGCGGCCGTCCGGGCCGAGTCCGGCGGCGTCGCCTCCGATCTCGACGTCCTGCACGCGCTGCGCGTGCTGCGCGAGGAGTTCGTCGGCGCCGGGCCGCTCGACGCACTGCTGCGGGATCCGCGCACCACCGACGTGCTGGTGAGCGCGGGCGGCACGGTGTGGGTCGACCGGGGTACCGGTCTCGAACCGGCGGCGGTCCGCTTCCCCGACGAGGCGTCCGTGCGGCGACTCGCGCAGCGCATGGCACTCGCCGCGGGACGACGACTCGACGACGCCTCGCCGTTCGTCGACGGCTGGCTCGCCGACGCCGGGGTCCGACTGCACGCGGTGCTGCCCCCGATCGCCTCCGACGGCACCTGCCTGTCGCTGCGGGTGCTGCGCCCGGCCGCCCACGACCTGGCGGCGCTGCGCAGGATGGGCACGCTCGACGCCGCCGGTGAGGCCCTGATGCACGCGGTGCTGGCCGCCCGCCTTGCCCTGCTCGTGTCAGGAGGCACCGGCACCGGCAAGACCACGATCCTCGGGGCGTTGCTCAGCGCCGTGGATCCCCGGGAGCGGATCGTCTGCGTCGAGGATGCCGAGGAGCTCGCCCCGCGTCACCCGCACGTCGTCCGGCTGGTGTCGCGACCGCCCAACATCGAGGGTGCGGGCGGGATCGCGCTGCGCGACCTGGTGCGTCAGGCCCTGCGGATGCGCCCCGACCGGCTGGTCGTCGGCGAGGTCCGCGGCGCCGAGGTCGCCGATCTCCTCTCCGCCCTGAACACGGGCCACGACGGCGGCGCCGGCACCGTGCACGCCAACTCGGTGCGCGAGGTGCCGGCCCGCCTGGAGGCACTCGCCGCCGTCGGCGGGCTCGCGCGGATCGCGCTGCACAGCCAGCTCGCCGCCGCCGTCCAGGTGGTGCTGCACATGCGACGGCTCCGCGGAGGGGCGCGGGTGCTCGACGCCGTGGGAGTGCTGGGCCGCGACGGCGGTGAGGTCACGGTGGAGCCGGCGTGGACCCGCACGGGCGGCTGGACCGACCGCCGCGCCGCGCTGGCCCGACTGCTGGCCGAGCGGGAGGTGCCGGCGCCGTGGTGACCTCGTCGTCCGGGCCGCTGGCCTGCGCCGCGCTCGCAGCGGTGCTGCTCTGCCTGCCGCGACCGGCGGCGCCCGCCCGGATCGCCGGGCTGTGGCCCTCCGGCGCGCCGCCGCGGCCCTCTCGGCGGCCATCCGGAGCCGGCTGGACGGTTCTCGCCGGGGTGGGCGTCGGGCTGGTCGCCGCGGGGCCGGGCGGCGGCCTGGCCGGGCTGCTGGTCGCGGTCACCGCCTACCGGCGTCGGGCCGCCACAAGGTCCGCGGCCGCCGCCGCGGCCACCGCCTCCGAGCTCGCCTCCGCGGTGGCCCGGATGGCCGACGAGCTGGCCTCGGGGATGCACCCGGCCGCGGCGCTGGCCGGCACGGTGGCCGACGGCCCACGGGCCCGCGACGTGCTCGGTCCGGCCGCCGCCGCGGGCCGGCTCGGCGACGACGTGCCGCACGCGTTGCGGCGCGGCGCCGACCGCCGGCCCGAGGTGCGCGCCGACGTCGCCCGGCTCGCCGACGCCTGGGCCCTCGCCGATCGGCACGGGATTCCGCTCGCCGAGCTGCTCGCCGGCGTCCGCGCGGACCTGCGCTGGCGGCTGCAGTTCGCCGGCCGGGTGCGGGCCGAGCTGGCCGGGCCGCGCGCCACGGCGCTGGTCCTCACCACCCTCCCCCTGCTCGGGGTGGCCCTGGGGCAGCTGGTCGGGGCCGACCCCCTCGCCGTGCTGCGCGACGGGCCGCTGGGGCAGGTGCTGCTGGTCGTCGGGGTCGCCCTCGGCACGGCCGGTGTCGCCTGGAGCGAGGCGATCATGCAATCCGCGGTGCCGCGATGAGCCCCCAGAGTGGCGCCTCGCTGGCGCTGGTACTGCTGGCCGGGGCCGTGCTGCTGGGCCGGCAGCGCGTCGGCTCCCGACGGCTGCGAGCCCGCACCGCACCGCCGACGTCGACGCCGCCGGTGCGCACGGTATGGACGGCCGTCGGCGTAGCGGCCGCCGGCGCACTGGGCTGGGCCCTCGCAGGCGCACCGGCCGCGGTGGCGGGATCGGCTCTCGCACTGGCCACCCTGCTCGCCGGTCGTCGCCTCCTGCCCCGGCCACCGCGCGACCGCGTCGACCTCGCCGCGCTCGCCGCCGGGTGGGATCTGCTCGCGATCTGCCTACGGGCCGGGCTGCCGGTGGCCGTCGCCGTCTCCGCCGCGGCCGCACCGCTGCGGGACGCCGCGGGCACCGAGCTGCGGCGGGTCGCCGGCCTCCTCGACCTGGGTGCCGATCCCGCCGACGCGTGGCGCGGCGCGCAGGACACCGCCGCGCTCGCCGTGTTCGCGCGCGCCGCCGGCCGCTCGGCCGCCACCGGCGCCGCGCTCGCCCAGGTGGCGGGCGCGGAGGCCGGCCGGCTGCGCGCCGAACTCGTCGACACCGCGCAGGCCCGTGCCCAACGCGCAGGCGTGCTCATCGCGGGCCCGCTCGGGCTGTGCTTCCTGCCCGCGTTCCTCGTCCTCGGCATCGCCCCGGTCGTCATCGGCCTGGCCGGCGAGGCACTGGGCCGATGGTGACCACCATGCACATCCGCCACACCGATCCGAAGGAGCACCACGATGACCAGCACCACGAACCGCCTGCACCGCCTGTTCCGCGACGACGCCGGGATGTCCACGGTGGAATACGCGATCGGGGTCGTCGCCGCCGCCGCGTTCGCCGCGATCCTGTACGGCGTCCTGAGCGGGGAGTCCGTCGTCACCGCGCTCACCGGTCTCGTGCAGCGCGCGCTCTCCACCACCTTCTGACACCGCACGGGGCGGTGGGAGCAACCCGGCGCCGGCCTCCCGCCGACCGGGGTGCCGTCACGGTCGAGGCCGCACTGGCCCTGTGCAGCCTGGCCGTCTTCCTGGCCGTCGCGGTCGGGGCCGTCGCCGCGGCGGCGGGGTCGGTGCGCTGCATCGACGCCGCCCGCGAGCTGGCCCGGCTCGCGGCGCGGGGGGAGCCGGAGCGGGGCCGCGCGGTCGCCGCCGAGCTCGCCCCCCGTGGGGCCCGGATCGAACTGCTCGTGCAGGGCGACGAGGTGGTCGCCGAGGTCACCGCGCCGGCCGCGCCGCCCCTCCCGATGCGGGTCGGCGGGCGCGCGGTGGCGGTGCTCGAGCCGGGTGTCCTGCCGTGAACGCGCGTCCCGACGACGGGTTCGCCACCGTGTGGGCGGCCGGGGCCGTCGCGGTCCTGCTGGCCGTGCTGGTGATCGGTGTCGAGCTCGGGGCCGCCGTCGCGGGCCGGCACCGGGCCGAGGCGGCGGCCGACCTGGCCGGCCTCGCGGCGGCCGGCCTCGCGGTGCACGGCGAGGCCCGGGCCTGCGAGCGGGCCGCCGGCGTGGCCGGCCGCATGGGAGCCCGGTTGCGGTCCTGCCGGCTCGACGGATGGGACGCCCTCGTGGAGGCCGAGGTGGCCCTCGACCTCGCCGTCACCGGACCGGTCACCGCCACCGGGCGCGCCCGGGCCGGGCCGGCCCCACCGGCGCCGTCCGCAACGGCCGGTCCGACCGGTGTCGACGCACCGCTCGGACCCTCACCACCGCGCCCCCTGCGGCACCCGACCCTCCCTGGTCAGCGCCGCCAGCACCACCCCGAGCACGGCCACCGCGCCCGCCTTGTCGAGCGGCGCGTTCCCGTTCCCACACTTGGGCGACTGCACGCACGACGGGCACCCGGCTGCGCACTCGCAGCCCCGGATCGCCGCCATGGTCGCCGCCAGCCACGGCCCCAGCACGGCGTGCCCGCGTTCGGCGAACCCGGCCCCACCGGGGTGCCCGTCGTGCACGAACACGGTGGGCCGACCGGTGTGCGGGTGCAGCGCCGTGGACAGTCCGCCGATGTCCCACCGGTCACACGTCGCGAACAGCGGCAGCAGGCCGATCGCCGCGTGCTCCGCCGCGTGCAGCGCACCCGGCACCCGCATCGGCGGCAGGCCGGCGTCGCGCAGCGCCGCGTCGTCGATGTCGTAGAGCACCGAGCGGGTGCGCAGGGTCTGCTCGGGCAGGTCGAGCGGCACCGTGGCGAGCACCGAGCCGTCCGGGGAGCGCCGCTGGTAGGCCACCACCTGCGAGGTCACGTCCACCTCGGCCAGCGACACCCGCACCGGACCGAGATCGCGGCAGCTCAGCACCCTGCGCACCTCGACGTCGGCCGTGGAGCGGGCGTCGGTGCGCCAGTCCGGGTCGGCCGCGTGCACCAGCGCCACCCCCGTGTCGAGGTCGAGATCGTCCACGACGAAGCTCTCACCGCGGTGCAGGTACACCGCGCCCGGATGCGCCGACGCGGGCGCTGCCGCCCCGTCCACGGTGCCGAGCATGCGGCCGGTGCCCGACTCCACGAGCGCCACCTGCCCGATGCCGGAACCGCGGATGTCCACCGAGGACGCCGGTCGCTCCCGCGTCGACGGCCAGAACCACCCTGCCGGGCGCCTGCGCAGCACCCGGTCGGCCACCAGCTCGTCGAGCACGGCGGCCGCGGGCGGCCCGCCGAAGACCTCGGCCACGTCCCGCTCGGTCAGCGGCAGCTCCGCCGCCGCGCACACGAGCTGCGGGCCCAGCACGTACGGGTTCGTCGGATCCAGCACGCAGGCCTCCAGCGGCGCACCGAGCAGCGCCTCGGGATGGTGCACCAGATAGGTGTCCATCGGGTCGTCGCGGGCCACCAGCACCACCAGGGCCGAGTCGGCACCCCGGCCCGCGCGGCCGGCCTGCTGCCAGAAGGAGGCGCGGGTACCCGGGAAGCCGGCCACCACCACCGCGTCGAGGCCCGCGACGTCCACGCCGAGTTCCAGGGCGTTGGTGGTCGCCATCCCGAGCAGCTCGCCGCGGGCGAGCGCCGATTCCAGTGCCCGGCGCTCCTCGGGCAGGTAGCCGCCCCGGTAGGCCGCCACCCGGGCGGCCAGCTCCGGGTCGACCGCGGTGAGCACCCGCCGGGCGCCGATGGCCGTGAGCTCGGCCGCACGTCGCGACCGCACGAACGCCAGCGTCCGGGCCCCCTCCAGCACGAGGTCGCCGAGCATCCGCGCCGCCTCGGCCCCCGCCGAGCGCCGCACCGGCGCTCCGTTCTCGCCGGTCACCTCCGGCAGCAGCGGCGGCTCCCACAGCGCCACGGTGCGCCCGGCCTGTGGCGAACCGTCGAGGGTCACCGCCTGCACGTCACGCCCGGTGAGCCGGGAGGCGTGACCCGCGGGCTCGGCGACGGTGGCCGAGGCGAGCACCAGCACGGGCCGGGCCCCGTACCGGGCGGCGAGCCTCAGCAACCGGCGCAGCAGCAGCGCCACGTGCGAGCCGAACACCCCGCGGTAGGTGTGGCACTCGTCGATCACCACCATCTCCAGCCTGCGCAGGAAGGCGGCCCAGCGGGAGTGTCGCGGGAGCACCGAGCGGTGCAGCATGTCCGGATTGCTGAAGATCCATCGGGAGTGGCTGCGCACCCACTCCCGCTCGTCGGTCGCGGTGTCGCCGTCGAGGGCGGCGGGGCGCACGTCGGGCACGTCGAGCTCGTGCAGAGCGCGCAGCTGGTCGGCCGCCAGTGCCTTGGTGGGGGCGAGGTAGAGCGCCGTCGCCCTCGGGTCGGTGCTCAGCCGTGACAGCACCGGGAGCTGATAGGCCAGGGACTTCCCGGACGCCGTCCCGGTGGCCACCACCACGTCGCGCCCGGCATGGGCGAGCGACGCCGCCTCGGCCTGGTGGGTCCACGGCGCGAGCACCCCCCGCCGCGCGAACGCCATCCGCACCGGCCCGGGCACCCACGACGGCCACGGCGCCGGGGTGCCGGTCCGCGGCGGCACCGTCGCCACGTGCCGCAGGGGGCCGGTGCCCACCGGAGCGGCACCCGCGTCCCCGCCGCGGCGGGCCCGGGAGATCTCCGCGGCCGGATCGGCGCCCGAGCCGGCCAGCACCCGGAGCAGCAGCTCCTCGCCCCGGTCGGCACACCGCGGGGACGCCACGCCGCCGTGCCCGCCACCGTCCACGCGTTCGAGGCTGGCACACCGGGGTGTCACTCCGGCGGGCGACCACCTGACCCGGCGATTCGCCACCCCGGCACCTACGCAGGTTCGTGACCCGATCGTTACGGCAGTGCGACACCGACATCCACTGCGGAGCGGCCTGCGTCACACATTTACACTGCACCGGCCTGACACCGCGCTCACCTGCGGAGACGGCTCGTGCAGACGCCAGGGACGACGTCTTGAGCTCCCTGGCCCTAGTGATCCACTGAACCAGGAGGACGGATGTCTCGGTCCACCCTCGCCGCGGAAGCGAACTCGATCGCGCTCGCGTCGAACGACTACATCATCGTCGGTGTGGTCGCGGTGGTCGCCCTCGCCGCTCTGGCCATCGGCTTCGTCCTGCGCCGGGAGGTCCTCGCTGCTGACGCGGGCACCCCGAAGATGCAGGAGATCGGCCGCGCGGTCCAGGAAGGCGCCACGGCGTACCTCAACCGCCAGTTCAAGACGCTCGCCGTCTTCGTCGTCATTGTCTTCTTCCTGCTGTTCGCGCTCCCCGCAGCGAACATCGGCGAGAGCATCGGCCGGTCGATCTTCTTCTTGATCGGCGCCCTGTTCTCGGCCGCGATCGGCAGCGTCGGGATGCGACTCGCGACCAACGCCAACATCCGGGTCGCGTCGGCGTCCCGCCAGGAGGGCGGCCGGGAGAAGGCGACCCGCATCGCCTTCCGCACCGGCGGCGTCGTCGGCATGTTCACCGTCGGCCTCGGCCTGTTCGGTGCCGCGATCGTCGTGCTCGTCTACGCCGGTGGCGCCCCGCGCGTCCTGGAGGGCTTCGGCTTCGGCGCCGCGCTGCTCGCGATGTTCATGCGTGTCGGCGGCGGCATCTTCACCAAGGCCGCCGACGTCGGCGCCGACCTCGTCGGCAAGGTCGAGCAGGGCATCCCGGAGGACGACCCCCGCAACGCCGCCACGATCGCCGACAACGTCGGCGACAACGTCGGTGACTGCGCGGGCATGGCCGCGGACCTGTTCGAGTCCTACGCGGTCACGCTGGTGGCCGCGCTGATCCTCGGCACCGCCGCGTTCGGCCTGCAGGGCCTGCTGTTCCCGCTCATCGTGCCGGCCATCGGCGTGATCACCGCGGTGATCGGCGTGTACATCACCCGCACCCGGGAGGGCGAGGGCAGCCTCACCACGATCAACCGCAGCTTCTACATCTCCGCGGTGATCTCCGCCGTGCTCTCGGCGATCGCCGCGTACGTCTACCTGCCCGGCAGCTTCGCCGACCTCGGCGGTGGCGTCGCGAGCAACGGCCCGACCGACACCACCGTCGTCGAGTCCATGACCGGCACGGACCCGCGCCTGCTGGCCACCGTCGCGGTGATCATCGGCATCGTGCTGGCCGCGGCCATCCTCAGGCTCACCGGCTACTACACCGGCACCGAGGACAAGCCGGTGCAGGACGTGGGCCGCTCGTCGCTGACGGGTGCGGCCACCGTGATCCTCTCCGGGATCTCGATCGGCTTCGAGTCCGCCGTCTACACCGCCCTGGTCATCAGCGGCGCGGTCTTCGGCGCGTTCGCGCTGGCCACGGGCTCGATCACGGTCGCGCTGTTCGCGGTGGCCCTGGCCGGCACCGGCCTGCTCACCACGGTCGGCGTCATCGTCGCGATGGACACCTTCGGCCCGGTGGCCGACAACGCCCAGGGCATCGCCGAGATGTCGGGCGACGTGTCCGGCCCCGGCGTAGACATCCTCACCGAGCTCGACGCGGTCGGCAACACCACCAAGGCGATCACCAAGGGCATCGCGATCGCGACGGCCGTGCTGGCCGCCACGGCCCTGTTCGGCTCCTACCGCAACGAGATCGACGCGGCGCTGGCCGGCGCGGGCGTCCTGCTCGAGGACGCGGGCACCGCGTTCGCCTACCAGGTGTTCTCGCCGAACACCCTGGTCGGCGTCGTCATCGGTGCGGCGATCGTGTTCATGTTCTCCGGACTGGCCATCAACGCGGTCACCCGGGCGGCGGGCGCGATCGTGTTCGAGGTGCGCCGCCAGTTCCGGGAGAACCCCGGGATCATGGAGGGCACCGTCCGCCCGGAGTACGGCCGCGTGGTGGACATCTGCACCCGCGACTCGCTGCGCGAGCTGGCCACCCCCGGCCTGCTGGCGATCCTGTCCCCGATCGCGGTCGGCTTCGGCCTCGGGGTCGGCCCGCTCGCCGGCTTCCTGGCCGGAGCGATCGCGGCCGGCACGCTGATGGCGATCTTCCTCGCCAACTCCGGTGGCGCGTGGGACAACGCCAAGAAGCTCGTGGAGGACGGCAACCACGGCGGCAAGGGCTCGCCGGCGCACGAGGCCACCATCATCGGTGACACCGTGGGCGACCCGTTCAAGGACACCGCCGGTCCGTCGATCAACCCGCTGCTCAAGGTGATGAACCTGGTCTCGGTGCTGATCGCGCCGGCCGTCGTCGCCCTGTCCGTGGGTCCGGCGGCCAACCCCGTGGTCAGCGTCCTGATCTCGCTCGTCGCGGTCGCGATCATCGTGGCGGCGGTCGTGGTCTCCAAGCGACGCTCCACGACGATCACCGACACCCCTGCGGAGACGACGGTCGGCTGACCGCCGCTCCCCGCACCAGGAGGCCGTCCACCCGATCCGGGTGGGCGGCCTCCGCCGTTCCCCGGCGCGCCCCCGTGCACGGGATCGAACGGGTGTTCTACGGTGCGGGCGTGCCGCAGCTGTCGCTGTTCTCCGCCGACGCCCGCCCCGCCGGGGTGCGCGACCTCGCCGGTCTGCTCTGCGGACCGGGCCAGATCGCCCGGTTCGGGGCGGGCGACCAGGCCCGGCTCTCGATCGTGCTGGCCGACCCGGCGCGGGTCCGCGCGGTCACCGCGGCGTGCGCGGCCACGGGGATCGACGTGGAACCGGTCACCACCGAGAGCGGGGCCACCGCCCTGCGGACCGCCTTCCGCTGCGACCTCGTCGGACTGGCCCGGGAATGGACCGCCGGAGCGGTCAAGGCGGTGCCCGCGGGCTGGCAGGTCGACGGTGCCGCGCTGCGCCTGTGGGCCCTCGCCGCGGGCCGCCCGGACGAGCGCGGCGGGTACCTCCTGATGCTCGATCCGCAGGCCTCCCACACCCACCAACCCCTGGTCGCGGCCCTGACCCGGGCCGGTCTGCCGCCCGCCCGCGTGGCCCGCTCGACGGCCCTGCGGATCAGCGGGACCCGCCGCGTCGGGCGGCTCGTCGAACTGGTCGGGCCGGTGCCCACCGGGGTCCCGGACGAGCAGTGGCCGAGGTACTGGGGTCGGCGCGTGTGTTGACACCGATGGTTAGGCTCTCGCGGCACGACCGCCTCGGTGTGACCGAGGCGACACCCTGCGTGGGTGGGCACGAACCCGTATCGGTGTGTAGGCCGGAGAGCACGACACGCATACTCGACAACAGGACACTCAACGCAGCAGAGCAGAACAGGACCATGGTGACGACCGGAACGACGAGCCCGAAACCCGACACCGCGGCAGGTGCGGGCACCCGGAAGGCCGGCGGAAGCCGTCGATCGGTCCCGCCCACCACGTCCGCGACCGGCCGCCCGCTGCGCCGGCTGGTGATCGTCGAGTCCGGTACCAAGGCCGCGAAGATCCAGAAGTACCTGGGCAAGGACTACGTCGTGGAGGCCTCGGTCGGGCACATCCGCGACCTGCCGCGCGGGGCCGCCGACGTGCCCGCCAAGCACAAGGGCGAGGCCTGGGCGCGTCTGGGCGTCGACGTCGACAACTCCTTCGCGCCGCTCTACATCATCACGCCGGAGAAGAAGGGCAAGGTCGCCGAGCTGCGCGAGGCGCTGAAGTCCGTGGACGAGGTCCTGCTCGCCACGGACCCCGACCGCGAGGGCGAGGCGATCGCCTGGCACCTGCTCGACACGCTCAAGCCGAAGATCCCGGTCCGGCGGATGGTCTTCCACGAGATCAGCGAGCCGGCCATCCGCACCGCGGTGGAGAACCTGCGCGACCTCGACCAGGACATGGTCGACGCCCAGGAGACCCGCCGCATCCTCGACCGCCTCTACGGCTACGAGGTCTCCCCCGTGCTGTGGAAGAAGGTCATGCCGAGGCTCTCGGCGGGCCGGGTGCAGTCGGTGGCCACGCGGATCGTGGTGGCGCGCGAGCGCGAGCGCATGGCGTTCGTGTCCGCGTCCTACTGGGACATCGCCGCGCAGATGGACGCCGGCGCCGAGGCCACGCCGCGCCAGTTCGCCTCGCGGCTCGTGGCGATCGACGGCGCACGGGTCGCCACGGGCCGCGACTTCGGCTCGGACGGGCAGCTCAAGGGCGGCTCCGACCGGGCCGGGCGCAACGACGTCACGGTGCTCGACGAGGCGGGCGCCCGCCGCCTCGCCGAGGCGCTGGAGGGTCGTGACCTCACCGTCGAGTCGGTGGAGTCCAAGCCCTACACACGCAAGCCCTACCCGCCGTTCATGACCTCCACGCTGCAGCAGGAGGCCGGTCGCAAGCTGCGCTTCTCCGCCGACCGCACGATGCGCAGCGCGCAACGGCTCTACGAGAACGGCTACATCACCTACCTGCGCACCGACTCCACCACGCTGTCGGAGTCGGCCATCGACGCCGCCCGGAGCCAGGCGCGCGAGCTCTACGGCGACGCCTACGTCCCGGCGCAGCCGCGGCAGTACACGCGCAAGGTCAAGAACGCCCAGGAGGCCCACGAGGCCATCCGGCCCGCGGGCGACGTATTCCGCACGCCGGGCGAGATCGCCCGCGAGGTCGACGGCGACGACTTCCGCCTCTACGAGCTGATCTGGCAACGCACCGTGGCCTCGCAGATGGCCGACGCGCGCGGCACGACGGTGAGCATCCGGATCGCGGGCACGGCCGCGACCGGCGAGGCCGTCACGTTCGCCACCTCGGGCCGCACGATCACCTTCCCCGGCTTCCTCAAGGCCTACGTCGAGACGGTCGACGACCAGGCGGGCGGCGAGGCCGACGACGCCGAGTCGCGCCTGCCGGAGCTCACCAAGGGCCAGGCCCTGACCGCGGCGTCGCTGACGCCGGAGGGCCACTCCACGAACCCGCCGTCACGGTTCACCGAGCCCAGCCTGATCAAGCAGTTGGAGGACCTGGGCATCGGCCGCCCGTCCACCTACGCCTCGATCATCAAGACGATCCAGGACCGCGGGTACGTGTGGAAGAAGGGGCAGGCGCTGGTCCCGTCGTGGATCGCGTTCGCCGTGGTCGGCCTGCTCGAGCACCACTTCGGCCGCCTCGTCGACTACGACTTCACCGCCGCCATGGAGGACGAGCTCGACGCGATCGCCGCGGGCACCCAGGGCCGCACCGCCTGGCTGTCGGGCTTCTACTTCGGCGCCGAACAGGGCAGCGAGGGCTCGGTGGCCCGCGCGGGCGGGCTGAAGAAGCTGGTCGGTGTCAACCTGGAGGAGATCGACGCGCGAGAGATCAACTCCGTGCCGGTCTTCGACGACGTCGTGGTGCGCGTCGGGCGCTTCGGGCCCTACCTGGAGCGGATGCGCGACGGCGCCTCGCAGCGGGCCAACCTGCCCGAGGACCTGCCGCCCGACGAGCTCACCCGGGAGATCGCCGAGCAGCTGTTCTCGGTGCCGCAGGAGGGCCGCTCGCTGGGCGTCGACCCGGTCAGCGGGCACGAGATCGTCGCCAAGGAGGGTCGCTACGGGCCCTACGTCACCGAGATCCTGCCGGAGCCCGCCGAGCCCGCCACGGCCACGAACGGCACCCGGAAGAAGGCGCCGGCCAAGCCCAAGCCGCGCACCGGGTCGTTGTTCAAGGACATGTCCACCGAGACGATCACCCTGGAGGACGCCCTGCGGCTGCTGTCGCTGCCGCGGGTGGTGGGTACCGACCCGGAGAGCGGTGAGGAGATCACCGCGCAGAACGGGCGCTACGGGCCGTACCTGAAGAAGGGCACCGACTCGCGGTCGCTCACCGACGAGGAGCAGCTGTTCACGGTCACCCTCGACGAGGCCGTGGAGATCTACAAGCAGCCCAAGCAGCGGGGCAGGCGGACCGCGGCGGCCACCCCGCCGCTGCGCGAGCTGGGCGTCGACCCCAACTCGAAGAAGCCGATGGTGATCAAGGACGGGCGGTTCGGGCCCTACGTCACCGACGGCGACACGAACGCGAGCCTGCGCAAGGGCGACAGCGTCGAGCACCTGACCGACGATCGCGCGAGCGAGTTGCTGGCCGAGCGCCGGGCGAAGGCACCCGCGCCGAAGAAGGCCGCCCCGAAGCGCGCGCCGGCCAAGAAGCCGGCGGCGAAGAAGCCCGCCGCCAAGCGGACGACCACGACGCGCAAGGCGCCGGTCGAGAAGTAGGCTGCCCGCCGCGAAGGTCTCCGGTCCCCACCCGGTGCACCGAGCGGGCGGCGAGCCGGGCACCGGCCCGTGCCCGGGAACCTGGCGCGCGGGGCAGCGCCTCGCACGCCAGGGCGGCCGGCGTGCACAGGGCCCCGCCGGACACGGGGTGTCGCTCGCCGGACAGGGCTCGCGCGCCGGACGGGGGGCCGCGCGCGCCGGACGGGGAGCGACGGCGCACACCGGACCTCGCGCATCAGCAGGGACTCGCGCGCCGGGCAGGGACTCGCGAGCTGTCGGCAGCGCGCGAGAGGCGGGCCGGCGCGCGAACTCGGCGCGTGCTGTCGGCCGTCGCGTGCTGTTCAGTTGATCAGTAGGGCTTTCACCGCGGACGCCACCCGGCCGCCGTCGGCCCGGCCCGCCGCCGCGGCGTTGGCGCGCTTCATGACCTGGCCCATCTGGCGCGGGCCGGGCGTCTCGCCCAGCTCCGCGGCCGTCTCGTCGACGGCGGCGCGGGCGATCGCGACGAGCTCGTCGTCGGAGAGCTGGGTGGGCAGGTAGCGCTCGAGCACCTCGCCCTCCGCGCGCTCCTGCGCGGCGAGCTCCTCGCGCCCGGCGGCGGCGAACGCCTCGGCCGACTCCGCCCGCTTCTTCGCCTCCTTCGCGACGACCTTCAACACCTCGTCGTCGGAGAGCTCGCGGGCCTCGGTGCCGGCCACCTCCGCGTTGCCGATCGCCGTCAGCGTCATCCGCAGCGTGGACTTGACCAGCTCGTCACGGGCCTTCATCGCCGCGGTCAGGTCGGTCCGCAGCTGTGCCTTCAGGGTGCTCACGGCGGTGAACGCTAGCGCAGCCACCGCCCGACGTACCCTGCAGTTGTGAACAGCTGGGCTCGGCTCGCGATCGGCGCCACCACGACGGGCGCGGCGGCCGTCGCGTACGGGGCGGGGATCGAACGTCACCGCTGGACCCTGCGCGAGGCCACCCTGCCCGTGCTCGCCCCGGGCACGCGGCCGCTGCGCCTGCTGCACGTCTCCGACCTGCACATGACCCCCGGTCAGCGCGGCAAGCAGCGCTGGGTGGCGCAGTTGGCCGAGCTGGAGCCCGATCTCGTCGTCAACACCGGCGACAACCTCGCCCACCAGCGCGCCGTGCCCACCGTGATGGCCGCGCTGGACCCCCTGATGCACCTGCCCGGCCTGTTCGTGTTCGGCAGCAACGACTACTTCGCCCCCACACCGAAGAACCCCGCCCGCTACCTGACGGGCAAGCGGACCGACCCCGACGGCGAGCCGCTCCCGTGGCGCGACCTGCGTGCCGCGCTCGTGGAACGTGGGTGGCACGACGTCACCCACAGCCGCGTCAGCCTCGACATCGACGGTGTCCGCGTGGCTGCGGCCGGCGTCGACGACCCGCATCTGGGTCTGGACCGCTACGACCGCGTCGCCGGCCCGGCCGCCGGCGACCCCGCCCTGCGCCTGGGCCTGACCCACTCCCCCGAGCCCCGCGTGCTCGACGGGTTCGCCGGTGACCGCTACGACCTCGTCATGGCCGGGCACACACACGGAGGGCAGCTGCGCATGCCGGGTGTCGGCGCGATCGTCACCAACTGCGGCATCGACCGCTCCCGCGCCCGAGGCACATCCCGCTGGGGCACCCACACCTGGCTGCACGTCTCCGCAGGCCTGGGAACCTCGCCCTGGGCCCCGGTCCGCTTCGCCTGCCCGCCCGAGGCCAGCCTGCTGACGCTCGTGCCGCGCCCGGTGACGACCGCGGCGGTCGAGGCAACCCCCGCGTCGGCGCCCGCGGACGTCGGCTAGACTCGTTTCCGGCCCGCCGCACGACGGCGGATCATCGGGGTGTGGCGCAGCTTGGTAGCGCGCTTCGTTCGGGACGAAGAGGTCGCAGGTTCAAATCCTGTCACCCCGACCACCAGACGGCCTGGTCAGTAGCTTCTAGCGGAGCTCCGGACCAGGCCTCTTCTCGTCCTCGTGTCGGCCCGGCCGCCCGATCCGCCCGCATGCCCGAACGAGCGGGGCAGGCCCCCGACCCGACCGCGCTCGATCCGGTCGAGCACTGCGACGCCGCGCCCGTCGACGCGTGCCCGGCCCACCCGCGCGACATGGTCGGTCGGACGGTGGACAGGGGGTTCGGTCGTCCGGCGCTCTCGACCGGCGGTGGCGGGGGGGCAGGCTCGAGGGGCCGTCGTCCGGCAGGGGCGGCGGCCGACCGAAGCCGTCCGGCCACCGGCCGTGTGATCGACGGCCGTACCGGCCGGGCCGCACGGTCGTCCCGCCCGACCCGCCTCAGGAGGACCGATGCCGTGCTTTCGGGCCACCGACTCCGCCCGACCGTTCTGCAGGGACCCCGGTGCCGGGCCGGGGCGGGCGGGCGGGTTCACCGCGGTCTGGCCGGCGTACGCGATCGCCGCGACGGTCGGCCTGTTCGTCGTCGTGGTCGGAGCGTTGTGGGTCGGCGGCCACGTCATCGGTGCCGATCCGCTCGACGACACCGCGTGGATCGTCCTCGGCGCCACGCTGCTGCGTGCGGCGACGGTCGCGCTCGCCCCCGCCGGTGTGCAGGGCTGGGGTCGCCGGTTCCCCGCTCCGCTGATCGAGGCGGGCCACTGGGGGGCCGCGGCCGCCCAGCTCGCCTACCCGCTGGCCGAACTCGTCGCGAAACTGCTCGTCCTGGCCGGGCTGCTGGAGCTGCCGGCGCGCGGGATAGGCGACATGACGTCGACGGGTTGGTTCAACCTCGCCGCGGCCTGGTTGGTCTTCGGGGTGCCCGGTGCGCTGTTCGTGGCCGCCGCCCGGTCGCATCGCGACCGCCGCGGGGTGCGCGGGTCCTGGCCGCTGATCGGCGCGGCGGTCGGCGTGCTCGCGCTGCTCGGTATCGGCGTCCTGCTCGGCTGATCGGCGGGGCCGGCCTCCGTCGGTGTCGACGTCCGGTGGCGCGTCGGCGGCATCCGAGCAGACGGGCTCGCCGGTGCGGCGTCCGTCGGACGGTGGACGGGGCGTTCGGCCGCCCGATGCTCCCGCACGGGCGGTGGTGGGCCGCACGATCGGCGCATGACCGATGCGATCACCGTCCGCGGGTTGCGCCGCCGCTATCCCGGCGCCGATCGGCCCGCCGTGGACGGGGTCGATCTCGACGTGGCGCGCGGCGAGGTGCTGTGCCTGCTCGGGCCCAACGGGGCGGGCAAGACGACGACCGTGGAGATCCTCGAAGGCCACCGTCACCGCGACGGCGGCCGGGTCCGGGTGCTGGGAACGGACCCCGGGCGGGCCGGGCGACGCTTCAGGGCGCGCATCGGCATCGTCGCGCAGGGCTCGACCGACCTGGCCGAGCTGACCCCCGCCGAGGTACTGCACCACTTCGCCCGCTACTACCCGGACCCCCGCGATCCCGACCGGGTGCTGCAGGTCGTGGGGCTGTGGGAGAAGCGGCACACGTTGGCGCGCACCCTGTCCGGCGGGCAGCGTCGCCGCCTCGACGTCGCCCTCGGGATCCTCGGACGGCCGGAGCTGCTGTTCCTCGACGAACCGACCACCGGGTTCGACCCGCAGGCCCGGCGCGACTTCTGGCGGCTGCTGCGCGAGCTCTCCGCCGACGGCACCACCATCATGCTCACCACCCACTACCTCGACGAGGCCGAGGCGCTGGCCGACCGGCTGGCCGTGATCGTCGAGGGGCGGATCGTGGCCTTGGGCACACCGGCCACCCTCGGCGGCCGGCACACCGACCCGACCGTGGTGCGCTGGCTGGACTCGGGCGCCGTCCGCGAGCAGCGGACCACCACCCCCGCCGCGCTGGTCGCGGCGCTCGCGTCCCGATTCGGAGGCGAGGTGCCCGGGCTGAGGGTCGATCGCCCCAGCCTGGAGGACGTCTACCTCGGGCTGATCACGATGGGGAGCCCGCGGTGACGCCCCGGCACCGGGTCCTCGTCGGAGCTGTCTGATGGCCCTCGACGCGACGGCACCGCACCGGGCGTCGTCCACGGCCGCCCTCGGCCTGTCCCGCGGAGCGCTGGAGCTCAAGCGGTTCTTCCGCAGCCGCGAGGCGGTGGTCTTCACCTTCGCGCTCCCGACCGTACTGCTGGTGCTGCTCGGTTCGGTGTTCGGCGACCGGTACGAGGGCACCGGCGTCACCGCGAGCCAGGTGCTGGCCGCGGGCATGGTCGCCGCCGGCATCATGTCCACGACGTTCGTGACCCTGGGCACCGACATCGCCTCCGACCGCGACGACGGCACCCTGGCGCGGTTGCGGGGCACGCCCATGCCGCGCGCCGCCTACGTCATCGGCAAGATCGTGCTGGTCGCCGTGACCACGGTGGCCCAGACGGTGCTGATGCTGACCGCGGCCGTGACCCTGTTCGACCTGCCGCTGCCCGGCACGGTGTCCCGGTGGGCCACGTTCGGATGGGTGTTCGTCCTCGGCGTGATCGGCTGCTCGCTGCTCGGCATCGCGATCAGCACGCCGGCCCGCACCGCGCGCAGCGCCACCGCGATCGTGCAGCTGCCCCACCTCGCCCTGCTGTTCGTCTCCGGGGTGTTCGTCACCCCCGCCTCCGCCCTGCCGACCGGGCTGGTCGCGGTCGCGTCGTTGTTCCCGGTCCGCTGGCTGGCGCAGGGCTTCCGGTCGGTGTTCCTGCCCGAGGTCATGGTGCGGTTCGAGATCGCGGGCGCGTGGGAGCTCGACCGGGTGGCACTGGTGCTCGCGGCGTGGTGTGTCGCAGGCTTGGCGCTGTGCCTCACCCTGCCGATCCTGGGACCGCGACACCGGTGACCGGTGTCGCGCCGCGCCCGGGCGCGGATGCCGCAGCGTCGGCGATCTGGCTGTGGGACGTGCTGTTCGTCGTGGCGGCCGTGATCACCGCGGCCCTGGTGTCCGCCGCCGACGAACCCGTCGCCCTGCGGGTGCCCGCGGCCGCGCTGGTGCTCGGGCTCGGCGGGGCCTGGTTGACCGCCGGGCGGCGCCTGGCGGTGGCCGAGACGCCCGACCGACCCGCGGTGCTCGGCTACGCAACGCTGCTCGCCGTCGGGACCACCGGGGCGGTGCTGCTGGTGCCGGAGTCGACCTGGGCGCTGTTCGTGACGGTCCCGCAGATGTACTGGCTGCTGCGGCTGGGGCGGGCCGTCGCGGTCACGATCGTGGTGATCCCGGGGTTGTCGTTGGTGTCGGCGCTGCGCAGCGGCGACACCGCGGGCGAGGCGATCCGTGACCTCGGCCCGCAGGCCCTGTTCCTGACGGCGTTCGGCGTGCTGGTGGGCGTCTGGATCCACCGCGTCACCGACCAGAGCGACGACCGGGCGCGGCTCATCGAGGAGTTGACGGCGAGCCGTTCGGAGGTCACCGCGCTGTCGCACGACGCCGGCGTCGCCGCCGAGCGGGAACGGCTCGCCGGCGAGATCCACGACACCCTCGCCCAGGGCTTCACCAGCATCGTCACGCTGCTGCAGGCCGCCCAGGCCGAGTTCGGGGCCGACGACCCGGCCGCCCGCAGGCACATCGAGCTGGCCCTCGCCGTGGCCAGGGAGAACCTCGACGAGGCCCGGCACCTCGTGGCCTCGTCCGCTCCGGGCGTGCTGGCCACCCGCTCGCTGACCGACGCGATCGGCCGCCAGGTCGAGCGGTTCGCCGACGAGACCGGCGTGTCCGCCGAGCACTCGGCGTACGGCTCCCCGCGACGCTTGCCCCTCGAGTACGCGGTCGTCGTCCTGCGAGCCGCGCAGGAGCTGCTGAGCAACACCGCCCGGCACGCACGGGCCGGCACCGTGACCGTCCGGCTCGACTTCACCGACCCGGCGACGACGACCCTCACGGTGACCGACGACGGCGCCGGCTTCGACCGGTCCGCCGTCCCGGACGGGAGCTACGGGCTGGCGATGATGGGGGCCAGGGTGGACCGGATGGGGGGATCGATGACGATCGACAGCGCGCCCGGTGACGGCACGCGGGTCACCGTGCGGGTACCCGCATGATCGGGGTGCTGCTGGTGGACGACCACGTGATCGTCCGGGAGGGGCTGCGCGGGATGCTCACCGCCGAGGACGACCTGCACGTCGTCGGTGAGGCGGGCAGCGGGCCGGAGGCCGTCGCGCTCGTCGGCGTCCGCGGTCCGGACGTGGTGCTGATGGACCTGCGCATGCGCGGCGGTGACGGAGTGACCGCCACCGCGGCGATCACCGCCCGGTTCCCCGGCACCCGCGTCGTCGTCCTCACCACCTACGACACCGACGCCGACATCCTGCGCGCCGTGGAGGCCGGCGCGGCGGGCTACCTGCTCAAGGACTGCTCGCGGGCCGCGCTGACCTCCGCGATCCGCGCGGCGGCCCGCGGGGAGACGGTGCTGACCCCGTCGGTGGCCGCCCGGCTGGTCCACCGGATGCGGGGGCCGGTCCCCGAGTCGCTCTCTCCCCGCGAGATCCAGGTGCTCGAGCTGGTCGCCGTCGGGTGCACCAACGCCGAGATCGGCCGTCGGTTGCACATCGCCGAGGCCACGGTCAAGACCCACCTGCTGCGCACCTTCAGCAAGCTCGAGGTGTCCGACCGGACAGCCGCGGTGACGGTGGCGCGCAACCGCGGTCTGCTCGACTGACTGATCCCGGCGCCGCAGCCTGATCCCGGCGCCGCAGCCGCGCCTGTCGTGTGCGGGGTCCGCCGGACGGTGGACAGCCGCTTCGGTCGCACGGTGCTCACGCACACCCCGGCGGCGCGGCACGCTCATCCCATGCACCTCACCGGGATCGCAACGTGAGACTGACCAGCAGCTACCCCGTGCTGATGAGCCGCGACATCACCACCGGCACGGCCTTCTACCGGGACACCCTCGGCTTCGAGGTGACCTTCGAGTCCGACTGGTACGTCAGCCTGCGCCACAGCGGGTTCGAGCTCGCCCTGCTGGACCCGACGCACGAGACCATCCCGGGGGGCTTCCGCGGGTCACCGGCCGGCGGCGTGCTGCTCAACCTCGAGGTCGACGACGTCGACGCCGTGCACGACGAGCTGGCCGGCCGGGACGGGATCGAGCTCGCCCTCCCGCTGCGCTCGGAGCGCTTCGGCCAGCGCCACTTCATCCTCGTCGGCCCCGACCGCGTCCTCATCGACGTCATCACCCCCATCGCCCCCGAGGGCGAGTACGTCGAACGGTTCCTCGACGCGGAGGACCGGATATGACCACCAGCGCCACCCGCACCGCCACCACCGGCCGTCAGCAGGACGCCTTCCACGTCCACAGGGGACGGACCCGTGTCGATCAACCAGATCTTCGTCACCTGCCGGTCGCCGACATCGAGGCGAGCCAGGCCTTCTACCGGTCCCTCGGCTTCTCGCTCGACGAGCAGCTCACCGACGAGACCTCCGCCTACGTCGTCGTGTCCGACACCATCGCGGTCCAGCTCGCCACCCGGGACGAGTTCCGGGGCTTCACCGGCAAGGACGTGCCGGCAGGCGCTGGGGTGATCCTCGCCCTCGGGTCGCCTCGCGCGAGCAGGTCGACCGGCTGACGGACACCGCGCTGCTCTCGGGCGGCGCACCGACGAAGGAGCCGACCGATCTCGGCCGGCTCGACAACCGTGGCTTCGCCGATCCCGACGGCCACCACGTCGAGGCCGTCTACCTCGACACGGCAGCAGGCTGATCAGCGCTGTCGTGACACCACCGCCGAACCGAAAGAGGAGAACCACCATGTCCGAAGGCACCGTGACATCGGGCGACGGCACCACCATCGCCTACACGGCGTGGGGTGACGGCGACCCGATCGTCATCATCGACGGCGCGACCGCCCATCGCGTCACCACCCCGGAGAACGCTGTGGCGGCCGAACTGCTTGCCGACGAGTTCCTCGTGATCAACTATGACCGTCGCGGCCGCGGGGAGAGCGGCGACACCGCGCCGTACGCCGTCGAGCGGGAGTTCGAGGATCTGGCCGCGGTCATCGAGCAGGCGGGCCACGGGCGCCCGGCGACGGTCTTCGGCTGGTCGTCGGGCGGGAACCTCGCCCTGGGCGCCGCGCAGAGCGGTGTCCCGGTCGCGCGGGTGGCGCTGTTCGAGCCCAGCGCGGCCGTCGACGATGCGCGTCCCCCGCTGCCGGCGGACTACGTCGAACGTCTCGAGGCCGCTGTCGCCGACGGCCGACCCGGTGACGCGGTCGCCCTGTTCATGACCGCGGCCGCGATGATGCCGGAGGAGATGGTCGACGGGATGCGGGGGGAGGACTGGTGGCCGGGGCTGGAGGCGATCGCCCCCACCATCGCCTATGACGGCCGCCAGGTCGGCGACGCCCTGTCCGGCACGCCCCTTCGCGCCGACCTCTGGGACGACGTCGACGTCCCGGTCCTGGTCATGCACGGCATCGACACCTGGCCGGCCATGGCCGCCGGCGCGCGCGCCGTCGCCGCCCACCTGTCCACCGCGACGCTGCGGCCCGTGCCGGGCCAGGAGCACAGCACCACGCCCGACGTCCTCGCCGCCGCGCTGCGCGAGTTCGTCAAGGAGAGCTGACATGGGAAGGATCGTGCTGACCGAGTTCATCTCCCTCGACGGCGTCGTGGAGGCACCCGGCGGGGAGGAGTTCCGGTACCCGAACTGGAGCTTCGAGTTCGATCGAGGACCCGAGGGCGAGGTGTTCAAGGAACGGGAGTCGCTCGCGGCGGCTGCCCTCCTGCTCGGCCGCAGGAGCCCAGGGGCTGCTCGCCCACGACCTGGTCGACGAGATCCACCTCATGGCCTCGCCCGTCGTCCTCGGACACGGCCGCACACTCTGGGCACGGACACCGGACAAGACGGCGTGGACGCTGACCGAGGCCACGGTCTACGGCGACAGCACCCTCGTCACCATCTACGAACGCAGGTGACCGGCCCGTCCGGGTCCGTTGAAGCCGTGGCCGCCGTCCTCGGCGACGAGGTACTCGACCCCGGACGCCGCGCTCGCGCAGCAGGGCGACGTGGTCCGACTCGGCCTGCACCACGCGCCCGCGCTCACGCCCGCGGCGCCTCGGCGACGTAGGCGATGCACAGGTGCGGCTCCACGAACGGCGCCAACCCGGTCACCTCCGCCGACGGGCCTGCCCCGTCCAGCAGCCCCCGCAGCAGGCCCAGGTGCAGCGAGCACACGACCTCGGGATGCTCCGTGGCCACCGCGCGGAACGGGCAGTGGTGCAGCCGGATCTGGGTCGCGTCTGCACCGGGCACGACGTCGGGCTCGAACCCGAGCTCGGCGAACACACCGCTGATGCGGGCCAGCGACTCCTCCAGCGAGAGCACGGGCTGCTCGCCGGTGCGGACGGGGTGCGCCGCCGCCGCGGCGCGCCCGGCGCGTTCGGCGCGCTGCGCCCGCTCCGCCGGGTCGTCGGCCCAGTGCGCGGCGAGGAACCCGGCGAGGAGCTCGTAGCCCGCGGGCGGCTCACCCGCGGTGGACGGGTGGTAGAGCATCCGCGGCCGCCCCCGCCGACCGGCGGCTTCGGCGCGCGCGTGCACCAACCCGGCACCGGCGAGGACGTCCAGGTGCGAGCGCACCGTGGTGACGTGCAGCCCGCACTGCACGGCGAGCTCCTGGGCGGTGAGCGGAACGTCGGCGGCGCGCAGCCGGTCCAGCAGCCGCACGCGGCTGGGCACGGCGAGCGCACCGTGGGTGCGGTGCCGCGCGGCCGCATCGTTGCTACACACAGCCCTACCTTCTTTCCGAGGACCGTCATAGTCTAAAACCTCCGTTTCGGGAGACGGGGACAGGTGCGCAGACGGTGGTGGCGAGGCATGTCGACGAGCGTGAACGGCTCACCCGGAGCGCGTGGGAGCGCTTCGCCGCAGGCGAGGACGAGATCGAGGGGATACCGGCGCTGATCCTGCTGTCGTGGCAGCGCAGCCGCGACCTCTACTGCGTCGACCCCTTGCAGGTCAGCGCGCCCCTGGCGACCGGCCCCGGAGGCACCTCCCTGCGCGACGGCGGCGTCGTCGCGCAGCTCGGCGGGATCGCGTCCCGGCTCGCCCAGGGCATCGACGGCTCGCTGACGACCGTCACCGACGGGTCCGGCCGGGTGCTCGCGGCCTGGGGGGCGCCCGGCGTCCGGCGGCGCGCGGCGGGCGTCAACCTGGCACCGATGTTCGCCTGGTCGGAGTGCGCGGCCGGCACCAACGGCATGGGCACCGTACTCGGGCAGGTCCGGCCGGTGTCGGTCCGCGGCGCCGAACACTGGTGCGCGCCGCTGCACGACTGGACCTGCAACGCGATCTCGGTCCTCGACACGGTGACCGGGGTGCCGGTCGCCGCGCTGAGCGTGTCGCAGTGGCGCAGGGAGGCGGGCAGTTCCCTCCCCGGGCGGCTGGACCAGGCGGTGTCGGCGATCAGGCGCCAGCTGCATGCGGCCGCCGTCGGCGACGGCGCCGAGTTGGCGCTGGCCTTCGAGGCCGCGGACCGCGCGGCGGCGCCGGGGCGGGCGGTGCTGGCCGCGGACGCCGCGGGCCGCGTCGTCGCAGCCAACGCCCGCGCCCGCACCGTCTGTGACCACCTGCCGGCCGTGCCCGCGACCGACCCGGCCGACCGGCCCCCGGTCGTGTCGTTCCGGATGCGGGAGGTCGTGCGGGAGGCGCAGCGGTGGATCCGGTCGGACCCGCAGTGGACGCGGGCGGTGCTGCTCGACGTCCTCGGCGAGGATCTCGCGTTCGCCGTCCGGCCGGTCCGGGCCCGCGACGAGTGCATCGGGGTCGTGCTGGTGGGCGTGGACGGCGTGGACGGCGAGATCCCGGGCGGCCGCGAGGTGGAGCCTCCACCCGACCCGGACCGACCCTTCCGGATGGTCGGCATCCGCGGGAACCGGCTGATCCTGATCGCGCCCGAGGAGATCCGGTACGCCGAGGCCGACCGGCACGTCGTGTGGCTCGTGACCGACCGGGGCCGGGTGCGGGCCGCCGAACGCGGACTCGCCCACGTCGAGGACCGGCTCCGGCGGTTCGGCTTCCTGCGGGTGCACCGCAGCTACCTCGTCAACGTCGGCCGCATCCGCGAGGTCGAGCGCGGGATCGGCCCCGGCACGCTGACCGTGAGCACCCGGCACCACGGACGCGAGGCCGTGCCGGTGTCGCGCCGGCACGTGCCGCGGCTGCGGGCGGCGCTCGGGATGTGACACCCGGCGGGGGCCACATCCCGAGCCGGTCAGCGGAGCAGGGCCTCCTCGCCCCGGTGGACGACGGTGCCGATCGTCTCCATCTCCTTGGTGAACTCGACGAACTCGTTGTCCATCAGCGCGCGCGGGTTGAACCCCGGGCTCGCGAGCACGCCGTGCACCCGGCGGCGCTGCATCCCGAAGTTCCCGCCGTCGTAGATCGGGAAGATCGCCGCCTCCCGCAGGTACTTCTCGAACATGTGCTTGCGGTCCGCGCTGTTCACCCCGACCACCTGCATGCACTTGTAGACGCTGTCGAACAGCGTCTCCGTGCAGTAGGTCTTGTTCATCGCGCCGATCAGCTCACCGTGGTAGTCGTGCTCGTCGATGTAGTGGGCCGCCTTGTAGCAGAAGTACCGGCAGGCCTCGATGCGGGCGGCGACGTCGCCGAGCACGTACCCCACGTTCTGGAAGTGGATCATGGGCTGGGGCGAGCCCGCGGTGTAGGTCTTCGCCCAGTCCAGCGCGGCCTCGTACGCGGCCCGGGCCACACCCACCGCGGCGATCCCGGCGACCGGGCCCGACCACGCGAAGTTGCGGTTGATGAGCAGGTCGCCGTGGCCGTGGGTGCCCTCGATCAGGTTGTCCGCCGGGATCCGCGCGTCGGTGAACACGATCTCCGAGTTGGGCGTGAGTCGGTGACCGAAGCTGTCGATGATGGAGTACGTCACCCCGGGCGTGCCGCGCTCGACGAGCACCGCCGACAGGCCCTCGGTGCCGCCCCGGTCCGGGTCGGTGCGCACCACCACGAGGTTGACGTTCGCGCCCTGACCGTCCCAACCGCCGACGTTGCACGGCCAGTACTTGCGGCCGTTGAGCACGTACTCGTCGCCGTCGCGGCGCGCGGTCACGCCGATGCCGACCGGGTGCGCGAGCGGGGCGTCGAAGTTGGCGGTGCCGCCCGGGGTGCCCGGCGGCTCGCTCGCCGCGTAGCCGGCGATGAACTCACCGGACGGGTCGGACGTCGCCGCCTCCATCACCCGCCTCTTCTGGTCCTCGGTGCCCCAGTACCAGACCGGCAGCAGCGCCAGCCCGTTCACCAGCACGGTGCAGGCGAAGCCCGGGTCGACCGCGCAGATCTCCTCCGCGGCGATGATCAGCTCGATGTTCGTCAGCCCACCCCCGCCGTACTCCTTCGGGAGCATGCCGAACGCGATCCCGCGTCGGTACGCCTCGACGTAGGCCGGCTTCGTCAGTTGGAACGCCTTGAGCGGGTCGGGCTCCCGGTCCGCGTCGCGCACCACCGGCGCGAGTACGTTCTCGGCGAAGTCGCGCGCCAGCGTCTGCACGGCCTTCTGCTCCGGGCTGAGGGTGAAGTCGATCGCCATGTCGTTCTCCCCGTCTGTCTCACGATGTCCGGCGCGGACGATGCAGGGCCGGGCGGACGGGGGTGAAGCGCGCTGGCACGAACGGCGTCCGGGGCGGCATCGGCGACGCCGCTGCGGGCACGACCGCGTGCCCTCAGTTCGACCCCGGCACCGTGCCCTGCAGCCGGGGTACCGCCGGGGCGGCGCGGTCCCGGGGCGCGCGTGGCTCGGGCAGCGCCACCGGGGACTGCCCGCCCGCGATCTCCTCGTCGTCGACGGCGTCGGCTCCGGCGATCATGTGCGCCGCAACCCACTGGTACAGGGCGATCCACGACGAGCTCAGCGCACCCGAGTACGCCGGGCCCGCAACCTCCCGCACGGCTCGGGTGAGGGCGTGCCCGATGTAGCCGTAGTGCACGTTCTCGACCCCGTAGCGCGTGCGGTGGGTGGCCCCCAGCCGCCGCAGCACGACCTCCAGCTCGGCCGTGTCCGCCGTGGCGATCTGGGCGATGGCGCCCAGCAGGACGTCGGTCATCGTCTGCATCTGGGCGGACATGTCCTCCTGGAACATGCCCCGCAGCTGCGGCGCCATCTCGAACAGGCTCGCGTAGAACTCCTCGGCGAGCCGGACCGGCCGCTCGGCCACCGCCAGGCACGAGGCCTGCACCGCCTCGATCACCGCCCGCGACGGTCGCCGCACCCCTGGATGGTCGCTCACCGTGCCCACCTCGAGCCCCTGCATCGTGCCGCCTTCCGTCGACCGCGCCGGCGCGCGTGACGCAGCACCGACACAGGTGTATCGGCGCGGGAGCGGCAGGCGTTGCGCTCCGGCCCGGATCGGCGTGTCCACGGGCGCACGATGGGCGCGCCGTACTCGGGCGCGCCTAGGATCGGGGCATGCGCTGCCGGGGGCGACGACGGGCCCGGCTCGGCGCGGCGTGGACGGCGGGCCTGCTCGTGCTGGGGGCCTGCACCGCGGCGCAGCCGATCGATGCGCCCGCCGCCGCGCCCTCGACCTCGCAGGCCGTTCCCGCGACGGTCACCGTGGTCGCCACCGGCGACGTGCTGATCCACCAGGGCGGTTCGATGGTGCGCGCTGCGGCCGCCGCCGGGCGCGCGGCCAGCACCGGCTACGACTTCGGCGCCGTCCTCGCCGAGGTCGCTCCCGTCATCCGCGCGGCCGACCTGGCCGTGTGCCACCTCGAGACCCCGGTCGCCGGGCCCGAGGGCCCGTTCACCGGCTACCCCTCGTTCTCGGTGCAACCCCAGATCCTCGACGCGCTGGTGGACGCCGGTTACGACACCTGCTCGACGGCGTCCAACCACTCCCTCGACGCCGGGTTCGACGGCCTCGTCCGGACCCTCGACGCGCTCGACGCCCGCGGCCTCGGCCACACCGGGACCTTCCGCACCGAGGCGGCCGCCCGGACCCCACACCTCGTCGACGTCGCCGGTGTGCGGGTCGCCCAGCTCTCCTGGACCTACGGGCTCAACGGGATCCGCGAGCCCGCCGGGCGCTCGTGGGCGGTGAACGACTTCGACCCCGGCGGTCCGGACGTGACCGGCATCCTCGCCGACGCCGCCGCCGCGCGGCGGGCCGGCGCCGAGATCGTGCTGGTCGGGCTGCACTGCTGCACCGAGTACGACCCCGAGCCCAGCGCGACGCAGGACGCGGTCGCCGCCGCGCTGCTGGGCTCGCCCGACGTCGACCTGGTGCTCGGCCATCACGCCCACGTCGTGCAACCCCTGGAGCGCATCGGGGACGAGTGGGTCGCCCACGGTCTGGGCAACCACGTCGCGCAGCAGGTCACCCGCGGCGGCACCTACGACTCGGTGATGGCCCGGTTCACCTTCACCCGCGGCCCGGACGGGCGGTTCGCCGCCACCGCCGCCGAGGCGCTGCCCACCCGGATCCGGGCCGACGACTCCGGGCTCGTCGTCGTCCGCACCCGGCCGGGGGACCCGTCCTACGAGCGGGTCGCCGCGACGCTCGACGCCCGCGGCGCCGTCGCGGCCGGGCTCACCGTCGGCGGGGAGTGAGCCGGCCGGCCGTCGCCGGGCCGCCACTGCAGCGATGCAATCGCTACTGCAAGATGGTGGCGTCATCGTCGTCCCCGAGAAGGAGCTCACCCGTGGCCCAGTACTCGCTCCCGGACCTCCCCTACGACTACGGCGCGCTCGCGCCGCACATCGCCGGCGAGATCATGGAGCTGCACCACTCCAAGCACCACCAGACCTACGTCAACGGCCTCAACGACACGATCGACAAGCTCGCCGCCGCCCGCGAGTCGGGAGACTTCGGCGCGATCGTCGGGCTGGAGAAGTCCCTGGCCTTCAACCTGGGCGGCCACATCAACCACTCGCTGTTCTGGCAGAACCTCTCCCCCGACGGCGGGGGAAAGCCCGACGGGGAGCTCGCCGCGGCGATCGACCAGACCTTCGGGTCGTTCGACGCGTTCCGGGGCCAGTTCACCGCGGCCTCGACCACGATCCAGGGATCCGGCTGGGGGGTCCTCGCCTGGGACCAGCTCGGCGCGCAGCTGCACATCCTGCAGCTGTGGGACCAGCAGGCGAACGTGCCGATCGGTCTGACCCCGATCGTCATGCTCGACATGTGGGAGCACGCGTTCTACCTGCAGTACAAGAACGTCAAGCCCGACTACGTCACGGCCTGGTGGAACGTCGTCGACTGGAACGACGCCGCCGAGCGGTTCGCGACGGCCCGCGCCTGACACCCCGGCGGGCGGCGCACCGGGAGCTCGACGACCCGGACCAGGGCCGCGGCAGCTGCTCCGCCGTGGTCTCGACCGCGACGTCGGCGAAGGACAGGACACCGGTGCGGTCGGACGTCACCCGCGGATCGTAGGACCCCGCAGCGCCCGCCACCGCTACTTCCCGCGCTGCCGGTGGACGGCTAGTCCGGGAGGGGCTCAGCGGGTCGCGGGGCCTGCTCGGGCGGGTCGGCGGAGATCAGGACGTTGATCCAGCGGGTGTGGGTGTTCGCGTCCACGAGCAGCGCCTTGGCCAGCAGCGTCAGGGGGATGGCGAGCAGGGCGCCCAGCGGGCCGATCACGAAGCCCCAGAACACCAGTGCGAGGAAGGTGAGGGTGACCGAGAGCCCGACCGCGTCCCCGACGAACCGGGGCTGGATCACCGTCTGCAACGCCACGTTGATCGTCAGGAACGAGACGATCACCGCGATCATCAACCCCGGGCCACCCTCCAGCAACGCGAAGAGCGCGGGCGGCGCGAGGGCGATGACGAACCCGACGTTGGGCACGAAGTTCGCGATGAACGCCAGGAGCCCGAACAGCAGCGCCAGCGGCACGCCGAGCACCCACAGCACCGCCACGTCGAGCACGGCGATGATCAGCCCGAAGGTGCCGGCGACGGCGAGGTAGCGGCGGGTGCCGCGGGCGAAGGACGTCAGCGCCTCGCTCACGTGCGGGCGGGAGCCACCGAGCGCCCGCAGGCGCTCACCGAACGTCGCCGAGTCCATCGCCATGAACAGCAGCACCGACAGGATCAGCAGCACGGTGGACAGCACGCCGGCGAGCGAGGCCAGGAAGCCCTGCAGGACGCCGACCACGCTGCCGAGGTCGAACTGGTCCAGCGCGGCCTGGATCTGCTGCGGGCCGACGCCGAGCGACTGCAGCACGCCCGAGGCGTCCGCGAGCACGGCGTTGATCTCGGGGCCGTAGGACGGCAGCACCCGGGCCAGCTCGGCCACCGCGTAGACCACGGCGGCGACCAGGCCCAGCAGGATCGCGTAGACCGCGCCCAGCGTGACGAGGGTGGCGAGCCAGCGGGGCAGACCGCGCCGGCGCAGGGCCGTCGCGATCGGCGCCACCGTCACGATCAGCACCAGGGCGAGGAACAGCGGGCCGAGCAGGCCGCCGAACGCCTGCAGCCCGGCGATGGTGACGACGGCGGCGGCGAACCCGTAGAGCGGGTTGACCCAGGTCCGGCCCGGCGTGGCAACGGGTTCGCTCACCGGGTGATCGTGGCAGACTCCCGCGGATGCGCGTCCGCCTGGACCAGATCGTGATCGATGCCCGTGCGCCCGCGACGCTGGTGCGGTTCTGGTCGGCACTCGCCGGCGGCATCCCCGTGGACCGCACCCGCGGGTGGTCGCACGTCGAGCCCCCGGGCCTGCCGCGCCTGTCGTTCCAGCCGGTGCCCGAGGACCGGGCAGGGAAGAACCGCCTGCACCTGGACCTGCTGGTCGACGACATCGCGGCCGCCGTCGCCGTGGCGGTGGCGCTCGGGGCCACGGTGCAGGGCGAACCCGTCACCGACGACTCCGGCACCTTCCAGGTGCTGAGCGATCCGGAGGGCAACGAGTTCTGCGTCCGCTGACCCGCACCACCGCACTTCGGAGCCACACTGCTGTTCTGCTCCCCCCACGACAGCACTGTGGCTCCGAGGTGCGGGATCATGGCGCAGGTGAGATCCCACCCCGTCGCTCCCGTGCCCGACCGGTTGTTCCCCGACGAGCGGGAGGAGCGCTGGCGCGCCCGGTTCACCGCACCCCGGATGTCGCGGCCGGCCTGGGCGCGCGACGCCCCGGACCGCTGCGTCTACTCGTCCAACGTCAGCGGCACCACCGAGATCTACACCTGGGACCGGGCCACCGACACCCACCGCCAGGTCACCGACCGCCGCAGCGGCACGCACTCGGCCACGCTGCCACCCGACGGCGAGACCGTCTGGTGGTTCGCCGACACCGACGGCGACGAGTTCGGCCACTGGGTGCGCGAGCCGTTCGCCGGGCTGCCCGCCGGGGTCACGGCCGAGCCGGCGGTACCCGGCGTGGTGGACGGCTATCCCGCCGGCCTGGACATCGGCCGCCGCGTCACCGTCGCCGGCACCTCCACCGACGACGGCACGACGATCTGGGTCTCCCGCGACGGTGCACCCGCCACGGCGATCTACAGCCACGCCGAGGACGCGGGCGTCGGCGCGCTGTCCGACGACGAGACGCTGCTCGCGATCAGCCACTCCGAGCACGGCGACTCCCGCCACCCCGACATCCGCGTGCTGCGGGTGGCCGACGGCGGTATCGCCGGGGAGCTGTCCGACGGCCCCGGCAAGGGGCTCACCCCGCTGGTGTTCGCCCCGCTGCCCGGGGACGGGCGGCTGCTCGTGCTGCACGAGAGCCGCGGTCGCGAGGAGCTGCTGGTCTGGGACGTGCTCGCCGACACCCGGACCGAGATCGAGCTCGACCTGCCCGGCGAGGTGGCGGCCGACTTCCATCCCGACGGGCGCCATCTGCTCGTCTGGCACACCCACGCCGCACGCACCCGCCTCTACCGCCACGACCTGACGACCGGCGCGCTCGACGAGCTGCCCGTCGCCCCGGGGTGCGTCGGCTCCGCGGAGGTCCGCCCGGACGGCACCGTCGAGTACACGTGCAGCTCCGCGGCGGAGCCCGCCACCGTCCGGGCGCTGCACCCCGACGGCACCGACCGGGTGCTCGTGGCCCCGCCCGGGGAGCGTGCGCCGGGATCGGTGCCGGTGGAGGACCTGTGGGTCGACGGAAAGGGGGTTCAGCGCGTGCACGCGCTCGTCGCCCGCCCGGACGCGCCGGGGCCCGCACCCGCGGTGTTCAGCCTGCACGGCGGCCCGCACGCCGCGGACGAGGACCGCTTCTCCGCGGTCCGGGCGGCCTGGGTGGACGCCGGGTTCGTCGTCGTCGAGGTGAACTACCGCGGCTCCACCGGCTACGGCTCGGCGTGGCGCGACGCGATCGAGGGCCGCCCGGGCACCACCGAGCTGGAGGATGTGGCCGCCGTGTTCGACGCGTGCGTGGCGAGCGGGCTCGTGGACCCGGCGCGCTGCGTCGTGGAGGGGTGGTCGTGGGGCGGGTACCTCGCGCTGCTCGCGGTCGGCACGCAGCCGCAGCGGTGGGCGGCGGGGCTCGCGGGGGTGCCGGTCGCGGACTACCTCACCGCCTACGCCGACGAGATGGAGCAGCTCCGCGCGTTCGACCGGGCCCTGTTCGGCGGGTCGCCCGCGGAGCAACCGGAGCTCTACCGGTCCGCGTCGCCGCTGACCTACGTGGACGACGTGCGGGTGCCGGTGCTGGTGCTGGCGGGCGAGAACGACCCGCGCTGCCCGATCCGGCAGGTGGACATCTATCTCGACGCGCTCGCGGACCGCGGTGACGTGCCGTACGAGGTGAGCCGGTTCGACGCCGGCCACGGCAGCCTGGTGGTCGACCAGACGCTGCGCCACATCGCCACCGAGATCGACTTCGCCCGACGGGCGATCGCCTCGTGAGTGCGTGGCGGTGCCGGAACACCGCCACGCACTCGCGGGCCGGAGGCCGCCACCCCTCGAACCGGCGGCCTCCACCGCGTACGGACGGTGGCCATGACCAGATCGTGCACAACCTATCGCGACCCGCCCCTGTCACGGTTCGATAGCACGCCGGAAACACGGGCTGCGCATGATGGACCCGTTCGAGCGATCCCATCCGGCGACGACGGAGTCCGGGGAGGCGGCGGCATGGTGCTGTGGCGCGTACACGTGGAGCTCGAGGACCGGCCCGGCCGGCTCGGTGGGCTGGCCACCGCGGTCGGCGAGGCCGGCTGCAACATCATCTCGCTGCACGTGGTCGGCGAACCGGCCGACGACGGGTCGGTCACCGACGAGCTGCTCGTGCGGGTCCCGGCGAGCGTGGACCCCGCCGCGCTGACCACGTCGATCGAGGCGGCCGGGATCCCCTGCACGCTGCTGGTGCGCGCCGACGCCACGGAGCTCTCGGATCCCGCCACCACGGCGCTCGCGCTGGCGCGGATGGTGGCGGCCGACCCCGGCAGTGCCCCGCGGGCGGTGGCCACGATGCTGCGGGCGCGTCTCGTCGACCCCTCCGCACCCGATCCGGGCGGTCACACCCACGTGCTGCGCGTCGGCGCCCGGCAGCTGCGGCTGGGCCGGGCGTGGCCGTTCACCGCCACCGAGCTGTCCCGGGCGGCTGCGCTGCTGGAGCTGGCCGCCCAGCTCGCGCTGCGGGAGCCCGCGCCGCACGTGCGCGACGACCGCATCCTGCTGCTGCGCGACGGCTCCGAGGTGCGGATGCGCACCGCCACCGCCGCCGACGGCCCGCTGGTCGCGGCCCTGCACGCCCGGTGCTCACCGGCCGCCCGCCGCTCCCGGTTCCTCTCCCCGGCCCCGCGCCTGGAGCCCGCCGAGCTGGAGGCGCTGCTCGGCGGCGCCGACGGGGAGGCCCTGCTCGCCGTCACCGTCGACGGCGGGAGCGCGGTCGGCGTGGCCACCCTGCGACCCGACGGCCCGGCCGCGGCGGCGTTCGGGGTGCTCGTCGAGGACGCCTGGCACGGCCGTGGCGTGGGCACCGCCCTGCTGCGGCGCATGGCCGACACCTGCGCCGAGCGCGGCCTGGCCGAGCTCCACGGCGTGGCCCGCCCCGACGACCTGGGCGTGACGCGGCTCCTGCGACGGGCGGGCCTGCGCCCGAGCGCGGAGATCACCGACGGTGAGGTGCGCCTGCGCGCGGGGCTCAGCCCCGCGACGAACGGGACCCTCGTCGGATAGGTCCGTACGACGGTCCCACTCGTCGCGGGTACGGCGGTCCCTACAGCTCGATGCGACTGCCGCTCTCCCCGGCGAACAGGTGCAGGGCGCCCTGCCTCGGCGCCAGGTGCACCACCGAGCCCTTGGCCGGTGGTGTGCGGCCGTCGACGCGGGCGATCACCGCCTTGCGCTCGCCACCGATCTCGGTGCTGCCGTAGACGTAGGCGTCGGCCCCGAGCTCCTCGACGACCTCCACCTCCGTGGCCAGGCCCTGCCCGGCGTCGGCGAGCGACATGTCCTCGGGACGGACGCCGACGGTGACCGACCGGTCGGAGCCGACGGCCTCGGCGGCCCGGCGCGGCACCTGGATCTCCGAACCGCCGAACTTCAGCACGTCACCGTCGAGGTCGATCGGGAGCAGGTTCATCGCGGGCGAGCCGATGAAACCGGCGACGAACAGGTTGGCCGGCTTGTCGTACATCGCGCGCGGCGAGTCGACCTGCTGCAGGAGGCCGTCCTTGAGCACCGCGACGCGGTCACCCATCGTCATGGCCTCGACCTGGTCGTGCGTGACGTAGACGGTGGTGATGCCCAGCCTGCGCTGCAGCGACGCGATCTGCGTGCGTGTGGACACGCGCAGCTTGGCGTCCAGGTTGGACAGTGGCTCGTCCATGCAGAACACCTGGGGCTGGCGAACGATCGCGCGACCCATCGCGACGCGCTGGCGCTGTCCGCCGGACAGGGCCTTGGGCCGCCGATCGAGGAAGTCGGTGAGGTCGAGGATCTTCGCCGCCTCCGCGACCCGCTCGGCGATCTTCGCCTTGGGCTGCCCGGCGATCTTGAGGGCGAAGCCCATGTTCTCGGCCACCGTCATGTGCGGGTAGAGCGCGTAGTTCTGGAACACCATCGCGATGTCGCGGTCCTTGGGCGGCATGTGGGTGACGTCGCGGCCGCCGATGTGGATGGCCCCCTCGTCGATGTCCTCCAGGCCGGCGAGCATGCGCAGCGAGGTGGACTTCCCGCAGCCCGAGGGGCCGACGAGGACGAGGAACTCCCCGTCGGAGATCTCCAGGTCGAGCTTGTCGACCGAGGGGCGCGTGGCGCCGGGATAGATGCGGGTCGCCTTGTCGTAGGTGACGGCAGCCATGAGGAATCCTTCCCACCGGCAGGAACGTGCCGGACGATCCGAGTGTGAGGACGGTCTCACTCTGGCACGACCGCCGCTCCCGCACTAGCGCGATCACTGCACGTAGTTGGTTCGTCACGCAGGCATGGAGTTACGGGATCGTTAACGACCCGGTGTGGCGCCCGCGTTGCGTAAACGCTTCCATGGCCCATCGAACGTCACACGATCGGGCACGCCGCCCGTTCGGACTCACCCCATCGACGCGGAGAGGTGTGCATGTCTGCACCAACGTCCCGCCGGACCCCGCGCACGGTCGCGGTCACCTCCGGCGCCATCGCCCTGGGTCTGGTGCTCGCGGCCTGCGGCGGCAGCCCGGCCGCCGACGGTGGCGGCGGCGGCCAGGCCGCCGGCGGTCCCGAGTGCGCCGCCTACACCCAGTACGGCGACCTGTCCGGCACCACGGTCTCGGTCTACACCTCGATCGTCGCGCCTGAGGACCAGTCGCACATCGACTCCTACGACGCCTTCGAGAACTGCACGGGTGCCACGATCGAGTACGAGGGAAGTCGCGAGTTCGAGGCCCAACTGCAGGTGCGCATCAGCGGCGGCAACGCACCCGATCTGGCCTACATCCCGCAGCCCGGCCTGCTCTCCACACTGGTGCAGGACACCGGCTCGGTCGTGGCCGTGCCCCAGGCCGCGGCGGCCAACGTCGACCAGTACTTCCCGGAGACCTACCGGGAGGCAGGCTCGGTCGACGGCACCCTCTACGCGACGCCGCTGGGCGCCAACGTCAAGTCCTACGTCTGGTACTCCCCCCAGCAGTTCACCGAGCGTGGCTACACCGTCCCCACCACCTGGGACGAGATGATCGCCCTCTCCGACAGCATCGCGGCCGAGGGCAACACCCCGTGGTGCGCAGGCATCGAATCCGGTGACGCCACCGGCTGGCCACTCACGGACTTCACCGAGGACGCGATGCTGCGCACCGCGGGCCCCGACGTGTACGACCAGTGGGTCGCCCACGAGATCCCGTTCAACGACCCCCAGGTCGCCACCGCGCTCGACCGCGTCGGCAGCATCCTGAAGAACCCGGCCTACGTCGGCGACGTCACCGCGATCGCCACCACATCCTTCGGCGACGCCGGCCTGCCGATCCTCGACGGTGCCTGCTTCATGCACCGCCAGGCCAACTTCTACGCGGCCAACTGGCCCGAGGGCACCGACGTCTCCGAGAACGGCGAGGTCTTCGCCTTCCCCTTGCCGCCGATCGACCCCGCCCTGGGCGAGACCATCCTCGTCGGTGGCGAGTTCGTCGCTGCCTTCGCCGACCGCCCCGAGGTCCAGGCCTTCCAGGCCTACCTGTCCTCGCCCGAGTGGGCGAACGAGAAGGCCAAGGCCACCACGGCCCTGGAGCAGACCGGCTGGATCAGCGCCAACACCGGGCTGGACACCGCCAACCTGCTCAGCCCGATCGACGTCAACTCCGTGGAGATCCTGCAGGACCCCGAGAACGAGTTCCGGTTCGACGGCTCGGATCTGATGCCCGGCGCGGTCGGGTCCGGCACGTTCTGGACGGCGATGACGAACTGGGTCACCGGGGCGAGCACGGCAGACGCCCTGAACCTCGTCGAATCGTCCTGGCCGCAGTAGGGCCCTGAGACCGACGCCCGGGGGCGGGCCCGCCCCGCCCCCGGGCGTCCGTAGGAGGTGGTCTTGATGACCCTGCTCGACAAGGTCTTCCAGCTCGTCGTCGCCGTCGCGCTGTTCGCACTGATCATGGCGCTGGTGCTGTTCGTCTCCGACCGGCTGCGCGGTCGCCGGGCCGAGTCGTGGCAGGGATTCACGTTCGTGCTGCCCGCGGTGCTGCTGTTGCTCGTGGGACTGATCTACCCGGCCCTGCGCACCCTCTACCAGTCATTTCTCAACCGCAACAGCACCGGGTTCGTCGGCCTGGACAACTACATCCGGGTCTTCACCCAGCCGGAACTGCTGTTGGTGCTCCGCAACACCGCCCTCTGGGTGATCATCACCCCGGTGCTGGCCACCGCGATCGGTCTGGTCTACGCAGTGCTGATCGACCGCTCGCGGGTCGAGTCCTTCGCCAAGGCCCTGATCTTCCTGCCGATGGCGATCTCGTTCGTCGGCGCGTCGGTGATCTGGAAGTTCCTCTACGACTACAAGCAGGTCCGGCTCGTCGACGGCGAACCGACGGGGCAGATCGGCCTGGTCAATCAGTTCATCCAATGGCTCGGCGGGGAACCGCAGAACCTGCTGGTCAACGAGCCGTGGAATACGTTCCTCCTGATCATTGTGATGATCTGGATCCAGGCCGGGTTTGCGATGACCGTGCTGTCGGCGGCCATCAAGGCGATCCCGGACGACATCGTGGAGGCCGCCCGCCTCGACGGCGTCGGTGGCCTGCGGATGTTCTTCGCCATCACGCTGCCGAGCATCCGCCCGGCCGTGGTGGTGGTGCTGACCACCATCGCGATCGGCGTGCTCAAGGTCTTCGACATCGTGCGCACCATGACCGGCGGCCAGTTCGGCACCAGCGTCGTGGCCAACGAGTTCTACACGCAGAGCTTCCGGTCCTCGGACTTCGGGCTCGGCTCGGCGCTGGCGATCCTGCTGTTCGTGCTCGTCATGCCGATCGTGATCTACAACGTGCGGCAGATGCGGAAGGTGGACGCGCGATGACCGTCGTCAACGAGGTGCCCGACGCCGCACCCGGCAGCACCACTCCCGGCCTCACCTCCGGGGCAACCGAGAAGCGGTCCTCGGTCGCGAAGAAGGGGCTGACCTCGCCGTGGGCCTCGCTCGCGGCGATCGTCATCGCCGTGCTCTGGACGATCCCCACACTCGGGTTGTTCATCACCTCCTTCCGCCCCGAGCGCGACGTTCGCAACACCGGCTGGTGGACGATCCTCACGGACCCGTCGTTCACCCTCGACAACTACGACGAGGTGCTGTTCGGCGGCACGACGGAGCTGTCGAACTACTTCGTCAACTCCATCATCATCACGATCCCGGCCGTACTCATCCCGATCGTGCTGGCCACAATCGCCGCGTACGCGTTCGCGTGGACCAACTTCTGGGGCCGCGACATCCTGTTCGTCGCAGTGTTCGCGCTCCAGATCGTGCCGCTGCAGGTGGCCCTGATCCCGCTGCTGGAGATCTACGTCAGCACCGGGCTCTCGGGCTCGTACTGGACCGTGTGGATCTCCCACTCGATCTTCGCACTGCCGCTGGCGATCTTCCTGCTGCACAACTCGATGCGCGACATCCCAGCCGAGCTCGTCGAGGCCGCGCGCGTCGACGGTGCCGGGCACGTCCGCATCTTCACCCGGATCATGCTGCCGTTGATGACACCGGCCATCGCGGCGTTCGGCGTGTTCCAGTTCCTGTGGGTGTGGAACGATCTCCTCGTGGCCCTCACCTTCGCGGGTGGCACGCGCGACGTGGCCCCGCTCACGGTCCGCGTGGCCGAGCTGACCGGCACCCGCGGCGGGGACTACTACCTGCTCGCGGCGGGTGCGTTCGTCTCGATCGTCATACCGCTCATCGTGTTCCTGTCCATGCAGCGCTTCTTCGTCCGCGGGCTGCTGGCGGGAAGCGTCAAGGGTTGACGTCGGCGGGGTCGGGGGACCCGACGGGATGAGCACGATCAGGGACGTCGCCGATGCGGCCGGGGTGTCGATCGCCACGGTGTCCCGCGCCCTGCACGGGTTGCCCCGGGTCGCCGAGGACACCCGGCGCAGGGTGCTGGACGCCGCGGACCGGCTGCACTACGTCGCCTCCCCGAGCGCGGCGCGCCTCGCGGGCGGGCAGACGATGGCCATCGGTGTCGTGGCGCCGTTCGTCAACCGGTGGTTCTTCGCGGCGGCGGTGCACGCCGCGGAGGAGCTGCTCCGGCCGGCCGGCTACGACCTGCTGCTCTACAGCATCGGCGCCGACGCCACGGAGCGCCGCCGCGTGCTCGCCGGCAACCTGTTGCGCAAGCGGGTCGACGGCGTGCTCGTGCTGGGACTGCAGCCCGACGCCGACGAGGTGGCGGCCCTGTCCGCGGCGGGTGGGCCGGTGTCGATCATCGGTGCCGAGGTGGACGGCTGGGGCAGCGTCCGCATCGACGACGAGGGCACGGCCCGCTGCGCCATGGCCCACCTGCGGGGCCTGGGTCACCGGCGGATCGGCTACATCGGCGGCGACCGCGACGATCCGCTGCACTCCACGGCGCCGACGGATCGTCACCGCGGCTACCGGCGGGAGCTGGCGGCGGCCGGGATCGCCGCCGACCCCGCCCTGGAGACCGTCGGGGGATTCACCGTGCGCGGCGGGATGGCGGCTATGGCGCGCCTCCTGCCGGCCCGCCCCACCGCCGTGTTCGCGGCGTCCGACGAGATGGCGATGGGGGCGGTGCACGTGGCGCGGCAGGAAGGCCTGCGGGTGCCCGAGGACCTGTCGGTGATCGGCATCGACGACCACGAGATGTCCGAGCTGTTCGACCTGACGACGGTGGCGCAGCCGGTCGAGGAGCAGGGGGTGCTGGCCGCGGAGATGCTGCTCGCGGCACTGGCCGACCCGGCCGCCGAACCACCGGTGATCACGGTGGCGACCAGGCTGACCGTGCGCGGGACCACCGCAGCACCCGACCCGGCCGGGCTCACGTGACCGTGACCGGCCCCCGGGGCCCGGCGCGGCCCGGTCTCAGCGCCGCGCCGCGATCTCCGCGGCCAGCCACCGGTAGGACGCCTTGGGCCGCCGGTCCCGGGTGGCCGGGTCGACCTCGACGATCCCGAAGGTCTGCGTGTACCCGTAGGCCCACTCGAAGTTGTCGAGCAGCGACCAGACCAGGTAGCCGCGCACGGGGGCGCCGGCGGCGCGGGCCCGCTCCGCGGCCGCGAGGTGCGAGCGCAGGTAGGCGATGCGGTCCTGGTCGTCGACGCTGCCGTCGGGCAGCCGACGCGCGTCGGGGTAGGCGGCACCGTTCTCGGTGACGTAGAGCGGCACGTCCGGCGCGATGGCGGCCACGCGGAGCAGGACCTGCTCCAGACCGGTCGCGTCGACCTCCCAGGCCATCGTGGTCAGCGGCCCGCGGGGGTGCAGCCCGAAGTCCCCGGCACCGGGATAGGCGCGCTGGTCGGGCACCGAGCGCCCGTCCGGCAGGGCGGGACCGACGCGCAGCGGCGTGTAGTAGTTGACGCCCAGCCATGCGGCGCTGCCCCGGATCAGCGGGAGGTCCGCGGCGTGCGCGTCGTCCCGTGGCACCGCCTCGGGGTACCGGCCCGCGAACAGGGCATCCAGCCACAGCCCGTTCTGGATCTCGTCGACGGTCCGCGCGGCGGCGGCGAACTCCGGTGACTCGGGAAGCACCGGGTAGAGGTTGCAGACGACGCCGGTGTCGGCGCCCGGCATCGCCCGCGCGCCGAGCGCGTGGGCGAGCAGCAGGTGGTGGGCCGCCCGGAACGCCGCGGTCGCGTCACGGATCCCCGGGGCGTGCACGCCCGAGCCGTGCCCCAGGAAGGCCGCGCACCACGGCTCGTTGAGGGTGGCCCACCGGGTGACCCGGTCGCCCAGTGCGGAGTGGGCGGCCTGCGCGTAGTCGGCGAAGCGCAGCGCGGTGTCCCGCACCGGCCAGCCTCCGGCGTCCTGCAGCGGCTGCGGGAGGTCCCAGTGGTACAGCGTGGGCATCGGGGCGATGCCGCGGTCGAGCAGGCCGTCGACGAGCCGCGAGTAGTAGTCCAGGCCCGCCGGGTCGGCGCTCCCCCGTCCCGTGGGCTGCACCCGCGGCCAGGACAGCGAGAACCGGTAGGCGTCGACGCCCAGGCCCGCGAGCAGGTCCAGGTCCTCGTCGAGCCGGTGGTAGGAGTCGCAGGCGACCGACCCGTCGGACCCGTCGAGGATCGCGCCGGGCCGGGCGGCGAAGGTGTCCCAGATGCTCGGCGCCCGCCCGCCGCCCGCACCCTCGACCTGGTAGGCGGCGGTCGCCGTCCCGATCAGCAGCCGGTCGTTCACCCCGCGCTCCGCCGCGCCAGGTCCAGGCCGTACTCGGGGAACCACTGACCGGCCTCCGGCTCGCCCGGGCGGCACGCGCCGTCGGACTCACCGGGGCGCTTCACCCAGAGCAGGGCGTCCACCAGCGGGATGCCCGGATCGGTGGTCGGGACGGTGCCGAGCGCGCGGCCCGGCGGGTTGCAGAAGCTCGGGGCGCCGTCGATGTCCTCCGTGGGCGGCGGGCCGGCGCCGTTGCGGCTGGTGTCGATGACGAACCGCGCGCCGCCGAGGCGCTGTGAGATCGCCGTGCCGAACTCCACGTTGTCCTGCGTCGACCGGAAGTTGGCCACGTTCAGGCTGAACCCGTCGGCCCGTCCGACCCCGGAGCGCTCCAGCGCGCCGGCGAGCGCGTCCACGTCGGAGATGAAGCCGGGGTTGCCGGCGTCGAGGTAGACGGTGGCGCCCGCGCCCTTCAGCGTGTCGATCGCGTCTGCGAGCAGCGTGTAGCGCTCGTCGCGCAGCTCGCCGTCGACGCAGCCCGACAGCTCGTGCGGCACGGCGTCGGGTTCGAGCACGACGGTGGCGTCGCGGGCGTCCACCGCGGCCGCGAGCCCGTCGATCCAGGCCCGGTAGTAGCCGGCGTCCGGGGCACCGCCGCCGGAGAAGCTGCCGCAGTCACGGTGGGGGATGTTGTAGGCCACCAGCAGCGGGCGGGCGCCCGCGGCTGCGGCCCGGCCGACGTACTCGCCCGCCTGGGCCTGCACCTGCTCCGCGTCGCCGGTCACCCACAGCGGCAGCGGCTGCTCGGCGATCTCCCGGACGAGCTCGGCATCGGACGTCCGGCCCTCCGCCTCCCACTGCCTGACCTGGGCGGCGGCCGCGGTGTTCGGGTCGACGTAGAAGCCGGTGGCCACCGGCCCGGACCCGCCGATGGTCTGCTCGGCCGTGCAGGCGACGGCCGACGCCGCGATGAGGACGCCCGCGACCAGCGCGGCCAGCGCGCCCGACGTCGCCGGTCTCATGTCACCTGCACCCATCTCGCCACGGACGGCGTCCCCGTGTCATCCACGAGGAACAGCATGTAGTAGCCCGCCGGGACCAGTGTCCGCGACCCCGGGACGCCCAGTCCGAGCGTCCCGTCCGGGCGTCGCTCCATGTCCAGGGCCACCGTGCGCTGCTCCAGATCGGTCACGTGGGTCACGGCGCTGGGCCGGACCAGCCGGGCCCGATCGACGCTCCCGGCGTCCGGCGTGGCCACCGTCATCGTGTCGCCCGGCGCCACGGCGGCGGGCGCGTCGGTGATCTCCGGGCGCGGGCCGTGGAACATGTAGGGCGGCGTGTAGATCTCCAGCCGGTGCTCGAACTCGGCGTCGCGGGTGTTGTTCACGTCGGAGAACAGCGCGTCCCCGCCCATCACCAGCACCTGACCGTTGGGCAGCAGCAGGCCCTCCGTGTGGTAGTCGCGGCCCACCGAGGAGTCCGCCGCGGGACGCAGCGAGTTGGTCGACGGCGTGTAGAGGCTCGCCTCGTAGATGTGGCTCCGGCCCTTGCCCCGGTAGTCGCGCGAACCGCCGGCGATGAGGATCTCGTCGGTCGGCAGCGTCACGACGTTCGGGTACCGGGTCGGCTCGGGCAGGTCCGGCCCCGGCGTGTACGCGGGGGTCTCGGCCGTGAGGTCGATGATGTCGGTCCGGCTGGTGGACAGCGGCGACTCGCCCACCCCTCCCCCGCCCACGACCATCAGGCGCTGGTCCTGGACCGGGCCGATCCACGCCGAGCCGCTGGTCTCCATCAGCTCGGGATCCCGCAGGCCGGCGACCGGCTCGAAGGTGTTGTCCTCCAGTTGCCAGAACCCGGGCACGCGGCCCTGGTCCGACGGCCCGTAGCCGGTGCTCGACCCGGTGAAGAACAGCTCGCCCTCGTTCTCGGTCTGGAACAGGGCCGGGTAGGTCGGGAAGTACCGGAACAGGTCCGGCCGCTCGGTCCAGGTCTTCGTCACCGGGTCGTAGAGCTCGTTCTGCCCGGGCAGGATCTCCCCCGTGCCGTCGAGCCCGGACACCGACAGCACGGTGCCGTCGTGCAGGGGGGTGAGGCTGGGGTACCAGCGCTTGTGGGCCATCGAGTCGACGCGCACGTACTCCTCGGCGATCGGGTCGAACTCGAAGGCGTCGTCGATGCCCTGGTAGTCCTGCTTCTCCAGGTCCATGTTCTCCGCGAGGCCGTAGAGGTTCTCGGCGTCCGGGCCCACCGCCAGCCCGGAGATCGAGTACTGGGCGGGCGTCGCGGTGACCCCCGCCGCGCCCTCGACCTCGGACTCCACCCACACCACGGTCTCGCTGGCGGTCACGGTCGCCGTGCCGTCGCGGGCGATCACCTTCTCCGCGGGCGGCAGCGAGAACGCGTTGGTGGCGCGGTACGCCTTGCCGTCGGGGGCCACGAACTCGGTGCCGGCCGGGAAGTCCCGTCCGGCGTCGGGGAACTCGTTCTTCACCCGCATCGGCCCGCCCGCGTGGGTGACGTCGCCCTCGAGCACCTCGTAGCGCTGGGTCCCCCCGGCCACCAGCAGGTTCCCGTCGGGGAGGAACGCGTGGCCCGCGCAGAACATGTCGGCGGGGGTGAGGACGTCGCGGGTCTGCCCGGTGACGGGGTCGTAGAGCAGCGTCCTGAACGTCCCGGCGTCGAACTGGGCGCGGTCGTTGCCCGACCCCGCGATGATCAGCACCTTCCCGGTGGACAGCAACGCCGCGTGGATCGCGTTGACGCGCTGCTCCTCGGGCAGCTCGATCACGTCCCAGCGGCCGAACTCCGCCATGTAGTCCGCACTGTTGATCATCTGGTCACGCTGCCACGCGGTGACCAGCGCGATGCCCGGCGGCACGTTCACCGCGATCAGGACGGCCGGCACGAGCACTATCATGATCATCCGGCTGCGTTTCTTGATCGCCACCAGAGATCTGCGCAGCAGGCGCCTCACGTGGGGGAACTCCTCACTTCGCGGGGTCGGAACGCGGCACGGGTGACGGGCGCGGCGGCGGGGCGACGCGCGGCACCATCGGCACGGCAGGCTCGGGAACCGGCGGGCGGCGAGGCTGCGGGGCCACCGATCCGGGCGCGGCGGGGCGCGACGGAGCGCGGTGTGCGGGCACAGCGGCGCGCACCGCGACCAGGTCGCGATCGGCCGCCTCGGGCGGACCGGCCGGCCGCGGTCGGGGAACGGGCCGCGCCGACGGCACCACCGCCCGGTCCCGCGGCGGCCCCGGCCGGGGCGTGCCGTCCGGCTCTACGACGGGGAACGGGGCCGACCGCAGCAGCGACGCCCGCGGCGGCGCGCCGCCGGGCTCCTCGTCCTCGGGATCGACCCCGACCTCGGCGGGCCGGTCCGCCCGGGCCAGCCCGACGGGGTCGGCGTCCACCGCGGCGTCGACCACGCCCGCGCCGGTGGCCGCGCTGGGCGCCATGTCGGCGGTGAGCCACCACAGCATCACCGGCGTGAGGCTCACGAGCAGGGCGATGGCCGGCCACATCATCACGTCGATGTTGGCGTAGCCCAGGACCACCGAGCCGGTCAGCGCGGTGACGAGCAGCACCGTCCACTGCAGATGGCGCCGGAACGTGACCAGCCGGTCCCGGCTGGCCGAGCCGCTCTTGGGCGTGACGACGAACCGCGCGGGCCTGCGCAGCAGCGTGGCGATCAGCGAGCTGGCGTAGATCGGCGCGGAGATCACCGACATCGCCATGCCGCGCAGGCCCGGCGAGTTGTCCGGCTCGTACGGGCTGACGTTGTAGCGGCGGTTGCGGATGTAGACCCACATCTGGAACGCCGTGGCGTCGACGTAGAGCGCCAGCCACAGCTGCGGCGGCACCACGATGCCCGCGACGCCCATCGTCAGGTAGAGCACGGCGTTGACCGAGCCGAGGATCCAGCCGATCGCCATCGACGGATAGAACGCGGTGATCAGCAGGTAGTGCAGGATCCGGCCGGGCGGCAGCCGGCGCAGGCGCTTGCGGAACGGGCCGCGCAGGATCTCGAACGTGCCCCGCGACCAGCGCAATTGCTGGGTGAAGTAGTCGGTCCAGGTCGAGGGACCCTCGCCGACCGCGACGACGTCGGGAGTGTACACCGACTTCCACTTCCCGCCGGTGACGGGGTTGCGCCGGGAGTGGATCGCGAGACCCGTCGCCATGTCCTCGGTGATCGAGTCCTCGAGGCCGCCGACGCACACCAGCGCGTCGATCCGGATGGCGTTGTTCGTGCCGACCAGCATCGGGGCCCCGTAGGCGTTCGCCGCACGCTGGATCACGCTGTGGAACGGGAACTGCTGGCTCTCCGCGCCCTTGGTGACGAAGTTGTCGACGTTGGCGTAGCACTGCGGGCCCACGACGAAGGCCACGTCGGGGTCGCGGAAGTAGCCCAGCATGCGCTCCACGTAGATGGGCAGCGGCACATGGTCCGGGTCGACGGAGAGGAACACCTCGTAGCGGTGCCCGTAGCGGTCCACCCAGGCGTTGTAGTTGCCGTGCTTGGTCTTCGCCTTGAAGCGGCCCGTGGGCTGGTTGTACTCCGGGACGCCCCGCCGGGAGAAGTGCCGCACGCCCTCCTCCAGGCACATGGCCCTGACCTCGGGATCGTCGCCCTCGTCGAGGAGCCAGACGTGGAACACGCCGTCGTGTCGGATCCGGCGCGCGGCCGCCACGGTGGCGCGCACCATCTCCACGGGTTCCTTGCCGGGCACGATCGTGGTCAGGAACGCCACCCGCACCCGGGGGTCGGGCCGTACCGGCACCGGGTCGCGCGCCAGCATCGAGGCCAGCGACAGCGAGAACACGTTGACCAGCCGCAGGCCCTCGACCAGAGCGATCGACGCGATGACGAAGACGTTCGCCGCGATCGTCCACGACCGGTTCTCGTCGATCTCGGGGGCGTGCGACGGCTGGAGCAGCCACCAGACGAACGCGGCCTCGAACAGGACGTTCAGCGTGATGATGAGCAGCGAGACGGCCCAGGACCTGCGGCCCGCGGAGGCGTGCACGCCGCGGTAGGTCACGCGGTAGCCCGGTCCGGGCTCGACGACGTCCCCGGAGAGCCGGCTGAAATCGCGGACGGCGAACGCGCCGGTCTCCGCGCCGGTCGCCGAGCTGCCCTGCACGCACTACCCCCGATCGGCTCGCCCCGGGGAGAGCCTGGTGCAGGACTCGCCACGTCGACAAATCCCGCGACACGCACGGATCCGGCCCGCGGTACACCCGACCAGCCCAATGCTGGGCCGGTTGCGTCACGCGCCTGTGAGAAGAGTCATAACGCCAGGCCCCACACCGCGGATGCGGGGCCACCGGGGGACGTTCGGCCGGACGCCGCCCCGGCTAGGTCACGCGGCCGGGATGCCCGCCCGCCGATGGCGCTGTCGCCGGGCTACGGGTCGCGCGCCCACCTCCGGCCGTGCGGGCGAGCCCACGAACCGGTGTGTGCGAGCCGGTGATCGGGCCTCCCTGGCAGACTCGGGCGCGATGAGACAGATGCGCGTCCGGGCGCAGCACGTCGCCGGGCGCGTCGTCGGGGCGGTGTTCGTGCTCGGACTCGCGCTCGTGCTGCTTCCCGATCTCGTGCTGCTCGACCACGTCACGCCGTTCGCCCAGCTCGTGGCGTTCCGGCCCGTCGTACTGGCGGGCGCGGCCGCGGTGGCGGCCGGGCCGCTGGTCGTGCTGCTCCTGCGCCGCCGGGCGCGCTGGTTCGTCGCCGCGGTGCTCGCCGTGCTCGTGACGGCCACCGGCACCCTCGCGACCCGGGCTCTCCCCGGTCCCGACACGGACGGTCCGGTGCTGACGGTCCTGGCCCTCAACGTCCACGACGGCGGGGCACCGGTCGGCGCGACGGCCGCGCTCATCGCCGACGAGCGGCCGGACCTGGTGGCCCTGCCCGAGGCGGGCGCGGAGTACCGATCCCGCCTCGCACCGCTCGTGGAACCGCTGGGCTACCGACTCTTCGGCTCCACCGGCGAGGGCGTCGGCGACATCGACGGCGTGTCGGCGCTGGCCCACGCCGACCTCGGGGACGTGACCGCGACGGTCGACCCCACCACCCCGTTCCCGTCGGTCGTGCTGACCGGGGGCGCGCTCGGCGCGCTGCGCTTCGTCGGGTTCCACTCGATCGCACCCGTGCCGGGCCGGATCCGGCAGTGGCGCTCCGATCTCGCGCACGTTGCCACCTGGTGCGCGGCCCCCACCGCGGCGATCGTCGCGGGCGACTTCAACGCCACCCTCGACCACTCCGCGTTCCGTTCGGGCACCGCGGGCTGCGGCGACGCCGCCGAGCAGGCGGGTGCCGGCCTGGTCGGCACGTGGCCCAGCTCCTGGCCGCGCGCGGTGGGCACCCAGATCGACCACGTGGTCGCGACCCGCGGCCTGAGGGCGGAGTCGCTCGACGTCCACGACGTCACGGGCACCGACCACCGCGCCGTACTGTCCCGGCTGCGGCAGGTCACGCCCCCGGACGGAGGGCACGCCCACCCGACCGGGCGGATGAGCGTGCCGTTCGGCCCGACGCGCTAGCGGCTCGCGGCCACCGTCTCGGCGATCTCGTAGGTGTTCAGCGCCGCGCCCTTGCGGAGGTTGTCGCCGCAGAGGAACAGCTCCAGCGTGTCCGGGAAGTCCAGCGCCTGGCGGACCCGGCCGACCCAGGTGGGGTCACCGCCCACCGCGTCGACGGGGGTGGGCCACTCGCCCGCGGCCGGGTCGTCGCGCAGCACGATGGTCGGCTGCGCGGCGAGCACCTTGTGGGCGGCGTCGACCGTCACGTCCCGGGCGAAGGTCGCGTGCACCACCAGCGAGTGCGTGGTGACGACGGGCACCCGGACGCAGGTGGCCGACACCTTGAGGTCCGGGATGCCCAGGATCTTGCGGGACTCGTTGCGGACCTTGAGCTCCTCGGAGCTCCAGCCGTCGTCCTTGACCGAGCCGGCCCACGGCACGACGTTGAGCGCGAGCGGGGCGGGGAACGGCGAATCGCTGCCCAGCCCCGCATCGGCCAGCGCGGCCGCGACGTCGCCACCACGTACCCCCACGTCCTTGCCCGCGACGGCCGCCAGCTCCGCGTAGAGCCGGTCCACGCCGACCTGCCCCGCGCCCGACGCCGCCTGGTAGGACGCCACGACGAGCGCGGTGAGCCCGAACTCGCGGTGCAGCGCACCCATCGCGGCCATCATCGACAGCGTGGTGCAGTTCGGGTTCGCGATGATCCCCTTGGGCCGGTTGGCGGCCTCGTCGGCGTTGACCTCCGGCACCACCAGGGGCACCTCGGGGTCCATGCGGAACGCACCGGAGTTGTCGACGGCCACCGCACCCCGCGCCGCGGCGATCGGCGCCCACTCGGCACTGACCTCGTCGGGCACGTCGAACAGCGCGATGTCGACGCCGTCGAAGACCTCGGGCTCCAGGAGCCGGACGGTGACGTCCTCGCCGCGCACGCGCAGCACCTTGCCCGCCGAGCGGGCCGAGGCGACGAGCCGGATCTCCGACCACGGCACGGTCTCCCGCGCGTCGATGATCTCGATCATCGTGGAACCCACCGCCCCGGTGGCACCCACGATCGCCAGAACGCACGGCGCCGATGATTCGCTCGCAGGCTCGCTCATCGCCCCGTCCCTCCGTGCACCACGGCCTGTTCCTCGCCGCCGAGGTCGAACGCCCGGTGCAGGGCCTGCACGGCGGTGTCGAGCTGCTCGGTCCGGCAGATCACCGAGATCCGGATCTCCGAGGTGTTCATGGTCTCGATGTTGATCCCGGCCTGCGACAGGGCCTCGCAGAAGGTGGCGGTGACGCCCGGGTGGTTGCGCATCCCGGCACCGACCAGCGAGACCTTGCCGACCTCGGCGTCGTAGAGCACCTCGGCGAACCCGATCTCGGACTGCACGGCCTTGAGGGCGTCGACGCCACGCTGCCCGTCGGTACGCGGCAGCGAGAACGTGATGTCGGTCAGCCGGTCGGAGGTGCGGCTCACGTTCTGCAACACCATGTCGATGTTGATGTCGGCGTCGGCGACCGTGCGGAAGATCCGCGCGGCCATGCCGGGGGTGTCCGGGACGTCCGTCACGGTGATCTTGGCTTCGGACCGGTCGTGCGCGACCCCGGTGATGATCGCGTTCTCCAAGGGGATCTCCTCGATCGAGCCGGTGACGAGCGAGCCCGGCTTGTCGTTGTACGAGCTGCGCACCCGCAGCGGGACGTTGTAGCGACGGGCGTACTCCACCGCGCGCAGGTGCAGGACCTTCGCCCCGCAGGCCGCCATCTCCAGCATCTCCTCGTAGGTGATCCGGTCGATGTGCCGCGCGTCCCCGACGATGCGCGGATCGGCGGAGAAGATGCCGTCGACGTCGGTGTAGATCTCGCAGACGTCGGCCTCCAGCGCCGCGGCCAGCGCGACGGCGGTGGTGTCGGAACCGCCACGCCCCAGCGTCGTGACGTCCTTCGAGTCCTGGCTCACGCCCTGGAAGCCGGCCACGAGGACGATCGAGCCCTCGTCGAGGGCCTCGCGCAGCCGGCCGGGCGTGACCTGCACGATCCGCGCGTCGCCGTGCTTCGCCGTGGTGATCATGCCGGCCTGGGAGCCGGTGAACGAGCGGGCCTGCGCCCCGAGGCCGTGGATCGCCATCGCCACGAGCGCGTTCGAGATGCGCTCACCGGCGGTGAGCAGCATGTCCATCTCCCGCGGCGGCGGTGAGGGGGAGACCTGCTCGGCGAGGTCGAGCAGCTCGTCGGTGGTGTCGCCCATGGCGGACACCACGACGACGACGTCGTTGCCCTCCTTGTGCGTCCGGACGATGCGCTCCGCGACTCGCCTGATCCGCTCCGCGTCCTGGACGGATGATCCGCCGTACTTCTGCACGACGAGGGCCACGAGCCGACCTCCAGTCCTGGCCACCAGTCGGGGCCGTCGAGTATCTGGTCGGAAGACGACCCTACCGGCGGAACCGGACAGCGCAGAACGCAATGACCCCCGCCACACCGCGGGCGGGAGCCTCAGGAGGCGCGGCGCACCAGGCGGACGACGACCGCGGTGATCGCGAACCAGATCAGCGCGGCGGTGCCGTAGTTCAGCACCACACCCACCTTGGGCTCCTCGGGCTGGAAGAGGTTGCCCAGGCCCAGACTGAAGGTGCTCGCGAGGTCGGTCACGATCCGGGTGAGCCCGTTCTCGGGGTTCGCGTCCAGCAACGTGAGCACGATGAAGACGACGAGCACGCCGACGATGGCCATACCGATGATGCGCAGGACGTTGCCGAGAGCATCGATGCCCCGACGTGCCGTGGTACCCACTGCCACAAGACCTCCCCGACCGAAGACCGCCATAGTGGCAGCAATCGGCCGCACCGACCTACCCGTGGGTATCACCCAGTCGGGTGACAGCGTTCCGGCCGGACCCCGCTGCCCCCAAAGAGCGGACAGGCGCGGTCGAACCGCTGGGCGGCACCATGGGGAGCGGTCGGGGCGACATCCGGTCGGACGCGGAGGGGGCGGCATCGGGTGTCGCTCCGCCGGTCCGGGCCGACCGAACGCGGTCCCGCACACCCGAGGACCGGACCCGCCGGCTCCCGCCGTCCGGGTGCGTGCCGCACCGCGACGTCGGGTGGGGCCCGCCGGCGAATCACCGGAGGTGCGATGAGAACCGCCACGGGCCGGAGCGGGCATCGCGACGCGCTGCAGCGTTTCGATCTCGCTCTGCAACGCGCGATCGGGGCGGGTCTGGCCGTCGCGTTGGTGGTCGCGCTGGCGACCGCGGTGCTGGGCCGCTCGCTCTACCCGGCCTGGTGGTGGCTCGCCGTTGCCCCGGTGGTGTTCGGATGGACCGCCGCCGCCGTGTGGCTGTGCCTGGTCGGCCGGTTCGGCACCTCGGCCCGGGTCCTGTTCACGCTGGTCGTCGGCGGCTCCGCGATCGGCGCGGCCATCGCGACCGACTCGGCCGTACGCGACGCGAGCACCGCGGTCCTGCCGGTGGTGGTGATCGCGATCGTCGGGGTCGGCTTCCTCGCCGCGCCCCCTGTCGCGCTCGTGCTGGGGGCCATCCTGATCACCGGCAGCACGCTCGGGCCGTTCGCGATGCGTCCCGGGACCAGCTGGCTGCTGCTGACCGAGTCCGCCATCCAGACCGTGATCCTCGGCTCTGCGATCGCCGGTGGACACGTCGCCCGTCGGTTCGCCTCCGCCGAGGAACGCGCTCTCGACGAGGTCGCCACGGCCACCGTCGCCGACCGGGCGGCCGCTGCGGCCCGGGCCGAACGGCGCGAGCTGGAGCGGGAGGTGCACGACACCGTGCTGAGCACGCTGTCCGCCCTGGGCCGGGCGAGCCTGGCCGACACCGCCGCGCTCCGCGAGCGGTGCGCCGCCGACGCCCGGTTCCTGCGCAGCCGGGGCGGCCAGGGCACGGGTCCACCCACCGGTCTGCGCGAGCAGCTCGAAGCGATCGTCGAACCGTTCGTCGCGACGGGGTTCCCGGTGCGGCTCACCGTCACCGCGCCACAGGTGCAGCTCCCACCGGTCGTCGCCCGGTCGCTCGCCCGGGCGACGCGCGAGGCGCTCACCAACGCCCGGCGCCACAGTGGCGCCGGATGCGCGCAGGTGCAGGTGCGCTCCTGGCCGGGCGGCGTGGAGGTCCGGGTGGTCGACGCCGGGATCGGGCTGCGGGCCGCCGCCCAGGATCGCCTCGGCACCCGCCGATCGCTCGTCGAACGCCTCGGCGACGTGGGCGGGCTCGCCACGGTGCGGTCGGGGACGGAGGCCGGTACGACGGTCACCCTGCGGTGGCCACGATGAGCGGTCGGTGGTCGCGGGAACGCGCGGCCGACCGCTGGCGGGAGTTGCAGCCCTTCGTCGGGGCTCCGCTGGCGGCGGGCCTCACCGTGGTGAGCATCTGGCCGCTGATCGCCCTGGCGCAACAGTGGTCGGAGTACCAGCGACCGGCGGTCGCGGCGGGCGTCTACGTCGCGTCGCTGGCCCTGATCGCCGGGCTGTGGCGGCGCGGCCGTTCCGGGATCTCGCCGACCGTCGCGCTACTGGCGGGTGTCGCGGTGGTCGTCCTCAACCTGACCCTCATCGCCGAGGTCGCCTCGACCTCGCCCTTCGGCGAAGCCGCGTGGATGTGCGGGTGGGGCGCTGCGGTACCGATGTTGCTGGCCTTCGCCCGGCCCGTGGAGGAGGCCGTCACCATCCTCGCCGCTCTGACGGTCAGCAGTGCCATCGGACTGTCCCGCTCCGGACCGAGCACCCTCACGCTGCATGCGACGGCGTTGGACATCGCGTTGCCGGTTGCGGCCGCCACCTCCGGACTCGCACTGGTCGTCGCGCTGCGCCACAGCGCCGCCAACGCGCGCGAGAGCCGCTCGCGCGCCGAGGCGATCGCGGAGCGCCACAGGGTCCTCGATGCCGTCGAGGGGGAACGGACGGTCCGCTCGCGGGACTGGGTGGCCACCATCGCGCCGGTGCTGGAGGACCTGGCCCACGGCCGCCGGTCCCCGCACGATCCCGAGCTGGCGGACACCTGCCGACGGCTGGCTGCTGCCCTGCGCGCCAACCTCGACGACAGCGCCGAGTCGATCCTGACCGGGCTGCTGCCCACCGGCAGCCCGGTCCGGATCACCGTGCGCGACCAGGACGTCGGACATCGCCTGCTGGAGACCGAGCGGATCGCACTCGTCGGGACGATCCGGCGGCTGTGCGAGGGCGCCGCCGGCGGTTCACTGCAGGTCACCCTGCTCGCCGACCGCGCAGACGCCGCGGGCCCGCAGGCGCTGGTCGTGCTGGCGGGTGCGGACATCGCGCCGCCGTGCGGGGAGCGCGAGAGCGGCTCGTTCCAGACGGGACCCGACGGACAGTGGTGGTACGACTTCCGGCTGCGCTGTACGGCCGCCCCGGCCCTGCTCGCCCCCAACCTCCTGGAGCGCCCTCCCGGCGCCACAGCTGCCCACCGACCCCCTCTTCCGGGGTGATCCTGCTGCCCGATCCGGGCCGGCGTGCAACGGATCGGGTCCCGGGTGCGATCCTTCCTCTGTGTCCAGGATCACCGTCGCACTGGTTGACGATCACGAGTTGGTGCGTGACGGCCTCGTCGCCTGGCTGGCCGGCACGTCCGAACGGATCACCGTACTCGACTCCACATGCACCGTCGGCGCACTCCGATCGGGCCCGGGCTGGGGTGCCGACGTCGTCCTGCTCGATCTGAACCTCGGCGACCGGACCACCGTCGAACAGAACATCCAGGTGCTCACCGATGCCGGTTCCCGGGTCGTCGTCGTCAGCGAGAACGAGAAGCCGACGGTCGTCCGGGAGGTCCTGCGCTGCGGGGCGATGGGCTACGTACCCAAGTCGGCCACCGCGGCGCAGATGGTGGAGGCCGTCGAACAGATCCACGCCGGTGGGACCTACATGACGCAGTCCCTCGCACTGGCCCTCCTGGCCGAGCCCGAGCCGAGCCGACCGGAGTTCAGCCGCCAGGAGCTGCGCACGCTGCAGATGTACGCAGGCGGTATGCCGCTCAAGTCGGTCGCTCTCCGGCTGGAGATCAGCGAAGGCACCGTGAAATCCTATGTGGACCGCATCAGGGAGAAGTACCACAGGGCCGGTCGCGGGGCGCCGACGAAGATCGAGCTCTACCGGCGGGCGGTCGAGGACGGCCACCTGCCCAGCGGGTGATCCCACCCGCTCCGGCGACGCCGGCAGGTCGGGGGGTTGGCAGCGGGCGCCGGGATGCGGCTAGGGTGGGCATCGTGGCGCGCCTGCTCCTTGGTTGCCGCGGCGGGGTCTGACCGACCGGCCCCTCGTCGCGGGTTCTCGGCGTGCGCCGGTCTCACCCCGATCGGCCACATCTGGAGCACACTCGCATGACCACCTCGCCCGACTCCTACACCGCTGCCGCGACCAGCGGGCTGCGCACCCCGTCGCTGCCCGTCCCCGACGCCCAGCCCGCCTGGAACCGGCAGCGCGGCTCGCACCTGCCCGTCGATCGCTACCGGCCGTTCCACGAGCTGGTGGAGCCGGTGTCGCTGCCCGACCGCACCTGGCCCGACACCCGCATCACCACGGCCCCCCTGTGGTGCGCGGTCGACCTGCGCGACGGCAACCAGGCGCTGATCGACCCGATGAGCCCGAGCCGCAAGCGCCGGATGTTCGAGCTGCTCGTCCGCATGGGCTACAAGGAGATCGAGGTCGGGTTCCCGGCCGCGAGCCAGACCGACTTCGACTTCGTCCGCGAGATCATCACCGAGGACCTGATCCCGGACGACGTCACGATCCAGGTGCTGACCCAGGCCCGCCCGGAGCTGATCGAGCGCACCTACGAGGCCTGCGAGGGTGCGCCGCGCGCGATCGTGCACCTCTACAACTCCACGTCGATCCTGCAGCGCCGTGTGGTGTTCCGGGCCGACCGCGCCGGCATCTCCAAGATCGCCACCGACGGCGCGGAGGAGGTGCTGCGGTTCAGCGAGAAGTACCCGGCCACCGACTGGCGTTTCGAGTACTCCCCCGAGTCCTACACCGGCACCGAGCTCCAGTACGCCGTCGACGTCTGCAACGCCGTCAGCGAGGTCTGGCAGCCCACGGCCGAGTCGCCGATGATCGTCAACCTGCCGGCGACGGTGGAGATGGCCACGCCCAACGTCTACGCCGATTCCATCGAGTGGATGCACCGCAACCTGGCCCGCCGCGACGGGATCGTGCTGAGCCTGCATCCGCACAACGACCGCGGCACCGCGGTGGCCGCGGCCGAGCTCGGCTACCAGGCGGGCGCCGACCGCATCGAGGGCTGCCTGTTCGGCAACGGCGAGCGCACCGGCAACGTCGACCTGGTGACGCTGGGGATGAACCTGTTCACCCAGGGCGTCGACCCGCAGATCGACTTCTCCGACATCGACGAGATCCGGCGCACCGTCGAGTACTGCAACCAGCTGGGTGTGGCCGAGCGCCACCCGTGGGGCGGCGACCTGGTCTACACCGCGTTCTCCGGCAGCCACCAGGACGCGATCAACAAGGGCTTCGCGGCGATGGAGGCCGGAGCGGCCGAGGCCGGCACGGACGTCGACGCCTACCGCTGGGAGGTGCCGTACCTGCCGGTCGATCCCAAGGACATCGGCCGCAGCTACGAGGCCGTGATCCGGGTGAACTCGCAGTCCGGCAAGGGCGGCGTCGCCTACATCATGAAGGCCGAGCACCAGCTGGACCTGCCACGACGGCTGCAGATCGAGTTCTCGAAGGTCATCCAGGAGGTCACCGACTCCGAGGGCGGCGAGGTCTCGCCCAAGGAGATGCGCGACGTCTTCGAGACCGAGTACCTCGACCGCGTCACCCCGCTCAAGCTGATCCGCCACCGGCTGACCAGCGACGGCGAGGGCACCGACGAGATCGTGGCCACCGTGCGCGTCGAGAACGACCTGCACGAGATCGTCGGCCGCGGCAACGGCCCGCTCGCCGCGTTCGTCGACGGGCTGGCCGGCATCGGCTTCGACGTGCGGATCCTCGACTATCACGAGCACGCGATGTCCTCCGGTGACGACGCCCGCGCCGCGGCCTATGTCGAGTGCACGGTGGAGGGCAAGGTGCTCTGGGGCGTCGGCGTCGACGGATCGATCGTCAGCGCGTCGCTCAAGGCCGTGGTGTCGGCCGTGAACCGCGCGATGAGGTAGCGTTTCTGGACGGCCGAGCAGATCACCGCAGCCCTGGCCGCGGCGGGCTTCGTCGACGTCGAGGTGACGGCGGCCGGTCATCGACCGGCCCCGAGCCCACCCTGCTCACAGTCACCGCCGCGGCGCCGGCTTTAGCGGCGGATGCGGTGCGAACGCGACATATCTGTCGCTATCGCACCACAGACGTCGATCATGACGCGGCGGCGGACCGGCCCTCGGCGAAGAACGCCGCCACCGCGGCCGCGTCGGGCAGGTCGGTCGCCGGCCGCAGGGCGCCGAAGCCCGCGTTCCAGAACGGGCCCTCGCGCGGCGTCCACGGGCCCACGTAGGCGTAGGGCTCGGGGTGGGCGTCGTCGCCGGGCGAGATGCCGTAGTTGACCTCGTCCGCGGTGATCGCCAGGTCGAAGTGCTCGGGCCACAGCACCGGCTCCTGGTCGGGGGCGAACGCGCGCAGGCCGGCGTCGCCGCGGGCGAACCAGCCGGTGATCTCGGCGGCGGCGGCCGGGTCGACGGAGATGTCGGTGTCCGGGTCGATGCCGGTCGTGTCGTGGTAGACGCCCTCCGGCGCGCCCGCCACGACCCCCACCGCCGCGGCCAGCTCGCGGTAGGTGCCGGCCAGCGGTGCGCGCCCGCCGTCCCAGAGGAGGTCGGTGCCCTCCACCCGCAGCGGGACGGCCACCCCGCCGAACCCGCCGGGGGTCACCCGCAGCCGGATGGTGCCGTGGGCGCGGTGCTGCGGGCCGGCGATCAGCAGCTCGGCCACCCCGTGCAGCGAGCGACGGGTCGGTTCGTCCATCGGGTCCTCCGTGTCCTGCTCCGCACCCGGATCGGGCGCCGGACCGGCTGGAGGTTACGCCGGTGTTGCACGACCGGGGCGGTGCCCGCGCCACGGCACGCGGCCGCACAATGAGCGGCATGCGAATCGCCATGGCTCAGGTGGACGCCGTCCTCGGCGACGTGGAGGCCAACATCGCGCGGGCCGAACGGGCGATCGCGGAGGCCAACGACGAGGGCGCGGATCTCGTGGTGTTCCCGGAGCTGTCGCTGACCGGGTTCTCCATGGCCGACATCGCCGACGACGTGTCGATGCCGCTGGACGACGAGCGGCTCACCGGCCTGGCCGCGCAAGCCCGCGGCGGGCTGCTCGTCGGGTTCCCCGAGGCGCAGGCGCACGGCCTGCACACCTACAACAGCGCCGCCTACTTCGAGGGCGGGAAGCTGGTGCACGTCCACCGCAAGCTCTACCTGCCCAACTACTCGATCTTCGAGGAGCGCAAGCACTTCCTTCCCGGCCAGACCTCGCGCGCCTACCCCGTGCAGGGCGGGCGGCACCGCGCGGCCACGCTGATCTGCAACGACGCCTGGCAGCCCCAGCTCGCGTTCCTGTCCACCCAGGACGGCGCGATGATCATGCTGGTGCCGGCGGCCAGCGCGCAGAGCATGTTCCCCGACCACTACGACTCCCGCGACTACTGGCAGGGCATCACCCGGTTCTACGGCCGGATGTACCAGCTCTACGTGGTGTTCGTGAACCGCGTGGGCGCCGAGGGCCAGCTGCGCTTCTGGGGCGGCTCGCACGTCGTCGACCCCTGGGGCGAGGTGATCGCCGAGGCGAAGGAGTTCGAGGAGCACCTGCTGACCATCGACATCGACGTCGCCGAGGTCCGGCGCAGGCGCCGCGGCATCCCGCTGGTCCGCGAGGCCCGCCTGGGGCTGCTGCGCCGCGAGATCGACCGGCTCCTCGAGGAGGGCGGCGACCTCTAGTCCACCGTCAGGAATCCACCGTCAGGGGCCCGACGAAGGTGCCGGGACGGGTGGCGCTGTCCTGACGCAGCACGGTGTCCCCCGACGTCCACGGCACCGTCAGCTGCGCGGTGTCGCCGGGGGGCGTCGTCACGACCCGCGCCGGCACCCACTCCGTGGACCCCAGCGAGCCGACCGAGCCGGGCTCGTAGGTGAGGTAGGTCAGCGTCGCGGTGGCGCTCTCCCCGGGACGCAGCGTCTCCTCCGGGCGCTCGTCGGTGGCTCCCGGCCGCAGCACCTGGTAGGTCTCCCCGTTGGGGTCCGGGGGCCCCACCAGGTCGACGCCCGGCACGCCCCGGATCCCGCAGGGCTGCGCCGAGGAGTTGGTGTAGACGATCGGCACCGTGCGCTGCCCCTCGCCCGCAGGCTCACCCAGGCCGACCGTCAGGTCCGCCGCGGTGCAGCGCGCCTGCGCGGCCGGGGCGGAGGACGTCTCCGAGACGGGCGCCGGGCTCGTGGACGGGGGCGCCGAGGGGCTCGTGGACGGGGCCGGCGCCGGGTCCGGCGCGGCGGCGCAGCCTCCGGCGGCGACGACCAGCGCAAGCACCGCCACGGCGCGGGCGGTCGAGCGGGAAGGAGAGATCATCACATCCCGATCATCCCGGGCGGGTCACCCGCCGGGCACGCGGGGCCCGCGAGCGGCCGGGCCGCCCCCGGTGCCCGCGGGCTACGCGGTGGCGAACGGCTCCAGCGTCGCGTCCGCCCGGATCCCGGCGAACTCCCGGTTCCAGATCGCGAAGTACATGACCTCCTCGTCGCTGCGCAGCGGCCAGCAGTGGGCCGGGGCCTCCGGCGCCCGGCCGGCGTCGGTGCCGGCCACGCGCTGCGCGGCGAGCGCGGCCAGCACCGTGCCCGCGCCCGAGCCGTCGCCGAACTGCTCCTTGCCCCGCCACAGCAGGTCCTCGGGCAGCCAGCCGGTGAACGCCTCGCGCAGCAGCGCCTTCTCCGGGCGGGCGCCGGACGCCGTCGTGCACTGCTTCCACTCCGGCGGCAGCGCGAGTGCGGTGCGCACGAGCGCCGCGTCGAGGAACGGCTCGCGCGCCTCCAGGCCGTAGAACATGGTGGTGCGGTCGCAGCGCTGCAGGTTGAGGCCGTGCAACTGCTCGAGGCTGCGCACCAGCTCGGCGTGCAGCGCGTCCGGGTCGGCGAACTCGTCGGTGTGCACGTAGGAGTACCCGGCGAACAGCTCGTCGGCGCCCTCCCCGGTGAGCACCACCTTCACCTTCCGTGACGCCTCGCGCGCCAGCAGCAGGTTCGGCACGGCGCTGCGGACCAGCGCCGGGTCGAAGTGCTCGATGACGGTGACGGCCTCGTCGAGCGCCTCGGCGATGGCGTCGGCGGTGACCTCGATCTCGTGGTGGTCGCTGCCGACGTGGCGGGCGACGCGGGCCGCCGCGACGAGGTCGGCGCTGCCCGGGGTGCCGACGGCGAAGGTCGGCAGGACCTCCCCGCGCTCGTGCGCCTCACGGGCGGCGATGGCCGCGACCAGCGCCGAGTCCAGGCCGCCGGACAGGAACACCCCGACGCCGACGTCGCTCATCATCCGTCGCCGCACCGCGGCAACCACGGCGTCGCGGACCTCGTCGAGCACGACGTTGTCCCACGTCTCGTACCGTGCCCGGCGCGCGGGCCGGACCTCGACGGGCACCGCGTCGGCGAAGCGCACGACGCCCGCGCCGGGTGTCCACAGCGAGCCGGGCGGGAACGCCTGCACGCGTGGCCGGTCGACCTCGTCGAAGGCCCGCAGCTCGCTGGCGAACACCGTGACGTCACCGTCGTCGACCCAGTACAGCGGCTTGACACCCATCGGGTCGCGCGCGACCAGGCCACCGCCGTCGGCGGTGACCATGGCGATCGCGAACATCCCGTTCAGCGTGGCCACGGCCGCGGGCCCGCCGCGCATCACCGCGTGCAGCGCGGCCTCGGTGTCCGACTTCGACATCAGCACCCCGTCGGGCAGCCGCGAGGTGAGCCGCTCGTGGTTGTAGATCTCACCGTTGCCGACGATCCACACCGTCTCGTCGAGGTCGGACAGCGGCTGGTGCCCGCCGCTGACGTCGATGATCGAGAGCCGCTGGTGCCCGAGCCACGCCCCGTCGACCTTGTGGACCCCGGTGTCGTCGGGTCCGCGGTGCGCGATCCGCGCGAGCATCCGCTCGCACCTGTCAGGGTCGATGTTGCCGTAGGCGGCCACGATCCCGCACACGATGTCCCACCTTCTCCCGCGCCTGGCGTCGACCGCGGGAATCCCAGCATGTCACGCGACACGGCGCGCTCGTCGAGCGTGCGATGCCGCCTTCCCCGCCACGGCGGCACGTCAGGCCCCACCGTAGGCCGTGAACCCGCACCAGTTGACGAACCCGCGCGGGTCCGAGGTGTCCAGGGCGGCGCGGGCCCGGTGCAGCGCATCGGTCATCCGGAGCCCGTCGGCGAGCCCCCGGTGCAGGTGGGCGGCCAGCGCGATCGACTCCGAGTCACCCACCGGAACGATGCTCGCGACCAGGCCCGCCGTGCCGCGCGACAGCAGGGCGCCGACGAAGCCGAGCACCTCGTCCCCCGCATAGCTGGTGTCCGCCGCGGAGTCGCAGGACGCGAGCACCATCCGGGCGGGCGCGATGCCGCGCAGGTCGAGCTCGTGCAGCGTCAGGGGCCCGTCCGCCATCTGCAACGACGAGAAGATCGGGTTGTCCGACCGGAGCACGCCGTGGCAGGCCAGGTGCACCAGCCCGGCGCCGGACATGGCCTCCAGCACGGACGCGGTCGTCGCCGCCGACCCGGTGTGCACGACCGCTCCGGTGTGGCAGGCCGCCACCGCGGCCGCCTCCGGCTCCGCACCGGGCAGATCGGGACCGGCGACGACGAGCACCGACGCGGGCGCGCCGCGGCGTCGCCGGGTGGCCGCCCACAGGGACGCGGACGGGGCCACGCCCACCGGCCCGTCGTGCAGGGCGGACCACGGGACCCGGTGGGTGTCGCTGGTCGGTATCACCACCAGGGGCACGTCCGGGTCCAGGCCGAGCGGCCCGACGGCGAGCCGCCGCAGCGTGGCCAGCGCGTGCTCGGCGCTCGCGCGGGCACCCTCCAGCGCTGCGGGACGGCCCGGTCTGGTCAACCGGCGCAGCGCGAACAGCAGGGAGTCCGACTCGAACCGCAGCGGCGCCAGCGGGCCCAGCTCGACGACCCGGGTCCGGGTCCGGTCCACGACGAGAGCGAGCAGGTCCGCGCCGTGGCGCACGTAGGAGACGAGGACGCGGTCCTCGAGCAGGTCCCGCACCGCGGAGGCCGGGACCACCGCCCCCGGCGTGCCGGGCGAGGCCCGGCGGCTCCAGGTGGCCCGCCGGATACGGGCCTCCCCCGCCGCCTGCCGCGCGAGCAGCGCCGCCGGTTCCACGCCGGTCCCGCGGCGGGCCTCGGCCAGCTCCGCGCGCAGCGCCGCGAGCGCCGCCCGTTCCTCGATCACGGCGTCGGGCGCCGGCGGATCGGCCACGAGCAGCGCCGCGGCGCGGGTGCGCTCGGTCCAGTCGAACGTCCGGGCCGGGCGTCGTGACCGCAGCAGGACGCCCAGCCCCAGCCGGCCCAGCTCCACACCGTGTCCCGACGCGAGCGCGCGCAGCTCCATCGACGGGAGCGCCGCGCGATGTGCGGCCAGGTCGTCGAGGCCGGCCCGGCAGTGGGCGAGGACCCCCGCGCCGTCGTCCGCCGCGGCCGCTGCGAGACCCGCGGCCAGGCGGCCCTGGAGCCGCAGGAGCACCGGGCCCTCACGGGACCGGTCGTACGCGGACATCCACCGCCTGCGGGCGGTCCCGGAGCGGCCCGCCGCGGACGCGACCCGTCCGGCGACGATGTCGGCCGCGACCGCGCCGGCCACCATCCCCGATCTGCCCAGGGTGTCCGCGGCCCGGCAGATCCGTCCCACGTCCTGGGCCTGCGACCGCGCGGACTGCCGGCCCGCCTCGACCGAGACGACGGTGGCCAGCGCGACCCACCCGTTCCGGCGCTGGCTGCGGAACTGACCGATCGCGCGGTCCGCCTCGGCCCGGGCCTGCTCGGCGTCACCGGCGTGCAGGACGACCTCGGCGAGCCGCAGCCGGGCCTCGGCCGCGATCAGCGGCACGTCGTTGAGCTCGAGCGCGTCCGCCGCGCGGCGGCCGAGCTCGGCCGCCTCGGGGAGGGCCCGCAGCGCGAGGAGCGTCTCGGTGTGCTCGGCGTAGAACTCCCCCAGCGGCAGCCCGGCGGCGGTGAGCAGCTGGACGGCCTCGTCGAACTGGCGCAGCGCCTCGGAGAGCCGGCCCGACTGGGCCAGCACCACCCCCCGGTTGTGCGCCACGAAGCCCACGAACGCGGGCCCGACCTCGCGGGCCAGCGCCGCGGCCAGGTCGATGTGTTCCAGGGCTCGGTCGAACTCGCCCGACAACGACTCGGCCAGCGCCAGGTTGTTGGCGGCCCGCGTGCGGACGTCGACCGGGGCCGCCGGGGCGGACAGGATCTCCCGCAGGATCTCCGCGCCGGACGCGACGTGCCCGACGTTGCAGAGCAGGACGGCTCGCTTGAGCTGCAGATCCGGGGAGTCGGCCGCGGTGACCAGCTCGCCCGCGCGGTGCAGGTCCCGGCGCGCCGCCGTCGTCTTCCCCAGCTCCAGGTTCACCGCCGCCCGGGTCGTCAGCACCTCACCGAGCCGGTGCGGCAGCCCGCCGCGGCGGGCCAACCGACTCGCCTCCATCAGCAGGCGCAGGGCGGCGACGTTGCGCTGCTGTGCGCGCTCGGACCACGCGACCGCGCGGAGGGCCACGACCAGGGCCTCCACCGCCCCGGCGCGCCGGGCTTCCCGGACCACCGAGCGCGCCTCGGTCTCGAACCCGGCCGGATCACCCACGACGCCGTCGTGGGCGGCGATTGCCCGTATCAGCAGTGCACCGTCTGGGCTCTCGTCATCGGCGCCGGTCACCGGGAGGATTCTGCCCACGACGGCTCGGCGCGTCGAGGAGAGGAAACCCATGGCGACACCCCCGAAGATGCCCTTCCCGACCCACGACTACCCGGACGAACGGACCCGCGAGCAGCGGCAGCGCGAGCGCCGCGAGGTGGTCAAGCAGGCGGCGAGCCTGCTGCGTCTGGCGACCGACGACGCCGAACGGCGGCGGATCGTCGGACGTATCCGCGAGCGGCGCGCAGGCGCACCGCGGTCGGTGCAGGTCGAGCTCGTGCCCCGGGCCGACGGACCCGATCTCGTGGCCGCGTCCGGGCGGCTCCTGATCCGGGAGCGTGACCTGGCGGCCAACCGGGAGGTGCTGCGGCGGCTGGGCATCACCGAGGCCGGGCGGACCGGCAACGTCACCCTGCTCGACGTCCCGGCGGGAGCGGCTCCCGACGGCATCGCCGCACTCGCCGCGCGGATCCGCAAGGACGGGGCGCCGGTCTCGGTCGACCATGTCGCACCGCTCGGTGCCTGGATGAAGGGTGAGGGCGGCCCCGAGCCGACGACGGGCGCCCGGCGCTTCCCGGCCGTCGAGTTCCCACAGAAGTCCCCGCCACCCGCGATCGCCGTCCTCGACAGCGGGATCAGCAACGCCGGCCGCACGGACGGCTACCTCGGGGCGAACATCGCTCCCGCCGATGTCGACCCGCTCGACATCTTCCCGACCCTCGGCCTGCTCGACGCCGACGCCGGCCACGGGTCGTCCGTGGTGGGCATCGTCCAGCAGGTCGTGCCGCCCGCCGCGATCGGCAGCTACCGCGTGGCCGACAGCGACGGGATCACGACCTCGTTCGACGTCGCGGACAAGATGCGCCTGGCGGTGCGGCAGGGAGCGATGATCCTGAACCTGTCGCTGGGCACGGCGACCGAGGACGGGAACCCGCCGATCGCGCTGCAGGACGTGGTCGACGAGCTCCTGCAGGACAACCCGGAGGTCCTGATCGTGTGCGCGGCGGGCAACGACGCCTCGACCACGAAGGTGTGGCCCGCGGCGTTCGCCGAGACCCACCCCAACGTCGTCGCCGTCGCCGCGCTCGACGCCGCGGGCGCTCCCGCGCCGTGGTCCAGCCACGGTCGGTGGGTGACCTGCTCCACGATCGGCGAGGGCGTCGCGTCCACCTACGTCGTGGGCACCGAGGACGGGCCACTCATCGGCGACCCCACGCCCGACACGTTCCATCCGCCCAACCCGTGGGCGGTCTGGAGCGGGACGTCGTTCGCCGCGCCGCAGATCGCCGGGGCGGTCGCCCGGATCTGCAGCCAGAACGTGGGGGTCGGGCCGCGCCAGGCGCTCAAGCTGCTCGAGGCGGACGCGACGCCGGCCGCGGCCGGCTCGCCGTACGGGTGGACGGTCGAGATCCTGCCGGGAACCTGACCGGACCCGGACCCGGACGCGGTATCGGCATCCCGGCAGGCTGCCGGTACCGCGACCGGCCGCCGCGTCACATCGCGGCGGAGGCGGTCTCCACGACGGTCCCGTCGGCGAGGCGACAGCGCAGCCATACCCGGGCGGTGCCGGAGGGGACCGGCACGGCGAACCGGCCCAGATCGTCGGCGACGGAGCTACCCACGACGGTCTCCGCACTGCGCAGCTCCAGCTCAGCGGCCTGGGCCGGGATCAGCTGCCCGAGCAACCGCCGCCCGGACGGCGTGGCGTCGAGTTCCACCTCGACCGTGAGGCCGTCGGACTCGAACGTGAGGATCCGGGGCTGCGCCGCCGCGCGGACCGCGACCGCGACGTCGTCGAGCAGGGAGTCGTAGGTCAGGGCGGCGATCTCGGCATCCACGGTGCGCCAGGTGAAGACCTCCCGGGCGGCGTCGAGCACCTCGGGGGGCGGCTCGTTCCGCCCGCGCAGCAGGGCGGCCAGCTCGTCGAGCAGGGCGCGGTCCCCGAACTCGGGATCGGCGTTCATCTCAGCACTCCGCCGCGCTCGTCGTCCCGCCGGCCGCGAGCAGCCGTCGCAGCCGCTCCAGGCAGCGGGCGCGGGTGGGGCCGATGCTGCCGATGGGCATGTCCAGTGCCTGCGCGACCTCCGCGTAGGGCGGCCCGACGACGATCACCATGTGCAGCAGCACCCGGCAGTTCTCGGGGAGCGCGGCGAACGCGTGCCAGAGCCTGCGGTCGCGGTCGCGGTCCATCGTCAGCGACTCCGGCGTGGGCGCGTGGCCGACGGCATCGAGGTCCAGCCGGGACTCGTCGTCGGTCGGGAACTCGCGTCCCCGCAGGCGCAGCAGCCGCAGCGACTCGCGGCGCGCCGTGGTGGCCAGCCAGCCGCCGAGGCGCTCGGGCTGGGAGATCCGGTCCAGGTTCTCCACCAGCCGCAACCACGTGGTCTGCGAGACCTCCGCGGAGTCCGCCGGACCCAACCGGTGAGCGGCGGCGATGGACCACACCAGCCGGCCGAAGCTCGTCACCAGCCCGTCCCACGCGTCCTTGTCGCCGGCTGCGGCCCGCCGCACGGTGTCCGCCACTTCGGTCGGTTCCACTCGCCCCATCCATGGTCCGCCACGCCCGCGGGTCTCGCGGAGCGCTGACGGTAACCCAGACGTCGCTGTCCATGTCCCACCCTTCCTCGGTGTCCTGTACGAGCGACCACGAGGCCCGGAGATACCGCGCGTCCGGGTGAGCACCACCACGGCGAACGGGGGATCACCGACGCTCGGTGATCCCCCGTTCGGCGACCGGTGGACGTCAGGCCGCCGCCGTGACCACCTGCGGGCGGTAGCTCTCGATGATGTCCATGAACTCCTTGTGCTCGGCCGCGGGCACGCCGAGGAAGTTCAGGGTGGATGCGATCTCCAAGGCGACGGCGTCGAACTGCTCCGGGGTGATGGCCATCGTCTCGTGGGCCTTGGTCATGTCCAGGCCGGGATAGCACTTCGGCCCGCCGGCCGCCTCCACCGACCACGCCGTGACCAGGAACTTGTAGCCCGGAGCGTTCGCAGGAACCCCGTGGTGAGCGTGCACCGCCTCGTTGGCGTTGACCGAGGCGTTCTCGAAGAGCCGGTCGACCAACACGTCGACCGCTCCTGCGATCGCGTAGATGCCTCCCAGCCGGTCGTACAGGGTCTCGTCAGCCATGTCCGCTCCTCGTTGCACGTGGTGGTGTGAGCAACCCCACTGTCCCAAGCACTCAGTCACGCAGTCAACGGTGCACAACACAACCCGGCACGATATGAGGGGTCAGTGGCCGAGGATCTCCGTCACCGATCCGGGTGGCTGCGGCACGTCACCACCGGCGAGCACGTCGTCCCCGGGGGCCGCGTCCACGCGGTGCGGCTGGAGGGTCCCGCTGCGGATGTCCTCGGCGAAGTGACAGGCCACCCGGTGCCCGACCGGCGACCCGTCGAGGACGCGCAGCTGCGGGCGCTCGTCGTCGCAGCGGGTGGGCTGGCGCCACGGGCAGCGGGTGTGGAAGCGGCAGCCCGCGGGCGGCGCGGCCGGGGACGGCAGGTCGCCGGTGAGCAGGATGCGCTCGCGGCGGTCCTCCAGCTCCGGGTCGGGCACCGGCACCGCTGAGAGCAGCGCGCGCGTGTACGGGTGCTGCGGGTCGTCGTAGAGGTCCTGGCTCGGCGCCTCCTCCACGATCGCGCCCAGGTACATGACCCCGATCCGGTCGCTGACGTGGCGCACCACCGCCAGGTCGTGGGCGATGACCAGGTAGGTCAGGCCCAGCTCCCGCTGCAGCCGGCTCAGCAGGTTGAGCACCTGGGCCTGCACCGAGACGTCCAGGGCCGACACCGGCTCGTCGGCGACGACGAGGTCGGGCTCGACACACAGCGCGCGGGCGATGCCGATGCGCTGGCGCTGGCCGCCGGAGAACTCGTGCGGGTAGCGGCGCAGGGCCGAGCGCGGCAGCCCGACCTGCTCGACGAGCTCGCGCAGCCGCGCGCCGTCGGCCGCGTCACCCTTCGACAGCCCGTGCGCCTTGATGCCCTCCAGCAGCAGCGACTCCACCGACTGGCGGGGGTCCAGCGACGACAGCGGGTCCTGGAAGACCATCTGGAACCGCCGACGCATCCGCCGCAGCTCCTCGCCCTTCAGCGAGGCCACGTCGGTGCCGTCGAAGACGATCTGCCCGGACGTCGGGTCGACCAGCCGCAGGATGGCCCGCCCGAGCGTGGACTTGCCGCAGCCCGACTCGCCCACCAGCCCGTAGGTCTCGCCGCGCTGCACCGTCAGCGACACCCCGTCGACGGCGTAGACGTGACCGACGGTGCGGTCCAGCACCAGGCCGCGCTTGATCGGGAAGTGGACGGCGACGTCACGGACGTCGAGCAGGGGCTCGGTGGTCATCGCCGCCTCATTCCGCGTTCGCCGGGACGGGGTTGTGACAGCGCAGCAGGCGGCCGCCGCTGGTGTCGGGCTCCGGCGTCGTGGTGCGGCAGACCTCGATCGCCCGCGCGCAGCGCGGCGCGAACGCGCACGCGTCGGTCCACGGCAGGTTGTCGGCGACCGAGCCGGGAATGGCCGTCAGGTCCTCGCCCGCGGGCGCGTCCAGGCGTGGGATCGAACCGAGCAGCCCGTTCGTGTACGGGTGGCGCGGCGTGCCGAACAGCCGGTGGCGTTGCGCGCGCTCGACGATCCGCCCGCCGTAGAGCACGTTCACCGTCTCGCACAGCCCGGCGACGACCCCCAGGTCGTGCGTGATCATCACCAGTGCCGCGCCGGTGTCACGCACCATCTCCTTGAGCAGTTCGAGGATCTGGGCCTGGATGGTGACGTCGAGCGCGGTGGTCGGCTCGTCGGCGATGAGCAGCTTGGGGCGGCAGGCCAGCGCGATCGCGATGAGCGCGCGCTGGCGCATCCCGCCGGAGAGCTGGTGGGGGTAGGAGTCCAGGCGCCGGCGCGGGTCGGGGATGCCGACGCGGTCGAGCAGGTCGGCGGCCTCGGTGCGGGCGGCCTCCTTGCGCATCCCGCGGTGCCGCGTGAGCACCTCGGTGACCTGCACCCCGATCGGGATGACCGGGTTCAGCGAGGACAGCGGGTCCTGGAAGACCATCGACAGGTCGCGGCCGCGCCGTTCCCGCATCGCGCTCTCCGGCAGCGTCAACAGGTCGACGCCCTCCATCACGGCGCTGCCGGTGACCCGCACGCCACGAGCCGGGAGCAGGCGGGTGATGGCCATGGAGGTGACGGACTTGCCGCAGCCCGACTCCCCGACCAGCCCGACGATCTGTCCGGGGGCGACGTCGAAGCTGACCCCGTCGACGGCGATCGTGTCCGGCTCGCCGCGCCGGGTGAAGGCGACGGTGAGGTCGCGCACGGCCAGCAGCGGCTCCCCCGCCGGCGTGCCGCCGGGCGACTTCTGCAGCGACGCGGTCATCGGCTGCCCTTCGGGTCCAGTGCCTCGCGCAGCGACTCGCCCAGCAGCGTGAAGCCCAGCGCCACCACGATGATCGCGAAAGCCGGGTAGAGCGCGAGGGCCGGTCGCACGTCGAGATATGCCTGGGCCTGGGCGAGCATCAGTCCCCACTCGGCGCGGCCCGGGTCGGCGTCGCCGAGGCCGAGGAAGGACAGGGCGGCGGCGTCGAGGATGGCCGTGGCCAGGGTCAGGGTGGCCTGCACGATCACCGGACCGAGCGCATTGGGCAACATGTGTCTCAGCACGACGGCGGAACGCCGGACCCCGAGCGCCGTGACCGCCACGACGTGGTCACTGTCCCGCTGGGCCAGCATCGCCCCACGCAGCAGCCGCGCGAAGATCGGCACCGCCACGATCGACACCGCGATGATCACCGTGGTCTGCGAGGGGCTGGCCGCCAGGGCCGCCACGGAGATCGCGAGGAGCAGGCTCGGGATCGAGAGCAGGACGTCGGTGACCCGCATGAGGACGTTGTCGACCCACCCGCCGAACGCGCCGGCGAGGGTACCGATGACCAGCCCGACCGCGAGTCCGATGAGCGTCGCGACCACGCCGACGACCAGCGTCTGCTGCGCGGCCAGGATCATCCGCGAGAAGAAGTCGCGTCCGAGCTGGTCGCCGCCCAGCGGGAAACCCTCCTGCGGGCCGGGGATCTGGCCCGGCCGAAGCTCGTCGAGCAGCTGCGGGAACGCCTCGGTGGCGTTGTTCGGCGCGATCACCGGGGCCAACACCGCGACCAGGACGAACAGCCCGACGATCGACGCGCCCGTGATCGCCACCGGGTCGCGGCGCAGCCTGCGCAACGCCTCCACGCTCAGGCTCCGGCCGCCGGCCACGTCGTCGATGCGGGCCCGGCGTCGCTCCAGCCATGTCGTCGCCATCGCTACAGCCGCACTCTCGGGTCGATGATCGCGTAGGAGAGGTCGACGAGCAGGTTGACGACGATGTAGACCAGCGCCCCGAGGAGCAGGATCGCCTGCAGCCGCGGGTAGTCGCGTCGTTCGATCGCCTCGGCGAGCAGGGTGCCCAGCCCGCCCCAGACGAACACCCGCTCGGTCAGCACCGCGCCGGCGAGCAGCAGCCCCACCTGCAGGCCGACCGTCGTCGACACCGGGAGCAGCGCGTTGCGCAGCACGTGCCTGCCGCGGATCGTGCCCGGCGTGAGCCCCTTGGAGCGTGCGGTCCGGACGAAGTCGGCGCCGGTCACGTCCAGAACCGATGCCCGGGTGATGCGGACGATCACCGCGAGCGGGATCGTCGCGAGCGCGACGGCGGGCAGCACGAGGTGGACGAGCGCGTCGAGGGTCGCGTCGAACTCCCCGGTGAGCAGGCCGTCGAGGATCGCGAAACCGGTGACGTCGGTGGCATCGATGCGGACCGACTGGCGTCCCGAGGGCGGGAACCAGCCCAGTTGCACCGCGAACACGGCCTTCAGCACGTAGCCGAGGAAGAACACGGGCACCGCGACGCCCACCAAGGTCCCGATCACGGTGCCCGCGTCCAGCGGGCGGCCCCGGTTGACGGCGGCGAGGTAACCCAACGGTATGCCCAGCCCGACGGCGAGGACCAGCGCCGCCACCGACAGCTCCACGGTGGCCGGCAGCGCCCGGGCGATCTCGAGCAGCACCGGCTGTCCCGTGATGGACGAGGTCCCGAAGTCGCCGGTGACCGCTCGGCCGAGAAACTGCAGGTACTGCAGCGGAATCGGCTGGTCCAGCCCGTAGAGCCGATTGAGTTCGGCGACGCGCTCGGGCGTCGCGCGATCGCCGAGCAGCGCGACCGCCGGTCCGCCCGGGAGGTTGCGCAGCCAGGCGAAGACCAGCAGCGACAGGAGGAGCAGCGTCGGGATCACCTGCAGGAGTCGGCGCAGGACGAACCGGAGCATTCATCCTCCCCGAAGACGAGCGCTAAGGGTGGCACCGCCCCGCAGGACGGTGCCACCCGGGGGTCGGCCTCAGTTCACGCCGACGGTGACGAACCGCTCGTCGGTCAGCGGGGACGGAACGAGACCCTGCACGCCCTCCCGCACCACCAGCGCGGGCGGCGAGTGGCTGATCGGGACGGCAGGCAGGTACTCCATCACCGCCGCGTTCGCGGACCGGTAGGCGGTGGCGCCCGCCTCCGGGCTGGTGGCGGCGTCCCCGGCGGCGATCTGCTGGAACAGCTGCGGGTTGTCGAACCCGAACTCCGGCTTCGGTCGTCCGAAGAACGTGCCGATGAAGTTCCCGGCGTAGTTGAAGTCACCGGTCCAGCCGAGCAGGTGCAGGTCGTGGGAGCCGTTGACGGTCACCGAGTCCAGGTATCCACCGTTCCAGGGCTGTGCGACCGGGTTCACGGTGATGCCGACCTGGCTGAGGTTCTCGGCCAGCGCGGTGAAGATGTTGGTGGGGTTGGGCATGTACGGGCGGGTCACGTCGGTCGGGTAGTAGAAGTCGAGCGTGAGGTTCGGCTGCCCGGCCTCCGCCAGCAGCGCCCGGGCTCGTTCGGGGTCGTACGGGATCGCTTCCAGGCCGGGGTTGTAGCCCTCGACGGCCTCGGGCATGAACTGCGTCGCGACCTCCGCCCCCTCGGGCAGCTGCGTCCGGACGAGCGATTCACGGTCGAGCGCGGCGGCGATCGCCTGGCGGACGCGGATGTCCTGCAGCGCGGGGTTGCCCGCCTGGTTGATGCCGAGGTAGAGGATGTTGAACGGCTGGCGGATGAGCAGCTGGTTGCCGGCGTCTCGCAGCCCCTGCCACTGTGCGGGCGGCGGGTAGTCGTAACCGTCGATCGTGCCGGCCTGCAGCTCCTGCTGGCGGGCGTTCTCGTCCGCGATGACCCGGAAGATCAGCTGGTCGAGCTGCGCGGGCTCACCCCAGTACTCGTCGTTGCGGACGAGCGTGATCGTGCCGCTGGCCCGGTCGAAGCTCTCGAACCGGAACGGCCCGGTGCCGATGGGGTGCTGGTTGGCGTACTCGCTGAACGTGAACGCCTCGCCGCTCTGGGTCACCTCGTCGCCGTTGTACTGCTCGATCGCCTCTGGGCTCTGGATGGACAGCGACGTGAGGCCGAACGCGGCCGGGAACAGGCCGCGCGGCTGGGTGAGACCCAGCACCGCGGTCTGCGCGTCGGGGGCCTCGCACCCCGCGTAGACCGACTCACCGACGCCCTCGATCTGGTTGTCGGCATAGCCACCGAACTGGTCGCTGTAGTAGATGGCCTGGCTCTGTGCCGCCGCGCTGGGCAGGTTGTGCCAGCGCTCGAAGTTGGCGCACACGGCGGCGCCGTCGAGCGGGGTGCCGTCGTGGAAGGTGACGCCCTCCCGGATGGTGAACGTCCACTCTGTGCCCTCGGCGTTCGGCGTCCACTCGGTGGCCAGGCCCGGCGCGAGGTCGGAGGTGCCCGGCGCGTAGGTGATGAGGGTCTCGTACATCTGGCGGGCGGGACGGAAGGTCTCCCCGTCCTGGGCGAAGAGGGGGTCGAAGTGCGCCGGTTCACCCGGCACCCCGAACACCATCGTGCCGCCGCCCTCGCCGCCGGCGGCATCGGCGCCGCCGTCCCGCTCGGATGCGCAGGCGGCAAGGGTCACGGCGAGCACGCCCGCGGTCAGGGCGGCGGACAGTCGTCGGGCAGATCTCATGGACGGCACCTCTTCGTAGGAGACCCGCGAACGGTAATGGGGTGAACTACGGATGGGTAGCCGTTGACGTCACGGTTGCGCTACGACGCGGGAGGCGGCGTAACGGCCCGCTCCCGGACCGTCACGGGGCGTCGGCGGCCGGTCCCGGACCGCGGGCGGGGACGCGCCGGCACGGCGCAGGCATGCGCATCCGTCGAGCACACCGGCGCTCCGGAACCGCCGCCACCGTGGCGCCGATGATCGTCGGTTCGGAACCCGGAGACGTGGCCCGATGCGCTGCGCGGTCCCGCGCGTCGATCTTCGACGGTGGGGCGAGGGAGGGCCGAAGATCACCGGAGCGGAACGGGGAGGCGTGCGAGCTGCGGCTCGGAGTTCCCGTACGTCGATCACCGGCCCCGCGCAGGCGGATCAGCCGGCGGCGGCGAGATCGGCCGCGGGCACGCCGGGACCGTCGAACTCCCCCGCCTTGACGCCGCGGACGAAGGCCGTCCACTCCTCGCCGGTGAAGGTGAGCGTCGTCGAGCGCGCCGCGTCCTTGGTGTCCCGCACGATCACCGAGCCGTCGGGCGAGTGCCCCACCTCGACGCAGTCGCCGAAGTTGCAGAAGCTGCTGGTCTTGAACTCGATCATCGCGGGGCAGTCCTCGGGTTCGGGGGGGCGTACTCGTCGTGATAACGACCGATCGTCGCCGCGGACACTTCCGCGGTCTGGGCGTGCCCCGATGCATCGGCGAAGACGTCTTTATACAGGTCCACATCGGAGGCGCCATTGAGGTAGCTGTCCCCGGCGTGGCCCTCCACGTAGACGACGTCGGAGCCGAGCGCGTGCGGGATCTCGACCAGCACGAAGTGACCGGCGTGGGCCCGGAGGATCCCCGCCGTGAACGGCAGCACCTGGATGGTCACGTTGGGCGATTCGGCCGCAACCGCGAGGTGCTCGAGCTGGGCCGCCATCACCTCACGGCCGCCGACGGGTCGGCGCAGCACAGCCTCGTCGAGCAGTGCGTGGAGTTCCAGCGGGGCCGGATCGGCACGCCGCAGTGCCTCCTGCCGCTTGGAACGCAGCTCGACCAGCCTGTCGATCTCGGCAGGCGGGTGATGCGGCAACGTCGCCGTGAGGACGGCCCGGGCGTACGCGGGTATCTGCAGCAGGCCGTGGACGACGGTGATGTCGAACGAGCGCACCGCGGTGGCGTCGTTCTCCAGCGCGGCGTAGCGGCCGGGTTGATCGAGCACGAACCGCTCGGGTGCGACCCCGTCGGTCAGCGGCTCCCACCACCCGTGTTCCCGCCCGTCCTTGACCAGCCGCAGCAGCATGTCGCTCTCGGTCTCGGACGTGACGCCGTAGATGCGCATCAGCTCGCGGACGTCGGGGACCTTCGGCACCCCCTTCCCCGTCTCCAGCCGGGAGATCTTCGACGTGGAGCACGTCATCATCTCGGCCACATCGTCGAGGGTGAGGCCGACCTTCAGGCGGAGTCGCCGCAGCTCGGCGCCGAGGCGCCGGCGGGATCCGATCGGGCTCTGCGGTGCGGCCATGGCCCCTTCTCGTTGGTGCGGGCGGGTGATGGTAGCGGGAATGCAATTGCATGAGGCACTGTCTTGCGGCAATCTAAGCACCAGCGCTCGATGTGGCGACAGTCACCACGCCGAGCCGCTGGCACATCTCTTCCCGAGAGGAGGCCGACGTGATCGCACCACCGACCGCGCCCCTTCTCGGCCCGCCTCCGCCCCGACGGTCGGTCCGGCACCCCGGACCCCCGTCTCCCGTTCCGGCCCGCGCCGGGAACCTCCGTCCCCCCGGTGACCACCAGGGGGAAGTCGCCACGGGAAGGAGCACGTCGATGTCCGCCAAGAAGATCCAGAACTCCGCCGCGCCCCGCGGGGGGTGGTCACCGTGATCGTCTTGCTGATCATCGGAGGACTCGCCCTCATCGCGCTGATCGCCGTCGTCGTCGGCATCGTCGACGCTGCCCATGCGCGGGCCTGGCGGGAGGTCGCGGCCGATCGCCGTGGCGAGTGGGAGGCACGCCGGCCCGAGTTCCACGGCCCGTACGAGGCCTGGGACGAGGACTGATCCCCGGGCGGTCCCGGGGAGTGACCGAGCCGGACCCGGCCGTCCGCGCAGCTACAGCGCGCGGCGGCCGGACAGGGCTCGGCCGAGCGTGAGTTCGTCGGCGAACTCCAGGTCGCCCCCCATCGGCAGCCCCGAGGCGAGCCGGGTGACCGACAGCCCGGGGAAGTCGCGCAGCAGCCGCACCAGGTAGGTGGCCGTGGCCTCGCCCTCGGTGTTCGGGTCGGTCGCGATGATCACCTCGGCGATCTCGGTCTCGTCCGGCGCCGGGCCGGTGCCGCCCAGGCGCGCCAGCAACTCGCGGATGCGCAGGCCGTCGGGCCCGACGCCGGCCAGCGGGTCCAGCGCCCCGCCCAGCACGTGGTAGCGGCCCTTGAACTCGCGGGTTCGCTCCACGGCCAGCACGTCCTTGGGCTCCTCCACGACGCAGACGACCGTGGGGTCGCGGCGGGCGTCGGCGCAGTAGCGGCAGCGCTCCCGCTCCGAGACGTTGCCGCAGACCTCGCAGAACTGCACCCCGAGCTTGACCTTCTGCAGCACGTCCTGCAGCCGCGACACGTCCGCCGGGTCGGCGGCGAGCAGGTGGAACGCGATGCGCTGGGCGCTCTTGGGCCCGACCCCGGGCAGCCGGCCGAGCTCGTCGATCAGGTCCTGGACCGGCCCCTCGAACACGAGACGATGTCCTCAGGCCCCGGGCAACCCGGGCAGGCCGCCGAGCCCACCGGCCAGCGGCCCCATCTTCTGGGCCTGCAGCTCCTGCGCGGCGCGCGCGGCGTCCTGCATGGCGCCGACGATGAGGTCCTGCAGCGTCTCCACGTCGGACGGGTCGACGAGCTGCGGGTCGATCTTCACGCCCTGCACCTGGCCCGACGCCGTCATCCGGACGTGCACGAGCCCGTTGCCCGCCTGCCCGACGACCTCGGTGGTGGCCAGCTCGGCCTGCGCGGACATCAGCTGTTCCTGCATCTGCTGGGCCTGCTGCATCAGCGCCTGCAGGTCGAGATCCCCCGGGTTCACGGCACGCTCCATCTGATCGGTCGGCTCGGAGAGTCCAGCCTACGGCGCCCGCCGATCGACGCGGCCGGGCGGGCCGGGCCCCCTCGCCGTCGATCAAGGGCAGATGGCGGCCCGCGAAGATCCGCCGGCGACCATCAGACCTTGATCGCGGCCGGGACGGTTCGTGTCAGGGATGGTCGGCTCACCGTCTCCGGTAGACCACTCGCGCCGCGATCTCGATCGCCACGACTCCCACCGCCGCGACGGTGAGGCCCGTGAGCAGCGTCGGGGTGTGAGCGGGGTCGAGCTGCCAGAACTCCTGACCGAAGAAGATCGGCAGGAACAGGGCGTAGCTGAACGCCGCCACCGACGCCGCGATCATCCCGAGCTTCCACCAGGCGAACGGGCGGGCGACGACCACGAGCACCCACGTCGCCACGACGTACAGCGCGACGACCGCGGCGGTGCTCTGCTGGATCTCCGTCGCCCCGGCGTCGCCGCGCACCAGCAGGTAGGTCACGAAGGTGACCGACCCGGCGACCAGGCCTGCGGGCACCGACAGCCGCAGCACCCGCCGCACGAACCCCGGGCGGGCCCGCTCGACGTTCGGCGCCAGCGCGAGGAAGAACGCCGGGATGCCGATCGTCAGCGCACCGATCAGCGTGAGGTGTCGCGGCAGGAACGGGAAGGGCACGCCGATCGCGCCGATCGAGATGGCCAGGAACACCGAGTACACCGTCTTGGTGAGGAACAGGTTCGAGACCCGCTCGATGTTGCCGATCACCCGCCGCCCCTCGGCCACGACGTACGGGAGCGTGGCGAAGGAGTTGTCCAGCAGCACGATCTGCGCGACGGCGCGGCTGGCCGGGCTACCCGAGCCCATCGCCACGCCGATGTCGGCGTCCTTGAGGGCGAGCACGTCGTTCACGCCGTCGCCGGTCATCGCGACGGTGTGCCCGCGCGACTGCAGCGCGCCCACCATGTCCCGCTTCTGCGCCGGCGTGACGCGGCCGAACACCGTGCCGGCCTCGAGCGCCTCGGCGAGGCCCTCACGGTCCTCGGGCAGCCTGCGGGCGTCGACGGGGGCGTCGGCCCGGGGCAGGTGCAGCGACGCGGCGACGGCCCCGACCGACAGCGCGTTGTCCCCGGAGATGACCTTGACCTCGACGTCCTGCTCCGCGAAGTAGGCCAGCGTGCCCGCCGCCTCGGGTCGCACCCGCTGCTCCAGCACAACGAGCGCCGCCGGGTCGACGGCGCCCAGCGCGTCCCCCGCGATGTCGGCCCGGCCCAGCAGCAGCACCCGCAGCCCGTCCGCGCCGATCCGCTCGGCCTCGGCGCGCTCGGGGCTGTCGGCGGCGAGCAGGACGTCTGCCGCCCCGAGCACCCACTGCCCGTCCTCCCCGAAGCCCGCGCCGCCCCACTTGCGGGCCGAGGAGAACGGGACCGTCGAGGTCGTCGTCCAGCCGGGGTCGGGGCAGCCCTCGACCACGGCCTCCAGGCTCGCGTTGGGTCGCGGATCGGCCGCTCCGAGTGCGCCCAGGACCCGGCGCAGCGCGGACTCGTCCTCGCCGGCGAAGGCGCGGACCTCCGCCAGTCGCATGCCGTTCTCGGTCAGGGTGCCGGTCTTGTCGGCGCACACCACATCGACGCGCGCGAGCCCCTCGATCGCCGGCAGCTCCTGGACCAGGCACTTCCGCGCCCCGAGCCGGACCACGCCGACCGCGAACGCGATCGACGTCAGCAGCACCAGCCCCTCGGGCACCATCGGCACGAGCGCGGCGACCATGCCGCGCAGGGCGTCGTCGATGTCGGCGGACTCGGTGCGGAACTGGCTCCAGATGATCAGTGCGGCGGCCGGAACCAGCAGGTAGGTGATCACCCGCAGGATCGTGTTGATGCCCTCGCGCAGTTCGGAGCCGACGAGGGTGAACCGGCTCGCCTCCTCGGCCAGCTTCGCGGCGTAGGCCTCGCGGCCGACCCTCGTGGCCCGCTGCGCGCCGCTGCCGACGGTGACGAAGCTGCCCGAGAGCACCGGGTCGCCCACCTGCTTGTGCACCGGGTCGGACTCACCGGTGAGCAGTGACTCGTCGATCTCCAGGCCCTCGGCGGCGAGCACCACGCCGTCCACGACGATCTTGTCACCGGGGCCGAGGTCGATGACGTCGTCGAGCACCACCCCGCTGGGCGAGAGCTCCACGATCTCCCCGTCGCGGCGCACCCGGGGGCGCGCCTCCCCGACGATCGCGAGCCGCTCCAGGGTGCGCTTGGCCCGCAGCTCCTGCACGATGCCGATCAGCGTGTTGATGATGATCACGAACCCGAACAGGCCGTCCTGGATCGGACCGATCACCAGGATGATCGCGAACAGCACGCCGACGATGGCGTTGAAGCGCGTCAGGACGTTCGCACGGACGATCTCGGAGACGCTGCGGCTCGCCCGCGCCGGTACGTCGTTGGTCTGCCCGGCGGCGACCCGCTCGGCGACCTGCGCGGCGGACAGGCCGGCGCGGACGTCGACGTCCTGCTCAGTGGTGGACACGTCAGCGGAGCCTACGCAACGGGGACGGACCGGGTGATCGGACCGATGGCCGATGCGGCCCGGCATCTCGTACACCCGTCCCACAAGCGGGTGTGCGGGCGGTGGGTCCCGTGGCCGGCCCGCGGCGACGGGAGCACCTAGCGCTGGTCGAGCGCCCGCGCGCCGAGCTGGGTGGTGAGCAGCTCGATGGCCGCCTCCTCGGGGTCGCGACGCTCGGCCGGGGCCGCAGCGGCCCCCGAGGCCGCCTCGGCGATCATCGACTCCTCGTCGTCGGGCGGCGCGTCGTCCGGGGGCGGCTCGGGTGGGAGCGGCTCGCCGCTGTCGGGCGTGGTGGAGCGACGCGTGGGTGGTGGCCGCACCGGCCGCTTCGGCGCGGGCGGCGGGGCGGGCGCCGGGCCACGGGGGTCACCACCGGTCGTCGCGCCGCCGTCGCCGTGCTCGCAGCGGACCCGCCAGCGCACCCCGAGGACGGCGTGCAGCGACTCCGCGATGACGTCGGTGTTGCTCTGCTCCGACAGCAGCCGCGCCAGCGGCGCCGTGCCGATGCTCAGCACCAGCGTGTCGGACTCCACGGCCCGCACCGTGGCACTGACGAGCAGCGCGGCCGTGCGCTTCTTGCGGTCCTTGGCCGCGGCGAGGATCTCCGGCCACACCCGGCGCACGGCGGCGGCGTCGAGCCCGGTCGCCGGGGCGGGCGGCGGCGTGGACTGCTCCGCACCGACGGTGTCGGGCGCTCCGGACGGACGATCCCCGGGTCCCGCGGCGGGCACCGGCGCGGGTGGGCCGTCGGCGGCCGGCGTGCGTGCCGCAGCGGCCTCGGGGCGCCCGGCAGCCGATGCGGGCCGGTCGGTGGGCCGCGCCGGGGCCTCGGTGTCCGCGGCCCCGATGGCGGGCGCGGCGCCCTCGGCCCGGACGTCGTGCGGTGCGGGGGGGCCGGTCGTGGGCGCGGCGCTCCCGCTCCGGACCGCGCGCGATGCCGCGGCGCCGGGTGGCGGCGCCGCGGTGGCTGCGGCCTCGGGCACGGGTTTCCGGGAGCTGCCCGCCGGAGCATCACCGGCCGGCACGGATGAACGGGTGCCCGCGGGCGCCGGCTCGGTGGCGGTGTCGTCGTCCGCCGCCGACGCGCTGGCCCGGCGGAACGTTCGGGTCGGCGCCGTGCGGTCCTCGACAGGCTCCGCCATCCCCGACGTGGCGGAGATGTCGCTGCGGCGTTCCAGCCGTTCGAGCCGTTCGAGCAGCCCGGCCTCGGCGGTGCTGGCGGCCGGGAGCAGCATCCGCGCGCACAGCAGCTCCAGCAGCAGGCGGGGGGCGGTGGCGCCGCGCATCTCGACGAGCCCGGTGTGCAGGATCTCGCCGTAGCGGGTGAGCGTGGCGGGGCCGAGCCGGGCGGCCTGCTCGACCATCCGCGCCACCTCGTCGTCGGCCGCCTCCACCAGCCCGCGCTCGGCGGCCTCGGGCACCGCCTGCAGCAGGGTGACATCGCGCAGCCGTTGCAGCAGGTCGGAGGCGAACCGGCGCGGGTCGTGACCCGCCTCGACGAGCCGGTCGACGGTCTCGAAGACGGCCGCGCGGTCGCCTGCCGCGAGCGCGTCGACCATGTCGTCGATCAGCGCGACGTCGGTGACGCCGAGCAGCGCCACCGCGCGCTCGTAGACCACTCCCTCCGGCCCGGCGCCGGCGAGCAGCTGGTCGAGCACCGACAGCGAGTCCCGTGCCGAGCCCCCACCGGCCCGGATGACCAGCGGATACACCGCGGGCGCGACCACCGCTCCCTCGTCGGCGCAGATCCGTTCCAGCAGCCCGCGCAGCGTGCCCGGCGGGATGAGCCGGAACGGGTAGTGGTGCGTGCGCGAGCGGATGGTGGGGAGCACCTTGTCCGGCTCGGTGGTGGCGAACACGAAGACGAGGTGCTCCGGCGGCTCCTCCACGATCTTGAGCAGGGCGTTGAAGCCCTGCGTCGTGATCATGTGCGCCTCGTCGACGATGAAGACGCGGTAGCGCGACTCGGCCGGGGCGAAGAACGCGCGGTCGCGCAGCTCGCGGGTGTCGTCGACCCCGCCGTGCGAGGCGGCGTCCAGCTCGGTGACGTCGATGTTGCCCGGCCCGCCGGGCGCGAGCGCCACGCAGGACGCGCACACGCCGCACGGATCGGGCGTGGGGCCCTGCTCGCAGTTCAGCGAGCGGGCCAGGATCCGGGCGCTGGAGGTCTTGCCGCAGCCCCGCGGGCCCGAGAACAGGTAGGCGTGGTTGATCCGCCCGGCCGCGAGCGCGGTGCGCAACGGCTCGGTGACGTGCTCCTGCCCCACGACCTCGGCGAACTTCGCCGGGCGGTACTTGCGGTACAGAGCCAGTGCCACGGGGGCGAGGCTACCGACCGGCACCGACGGTGCGGACACGAGCCAGGACATGAGGCGGACCCCGCGCACCCGCCAGAGCCCGCTGACCCTTGCTGCCTTCCGGCCCTGGGGGAGTTCACAGGATGGACGCCGCGCGGGGTCCACCGCCGAGTCTAGCCGGGAACGGAAGGGCTGACGAAGGAGGCCCGCTGTGGGTGGGCATGTGCCGGGTCGGCCGGCCGCAGCGGGGAGGTTATGCTTCTCGGCGTTGGAGGATTCGCCTAGTGGCCTATGGCGCACGCTTGGAAAGCGTGTTGGGTTCACGCCCTCGGGGGTTCGAATCCCCCATCCTCCGCAGGTGAGACCGGGTGCCCCGCTCGTCGGGACACCCGGTTTCGTCGTTCGTCATGCTGATGTCCGACACGGGGCCCGGTCGGCATCCTGGCGTCGGCGCACCTCAGGTGCGGCGCCACCACCAGGGCAGTGACGGATCGACGGTGGGATCGTCCAGGGTCTTGTCCAGGAACAGGACGTCGAGCTGGGCGACCTGGCGACGGAGCGATGCGCGGCGATGCCGTGGCAGGGCGTGCAGAGCCTGTTCGAGGACATCCCGGCTGAACGGGCCGATGAACCGGACCCGGTCGTTGTTCTCCCGCTGGAGCGTGGAGCGTGGTGTGACGGCGACGCGGCGCCATGAGAGAAGATCGGTGCGGACGCTGCCCGAGGAGAGCCGTGGCCGGTCGAGCCGGTCGAGCGCACGGCTGGTCGAGAGCGGAACACCGCGTATCGCAGTCGGGCGTGGCTGACGCTGGTTGCGCGCCCGTACCTGGGCGGGCCGCCTACGCGGCATGGACCTTTCGGATCGAAGCCATGCGACCAGCGTGCCAGGGCCCAGCGGGAGAGGGAAGGAGAACCCCCGCGGGCTCCGCCCACACCCGGCACCGCTCGGAGATCGGAGGGAGTGCGGCAGGGCTAGCCTCGATCTTTCGTAACGGTCGTACCGTGATCTCCGCGCTGCTCTGATGATCTTGCCGGTGGCCTGTTCGGTGTCGGGGCATGCGTGATCGCCGGCTCAGCGTGGTCTGCCGTTGCTCCGGGTCCTGGTCGTCGGGGTGGGTCCTGTGGTCAAGGGACGAGCAGCGCGCAGAGCCGGGCGTGCGCGGTGGTGATCACGTCGGCCCAGGGCCAGGCCGGGTCGATGTGCAGGACCCGGCGGCGTGCGGTGCGCACGATCCGTCCGGCGACGGCCAGGATGCGCAGCCGTAGCCGTTTGGGCTCGTAGGTCGCGGCCGACGCGGGCAGCGCGAGCCGGCCGGTGAAGGCGAGCAGGTCCGCGGCCAGCGCCGCGACGGCGAGCCAGACCCGGTTCTGGTCGAGCTCGTGGTAGGGCAGGTTGCGCATGCCGGTGTCCTTGCCTGCCCGGATGCGGTCCTCGACGCGGGCGTGCCGGCGGTGACGCAACTCGAGATCGGCGAGCTGGCGGCCGGGCCCACCGGGCCCGGTGTTGGTGAGGAACCCGGTGATCCGCATGCCGTCGGCGTCGGTGGTGCGCAGCTGCGCGCCCGGGTGCGGGCGTTCCTTGCGCAGGATCAGCCGGGTGCCGGGCGGCCAGGCCGACAGGTCCACCAGCGCGCTGGCCTCGGTGACCCAGGCGCCGTCACGCGGTTCGATCTGCACGCCGGTCTCCGCGGCGCGCGGCCTGCGCGCCTGGTACGCCGGGGTCCACGCCTGCGCCGGCAGGGCCGCGAGCGCGCCGTGGGTGTCGAAGTGGCCCAGGTTCGCCCCCAGCGAGAACTCCACCCCGACCTGGTCGAGATGGCGGGCGAAGTCCCTCGTGGCACCGGCGGCATCGGTGCGCACCAGCACCGGCACCCGACCCCGGGCGTCGCGGCGGCGCAGCGGTGCGGGCACCTGCGTCAGCGCCGCGTCCAGCACGGGGACGTGGTCGATGGCGGTGTTCGAACCGGCCCGCCCGGGGCGCAGCAGCTCGGCCACCGGCTCCCCGCCACCGCCGGTGCCGTGATCGACGAACCCGAGCAGCGGGTGGAATCCGAAACCCTTCTTCCAGGTCCGGGTCGCGTCCTGCTTCTCCGAGTGCGCGTCCAGCAGCGTGGCGTCCAGATCGATGACGGTGCGCCCGTCCTGGGTCGGCGCCCCGGCCCAGTCCCAGACCCGCTCCCGGGCCGTCGCCCCGCGCGGACGTGATCGCCGCGAGCGCGGCGTCGGCGTCCTCGGCGAGCCGGGCGATCAGCCGCGACACCGTCGGATCCGAGGCCACCGGCCCGAACACCCCCGGCTGGGCGCGCAGCACCGCCAGGTCGCAGGCGGCGTCCCCACCCAGCGCGATCGCGACCGCGAGATCCAGCACGATCTTGCCCGGGTCGTGCGTCGCGAGAGGCCGCCGCCACGGCCCCAGCCGGGCCGAGAGCTCCTTGGCCAGGCCACTGCGCCGCGCCGCCTCGATCAACAACGTTGCGCCGGCGTGCGACACCAGCGACTCGCCGCCAGCGATCACGGACAACCAGGGACGCAAGTCCTTATGCTTCACCCGCGGAGTGCCTCTCAGCTCGATCTGATGTGGTCTCGACTACCAACATCAAACCGCGCTGAGCAGGCACTTTCGCGTATCCAGGGCCCGCGTGTCGCTCACCAGATCAACCTCGATGAAAGCCCGAGGCTAGTGATCTCCTCACGGCGCCGAGGCGGCAGCCGGCGTCGATCACGAAACTCGCGCGCCTCCCCCGGGTCGTCGGCGGGTCGGCCCCGTCACCGTGCGTGCCGGATCACCGGCCCGCCGGACCGGCGCGGACGTGCAGGCGCTCGCCCTGGGGACCGAAGAGGCTGAGCAGCTCGGCCGGCCCGGGGCCGGGGTTGGTGAACCAGTGCGGCACGTGGGTGTCGAACTCCGCCACCTCCCCCGGGGTGAGGACGACGTCGTGCTCGGCGAGCACCAGCCGTAGCCGCCCGGACAGCACGTACATCCACTCGTAGCCCTCGTGGACCTGCGGGTCGGGCTCCGCGTCCGGCCGCGGCGGAATGATCATCTTGAACGCCTGCAGGCCACCGGGCCGTCGGGTGAGCGGGAGGAACGTCATGCCGTGGCGGGTGACCGGGCGGGGGCGGACGCGGGGGTCGCCGGTCTCCGGTGCGTCCACGAGCTCGTCGAGCGGCACCTGGTGGGCCCGGGCCAGCTGCAGCAGCAGCTCCAGGGTCGGGCGGCGCTGACCGGCCTCCAGCCGGGACAGGGTGCTCACCGAGATGCCGGTCGTCTCCGACAGCTGGGACAGGGTCGCGCCGCGCTGCTGGCGGAGGGCGCGCAGCCGGGGCCCGACCGCCTGGAGCACACCCTCCAGATTTGCCATACCGGCAACGATACTTGTCATTCGCGTCGGGCGCAGCGCACAGTGCGGAACATGGACGAGAGATACGACGTGGTGGTCATCGGTGGCGGCGCGGCCGGGCTCAGCGGGGCGGTGGCGGCGGCGCGGTCCCGGCGTTCGGTGCTGGTGGTCGACGCGGGCGCCCCCCGCAATGCCCCGGCCGGGCACATCCACAACTACCTGGGTCGCGAGGGGTGCCCTCCCGGCGAGCTGCTGGCGGCCGGCCGGGCCGAGCTCGACGGTTACGGCGGCACGGTCGTCGACGGCTCGGTCACGGCGGCCGAACCCGTCGAGGGCGGGTTCCGCGTGCGCCTTGCCGGTGGCGAGACCGTGCACGCCCGGCGGCTGCTGCTCACGACCGGGCTGGTCGACGAGCTGCCCGAGGTCGACGGCCTGGCCGGGCGCTGGGGACGCGACGTGCTGCACTGCCCGTACTGCCACGGCTACGAGGTGCGCGACCGGGCGATCGGGGTGCTCGCGACCGGGCCCGCCGCGATGCACCACGTGCAGCTGTTCCGGCAGCTCAGCTCGGACGTCACGCTGTTCCTGCACACCGGTCCGGAACCGACCGACGAGCAGTGGGAGCAGCTCGCCGCCCGCGGCATCGCGGTCGTGGACGGCGAGGTGGCGGGCGTGGAGGTGACCGACGGCCGGCTCTGCGGGGTGCGGCTGCGGTCCGGCGAGGTCGTCGCCCGGGAGGCGCTGGTCGTCGCGCCGCGCTTCACGGCCCGGACGCCCGCGGTGGCCGGGTTGTCGGTCACCGAGGTGCGGATGGGCGAGTACGTGGTCGGCAGCCAGGTGGACACCGACCCGACCGGTGCGACATCGGTGCCGGGGGTGTGGGCGGCCGGCAACGTGGCGGACGTGATGGCGCAGGTGGGAGCCGCGGCGGCGGCCGGGGTCCGGGCGGGTGCGGCGATCAACGCCGACCTCGTGGCCGAGGACGTGCGTGCCGCCGTGGCCGCGAGGCGGGTCGGGCCGTTCGCGGCGGAGCAGGAGCTGTGCGAGCGGGTGCTGGGCGAGCGCCGTCACGGGATGGCGGTGTGAGCGGCGGCCGATCGGGAGGCCGGGAGCGACCGGTGCCCGGGCACGGAACCGCGTGTGCGATCAGTGGTCGTGACCCGCGTGCCGGCCGGACAAGCTCTCGGCCCGGCGGTCCACGTCGTACCCGGGGGTCCGAGATGCGGCCCAACGTCAGGAGCGCGAGCGCGAAAGGCCCGCGCCCCCGCTCGGGAGATCCACCGTCGGCGTTGCCGAGCGAGGTCACCGTGACCGGACCCGGGTCCCGGTGACCGGCCTCGTCGGCGAACTCCGCGAACGGCGTCGACAGCTGGTCGACCCGCCGCGGTCAGACCGCCCACCAACGGGTTCCCGACGCCGCCGCGCGCCGGTACCGTCGGATCCGGACCGCACGACGCGGCACCCCGGACGAGGTACGCCGTACCCGGCACGACAAGACGGCGTGGCGACGGAGGTGTGTCATGGCGTGGATCGTGCTGGTGGTGTCCGGGGTCCTGGAGACCGTCTGGGCCTCGGCCCTGGCCCGCTCGGCTGGCTTCACCCGGCTCGTGCCCGGCGTCGTGTTCGGCGTCGCGCTGGTGCTGAGCATGGCCGGGCTCGCGTACGCCCTGCGGACGATCCCGGTGGGCACCGGCTACGCGGTGTGGGTCGGCATCGGCGCGGTGGGGACGGCGGCCTACGGCATGGCGGTGCTCGGGGAGCCGGTCACCACGGCGCGGATCCTGTGCCTGGTCCTCATCGTGGGCGGCGTCGTGGGCCTGAAACTGGTCCACTAGCGCGGTCCCGGGCCATGGTCAGGTCACGATTTCCTCATCTGCGCTTGGAACCGCGACCGATGGGGAACCCAGCCGTCAGCGGAAGCTCAGTGCGACCGCACGGGGCACGAACTGGAGGAAAAATGGGCATCATCGGCTGGATCATCGTGGGTGGCCTGATGGGCGCGCTCGCGAAATTGATCATGCCGGGGAAGGACCCGGGTGGCATCATCGTCACGATCCTCATCGGGGTCGCGGGCGGCTTGCTCGGCGGGTTCGTCGGCTCCTACCTGTTCGACGTCAACACCGCCGGATTCTTCAACATCAGCACCTGGCTGATCTCCCTGGTCGGCGCGCTCGTGCTGCTCGGGATCTACCGGCTCGTCGTCGGACGCCGCAGCGTCACCCGCTGACCACAGCATCGTGTCGACGGCCCCCTCCCGACCGGGAGGGGGCCGTCTTCTCTGCGAATCCGGCAACGTCTTTCCAAATCGGCAAGTACATGCCATCCTGCAGCCATGGAACTCAGTCGGGACCAGGCCGCATCCGCCCTCGCCCACGCCGACCGCTCCGCCGCGCGCGTCCGCACCCAGACCCGCTGGTTCGTGCGCTACCTCGCGGTGTTCGCCGCCGGGTTCGGGGTGCTCACCCTGGTGCTCGGCCTCGTGCAGCCGCTCTGGCTGCGGTTGACGATCAGCATGGCGCTGTGGATCCCGCTGGTCGCCGGCATGGCCTGGTGGGCACAGCGGCAGCGCGCCACGGCGGGTGGCGCGATCCGGCGGACCGTGCCGGGGTGGATCGGCACCGGTGCCCTGTACGCGGCGGCCCTGTTCGTCGGCACCCCGGGACAGCTGGGCAATCCGGCGTACTGGGTGCCGGCCGCCGTCGTCGTGACGCTGCCACTGGCCGTCGTGGCCTGGCGCGAGTCGCGCCGGTGACGACCACCGGGCATCCGCGCCACCGCCTCGACGACCTGCTCACCCACGCCGTCCGGCTCTCCATCGCCGCCGCTCTCGCCGACGTCGACCGGGCCGAGTTCGCGCTCGTGCGCGACAGCGTGGAGATCTCCGACTCCGTGCTGTCCAAGCAGGTCGCGGCGCTGGAGGCCGCCGGGTACGTCGAGGTCGAGAAGGGGCGGGTCGGGCGCAGACCGCGCACGTGGCTGCGACTCACCGACGCCGGCCGGGCCACCCTCGACCAGCACGTCGCCGCGCTGCAGGACATCGCGAGAGGGGCGGGCCGCCCGTCATGATCACCAAGACCGGGACCTGGGCTGCGCATCTGCACGTCCTGTCCCGATCGCACGGATCTTGCCGGGTGGATCTGCCCGACGGCGGTGCCGTGTACGGGCGCGGCCGACGAGCGCTCCCCGCCCCGACACCGGAGTTCGGCCTGTACCTCGCCCATCCGGGCCTGCGACCCCGGTGGCCGTCCGAGTCGATCGACTGGCCGGACTTCCGCACCCCGCGCGAACCGGCGGCCGCCGCGGCAGCGATCCGCCGCGCGTACGCGCTGGCCGCGGAGGGCCGCGTCGTGGAGGTCGCCTGCGGCGGGGGCACCGGCCGGACCGGCACCGTCATCGCGTGCATGGCGGTGCTCGCCGGGCACCCGGCCGACGACGCGGTCGCGTGGACGAGACGGCACTACCGGCGGCGCGCCGTGGAGACCCGAAGCCAGTGCCGCTGGGTCGCCTGGTTCGCCGCCACCACCCCCGACTGACGAGTGACTGACGAGCCCTGAGCACCACCCCGTCCTCGGCGACGAGCCGGATCGGGCCGAGGAACCTCACGACAGGTGTGGCGCCATGACCGGCACCGGGAAGAGCACCGCACCGGCGTCGCGGCAGGTGTGCGGTGCACTCGACGAATGTGCGGTGGTGGGGGGACGGGACCGCGCGCAGGAACGCCGGGCCTCCCGCGAACGGGGGCCCGGCGTTTCGCCTGTTCGGGCTGGCGGTGGCGGTGGGATTTGAACCCACGGAGGCTTGCACCTCACACGCTTTCGAGGCGTGCTCCTTCGGCCGCTCGGACACGCCACCGCGAAGAACCTTACAAGACGGCGAGCGACGATCCCACGCGGAGGGTGGGCGGCCGGGGCGGCGTTGCGACCTGGGTGCCGCGCCGGGCTCCGCGCTCGACCCGGAGGCGGTCGGCGAGGTGCTGGCGATCGTGAGTCCCGCTCGTCCGTGCGCGGAGCGCGCGTCAGGCCCGGCCCGCGGCCCTCAGCGCGACGTCGACGAGCCGGGAGCGATCGAGACCGCCGACGACCGTCAGCGGGATCCACTCGGCCCGGTCGCTGCTGCCGTTCGTCTCGTGCCGCAGCGTTCCACCGGTGATATCACCGGTGTAGAGGACGCTGATGGCGTGCACGGCGTCGGCCCGGTCGGTCCACAGGCGGGAGTCGACGCCGATCACCGGCCCGAGCGCGACGGCGAGCCCGGTCTCCTCGGCCACCTCGCGGACGGCCGCGTCGCGCGGATCCTCGCCGTGGTCGATCCCACCGCCGGGCAGGGTCCATCGCGGTCCGCCGGTGAACCGGACCAGCAGCACGGCGCCGTCCCGCACGCACACCACGTACGCCCCGACGCGCTGGCGCTGCTCGACGCTGCCCACCGGCGAAGGCTAGTCGAGCGCCGGGCCACGGGTGGGATCCACGTGGTGGGTGTTCGGACCGTCCGAAACCCCGATGGTGTCGACATCACCGGTGCGCGGCGAAGAACGACTCCATCAGCGCCGCGCACTCGGCGGCCAGCACCCCGCCGACGACCTCGGGCCGGTGGGTGAGGCGGCGGTCGCGCAGGACGTCCCACAGCGAGCCCGCAGCGCCGGTCTTGGGCTCCCACGCCCCGAACACCACCCGCTCGACGCGGGCCAGGCCCAGCGCGCCCGCGCACATCGTGCACGGCTCGACGGTGACGGCCAGCGTGCAGCCCTCCAGCCGCCACCCGCCGAGGACGGCTGCGGCGGCACGCAGGGCGAGGATCTCGGCGTGGGCGGTGGGGTCGCTCAGTGCCTCGCGCCCGTTGCAGGCGGCGGCGAGCTCGCGGCCGTCGGCGTCGACGACCACCGCGCCGATCGGGACGTCCCCGGTGCGCGGGGCGGCGGCCGCCAGTTCCAGGGCGCGCCGAACAAGCTCCTCGTCCGAGGTGGGGGACGATGTCACCGCGCGTCGACGACCTCGGCGAGCGCGTCGGCGAAACCGCAGCGACGGCCGATGCTGGCCAGCTGCTCGTCGGGGTACAGGTCCAGCTCGCCCGCGAGGATCTCCAGCTCGTCGGCGGACAGGCCGAAGTCGGCCAGGATGGCGAGGTCGCCCTCGGGCCACGGGTCGTCGAGCGCGTCGTCGTCGGGCGGGAGTTCGACCCGCAGGAGGTCGAGCACGTCGGCGGCCACGTCGTAGTCCAGGGCGGCGACCGCGTCGGAGAGCATCAGCGTGACGCCGCCGGGGATGGGCCGCAGCAGCACGAAGAACTCGTCGTCGACGTCGAGCAGGCCCACGACCGCACCCTCCGAGCGGAGCTCGCGCAGCTCGGTGATGGCGGTGTCGAGGTCGACGAGCGCGTCGGCGCCCAGGCGGATGCAGCGCCACCGGCCCTCCTCCCGGATCACCGCGACGGCGTATCCGGGCAGGGCCTGTTCCCGCACGTTCGCGGGCGCCTCGACACTCTGCACCGCCATGACACTACGGTAGGCCTCCGACACACTGTGGTCCACACCACAACCGGAAAGTGGCCGCCGGGTAGCTGCCGCGGGGATGCCAGGATCAGCGCCATGTCCCCGGCCACCCGCACCGACCTGGCCGCGCAGGCCCGCTCGCTCCAGCCCCGCACCGTCGCGCTGCGCCGGGCGATCCACCGCAGGCCCGAGATCGGCCTGGACCTCCCGACCACCCGCGACGCGGTCCTCGACGCGCTGGCCGACCTCCCGCTGCAGGTGCACCGCGGGGCGGGGGTCAGCTCGGTCGTCGCGGTGCTCGACGGTGCGCGCAGCGGCCCCACGGTGCTGCTGCGCGGCGACATGGACGCGCTGCCGCTGCAGGAGGACACCGGGTTGGCGTTCGCCTCGGAGATCGACGGGCGGATGCACGCGTGCGGCCACGACACCCACGTCGCCATGCTCGCCTCGGCCGCGCGGGTGCTGGCCCTGCGCCGCGACGAGCTGGCCGGGCGGGTGCTGTTCATGTTCCAGCCCGGGGAGGAGGGCTTCCACGGCGCCCGGCACATGATCGACGAAGGGCTGCTCGACCGGACGGGGCCCGCCGGACGCCCGGAGTGGGCGTTCGCGCTGCACATCAGCGCGACGCTGCCGTCCGGGGAGATCCACGGGCGGCCCGGCCCGCTCATGGCCGCGGCCGACACCATCCGGATCACGGTGCGCGGGCGCGGCGGGCACGCCTCGGCCCCGCAGGACGCGCTGGATCCGGTCCCCGCGGCCGCGGCGATGGTCGGGGCGCTGCAGACCGCCCTGGGCAGGACGGTCGGGGCGCACGACCCGACCGTCCTGACCATCACCCACATCACCGCAGGCACCACCCACAACGTGATCCCGGAGACGGCGTTGATGGAGGGCACGATCCGGACGCTCGCCGAGCCCGTCCGCATCCAGGTCCGCGAGCTCGTGCGCCGCGTGTGCCGGCACACCGCGCTCGCCCACGGCTGCACGGCGGAGATCGTGATCGAGCCCGGCTACCCGGTGACCGTCAACGACGCCGACGCCGCGGCCCGCGTCGACACGGTGGCCGGCCGGGTCCTGGGGCCGTCGAAGGTCGCGCCGATGCCGACGCCGATCATGGGGGCCGAGGACTTCTCCTACGTGCTGGAACAGATCCCCGGTGCGCTGGCCTTCCTCGGCGGGTGCCCGCCGGGCACCGCCGCTGCGGCGGCGGCCCCCAACCACTCCAACCGCGTGGTGTTCGACGAGCACGCGATGGCCGCAGGCGTGGCGGTGTACGCGGGCCTGGCCCTGGACTGCCTGTCCTGACCCGGTTCCCGCACACCGGCCGAACTCGCCGATCGAGCACGGCGAGTCGGGCGTCCCGGCACGGCGGGTCGGCGGTTACGGCCCGACGAATCGGCGCGCACCGACCGCGCGTACGGCCGGCCACCGGCTGCCGCCTCGATCGCGGGCCCGACCGGGGTCGTGCCGACGGCGGACCGGCAGGATGGCGGGCGTGCTGTCGCTGACCGAGTTGTCCGCCGCCGTGACCGCCGGCGAGCTGTCACCCACCGAGCACGTCCGCGACGCCTGCGAGCGCCTCGCGGCCGACACCCACAACGCCGTGATCACCCTCGACGCCGACCGCGCCCTCGCACAGGCCGCCGCGCTCACCGAGGAGCTGGCGCGCGGGGAGCGGCGCGGGCCGCTGCACGGCGTCGCGCTGGGCGTGAAGGACCTGTTCGACGTCGCCGGGCTGCCCACCCGCTGCGGCTCGGACGTCCTCGCCGACGCCCCGCCCGCCGTGGCCGACGCCGCCGTGGTGGCCCGGCTGCGCGCGGCGGGTGCGGTCGTCGTCGCGAAGCTGCACACCCACGAGTTCGCCTACGGGCCCACCGGTGACGTCGCCGCGGCCGGTCCGGCCCGCAACCCGCACGACCCGTCGCGGATCACCGGCGGGTCGTCGTCGGGGTCGGCGGCGGCCGTCGCGGCCGGACACGTGGCGCTCGCGCTGGGCAGCGACACCGGCGCCAGCGTGCGCACCCCGGCGGCCCTGTGCGGCGTGGTCGGGCTCAAGCCCTCCTACGGCGCGCTGCCCGTCGACGGGGTGTTCCCGCTGTCACAGACGTGCGACCACGTCGGCTTCCTGACCGCGGACGTCGCGGGGGCGGCGCTGACCTGGGACGTGCTCGCCGGGTCCGGCGAGTTCCGGGTCGCGACGCGGGTGGGAGTGCTCGTCGACGACTTCTGGCGGGCCGCCGATCCCGTGCTGGACGCCGCCGTCGTCGCGGCCGTCGAGGAGCTGCGGGCGGGCGGCGTCGAGATCGTCGAGATCCGCACGCCCATGATCGAGGAACTGGCCGCGGTCTACCCGACGATCGTCGGGGCCGAGGCGTGGGCGACGCACCGCCACTGGGTGGCCGAGCGACCCGGGGCGTACCAGCCGGCCACCCGGGAGCGGCTGGCCGTGAACGCCGACATGCCCGCCCACGTCTACGTCGACGCGCTGCGCACCCGCGCGCGACTGACCGCCGAGCTGCGCGCCGCCGTCGGTGACGTCGACGCGCTGGTGCTGCCGACCACCCGCCTGCGCGCCACGCCGATCGGCGCGGACGATGTCGACGGCGTGCCGGTGCGGCCGTCGCTGCTCGGACTGACGCTCCCGTTCAACCTCACCGGCTGGCCCGCGGTGTCGGTGCCCGGGGCCGTGTCGGACGGGGGGCTGCCGGCCGGGGTACAGCTCGTCGGGGTCGGGCTGGACGAGCGGAGCCTGCTGCACCTGGCCGGATCGGTCTCCCCGTGAGTCCCTGGTGTCGGTGCACCGATGCGCACTCACGAGGGCGGGACGCCTACCCTGCTGCCCGTGACGGAGCGAGCGGTCTGCGTGATCGGCACCGGGTTGATCGGCGGGTCGCTGCTGCGCGCCGCGGAGAAGGCCGGGCGTGCGGTGTGGGGCACGAGCGCGTCGGAGTCCACGGCGGCAGAGGCCCGCGCCGACGGGTTCGACGTCACCACCGACACCGACGCCGCGCTGCGCCGCGCCGCCGAGGCCGACGCGCTCGTGGTGCTCGCGGTGCCGCTGCCCGTGCTGCCCTCGGTGCTCGGGCGGGTGGACGCGGTCGCCCCGACCGTGCGGCTGACCGACGCCGTCAGCGTCAAGGTGGCGGTGGCCGACGCGGTGGCCCGGCACGCGCCCCGCGCGCGGTTCGTCGGCGGGCACCCGATGGCCGGCACGTCGGAGTCGGGCTGGGCGGCCGGCACGGCGGGGCTGTTCGTCGACGCCGCATGGGTGGTGGCCGCCGACGACGGCCTGGACCTCGACGTCTGGCGCGACGTCGCCGAGCTCGCCTGGGCGTGCGGCGCCCGCGTGGTGCCGGCGGCGTCCGACGAGCACGATCTCGCCGTCGCGCGGGTCTCGCACCTCCCGCACCTGCTGGCCGCCGTGCTCGCCGCGGTGGGCGCCGACGGCACGGACGACCTGCCGCTCGCGCTCGCCGCCGGGTCGTTCGCCGACGGCACGCGCGTGGCCGGCACCCGCCCCGAGCTGGTACTGGCGATGTGCGAGGGCAACCGCGACGCGCTGCTGGCCGCCGTCGACGACGCGCTGGGGCGGCTCGGTGCGATGCGCGGGGCGCTCGCCTCCACCGGCGGGCTGTCGGCCACGGTGCACGCCGGGCACGCCGGGCGCCTGCGCTGGGCGGATGCCCGCGATCCGCAGGGCGTGCGCGTCAGCCTCACGGGTCGCGCCCCCCTGGCCCGCCTGCGCGACATCGGCCGCCGCGGCGACACCGTCACCGGCTGGAAACCCTGACCCACACCCCGACTCGCGCACACTCACACCCCGACTCGCGCGTGAACCCCGCGAGTCGGGGTTTCCGTGCGCGCGAGTCGGGGTTTCCGTGCGCGCGAGTCGGGGTCAGCTGGCGGCGGCCGTGGGGCCCGCGCCGGGAGCGGGCGGGCCGAGGCGGGTGGCCACGCCGGGATAGTGCGTGACCAGACCCTCGGAGTCGACCGTGAGGTCGGCGTGGAAGTCGTTCCAGGTGAACCCGACGGTGGCCGAGCCGGTGGTATCGAGCACGGAGACGGTGCGGTACTGCTGCTCGACGGCCTCCACCTCCAGGTCCGGCAGCGACACGAACACCACCGGCACCGTGTGCCCGTCCGCCTCCCGCTGCAGCCCGAGGCGCCGGATGGGCAGGGTGTTGAACATCGGGCTGTACGCCAGGTCGATGTCGACGGCACCTCCGAACGCACCGCGGTCGCCTCCCGAGCCGCGGTCGAGGAGCCAGAAGCCGTCCTCGGTGCGGTTCATCGTGAGGTGCCGTTCGCGCTGCGCGGTGGCGCAGGTGACCGAGAGCCGTTCGACCCGGCCGCCGTCGTCGACCACGAGGCGGTACGAGGCGGTGAAGTCACCCGCCGGGTCGGTACGGACCATCCGGCCCAGCGCGCGGAATCCTCCCGGCGCGAGCAGCAGGCGCGTGCCCTCGAGTCCGTGGCCGTCCTCGGCCTGCCAGGTGAGCATGGTCGTCACGGGGCCTACCGTAGTTGCATCGGCAGGGGCCGTGCCCCCTCCGGGTGAGGGGGCACGTCACATCTGCGTTGCACTCAGGGCGTCTGAGTGGCCGGCGGGTCCGGAATCAGCTCCTTGAGCTTGTCGACGGCCATGTCGACCTGCTCCGCGTGCCCGAACTTCTCCTTGACGAACTCGCCGGCCTGCTCGGCCGCGTCCTCGATCTTGTCGCCGTGCTCGTTGATGAGCTCTCCGGCCTTGCCTGCGAGGTTGTTGATATCCATCGGGTGCCCCCTTCTCGAGCGTTGTACCCGGCGCCATCCTGCACCCGCCGCGCCCGTCCGGACCAGCCGGTCAGCCGATCAGGGCTCCCGGACCGCGTCCGGTGCATCCAGATCGTCCCGGATGCCGCGGAAGACCGGTTGGCGCAGGCGACCGTCCTTCGTCCAGCCGAGGTGGGCGACCTCGACGACGACACCGGGCTCGCACCAGTGCGCCCCCTCCGCGTCGAGGCGCGGGAGCCGCTCCGTGAACGGGGGTGACGGCGCCGCGAGCGTCGTGAGCCGCTCGCCCAGCACCCGCTGCACCGAGTCGCCGGCCAGGCCCGAGCCGACGCGCCCGGCGAACGCGAGGCCGGTCCGGTCGAGCACGCCGAGCAGCAGCGCCCCGATCCGCGAGGCGCTGGTGCGCTCCTCGCGCCAGCCACCCACCAGGCACGGCTGCGTGCGCCGGTGCGTCACCTTCACCCATCCCGGGCTGCGCCTGCCCGGTCGGTAGACCGACCCCCGCTGCTTCGCGACGACGCCCTCCATGCCGCGCTGCGCGGTGGCGTCGAGCAGCGCGGGCCCGTCGGTGTAGATCGGCGACAGCGACACCGTCGACAGTGGAGCGGCGTCCAGGCGCTCCAGGGTGGCTCGCCGCTCGTCGAACGGCCTGTCGAGCAGCGACACCCCGTAGAGGCGCAGGATGTCGAAGGCCATGAACGTGACGGGCCGCGCCCGCGCCGCGCGCTCCTCGATGGGCCGGTGCATGCGGTCGGCGAGCGCGGAGAAGCTCGGCACCCCGTTCTCCAGGAGCACGACCTCGCCGTCGAGCAGGACGTCGGGGGCCAGCGTGAGCAGGTCCGCGAGCTCGGGGAAGTGCGTCGTGACGTCACGGCCGCTGCGACTGCGCAGCGTGAGACGGGAGTCGGCGACGTCGGCGAGCAGCCGCATGCCGTCCCACTTCACCTCGTAGAGCCAATCCGGGCCCGCCGGAAGGGCCCCAGGGGTGGCGAGCATGGGCTGCACCCGGTCATGCTGACATCCATGCGGGCAATGTGGAGCGGGGCTGTGTCGTTCGGGCTGGTGAGCGTGCCGATCAAGCTGTATGCCGCCACGACCAACCACGACATCCGCTTCCACCAGGTGCACGGCGCCGACGGTGGTCGGATCAAGTACAAGCGCACCTGCTCCCTCGACGGCGAGGAGGTGGACTACGCCGACATCGTCAAGGGCTACGAGACCGACGACGGCGAGCTGATCACGCTCACCGAGGAGGACATGGACGCGCTGCCCACGGCGACCGGTCACGAGATCGACGTGATCGAGTTCGTGCCGGCCGACCAGATCGACCCCCTGCTGTTCGACAAGTCCTACTACCTCGAACCCGAGGCGAAGGCGGCGAAGCCCTACGCCCTGCTGCGCGAGGCGCTGATCGACACCGACCGGATGGCCGTGGTCAAGGTGGCGCTGCGCCAGCGCGAGACGCTCGCGCTGCTGCGGGTGCGCGGCAAGGCGATCGTGCTGCAGACGATGCTGTGGCCCGACGAGGTGCGCGAGCCCGAGTTCGACATCCTCGACAACGACGTGGAGCTGCGGCCCCAGGAGCTGCAGATGGCGGCGTCGCTGGTGGAGAGCCTGGGCGCCGACTTCGATCCCGACGACTTCCACGACGAGTACCGCGACGCCGTCGTCGCCATGATCGAGCAGAAGCGCTCCACGGGCGAGGCCCGCCCCGCCCCGGTCGCCGAGAAGGCGGGCGACGACGGCGACAGCATGACCGACCTGCTCACCGCGCTGCAGCGCAGCGTGGAGGCCGCACGGGCCGGGTCCGGCAAGGCGGAGCCCGAGCCGGAGGAGAAGCCGGCGGCGAAGAAGGCCCCGGCGCGCAAGCAGGCGGCGAAGAAGGCGGACGACGAGGACGCGGCCCCCCGCAAGCGCACCCGCAAGCCGGCCTGACCCGGTTCGCCGCGACACCACGAGCGTCTCGCAGACCTACCACGTCCGCGCAGACCGTCCGGCGCCTGCGACGAGCCGATGGGTCTGCGCGCGCCCGGACGGTCTGCGCGACCGGCCACCACCCTCGCGGCTCAGGGGCCGAGCGCGCTGCCCGACGGGACCTCGTCCACGGCCAGGGCGTCGAACAGCGCCAGGGCCCGGTCGCGGTCCCAGTTCACGACGCCGTCGCGGACCGGCACCGTGGTGGTGACGCCGCCGTCGCTGACGCCACGCATGGCCAGGCCGAACGCCGCCAGGTGCCAGACGTGGGTGCCGTCGTCCACGGTGATGGCGCTGGACAGCCCGGTGGCCAGCGGGACCACCCGGAACGGGTTGAGCAGCGTGGCCGGGCTGGTGACCTTCGACAGCAGCGCGGAGATGAACGCGCGCTGGCGCTCGACGCGGCCGAAGTCCGAGCTCGCCGTGGCGCGCGTACGCACGTAGCCCAGCGCGGTGGCCTGGTCGAGCGTCTGGCAGCCCGCCTCGATGTCAAGCGCGGCCTTGGGGTCCTCGATGGCCTCGGGCACGCAGAGGTCCACGCCGCCCACCGCGTCGACGACGCTGACGAACCCGGTGAACCCGATCTGCACGTAGTGGTCGATCTCCAGACCCGTGGCGCCCTCCACCGTGCGCACCAGCAGGCCCGGGCCGCCGCCCTCGCCGTCCGACTCACCCCGCCCGTAGGCAGAATTGATCTTGTGGCGGCCGTGGCCCGGGATGTCGACCATCGAGTCGCGCGGGATGCTGACCAGCGTCGACGGCCCGCCTCCGGTGTGCAACAGCATGATCGTGTCGGTGAGCTCGGACTCCGGATCGCCGGTGGCGAGCTCGGCGCGCTGCTCCTCGGTGAGCTCGGCCCGGCTGTCGGACCCGACGATCAGGTAGTTCGTGCCCTCGGAGGTGGCGTCGCTCTCCGACGGCAGGGCGTCGACCCGGTCCAGGGTGGTGTCGATGTACACGGCGAACCCGATCACGAGGAACAGCACCACCCCGAGGGTCGTGCCGATGCGGCGGCGCCAGTCCGGGCGGCGGGGTGGCCGCGACGCCGCCGGCCGGTGCGGGGGCGGGCCGGACGGGCGGCGCTGCGGGCCGCCGGGGCGCCGCGGCGGGGGCCGGCGTGGGGCGTCCCGTCCGGGCGGGAGCACGGAGGTCTCCTGCACCGGTCTCGGGTTCACCGGCGGCCGGTGACCTCCCGGGGGCGGCGGCCAGGACGGCGGGAGCGGGGACGGCGGCCGGGGACGCTGGGGCTGCTGCCCCCAGCCGGGCCCGCCTCCCCGCCTCGGCGGGTTCCCACCTCGCTCGTTCATCGCACTCCCTCGCTGCGCCGGCCGGTACCGCGCGGGCACGCCCGACCGGACGATCACCGGCCGGTCACGATACGCGCGCGGGGTCACGGGCCTTCGCAGTACAGGACGTGCGACATCCCGCCGGGGTTCCGGGCACGGGCCGGGGCTCAGCCCTCCAGGAGCGGCTCGCCCTCGAAGATCCCCAGCTGCTCGGCGTAGAACTCGATGCCGACGCCGTTGGGATCGCGGATGTAGAGGCTGTTGTGGATACCGCGGTCCGGGCCGATGTAGGCGATGCCGGCCTCGTCCAGGCGCGCGCGGGCGGCCGCGAACTCCTCGTCGGTCGTCGACAGCGCGATGTGCTGCACCGCGCCGATCGTCTCGGAGAAGTCGGGGTGGTCGTGGCCGGGGAAGTCGAAGAAGCCGAGCAGGTTGCGGTTGCCGATGTCGAAGAAGAAGTGGCTCGACCCGGCGTAGTCGCGGTTCTCCACGAGCTCCACCAGCGGGAACCCGAGGACGTCCTGGTAGAAGCGGATCGTCTCCTCGACGTCGCGGCAGATCAGGGCGGCATGGTGCACGCCGCGCACGGTGCTGGCCGGCCGTTCGGCGATCGGTGTGAGGTACTTGTCCTTCAGCTCGGCACGGCGCGCGCGCACGGCGTCGAGTTCGGCACCCTCGGGCTGGGGCATCGGAGGAATCCCTTCTTCGGAGCGGGCTGTGACCCGACCAACGGTAGTTGTGCGATCAACATTCCGCCTGTGGGGTACACCAGGGTATGGACGAACGCTTCGACGGGTGGATCGCCGGTCTCGGCACGCGATCCGGGCTGCGTGCCGTCGTCGGCATCTGGCCGCGCTCGCCCCTCGGATCCTTCACCGACGTCATGGTGGAGACGGCGGGCGGTCACCGCCTGCTGCTGGCGCCGTCGGCGGAGGTGGCCGAGTTCGTCGCCGCCACCTACGTGTTCGACGAGGTGCGCGTCGGGCCCGTGCGCAGCCGCACCGACGGCACGCGCTGGGCGGTCGACGCGGACCCGTTGGCCCTGGAGTTCACCGTCGGCGGGCGCCCACCGCTGGGCACGCTGCTGCGGACCGTTCCGCGGCCGCTGGCCCGACACCCGCGCTGGATCTCGGTGATCGACGGCATCGCGCGCCGCGCGCTGCCCGGCGTGCGCACCCGCGGCAGCGCCGGTGGGGGCCGCGAGGAGTTCTACGGCGCGCTCGACCTGCACCGCATCACGGCCGCCACCGTGCACTGGCAGGGCACCGACCGGGGCGGCCTGGCGCCCGTGGACCCGCCCGTACGGTTCGGGTTCGGGTCGACTCCGCGCACGCCGGCGCTGGCCCGCATCACGACCGTGGTGCGCAGCACCGCCGGGTGACCGGCCGATCCCGCCACCAACGGCACGATCGCCCACCCGGGGCGTACGGGCCTGCCGTTCGTCGTCGGGCACCGGGGTGGACGCGGCCCCCATGCACGGGCGCCGCTACAGCCAGCGGGGCGGCTCGGGGACGGCGCCGGTGGACGCGGTCACCGCGCCGTCGCGGCCGGTGAGCCAGCCGAGCACGCCGGCCGCCATGCCCCGCACCTCGACCGGATCACCGTCCGCCGGGCCGAGGTTCCAGGTCCGGCCGCTGTCGGTGGCGGTGAGCACCGCGGACGGACAGCCGTCCTTGCCCGACAGTGCCCCGACGACGTCGTCGAGCATCGTGTCGACGACGTCGGGCGGCAGGTCGTCCACGGACGCGCCGGAACCGAGGTCGACGGCGTGCAGCCACACCTCGCGCACCCGCATCCACGGCACCGCGGTCGCCGGGATCACGCGACCCTGCGCGCTGCGCACCTGCGCCTCCCAGCCGCCGCCGTCCAGCGCGGCGAGCGCGGCGTCGAGGTCCTCGGCCGTGCTGCCGAGCTCGCGGCGCAGCGTGGCGGCCGGGGCCGTGGCGGTGGCGGCGATGTCGGCGTCGCGCTGCTGGGCATCGGCGTACATCGGGGTCTCGACGCCCGTACGGGCCCAGGTCGCGAGCCGCGTCAGCGCCTCGGCGTTGCGGGCGACGTGCGCCACGACATGGGCGCGCGTCCAGCCCGGCAGCGCGCTCGGGGCGCGCAGCGCGTCGTCGGGCAGGGCGTCGACGAGCTGCACCAGGAACTCCGTGCCCGCCCCCATCCACGGCAGCGTCCGGTGGACGTCGCTTGTCATGATCCCTCCAGCAGCGCCCGCAGCGCCTTCTCGTCGATCTCGCCGGCCCTCGTGACCGGCCGCCCGAAACCGCGCCGCGCCGGCCACGTGCAGGAGTCTCGCACCTCGGCCGGGGCCGCCGGTGCCGTCATGGGGTGTGTACCGCGGGAACGGACGGCCCGGAGGCCCGGCTCAACGCCCCAGCCGCCGCGGGGGAGGTCGTCTCGCGGTACCCGCACTCACGTCGTCACCCGGCGGTGCTCCACCAGCGCCAGTGCGGCCCGCAGCGCGCTGGCCGCGTCGAGGGTGGCGTCTCGGGCGGCGGCGCTGACCGCGCTGAAGCTGGCATAGCCGTGCACCAGCCCGGGGAAGCGGCGCGCCACCACCGGCACACCGTCGGACCGCAGCCGCTCCGCGAGCTCCTCGCCCTCGTCGCGCAGGGGGTCGAACCCGGCCGTGGACAGGTAGACCGGAGGCATACCGGTGAAACCCTCGGCACGCAGGATGGCGCCGCGCCGGTCGTCGTCCGGGATCCCCTCGGGCAGGTACAGGCGCTCCAGTTCGGCGAGCAACGCCGCGGTGAGGCCGAAGCCGGTGCCGAAGGTCTCCCGCGAACCACCCCGGCGGCCGGCGTCGGCGACCGGGTAGAGCGCCAGCACGAATGCCGGTGCGCACTCCCCCCGCTGCTGGTGGGCGACCACGAGCGCGAGGTTGGCGCCCGCGCTGTCCCCACCGACGGCGACGAGCTCCGGGCGGGCGCCGAGCGCCGCCGCGCCGTCCCGGGCTCCGCGGTACGCGGCGATCGCGTCCTCCAGTGCCGCGGGGTACGGCGCCTCCGGCGCGAGCCGGTAGTCCACCGACAGGATCCGGACGCCCGACTGCGCGGCCAGCAGCCGGCACAGGGGGTCGGTGGACGCGAGGCTGCCCAGCACGAATCCGCCGCCGTGGAAGTAGACGAGCAGCCCGGAGCTCTCCGGCGCCGACGGCGGGACGTAGAGCCGCGCGGCCAGCGGCCCGGCGTCACCGGGCACCTCGACGTCGCGGGTCAGCACGTCGTCGAGACCGGGTTCGGCCGTGACCTCGGCCGCGAGGTCGGCCTGACGGCGCTGCTCGGCGAGCGCCGCCTGGTCGACCACCCCGCCGTCGCGGCTGGCGAGCGCCGTGGTGACCCGTCCGAGCAGCTGCAGATCGAGATCGAGCACCTGCCCGTCGGCCCGCACCGGGGGGCCGGCCAGGGCCCGCTTGGCCGCGGACGGCAGCCCGAACAGCGCCCGGAACCCCCACCGCAGCGCCCGCACCCGAACCGTCGTGCCGATCATGGCTCGACGGTACGCCCGCCGCTGCGGGCGGCGCCGCTCCGTTCGACGGAGGTCACAGCGCTTCTCGCAGGTCACAGCGCCTCTCACAGGTCACAGCGCTCTCTGCAGATCACGGCACTCTCCGCAGATCACGGCTGCGACAGACCGTGCAGGAGCAGCGACGCGAGGTGGTCGTAGGCCTCGGCGTCGGCGAGCCCGGTGGCCGCCGCGACGCGCCGTTGCTGGATCCGCACCGTGACCGAGGTGACGACGTCGGCCGCGAACGCCACGTGGACGTCGCGGAACGCCCCCGCCGCGACCCCGTCGGTGATCAGTTCCCCCACCCGCCGCGCCGCGGCCCGGGTGTTGCGCTCGTACACCTCGGCGGCCGGGGCGAACGCGGCGACGTCGTCGAAGAAGCGCGCCGACGCCGGGGCCAGCTCGGTGGACACGGCGCGCAGGTAGGCGGCGATCCGCTCCTCGGGGGTCCGCGAGTCGTCCAGGCTCGCCTCGACCCGGCCGGTGGCGCCGCGGAAGAAGTGCACCACCGCGGCGCGGACGAGCTGCTCCTTGCTGCCGGCCAGGGCGTAGAGGGTGCGCTTGGAGCAGCGCAGGCGCGCGGCGAGGTCGTCGAGTGTCAGGTGGGCGAATCCCTCGGCGAGCAGGAGCTCGACCAGCGCGTCGAACAGCTCGGTGTGCCGTGCGGTGCCCCGGACCTGCGTCACATCGCCACCTCGTCCCCCGTACGCTATCGTTAACGGTACTCAAGTACCGTGTAGCGTACCGATTCTGGAGCCCGACATGGCCGTCGACCGGCTGCTGCCCACGAGCGAGGCCACCGACCTGCTCGCCCTCGTCCGCGACATCGCCGACAAGGAGCTGGCGCCGCGCGTCGAGGAGCACGAGAGGACCGAGACCTACCCCGAGGGCCTGTTCGCCACCCTCGCCGAGGCCGGCCTGCTCGGGCTGCCGTACCCGGAGGAGCACGGCGGCGGCGGGCAGCCCTACGAGGTGTACCTGCAGGTGCTCGAGGAGTTCGCGGCCCGCTGGGCCGCGGTCGCCGTGGCACTGTCGGTGCACGGCCTGTCCTGCCACCCGATGGCGGCGTTCGGCACCCGGGAGCAGCAGGCCAGGTGGCTGCCGCGGATGCTCGCCGGCGAGATCATCGGGGGCTACTCGCTGTCCGAGCCGCAGGCCGGATCCGACGCCGCCGCGCTGACCTGCAAGGCCGAGCAGGTCGACGCGGGGTACAGGATCACCGGCACGAAGGCGTGGATCACACACGGCGGGATCGTCGACTTCTACGCGCTGTTCGCCCGCACGGGCGAGGGGTCGCGCGGGGTCTCGTGCTTCCTCGCCCCGGGGCAGGTCGACGGACTCACCTTCGGCAGGCCCGAGGAGAAGATGGGCCTGCACGCCGTCCCCACCGTCACCGCGAACTGGGACGGCGCGGTCATCGAGGCCGACCGGCTCATCGGCGCGGAGGGCGACGGCCTGCCGATCGCGTTCTCCGCGCTCGACTCCGGACGGCTCGGGATCGCCGCCGTCGCCACCGGGCTGGCCCAGTCCGCGCTCGACGCGGCCGTCGACTACGCCCACGAGCGCAGCGCGTTCGGCAAGAAGATCATCGACCACCAGGGGCTGGGCTTCCTGCTCGCCGACATGGCCGCCGCCGTCGACTCCGCCCGTGCCACCTACCTCGACGCCGCCCGCCGCCGCGACGCGGGCCGCGACTACTCCCGGCAGGCCAGCGTGGCCAAGCTCGTCGCCACCGACGCGGCCATGAAGGTCACCACCGACGCCGTGCAGGTGCTCGGCGGCTACGGCTACACCCGCGACTTCCCCGTCGAGCGCTACATGCGCGAGGCCAAGATCATGCAGATCTTCGAGGGCACCAACCAGATCCAGCGCCTCGTGATCAGCCGCAAGCTCGCCCGCTGACGCTCCCCCACACCCCGATCAGGAGATCACCATGGAGATCGCCGGCATCGCCGCGCTCGTCACCGGCGCCGCCTCCGGGCTCGGCGCCGCCACCGCGGCCGAGCTCGCGACACGCGGCGCCACCGTCTACGGCCTCGACCGCTCCGCCGACGCGGAGACGCCCGAGGGGGTCACCCTGATCGCCGCCGACGTCACCGACGAGGACGCGGTACGGGCCGCGATCGCCCGCATCGACGACGACGGCGCACAGCTGCGTCTGGCCGTCAACTGCGCGGGCATCGCCCCGTCCGCGCGGATCCTCTCGCGCAAGGGCCCGCACGATCTGGACCTGTTCCACACCGTGCTCAAGGTCAACCTGCTCGGCACGTTCAACGTGCTGCGGCTGGCCGCCGAGGCCATGAACCGGCACGAGCCGGACGCGGACGGCCAGCGCGGCGTCGTCGTCAACACGGCGTCGATCGCCGCCTTCGAGGCGCAGGTCGGGCAGATCGCGTACGCCGCGTCGAAGGCGGGCGTGGCCGGCATGACGGTCACCGCCGCCCGCGACCTCGCCCAGTACGGCATCCGCGTGGTCACCATCGCGCCCGGGATCGTCGACACGCCGATGATGGCCGGGTTCTCCGAGGAGGTCCGGGCCGGGCTGGCCGCCGGGGTGCCGTTCCCGCAGCGGCTCGCGCAGCCCGCGGAGTTCGCGCGGCTGGTCACGATGGTCGCCGAGCACGACTACCTCAACGGCGAGACGATCCGCATGGACGGCGCGCTGCGGATGGCGTCACGCTGAACGGCCGCGCCCCGCGGGCGGCCACGTCGAGCTCCTGACCCGACCGGGCCTTCGCGCGCGGAACCGCGTTCTGCGCGCTGCCGGCAGCGCGCACGAGCCCAGCCGGCGCGCGAACACCGGCTGGGCCCGGCCGCCGCGCGGACTCACTCGCCGACGTAGGCGGCCAGGTGCTCGCCGGTGAGGGTGGAGCGGGCGGCGACGAGATCGGTCGGCGTTCCCTCGAACACGATCCGGCCGCCGTCGTGACCCGCGCCGGGACCGAGGTCGATGATCCAGTCGGCGTGCGCCATCACCGCCTGGTGGTGCTCGATCACGATCACCGACCGGCCGGCGTCGACGAGCCGGTCGAGCAGGCCGAGCAGCTGCTCGACGTCGGCGAGGTGCAGGCCGGTGGTCGGCTCGTCGAGCACGAAGATCTCACCCTTCTCCCCCATGTGCGTGGCCAGCTTGAGCCGCTGTCGCTCCCCGCCCGACAGCGTGGTGAGCGGCTGGCCGACGGTGAGGTAGCCGAGCCCGACGTCGGCGAGCCGGGAGAGGATCTTGTGCGCGGCCGGGGTCCTCGCGTCCCCGGAGGCGAAGAACTGCTCGGCCTGCGCCACCGACATCGCGAGCACCTCGCTGATGTCGCGGCCCCCGAACCGGTACTCCAGCACCGCGGCGTCGAAGCGCCTCCCCTCGCACACCTCGCACGGGCTGGCGACCCCGGCCATCATGCCCAGGTCGGTGTCGATCACCCCGGCGCCGTTGCAGTTGGGGCAGGCGCCCTCGGAGTTGGCGCTGAACAGCGCCGGCTTCACGCCGTTGGCCTTCGCGAACGCCTTGCGGATCGGGTCGAGCAGCCCGGTGTAGGTGGCCGGGTTGCTGCGGCGGGAGCCGCGGATCGCGCCCTGGTCGATCGCCACCACGCCCTCGCGGCCCGCCACCGAGCCGTGGATCAGCGAGCTCTTGCCCGACCCGGCCACACCGGTCACCACGACCAGCACGCCGAGCGGGATGTCGACGTCGACGCCCTGCAGGTTGTGGGTGGCGGCGCCGCGCACCTCCAGCGCACCGGACGGCGCCCGCACCGAGGGCTTGAGCGAGGCACGGTCGTCGAGGTGCCGCCCGGTCAGCGTGTCACTGGCCCGCAACCCCTCCACGGTGCCCTCGAAGACCACCTCGCCGCCCGCGGAGCCGGCACCGGGGCCGAGATCGACGACGTGGTCGGCGATCGCGATCGCCTCCGGCTTGTGCTCGACGACGAGCACCGTGTTGCCCTTGTCGCGCAGCTGCAGCAGCAGCGCGTTCATGCGCGCGATGTCGTGCGGGTGCAGGCCGATGGTCGGCTCGTCGAAGACGTAGGTGACGTCGGTGAGCGACGACCCGAGGTGCCGGATCATCTTGGTGCGCTGCGCCTCACCGCCGGACAGCGTGCCCGACGGCCGGTCGAGCGAGAGGTAGCCCAAGCCGATCTCGACGAACGAGTCCAGCGTGCGTCGCACCGTCTGCAGCAGCGGGGCCACCGACGGCTCGTCGAGCCCGCGCACCCACCCGGCGAGGTCGCTGATCTGCATCGCGCAGGCGTCGGCGATGGAGATGCCGGCGATCTTCGAGGCGCGGGCGTGCTCGGCCAGCCGGGTGCCGTCGCAGTCGGGGCAGGTGGTGAACGTCGCGACCCGCTCCACGAACGCGCGGATGTGCGGCTGCAGCGCGTCGATGTCCTTGGACAGGTACGACTTCTGGATCTGCGGGACCAGGCCCGTGTAGGTCAGGTTGATCCCCTCGACCTTGATCTTGGTCGGTTCCCGGTACAGCAGGTCGTGCAGCTCGCGCTTGGTGAACTTCACGATCGGCTTGTCCGGGTCGAAGTACCCGCAGCCGCGGTAGATGCGCCCGTACCAGCCCTCCATGCTGTAACCGGGGATCGTGAGCGCGCCCTCGTTGAGCGACTTGGAGTCGTCGTAGAGCGCGGTCAGGTCGATGTCGTTGACCGACCCCCGCCCCTCGCAGCGCGGGCACATGCCGCCGGTGACGGAGAAGCTGCGGCGCTCCTTCACCGTCTGCCCGCCGCGCTCGATGGTCACCGCGCCCGCGCCGCTGATCGAGGCGACGTTGAACGAGAACGCCTGCGGTGAGCCGATGTGCGGGGTCCCGAGCCGGCTGAACAGGATCCGCAGCATCGCGTTGGCGTCGGTGGCGGTGCCGACCGTCGAGCGCGGATCGGCACCCATCCGCTGCTGGTCGACGATGATCGCCGTGGTCAGCCCGTCCATCACGTCGACGTCGGGGCGCGCGAGGGTCGGCATGAAGCCCTGCACGAACGCGCTGTAGGTCTCGTTGATCATCCGCTGCGACTCTGCGGCGATCGTGTGGAACACCAGCGAGCTCTTGCCCGAGCCGGAGACGCCGGTGAACACCGTGAGCCTGCGCTTGGGCAGCTCGAGGTGCACGTCCTTGAGGTTGTTCACCCGCGCGCCCTGCACGCGGATCAGGTCGTGGCTGTCGGCGGGGTGCAGTACGGGCGTGTCCGTCACGGTGGCGGTGCTCATCGTTCCTCCGTCGGGGAGCAGGGTTGCTCAGCGCACCTCGAAGATGCGGATCATGTTGCCCGCGGGGTCGCGGAAGGCGCAGTCCCGGACCCCCCACGGCTGGTCGGTCGGCTCCTGGACCACGTCGGCGTCGCCGGCCTGCAGCTGCTCGAACGTGGCGTCGAGATCCTTCGTGGCCAGGTTGATGCCCGCGTAGGTGCCCTTGGCCATCATCTCCGTGACGGTGCGGCGCTCGTCGTCGGTGATGCCGGGGTCGGCGGCGGGCGGGGTCAGCACGATGGAGGTGCCGGGCTGCCCGGCGGGGCCGACCGTGATCCAGTGCAGCCCGCCGTACTCGACGTCGCCCCGCACCTCGAAGCCGAGGGTGTCACGGTAGAAGGCCAGCGAGGCGGCCGGGTCGTCGTGGGGCAGGAAGGCCTGGTGAATGGTGATGTCCATGCCGGTCACGCTAGGTGCGGCTCGGGGCCCGGTGCTTCTCGATTCCTGACCGGTCTGGTCACCTGCCTGGCCACGCACGGCGGCATGCCCTCCGTCGCACGCGGCGCCCGGCGACGGTAGACGCTGGGCGGCACCCCGACCAGCTCGGTGAAGCGCGTGCTGAACGTACCCAGCGAGGAGCAGCCGACCGCGAAGCACACCTCGGTGACGCTGAGGTCGCCGCGGCGCAGCAACGCCATCGCACGCTCGATCCGCCGCGTCATCAGGTAGCTGTAGGGCGACTCGCCGTAGGCGCGACGGAACTCGCGGCTGAGGTGCCCGGCCGACATGTGCACACCGTGGGCGAGCGCCTCGACGTCGAGCGGCCGGGCGTACTCGCGGTCCATCCGGTCGCGCACGCGCCGCAGCCGCGCGAGGTCGCGCAGGTGCTGGGTGGCGGCGGGGGTGCTGGTCACCCGCCAGATCGTGCCACGGGGATCAGCCGGGAGCGCCACGCATCCGCCAGGCGTCGGTCACCAGCTCGGCGAGCCGTTCCGCGTCGACCCGCTCGAGCCGCACCATCACCAGCGGGAGGCCGTCGTAGGACGCGACGGTGAAGAAGCGCTCCGGCTCCCCCAGCAGCAGCGCCTGCTTCTCGGCCTCGTCCCCCACGTAGAGCACCGCGATGTCGGTGCGGAGCACCCGCCGCCGGCCCGGGACCCGCTCCGGGTAGGACCAGACGAACCCCCTGCCGCCGACGCGGAAGTCGAAACCGTCGCTGTCGATCTCCTCGACGCCGGGCAGCGCGACCGCGAGCCGCCGAACGTCCTCGGCGTCGGCCATCAGCGCCCCGCCGGTGCAGCGGTGACGATCCACATCGCCGAGTCGAAGGTGACCCCGTCCGGTCCGAGGTGCGCGGCCAGGACCGCCCGCAGGTCGGTCATCGCCTGGTCGCGGGCCGGGCCGGCGAGCTCGTCGAGCAGCCCGCCGACGATCCCGAGCGCCATCCGCTCCGCCGTCGCGAGGTCGGGACCGAGGCACATCGGCTCGCGCACGCCCGGCAGGTCCGGCGGGCCGAAGCCGGCGGCCGTCAGCACCTCGCGGACCCGGTCGGGGTCGCCGAGCGAGAACGGCCCGACGCCGTCGAGCGGGCCGGCACCGACCGCGCGGCGCAGGGCGCTGACCCACTCCTGCTCGGCGTAGGGCTGCCACACGGCGGCGACGAGCCGGCCGTCCGGTGTGAGCGAGCGGGCGAGGTTCGCGAACGCCGCGACCGGGTCGCCGAAGAACATGACGCCGGTCCGGCTGATCACCCGCTCGTGGCATCCGGTGCCGAGGTCGGCGATCTGCGCGTCGCCGTGGGTGAAGGTGATGTTGGTGAGGCCCTCCCGCTCCGCGCGCCGCCGGGCCAGGTCGAGCAGGCGCGCGGACAGGTCGATGCCCGTGACGTGGCCCGCGGGGGCCAGCCGGGCGGCGTCGCGGCTGGTCTGCCCGGCCCCGCAGCCGACGTCGAGCACCCGGGCGTCGGGCTCCAGCGCGGCGGCCGCGAGGAACGCGGACCGGTAGCGGGCCACGCCGGCGTCGAACAGGTCGGCGTTGTCGGTCCAGAAATCACCCGTCGGCCCGTCCCACCCCTGTGCGGCGGCGACGTTGGAGGGATCGATGTCCACGCGGGCGACGGTACCGAGCCGATCATCCGCTCATCGCGTCGCGGTGGCCCGCTCGAAGTGGCCGGAGTCGACCTCCAGGAACAGCCCGTCGGCGCTGAACGCCAGCTCCCCCGCCGCGGTGTGACCCTCGGCCCGGACGAACAGCTTGCGGCCCTCGCGGCGCACCAGCCACGCGGTGAGCGCGTACGGCGCGCCGAGGACGACGGGCGCGCGGTAGTCCACTCCGAGATGGCGGGTGACGGCGACGTGCCCCAGCGCGAACGGCACGAACCCGCAGAGGTCGTCGAGCACCGCGGCCACCGCGCCGCCGTGCGCCACGCCGGGGCCGCCGACGTGGCGACGGTCGAACACGTGCTCGGCACGCACCCGCTCGCCGTCCCCGAGGACCTGCAGGTGGAAGCCGTGGGGGTTGTCCGGTCCGCACCCGAGGCACTCGGGGTTGTGCGCGGGCAGCACGTCACCGTTGCGGGCTGCGGCACTCGCCGCCGCGAACCGGGCACGCCACCGGTCGGCCACCGCGTCACTGTCCGTCACCGGCGCACCGTACCGGCCCTCACCGGCGCCATCGCGGCGAGTGCCGCCCGGGTCCGAGACACCGGGTTCGGCGCGGCGGCAGATCGGGCCCTCGACGGCGCGGGCCGACCCGCCGAGCCGCCCCCGATCCCCCGACGGCCCGGTCGCGGCCGGGTCGGCGATCTCCCGGAGCGGACCCGGGCCCCGCGGACCGACGCCGGGTCCGCTACCCGCGGGCGGCCGCCGGGTGCGCGGGGACGCCGACGAGATGACGGCCGAGCCGGCGCGCCAGCGCCATGACGGTGAACGTGGGCGGCAGGCCCCAGGCCACGGGGATCACCGACGCGTCGCAGACGTACAGGCCGCGGATCTCGGTCTGCAGGTCGGTGTCGACGACGTCGCCGACCTTCGCGGTACCGCCGGGATGCACGGCCACGTGCCCGGCCGCGAACACCGAGCGCGCGCCGGCGTGGCGCAGCACGTCACGGGCCCGCGCCTCGCCCCGGCCGAGCACGGACCGGTCCGCGCCGGTCAGCGGCTTGTCCACACCGCCACGGCCGGTCAGGCGGCCGCTGAGCACGTCGCGGGCCTTGACCATCACCGTCAACGTGCTGCGGTAGGCCGCCACCCGGTCCGGGCGGCCCGCGGCGACCGTGAGCGCGGAGTGCAGCCACCGTGGACGGCACAGGTCGGTGAGCACGTACCCGTCCTCGGCGAGCCGGTCGCAGGCGGCGAGCATCGCCGGTTCCGGGCCCGCGTCCAGGCCGTCGACGGAGCCGGACACCGCGAGCACCGGGTCGTAGAAGAAGTCGCGACCGGCCCGGGCGATCCCGCTGGCGCGCAGGATCACCGGCGTGCCGAGCCCGCCCGCGGCCAGCACCACCCGCCCGGCGTCGACGGCGACGGTGCGGCCCCCGATCCGCAGCTCCACCCCGCACGCCATCCCGGACCGCACGATGACCCGCTCGGCCCTCGCCCCGGTGACGACCCGCGCCCCCGCCCCGATCGCGTCGTCGACGAACTCCCGCGCCGTCCAGCGGGCCGCGCCGAACGCGCCGAGCCCGTCGCGGCGCAGCCGGTGCTGGTCGACGAACTTGGGGACCGGCTGCCAGTCCAGCCCGAGGGCCCGGGCGCTGTCCAGCAGCCGGGTCGCGCGGGGCCCCATCAGCTCGCGCGGGAGCGCCGCAGGCGCCAGTTCCGTCCGCAGTGCGTCGACGTCGGAGCCCAGGTCCAGGCCGTGCGCGCGCAGCACGTCGAGCGGGGGCTCCCACGCGGAGCCGAAGTAGTACATCGAGCTGCCGCCCAGCGTGACGCCGCGCAGCACCAGCACCGATCCGGAGCGGAACAGGCTGCGGCCGGGCACGAACAGCTCGCGCAGGGCCTGCCGTGCGCGCCCGCTCGGCGGATCGGCCCGCCCGCGCTCGACGAGAAGCACCCGGGCCCCGGCTCGCGCCAGCTCGCGGGCCACCCCGGCACCACCGGGCCCGCTGCCCACCACGACGCAGTCGTACCCGGCGCTGCCCATCGCTCCAGCATCCACTCCCGGCCCGGCGCACCGGCATGTCCTGCGAGGACGAAGCTGCGACGCCCCGGAGGGCCGGCATCGACACGTGCCGGTGCTCATCCTGCGCTGCCCGGACTGCGGACACGAGTTCCGCTCGCCGGTGGTGGAGGGCGCGAAGGCCCCCGGGCGGTGGACGTGTGCCGAGTGCGGGGGCCGTCGCGCGGAGCCGCACGGCACCGAGGTCGGCCTGCATCCGTTCCCGGGCGGCGCGTCCTGCCGGTGCTGCGGCCGAACCCGCGGCTCCGACCGGTCGTCGACGGCGCCGGCCGCCGGGCCGCCCGGACGGGCGCGATCTCGGTGCGAGCCGGTCGGTGACCGCGCAGCCGCGGATCAGTGGATGCGACGGACCGCGGACGCGGTCCCCTGCGCGGTGATCTCGATGACGACGGCGCCCAGGGCCAGCGGGCCGGTGGCCAGCTGGTAGGCGGGCAGCCGGGTGAAGTCCTCCCCGCGCAACCGGGCGGCGAAGTGGACGGGGTCGAACCCGCCGCCGGTGAACCCGAGCGGGCCGGTCATGCCGAGTTCGGTGACGTAGGCGGTCCCGCCGGGCAGCAGGTGCCCGCGCAGGGTCGGGTCGTGGGTGTGCGTGCCGACCAACGCCGAGATGCGCCCGTCGAGGGCGTGGGCGAAGGCGGCCTTCTCCCAGGGGGACTCGCCGTGCAGGTCGATCAGCACCGCCCCGGGCAGCGGCTGCTCCCCGGCGATCCCGGTCCAGGACGGCCACAGCTCCCGGGGCTGCGGCGCCTTCATCGCCGGCAGCGCCGCGGTGGGGGAGAGCAGGTTGAGCACCGTCAGGACGCGGTCGCCGTCGCGCAGGGTGAGCAGGCCCCGGCCGCGCGTCTCGTCGAGGTTGGCCGGGCGTACGACCTGCGGGCGGGCGAGCACCTCGTCGACGTCGGGTCCGTCCCAGGAGTGGTTGCCGCCGGTGACGGCGTCGACCCCGGCCTCCAGCAACAGGTCGACCACCTCGACGGTCATCCCGAAACCGTCCATCGGCAGCGGGCCGGTGACCGCGCAGTTCTCGGCGTTGACCACGACGAAGTCGGCCCGGTGCTCCTCGCGCAGCCGGGGCAGCCGCGCGGCGAGCCACGCCGCCGCCTCGGCACCGACGACGTCGCCCACCGCCAGCACGGTCATCGGTGCGGTCGGTGCGTCGGGTGTCACGCGCCGGCCCCTGCGGTCGCCGCGGTCCGCAGCGCGGCGCCGGCCCGGCGGGCCCCCTCGACCAGGGAGGCGAGCTTCGCCCAGGCGATACGGGGGTGGACCGGGGTGAACGAGGCGAAGGTGGCGAACCCGCAGTCGGTGCCACCGATGACCCGTTCCACGCCGACGACCTGTGCGTAGCGCAGCAGGCGCTCGGCGACCAGATCGGGATGCTCGACGTAGTTGGTGCAGGTGTCGATCACGCCGGGGACGAGGATCTTGTCGTCGGGCAGCGGATGGTCCTCGAAGACCTTCCACTCGTGGGCGTGCCGGGGGTTGGCCGCCTCGACGAGCACGGCGCGCGGGCGGGCCCGCACGACGATGTCGACGATGTCGGCCAGCTCCACGTCGCGGTGGTGCGGCGACTCGTAGTTGCCCCAGCACAGGTGCATCCGCATCCGGTCCGGGTCGATGCCTGCGGTCGCCGCGTCGAGGGCCTCGACGTGCACCGAGATCGCCCGGCGGAACTGCTCGACCGAGGCGTCGGCGTGCTGGGCGTGGCGGCCCAGGGCCAGATCCGGACAGTCGATCTGGAGCAGGAAACCCGCCTCGACGACGGCCTCGTACTCGGTGCGCATCGCCGCGGACAGGGCGGCCAGGTAGTCCTCGTGCGAGCCGTAGTGCCGGTTGGCCAGGAAGATCGAGATGACGCCCGGGGACGCGGCGGGGACCACCACCTCCGCCGGACCGGAACCGCCGAGCGCGTCGACGGCCGTGCGCAGCTCGCGCAGCTCGGCGGCGAGGTCGGCGGCCCTGGTGTAGCGGACCGGGCCGGTGCACGCCGGCGTCGCGGTCACCAGCCCGGCCAGGGCCTGCGCGGTCATCTCCGGGTAGTCGGCCAGGTCGGCCAGTTCCAGCGCACCGGCCTCCCCGTCGAACCCGCTGAGCCGCTCCTTCACGTAGGTGCTGTAGCCGATCTTGCTCTGCTCGCCGTCGCTGCCGGCGTCGATGCCGATCTCCCCCTGCCGGCGCAGGACGTCGGTGATCGCGCGGCGCACCATGGCGGGCAGGCCCGCGAGGGCCGCGGCGTCGGCCTCGCCGTTCTCCCGGGCCACCATCGCCGCGGCCAGCTCGGGTGGGCGCGGCAGGCTCCCGGTGTGCGTCGTCAGGATCGCCGTCGCGGAGCTGGTTCGCATGGCGCCCGACGCTATCCACCCTCCGGAAACATCGACCGCATGCAGGATGAACAATGGATGGATCATCCATCCGTATCGGCGCGACAATTCGGATAGATGTTCCGACTGCTCTAGCGTGACGGCGTGGACGGCGAACCGGAGGCACGGCCGAGCGGCTCGGTGCGCGACCGCATCCGCGGGCTGACCCCGAGCCTGTCCCCGGCAGGACGGCGCATCGCCGAGGCGGTCATGCGCGACCCGGCCCGCGTCGTCGAACTGACCGTGACCGATCTGGCCGTGGAGAGCGGCACGTCCCTGGCCAGCGTGGTGCGGTTCTGTCAGGAGCTGGAGCTACGCGGCTTCGGCGACCTGAAGCTGCGTCTGGCCGCGGAGACCGCGCGTTCCCCCGCCGCGGAGCCGGGTGGGTCCGGGCCGCGAGGGATACTGCAGGAGGTCCTGCACTCGAGCGCGCAGGCGCTGCACGCCGCCGCGACCGCGGTGGACGCCGACGTCTTCGCCCGGGTCGCCGGGCTCGTCGCCCGCTCGCCGCACGTGTTCGTGATCGGCGTCGGGACCTCGGCACCCCTGGCACAGGACTGTGCCTACCGGCTGCGATCGGTCGGAGTGCTCGCCGAGGCCGCGGCCGACGTGCACGTGCAGCACGTCGGCGCCGCATTCCTGCGGCCCGGCGCCACCTGCGTGGCCGTCAGCCACACCGGGCAGACGCGCGAGACCCTCGCCGCCGCCGACGCGGCGAAGGCGGCAGGCGCCGACACCGTCGCGGTCACCAGCTTCCACCGCTCGCCGCTGACCGAGCTGTGCGGCCACGCGCTGGTCGCCGGATCCGTCGAGACCCGCCACCAGATCGAGGCCCGGGCCAGCCGGCTGGTCCACGCGGCCGTCCTCGACGCGCTGCACAGCGCGGTCGTGCAGCTACGCGCCGGGTCGCCCGCGGCCGCTGACCTGGCCGCCCGGATCGTCGCCGAGCACCGCATCTGACCCGGCTGCCCGTCGGCGGCGGCGGGGCTCGAGGTCGACGACGCCGGTCACCCGCCGCCGCGGGAGACCAGCCCGTGCTCCCAGGCCCACACCGCGATCTCCACGCGGTTGCGGGCCGACAGCTTGGCCCCGACGTTGCCCACGTGCGTCTTGACCGTCGAGACCGCGAGGAACAGCTCCCCCGCGATCTCGGCGTTCGTCCGGCCGCGGGCGATCGCGCGCACCACGTCGAGTTCGCGGCGGGTCAGGGGTACGCGCTCGCGGTCGCGCCGCCCGATCCGGGGCCCGGCGGTGAGGGAGCGGGCGGGGACGGGCCGCACGCCGGCGATGTCAGGTGGCATCCGTCGTGGCGCCCACGCGGGGCGCGGCGTGGTCGTCCTCCACCCACTCGAGCAGGTCCCCCGGCTGGCAGTCGAGGACCCGGCACATGGCCTCGAGGGTGCTGAAGCGCACCGCCTTGGCACGACCGTTCTTCAGCACCGCCACGTTCGCGGGGGTGAGCCCGACCCGCTCGGCGAAGTCCCCCACGCTCATCTTCCGCCGGGCGAGCTCGACGTCGATCCGGACCACGATGGCCATCAGATCACCGCCTCCATGTCCGCCCGCAGCGTCGTCGCCTGCCGCAGCAGGGCGCGCATCACCACCATGAGCAGGCCGACGGCGGCCCCGACGAGCAGGAGCAGCAGGTGCAGTGCCGCCAGGCCCGGCGCGTCCTCGAGCTCGGCGACCGCGAAGACCGGCACCAACGCGCCCAGCAGCAGCACCCACGCGACGGCCATGGCCCACACGATCGCGTCCACCCAGGGCAGCGAGGCCGCGCTGAAGATGCGGTCCCGCGCCACCATGGTCAGCAGCCTGCCGGTGCACACGATCACCACCTGCACGCACAGCAGGCCGAGCACCGCGAGGATCATCGACGTCCAGTCGAGGCTCGCCACCTCCGGCGGGTCGCCCGCCGTCAGCTCGGACATGCGCGGCAGTACCAGCCCCAGCACCGCCAGCTGCCCGGCCGTCACGACCGTGAACAGCAGGACGAGCAGGACACGCAGGGGCAGCACGGCCCGATGAGTCGTCAGCACACGACGAGTGTCGATCTCAATCTATCGATTGTCAATCGCAATCAGGTGGAGCACGATGGATTCGGCGGCCCCCTCAGGGCGCGAGGTGCTCGACGAACCAGTCCCGGGCCGGTCCGCAGGCGGCGTCGAACCCCGTGACGTAGGCGTCGAAGTGCCCGCCGGGCAGGATGCCGAGCTTCTTGGGCTCGCGGGCCTTCTCGTACGCCGCGATCGCCAGTTCGCAGGGCGTGAGGTGGTCACCGAGTGCCGGCAGCAGCAGCAACGGGGTCGGGCTGATGTAGGGCAGGTAGCTGACCGGCTCGTACTCGGTGAACATCTCCACGCTGCGCAGTGTCACCTCGTTGCGCCACGACGGCGCGCGGCTCTTGCCGGTCTCGGTGAACCACGTGTACGAGTCCGGTGTGGGCAGCGCGGACGGCGCGAGGGGGTCCGCGTCCACGACCGGGACCATCGCCGGCGGGTCGCCACGGAAGCGGGCGAGGCGGTCGTTGTCGAACATCTCGCGGAACCCGGCGATGAAGTCCGCGCGCACCAGTGCGCGCAGGTTGTCGTGCCCGCTGACCAGCGGGACCTGGCTCACGACCGCCTTGACGCGGCGGTCGATCGCGGCCACCACCAGCACGTGCCCGCCGGAGTAGCTGCTGCCCCAGACACCGATCCGGGACGCGTCTGTCTCGGGCAGGGTGCTCGCGTAGGTGATGGCGTGGCGGTAGTCGCGGACCTGCGCCCACGGGTCGATCTCCTGGCGGGGCTCGCCGTCGCTGGCCCCGAAGTTGCGGTTGTCGTACACCAGCGCGTTCAGGCCGGCGGCGGCGAACACCTCGGCGAACGAGTCGAGGTACATCTCCTTCACCGCAGAGAAACCGTGTGCCATCACCACCGTGGGCGCGGCCGTGCCGGCCCCCTCCGCCGGGTAGAACCATCCGCGCAGGGTCACGCCCTCTGCGTCGAACTCGACATCGCGACGAGCCATCCGAAGTCCTCCTGGGATCGACCGGCCGACCCGGGACCTGGGTCCGACTCAGCCCCGGGTCGCTGTGGACCCAGTCTCCGGCTCGCGACCCGCAGCGCGTTGAACCGCCGCGACAGACCGTTGAACCCGCGCGCCACCCTCCGCGGGACGGCGGCGGTAGTCGCTGGGCGAGCGTCCGTAGCGGGCCTTGAACGCGCGGCTGAAGTGGCTGGTGTCGGAGAACCCCCACCGCCGGGCGATCGCGGCGATCGACCGGTCGGACCCGGCCAGGTCATCGCGGGCACGGGCCAACCGGCGCACCCGGATCACCTCGCTCACGGTCTCGCCGGTGGCGTTGAAGATCCGGTTCACCGTGCGGGTGGACACCCCGTGCGCGGTCGCCACGGCGGCCGGGGTCACCGTGTCGTCGAGCAGGTGCTGCTCGATGAACCGGTCCATCACCGCGCGCAGCGCGGGCCGCGCCGTGCTCGTCGACGGCACGTCCCCCTCGGTGCGCACCGCGCCGACGAACAGTTCCAGGGTCGCGTTGCGCGCCGCCGCCACCGCCGCGGGCGGCAGGCCCGGGAGGGCGTCGCTCAGGGTGTCCAGATAGCCGGTGAGCAGCCGGGTCGCCGGGGCGAGACCGTCGAGCAGCACCCCGCCGGTCATCCAGGTACGCCCGCTGACCTCGTCCAGCGCGGCCCGCGGGATGAGCAGGCTCCGCTTGGACAGCGGCTCCCACACGGCGAACCGCGCCGGCCGGGTGCTGTCCCACGCGACCGCGTCACCGGGCGACAACTCCGCCTCAGCGCCGCACTGGCTCACGGTCTCCCGCCCGACACGGGTGATCAGGACGACGACGAACTCGCCGTCGGTGTCGGCGACCTGGCGACGCTGCCGAGTGCCCGAGCAGGGACCACACTCGCAGTCGACCAGCGCGAGGTCGTCGATCCACCACCGCCGCACCCGGGCTTCGAACACCGGCGCGTCGACCCCGGCGGGAACCGACACCGTCCACGGGAGGTGGGTCGCCGACAGCATCTCCTGCCAGTCCGACGTCCGGTCCCCCGAGCCCGTCGCCCAGGTCTCGCCACCGTGGCCCATCAGCACCTCCGCCCGACATCACCGTCGAACAGTCCCCACGACCGTAGGTGAGCCCACCTGCCACCACCACCGGTCATCGGCGTGAACCGGAGCGCCGGCCGAGGCGCCGGGATCAGCGGGACGGGATCTGTCGATTGCGCCCGTCGGGCCCCGACGACGAGCGGACGGGGCCGGTCAGCGGAGGCCCGCCCCGGCCACCGCGACGTCCAGCCGCACCTCGGCCGAGCCGAACCGCAGCTCGCGCTGGCGCGCCAGCCACGCCCGCTGGGCCCAGCCGTAGCGGCCCAGCGCGCGCGCACCGCGCCTGGCCAGCGCATAACGCCAGGTCGCGGCGCGCGCGTCGCCCTGACCCCGCGCCTCCCGCCGCTGCAACTGCTGGGCGCGGCGGATCTCGGGCTCGCGCTCGGCCTGCACGGCCCGGCACGCGGCATCGACGGCGGGCGGGTCGGCCGGGGCGGTCGCCAACGGGACCAGGTGATTGGCGGCCACCACCACATCGCGCAGGGCGAGGTTGATGCCCTGGGCCCGCACCGGCGACATGGGGTGCGCCGCGTCTCCGAGCAACAGCACTCCCGGCACGGACCACGTGGGGGCGAACCCCACGAGGACGGTGAGCCGGATGGGCCCGTCGACCTGCCCGCGGTGGGTGAGCACGTGCTCGGCGAGCCACCCCGGGGCCGACTGCACGGCCGTGTGCAGCCAGTCGCCCCGCAGCGCCTCGGCGAGACCGCCCTTGGGCATGATCAGGCCGCACTGGAGCTGGTCGTCCCACGAGGTGTAGGCGACGAGCGGGTGGCGACCCCGGGCGATCATGATGTGGAAGTCGGTGCGGGCCTCGGCGGTGGGTGGCCCGGGGGACTTGAACCACAGCACGTCGTAGTCCTCGGCCGAGCGCGTCAGCTGCAGACCGCAGTGCTGGCGCACCGACGACCCGCGCCCGTCGCACCCCACGACCAGATCCGCGGGCCACTCGGTCTCGCCGTCCGGTTGCACGGCACGCACCCCGACCACCCGTCCGGAGGCGTCGTGGACGGGGGCGGCGAACCGCGTGCCCGGGTGGTACGAGAAGCCGGGGTGCTCGCGGGCGGCGTCGATGATCCGCTCCAGCAGCGCGGCGGGCGAGGCGACCCGGAAGGCACGCTCGCCGAGCTCGGCGACCGGCTCGGGGATCCGGAACACCTCCTCCCCGTCGATGTGGATGCGCCAGCTCGACACCGCCCGGCCCGGCACCGCGGCGAGCACCTCCCCGAGCCCCAGCTCGTGCAGCGCGTCGATGCCCAGCGGCATCAGGCCCTCGCCGCGGAAGGCAGCCCCGGCCGAGTCCTCACGTTCGAGCAGCCGCACCTGCGCGCCGTGTCAGGCCAGGAGCAGCGCCAGCGACGCGCCGGCCGGGCCGGCACCCACGATCACGATCCTCACGTGTCCTCCTCGAGACGATGCCGTCCACGTTAACGCAACGCTGCGTTGCATTGCAACGGGAAGTTGCATTAGGTTGGGCCCGTGACCGACGAGCGACGACGGCCGGGAGGGCGGACGGCCCGGGTGACGGCCGCGGTGCGGGCCGCCACCGTGGCGGCGCTGACCGAGCACGGGTGGAACGGGCTGGCCGTCGAGGACGTCGCGGCGCGGGCCGGGGTGAACAAGACGACGATCTACCGGCGCTGGGGCGGCCGCGAGGCCCTCGTCGCCGACCTCCTGCTCGCCGCGGCGGACCAGGGGACCGCGCTCCCGGACACCGGCACACTGCGCGGGGACCTCGCGGCCTTCACCCGCCAGGTACGCGACGCGCTCGTGGCGCCCGCCAACCGCGCGCTGCTGTCGACCCTCGCCGCCGGCGGGCCCGACAGCTCGCTCGCCGAGCTGGGGCGCGGCTACTGGGCCGCCCGGTTCGCCCGGGCCCGGCCGATGGTCGAGCGGGCGGTGGACCGGGGCGAGCTGGCGGCCGGTGTGGACGCCGACGCGTTGATCGTGCGCGTCGTCGGGCCCGTCTGGTTCGGCGTGTTCGGCCCGGGCACCGCCGTCGACGACGCCTTCGTCGAGGGCTGCGTCGAGATCGTGCTGGCGGGGACGGCGGCCACGGGCCGGCGCTGACGGGTCGTCGAGGCCGCGGCGTCGTCCGTCACCCGTCGGCAGATCGACCGCTATCGGTCGGAGCGCTCGCTCCCCCGCCCCGCGCGCAGGAGGAGCCACAGCGTCAGCCACAGCTCGCCCACCACCGACGGCACCGCGACGACGGCGAGCAGGACGCCCGCGTAACGGTCGTAGTCGACCAGCGCCACGTGCGCCGCGGTGTCGAGGGCGTACGCGGCCCCCGCGACCACCAGCAGCCAGCCGAGTGGTCGCGGCGCGATGCGGGAGCCGACGATCGTCGCCCCCACCACCACGAGGTGCAGACCGAAGACAGCGAGGCCGACGAGCCAGGTGAGGTCGAACGCCGCCACGGCGGCGGCGACCCCAGCCTCGCGGGTCGCGGGGTCGAGCCCGGCGAACGCCGGTTGGCTCGACAGCTGCAGGGCGATGAACAGCGGCACGATGGCGACGCCGAGGAACGCGGTGTAGGTCAGTCTCGACCACGCCGCGAGCAGCGACCGGTCGCGTCCCGCCGGACGCAGCACGACGAACAGCGCCCACGCGATGACGACGTCGAGGACGAAGACCACACCGAAGGCCAACACCGCCGCCCGCACGACCGGTGCCTCGGCCGCGAGCGCGGTCAGCGTCGCCGCCGGGTCGTCCGGGTCGACGAGCCGGGTGACGACGGCGAAGTTCGCGAAGATCGCGAGCACGAACAGGGCTGCGTAGCTGCTGCCCGCCCACAGTGCGGCGGCGCGGGGCGTGGTGTCGGTGACACCGGCGGCCTGCGCGGCGGCGGACGGGCCGGGTGAGGTCTGGGACACCGCCGTCACGTCGCCTGCCCGACCACGATCACGGACTTGCCGCGCGCCCGGCCGCCGGCGAGGTCGGCCAGCGCCGCGCCGGCCTCCTCCAGCCGGTACCGGCGGCCGACGGCCGGGCGCAGGATGCTGTCGGCCAGCAGCGCGGCCAGCCGGTCGGAGCTCGTGTGGTGCTCGCGTGCCACGAACGTCGTCAGCCGCTGCCGCACGAACACCGACAGCGCGAGGGCGCGCAGCTGCCGGTCCACCCCGCCGCCGATCCGGTCACCGTCCTCGCCGCCGACGATGACCAGCGTCCCGGTCGGCGTCAGGGCCCGGCGCAACCGGCGCAGCGGTCGCCGCCCACCGGTGTCGATCACCAGGTCGTACCGCAGGCGACCGTCGACCGGGTCGCCGGTCGTGTAGTCGACGACCTCGTGCGCCCCCAGCGAGCGCACCAGGTCCAGCTTCGCCGGGCCGGCCACGCCGGTCACGTGCGCCCCGGCGGCCCGGGCGAGCTGCACGGCGTGGCTGCCGACCCCGCCCGACGCGCCGATGACGAGCACCCGCTGCCCGGCCTGCACCCGGCCGATGTCGTGCAGGGCCTGCAGGGCGGTGCCCCCGGAGACGGCCACGGTGGCGGCCCCGACGAGGTCGACGCCGTCGGGGACGTGGCTGAGCTTGTCCTCGCGCGCGAGCGCGTACTCCGCCCAGGTACCGGCACCGATGCCGAAGACCCGCTGCCCCACCGCGAAGCGCGTCACGCCGGGGCCGAGGGCGACGACGACGCCGGCCAGGTCGAGGCCCGGGACCGGTTGGCGCGGACGGCGCAGGCCGAAACCGAGCCGCACCGCGAACGGCATCCCCGTGACGAGGTGCCACACCCCGCGGTCGACCCCCGCGGCGTGGACGGCGACGAGCACCTCACCGTCGCCCGGCCGGGGAACCGGACGCTCCGCCGGCGCCAGCCGGTCCGGCGACCCGTACGCGTCCTGCACGATCGCGCGCATCCGCGGCGGGACATCGGCCGCGGGCGCCTGTTCGTCGCGGGCTGCTCGTCGGGCTGCGGTCATGACCGTCCTCCTGCTCGTCAGACTTGCCGTACTTTGTACGATCCGATGCGGCGACGCTAGCCGTACAATGTACGAAGGGTCAATGGCCGACGGTGGGGAGACACTCGTATGCAGCAGGCCGACGGCCCGGGACCACGACGGCCCGGGGGCCTCAGCCGCGAGCGGGTGCTCGCCGCGGCGACCGCCCTCGCGGACCGGGTCGGGGTGGAGGGCCTGACCATCCGGGCCCTGGCGGCGGACCTGTCGGTCAAGCCGATGTCGCTCTACCACCACGTGGCGGGCAAGGAGGCGATCCTGGACGGCGTGGTCGACCAGGTCTTCGGCGAGATGGACCGGCCGCCACCCGGGCTGCCCTGGCAGGAGGCGATCCGCGTGCGGTGCCGCTCCGCGCGGGCCGTCCTCGCCCGGCACCCGTGGGCCGCCCCACTGCTGGAGTCGCGCACCTCCCCCGGCGAGGAGACGCTCGCCCACCACGAGGCGGTGCTCGCGTGCCTGCGCCGCGGCGGCCTGTCGGTCGCCCTGACGGCGCACGCCTACGCCGTCCTGGACAGCTTCGTCTACGGCTTCGCCCTGCAGGAAGCGGCGCTGCCCTCGCACGGAGAGGCCGAGTTCGCACAGGTCGCGGCACAGATCATGGACGGCCTCGACGCCCAGCGCTACCCCTCGCTGGCCGAGCTGACCCGCGAGCACGTCCTGCGGCCGGGATACAGCTTCGGGTCCTCCTTCGACGTCGGTCTCGACCTGCTGATCGACGGGCTGACCGCGCTGGACGATCAGGAGCGTGGCCCCGGTGTCGCGTAGTTCACGCCCGCCCGGACCCGTGGTCTCAGCGCCAGGTCAGGGCGAGTGGCGCCGTCCGGCCACCCCCGATCCCTGCCGATCCGCGGCACGGGTCCGCCATCCACCGAACGCTCAGGAGCCGGGAGAACCCGAAGAATGCGACTGTTCCTGGCTGCACTCGTACTCGGTCTCGGTGCCGTCCTGCCGGCAGCCACACCTGACCGATCGATCGCGGATGTCATCGACCGTGAGTTCTCCGCATCGGGCGTGCCCGGCGTGGCCTACGCCGTCGTGGTCGACGGTGAGATCACCTCGGTCGGCGCGCGCGGGGTCGCCGAGATCGGAGGCGACGAGGAGGTCACGCCGACCACGGCCTTCCTGACCGGCTCGATCTCCAAGAGCTTCACCGCACTGGCCGTGATGCAGCTGGTCGAGGCGGGCGAGGTCGACCTGGATACCGGGGTCTCGCACTACCTCCACGGCTTCTCCGGCCGGCCCGCCGGTGCGATCACCGTCCGGCAGCTGCTGAGCCACACCAGCGGCTTCTCCACGCTGCAGGGGAACGTCTCGCACACCGACACCACAGGCGGGAGGGACGAGCTCGAGCGCCGGGTCGACCGGATCGCAGAGGTGATCCCGGCCCATGAGCCCGGCGAGACGTGGGAGTACTCGAACACGAACTACCAGATTCTCGGTCGGTTGGTCGAGGTCGTGAGCGGGCAGGAGTACCAGGCCTACGTTGCCGCCCACATCCTCGAACCGGTCGGCATGGAGCACAGCTTCGTCGCCGACGGCGAGGTCCACGAGTCCATGGCGACCGGGCACCGGCCGTGGTTCGACACCACACGGCCGCTGCCCGCGAACCCGACCGATCGCGGGACGGCCCCGCAGGGAGGAGTGGTCGCGAGCGCCGGCGACATGGCCCGCTACCTGCAGATGATGATGAACGGCGAGGACGACGTCGTGAGCGCCGGGAGCAAATCACTGATGATGCGCCCGGCCGGTGCGGAATCGCCGTTCTACGGCTTCGGCTGGTTCGTGGACCCGGACGACGGGAGTGTGTGGCACTCCGGGTCGAGCCCCGGCTTCGAGTCGCTCGCGACGATGGTCCCCGCCGAGCGGAAGGCCGCTGTCGTGCTGGTCAACGGGGGTAGTGGAACGGGCTTCGGCGAGACGACCCGGCTCCGCAACGGGATCGTCGCCGCCGCGTTGGACCTCGACTACGACGACGGTGGGTCCCGCTGGCCGCAGAAGGCCCTGTTCATCGCCATGGTGCTGCTGCCGGTCGGCTATCTGCTCAGCATGGTCTGGGCCTGGCGTCGCCGGGGCGAGATACGCGCCAAGTCGGGCGCCTTCGGCCTGTTCAGCCTGTGGTTCCCGCTGCTCACCACGTTCGGTGCGGCGTGGGTCGTCCTCGGCCTGGTGCCGAGCCTGATCGGCGCACCACTGGCCACGATCGCCCTGTTCCAGCCCGATCTCGGTCTGGCCCTGGTCGCCACCGCGGGGACCGGTGTGCTCTGGGCGGTGTTCCGGCTCGGGGTGGCCTACACCGGCCGATCCGGGCCCGCCTGATCGCGGGTTCCCACCCGCCGCACCTACCGGCGATCATGCCCTCCATCGTCGTCCTGCTCACCGCGACCGACCGGCTGCCCGACGAGATCGCCATGCACTTCGCCCTCGGCGGGGCCGCTGATGGCTTCTTCGACCGGTGGGCCGTCGTCGCGATCCTCGTCGCGTTCGCGGTCGGCTCCACCGCGGTGTTCGCGCTGCTCACCCACCGCCATGCGCGCCTGTCGCCCGCCCCGATCGCCTCCGGCGACCCCGGGCGCCAGCTGGCCGGAACCGCCTGGGCCGTCGCGGGGGTCTTCGGCACCGTGACGTACTTCGCGATCGCGGCCAACCTCGACCTCGCCGACGCCGCGGACGCCGTCCTCCCCGGCTGTCGAATCCGCTTCACCTGCCCGCTGTCTCCACGTCTCGACACAGCTCCGCCACAGCCGGGCGGTCGTCCATCCGAGGGTGAGCCGCCGGATCCGGCCGCTCTTCGTCGGCCCGACCATCTCGGCAGCGGTTCCGCGGCTGATCGTCAGGACCTCCCCGTCGAGATCGCCGATCTGCAGCGCGGCCAACTCACCACGGCGGGCGCCGGTGTCCGCGGCCAACCGCGCCAGGAGCAGAACCTGTTCCCGACGGTGGACCTCCACCAGACCGGCCGATGACGTGAGACGTTGACGGGCGTCGGCGACCTAGTCGCCGGCGACCTGCAGGATCCGGCGGACCGTCTCGACAGGGGCGTGGAGCCGCGTCGTGCTCGTCGACGGCCCGCGCATCCCCCGCAGCGGCGGCGCGTCCAGGATGCCCTCCCGGTAGGCCCACCCGAATGCCGAGCGCAGGCACCGCACCCTGGCCGCGATCTCGCAGTTCCCACACTCCGGGGTGTCGCTGCCGCATCGAACCGCTGCCCCGAGATCTGTTCCTCGTGCCCGACCGTACGGCGGCCCCGGGAAGCGACGGTCGATCGATCCGACCTGGCATCCTGACGCGGTGGCGATGCCGGAACCGGATGTGGCACGGGTACGGCGCTGGTGCGCCGCGCGGGTACCCGAGCACGCCCTCCACCAGGTTCGTATCGAGTGCGACGCCACCCCACGCCACCTGACGATCGTCGAACGCCGCGCTCCGTGGCGCGCCGATCTCGGACCGGACTGGACCACCCTCCCGGTCGCTCGCCTGCGCTACACCGCGACCGACCGGACGTGGACGCTGTACTGGCGCGACCGCAACCTGCGCTTCCACCGCTACGACCAGCTGGCCGCCTCACCGCAGGTGGACGATCTCCTCGCCGAGATCGAGCACGACCCCACCGCCATCTTCTGGGGTTGACCTATGGCCGGGACGGCCGACCCCCTCACCGCGATGGAGACGGTCCAATGTTGGGATGACTGTGGGGACGTCGCGCGTCGAAATGACCTGAACGGCCGCCGAGAGCGACACGTATCCGCAGGTCGGGACCCTCGCGAAACTGGTGCGCCCGAAGGGATTCGAACCCCTAACCGTCTGATCCGTATCGGCACGCCGACACCGGCACCCGCGGCGTCCTGGGCATCGCTGCATGCGCGAGGCATCAAACCGGTCGCAAGATGCAGGGTGTGGCGACAGTTCGTGGACCAACCCGTGGACCACGACTGTCGACTGTGGAGCGCTCGCCTTCCCGCATTTTGGCGCGGTCGAGAAGCCCTCGACTGGAGCCGACCTGGCACACGATACGCCTGCATCGCCAGAGGTCAGGCGTCCCGGCGCTGGCGAGGTGCTTGCACCTCATCGGAGGACGTGCCCGCGCGAGCCGCCTCCACGCTGCGCTGCAGTGCAACAAGCAGGTCCTTCATGTTGTCGTCAGGAACGACGCCTGTCGTGTCTGCCGTGGGGCTCGAAGCAGCACCCACGACATGCAGGGCGACCGACTCCAGACGGTCGACCCGGGCAGCCAGGTCCGCCAAGGTGACCTGGCTCGAACGCGGCTGCGTAGGCCGCCTGTCCTCGATCCACCGGCGGATCAGCGCAGTTGGCTTGACCCGCTCAGCTTCGGCCTGATCCCGAACCCAGTCGAGCAAGGACTTGGGCAGACGCAGTGAGGTGACGACCATCGGGTCCGGTTCGACCTCGGTTTCCCACGTCGCCGTCTCGATTTCCTCGCTGAGGTCGGTGCTGCCGAAGTGTTCGCGTAGTTCCGCCAGATCCTTGTCGTTCATGTCATCTGCCCTCCGATGCGGGCTGGGATTGGGAGTCAACGTGCTCGGCGGATGAAGGTCCGACGCTCGCTGTCGGTCATGTCTCGCGCGGTGACGACGAACATTCGTCCGTCCTCACCGTTGGACAGGACAACCACCAGGTAGCGGCCGGCGTCGGTCGTACCGAACGCAACCTGCGTGCCGCCCCTGCCGGAGTTGAGCAGGCGAGGCCTACTGAAGACCGCCTGCTCAACCTCAGCCGGGTCGACCTTGTGCCGGGCTATGTGGTCCTCGCTGTCCTCGGTCCACCGAATCTCCCGCACCCACCTGAGCGTACTACGACGTACTACACATGAGTAGCAGAGCGACAGGACCTCGACACCCTCGCGTCGCGCGGAGGAGTGCGCTGTCAACGAACGGGAACCACCCAAGTCGACGCCAAGACCGTGGACCGAGATCAACTAGTCACCTTGAACAAGGATCTAACCCCGACCGTTCGTGCTGGTCAGGGCTAGTGTGACGATGGTGCGCCCGAAGGGATTCGAACCCCTAACCTTCTGATCCGTAGTTCGGACGTTGGCGTACGCATGGCGGGCGACCTGGGCGGACGGCGGCGAGAGTGGCGGCCGGGCGCGCAGATTCGGCACCACGTGTCAGCAGTTCGTGGATCAATTCGTGGATCGAGATCAACATCCCGCGCCCGCGGCGTGCTCGACTTGCGGCTTGGCCGGACTGCGCTCTACTTCGGTCGTGATCGCGCGACCAGTACTGGAAGCTCACCACGCCTACGTACGCGGAGACAACGCGTGGCAGCAGCGTGCGCGCCTGCACCAGTCCCTCTGGCGGCAAGCACACGGTCTGCTCGCCGGCATGCACGGTGACAAGCCGCTCGGTTCGCGCCTCCCCCCAACCGCCGACGCCGAACCTCCGACACTCTCGAACTACCTCTCACCACAAGCGCAGCACTGCGTCGAGGGCGCCGTCGCGGAAGCGCCGAAGACCGGTGCTCTCCTCGGCCGACCGCGGCTCTGGGTCGACCTACTCTCCAGCCAGCCGCTTTGCTTCAACCTGTTCGGGCCCCTTGCCGAGGACCACACGCTCGCCGGGCGGGTCCTGTCGATGCTCTGGCCCGACATCCGCACGGTCAACGACATCCGATTCGAGTGGTCACCCGGCCGGGGCGACGAGGCCTACACCGGCAACCGCTCCGCGTTCGACGTCTTCGTCGACTACGACGGCCCGCTCGGGCGCTCGTTCCTCGGGATCGAGGTCAAGTACCACGAGGACCTCTCCGGCAGAGCCGCGAAGGACGAGAACGGCAGGTACACGGCCTTGGCCAACAAGCACGGGATCTTCCGCGAGGATCTCGTCCCCGCACTGCAGAAGCCCCCGCTGCAACAGATCTGGCTCGACCATCTCCTCGCCCTGCAGCTGAGATCCAACCCGAAGAACGACGGCTGGAAGGCCGGCACCTTCGCACTGCTGTATCCCGTCGGCAACACCGCCTGCGCCGACGGTGCGGCGCGCTATCGCCGATGCCTCACCGACGTCGAAACCTTCGACGCTCGCACGCTCGACGACGTCGTCCAGGCCGCCCGACTGACGAGTCCAGCTTCATGGCCAGACGATGTGTACGCCCGCTATCTCGATCCGACCCTGGTCAACGCCACGATCGCCGATCCCGCCGGCGCATAGCCGGCTCGTCGTTCGCGGCATACTTCCCGCCGTGGACTACGAGGTCTCGACGCCCGTACCCGGCTCCGTCGTCGAGGCCGTGTCGCCAGTACGTCTTCCTTTCGAGCCCAGAGGCTGGCTCGTCGACTTCCGGCGTGACCTCACGCAAGCTTGCAGGACTCTGACAGCCGGCCCTGACCAGGTTCTTCACGCCGCCTACAGCTCGGCCGACCGTCGACTGTCCGACATCGAGAACGTCCTGAGCTACAACCTCGGAACCGGCGCTCTCCGGGCGGCCGCCGCGCACGGACTCATCCTCGAACGATCCTTCACCACACCACCAACTGGTCCGCACCACTACCGCTACGAGCTCGTCCTCGACAGTGCTCCGTGGCGGTACTGGCGACCGAGCCGGCTACTGGCCGACCTCACCATGGACGCCCCACTGTCCCTGTTCACCGAGCCGAAGGCCGGACGGTGGTGGCTCGCGGCCCGCCGCGGCGAGGTCACCGCACAGTCGAACCGCTCGGAACCACCCGAGGCCTATGCCTTGTCGATCACGGTGTCGCCTCCGGCCGGATGGCGCGGAAGCCTGTCGGGACTGATCAAGCCCCTCGCCGACGGCGTCGTCTCCGCACTCCACAACCACGCCGACCCGGTCGACCAGATCGTCGACCGCGCATCGTCGATCGACCCCACGCTCACGACCGGAGAACTGACAGCGCTCCTTGCGCGAACGGGACCAGCACCGCTCGGCACCGTGCGGCTCCTCACGCCACGGGGCGCCGGGGTGCAGTGGCTGCCAGCAGACGACGGCATCGTGGCGCTCGACATCCGGATCACGAGCCGTATCGCTCCGGGAACGGTCAAGGCGAGGGCACACCTCGTCGAGAAGCTCCCCCAGCCACGGCTGACAGTGAGTATGTAGGGGAGCCCCGCAGCGGTCGTCCTGACCCAACGTCTGACTGGCTGCGTGCCTTTAACGGGATCTGTCGGTCGGTCCGCTGCGGGGCTCGTTCTGCACTCACCAGACGCGCGGTGTGACCT
>NZ_JAJCYB010000075.1 GCF_029263155.1 Pseudonocardia sp.
CCCCGGCCCCGCCCCGGCGGGGGGGGTCCCCCGGGCCCACCCCGCCCCCGCCCCCCACCCCCGGGGGGGGGCGGGGCCGGGGGTGGCGTGGGACCGTGGCGGTGTGTCCACTCCCTCCGGGAAGCCGCACCCGGCCGTGGCCGAGGTGCGTCGGGCCGTGCGGTCCGCGCTCGGCGGACGGGCCGCGCACGCCGGACACACCACACCCACCGGACGGGCCACGGTGCCGGTGCTGGTCGCCTGCTCCGGCGGCGCCGACTCCCTCGCCCTCGCCGCGGCCGCGCTGTCGGTGTGCCCTGAGGTGCACGTGGCGGTCGTCGACCACGGCCTCCAGGACGGCTCCGCGGCCCGCGCCGCCGCCACCGCCGAGTTGCTGACCGGGCTCGGGGCGACCGCCGCCGCCCACCGCGTCGAGGTCTCCGGCCCGGGCGGGATCGAGGCCGCGGCCCGGCGCGCACGCTACGCCGCCCTGCGCACCGCGCGCCCGCACCCGCAGTCTCCGGTGCTGCTCGGCCACACCCTCGACGACCAGGCCGAGACGGTGCTGCTCGGGCTGGGCCGGGGGTCGGGGCCGCGGTCGATCCACGGCATGCGCACCTGGGACGATCCCTGGCTGCGGCCGCTGCTGCGGACCCGCCGGGCCACCACCCGCGCCGCGTGCACGGCGCTGGGCCTGCCCGTCTGGGACGACCCGCACAACACCGAGCCCCGATTCACCCGTGTGCGACTGCGCCACGAGGTGCTGCCGCTGCTGGAGGACGTGCTCGGCGGGGGGGTGGCACCCGCGCTGGCCCGCACGGCAGCGCAGCTGCACGAGGACGGTGAGGCCCTCGACACGCTCGCGGCGGACGTGCTCGCCCGGGCCGTCACCGACGACGGGCTGCTGCTCGACGCACTCGCACCCGCACCGGCCGCCCTGCGCAGGCGGGTGCTGCGTTCCTGGATGCACGGGGCGTCGGTCACCGGTCTCACCGACGCCCACCTGCGTGCCGCCGACGAGCTCGCCGCGCGGGGGCCCGATCGAACGGGTGTCGCCGTACCCGGTGGGTTGGAGCTGGTCCGCGCGCGTGGCAGGCTCAGCCTGCGCCCCAGCCGATTCCCCCACATCCAGGAGGACGCCCGCCGTGTACGACGGTGACATCGCATCCACGCTGGTCACCGAGCAGGCCATCCGCGAGAAGACCGCGGAGCTGGCCGAGCTCATCGGCAGGGACTACGCGGAGGTCTGCGCGGACCAGCTCAAGGGTGCCTCCAATGCAGGCGGACACGGCGATCTGCTGCTCATCGGGGTGCTCAAGGGCGCCGTGATGTTCATGACGGATCTGGCGCGCGCCCTGCCGCTGCCCGTCCAGCTCGAGTTCATGGCGGTCAGCTCCTACGGCTCGTCGACGTCGTCCTCGGGCGTGGTCCGGATCCTCAAGGACCTCGACCGCGACATCGCGAACCGCCACGTGCTCATCGTCGAGGACATCATCGACTCCGGGCTCACCCTGTCCTGGCTGCTCAAGAACCTGGAGTCCCGGGGCCCGGCCTCGCTGCAGGTGTGCACGCTGCTGCGCAAGCCCGACGCGGTGAAGGTCGAGGTCCCGGTGCGGTACGTGGGCTTCGACATCCCCAACGAGTTCGTCGTCGGCTACGGACTCGACTACGCCGAGCGCTACCGCGACCTGCCCTACATCGGCACGCTCGACCCGTCGGTCTACGCCTGAGCGCTCGTGGGTGGCGGCGTCAGCCGCCGATCGGCGGGCCCGCCGGCGTGGGCAGGGTGGCGGCGGGCGAGGCGGTGAACGCCTCGGTGCCCGGCACCAGCTCGATCTCGCCGAGACCACCGTTGGCGTTGGCGTAGGCCAGCGCCATCGCCAGGTCGCTCAGCCCGTTGCTCAGCGGCAGCGGCGCGAGGTTCAGCGTGGAGAGCAGGCCGATCGCCTCGCCGTCGGCGTCGAGGTAGGCGCTGCCCGAGTCGCCGGGCACACCCGGGGTGAGGGTGTAGACCTCGTGGCCGAAGCCGCCGCCGACGTCGCCCGCGCTGACGCCGACCTTCGGGCTGAGCTCGGAGATGCCCAGCCGCAGCGGCGAGTTGCCGTAGCTGTAGACCTGCTCGCCGGCCGGCACTCCGTCGGAGTCGACGCCGGTCGGACCGCCGAAGAACGGAACGGTCGGGTTGACGTCCGCGACGTCCTCGGGCGCGATCTCGACGAGGGCGAAATCGTTGAACTGGCAGACGTCCAGGTCGGTCTCGCCGTTCTCCTGCATCGCGACCCACGAGCTGTACGCGAGCGTGCCCGTGCGCTGGGTGCCGTCGGCGGCCTGGATCGCCACCTCGGTGCCCAGCGGGCCGGTACCCGAGTCGCAGCCGTTGGTCTCCGTGGCCTCGCCGGTACCCGCGCAGTGCGCGGCCTGCCCGATGAAGGTGCGGCCGCCCGCGGTGAAGACGAAGTTGGTGGTGCACGCGCCGCCGCCGACGGTCTCGGTGACCACACCGGGACGGATCGCCGCGGTGTCCGCCGGGGCGAAGTCGGCGGGGTCGGACTGCGCGGCCGGCAGGACCAGAACGGGTGCGGCGGTGGCGGTCGGGGCGACCACCACACCGACGACGACCACCCCGGCGGCAGCGGCGGCCGCCGCGATCCGGGGCCTACCCGTACCGAGCCCGATGTGTCCGAGCCTCATGTGCACTGCCCCCGTCGCCGCCGATGATCGCGGAAGGTCAACGAGCGGGACCACTACCTGGATACCCCCCGTTGTGGTGATGTCCGTGGGGGGAACACCGACCGCGTCCCGCTCGTTGAGCGTGACGTAACCGAACCGGTGGTACGCCCGTCGCCCGCAGCGACGCAGTCCGGGCCCACGACCGCTACCCTGGACGGATCGGGGGCCGGTCGCGCCGCGGCAGGTCGCCGCCGGTGTGCTCGAAAGCCGGGATCGTCGCACCAGAGAGGGTGAAGGCCGCCACAGGCCGAAGCTGCATGGACCGCAAGCGCCTGCTCCGCAACCCGTTGATCTGGATCCTCGTCGCGGTCCTGGTCTACTTCTCCTTCAGCCTGCTCTTCGACGACACCCGCGGCTACACCCGGGTCGACACGTCGGTGGCGCTCGCGCAGATCCAGTCCGGCAACGTCACCGAGGCGCTGGTCGAGGACCGCGAGCAGCGCCTGCGGCTCACCCTCGACCAGCCGGTCGAGGGCAGCACCGAGATCCTCACGCAGTACCCCCAGCAGACCAGCGACCGGATCGTGCAGGCCCTGCAGGACGCCCCCGACAGCCCGCCGTTCGACGTGGCCGTGCGCCAGGACTCGTTCCTGACCACGATGCTGATCTACCTGATCCCGCTGGGCCTGGTGCTGCTCGTCCTGTTCTGGATGATGAACAACGCCCAGGGCGGCGGCAACCGGGTGATGTCGTTCGGCAAGTCGAAGGCCAAGCAGCTCAACAAGGACATGCCCAAGACCACCTTCTCCGACGTCGCGGGCGCCGATGAGGCCGTCGAGGAGCTGTACGAGATCAAGGACTTCCTGCAGAGCCCGCAGCGCTACCAGGCGCTGGGCGCGAAGATCCCGAAGGGTGTGCTGCTCTACGGCCCGCCCGGCACCGGCAAGACGCTGCTGGCCCGCGCGGTCGCAGGCGAGGCGGGCGTGCCGTTCTACACGATCTCCGGCTCCGACTTCGTCGAGATGTTCGTCGGTGTCGGCGCGTCCCGGGTCCGCGACCTGTTCGAGCAGGCCAAGCAGAACAGCCCGTGCATCATCTTCGTCGACGAGATCGACGCGGTCGGCCGCCAGCGCGGCGCCGGACTCGGCGGCGGCCACGACGAACGCGAGCAGACCCTCAACCAGCTGCTCGTCGAGATGGACGGCTTCGACGCCCGCGGCGGCATCATCCTCATCGCCGCCACCAACCGCCCGGACATCCTCGATCCCGCCCTGCTGCGGCCGGGCCGCTTCGACCGGCAGATCCCGGTGAGCGCCCCCGACATGGCGGGACGGCGCTCCATCCTGCAGGTGCACTCGAAGGGCAAGCCGTTCGCGCCCGACGTCGACTTCGAGGCGCTGGCCAAGCGCACCGTCGGCATGTCCGGCGCCGACCTGGCCAACGTCATCAACGAGGCCGCGCTGCTCACCGCCCGCGAGAACGCCACCCTGATCAACGGGGCGGCGCTGGAGGAGTCGGTCGACCGCGTCGTCGGCGGCCCCCGCCGCAAGGGGAAGATCATCTCCGAGCAGGAGAAGAAGATCACCGCCTACCACGAGGGCGGGCACGCGCTCGCCGCGTGGGCCATGCCCGACCTGGAGCCGGTGTACAAGCTCACCATCCTGCCGCGCGGGCGCACCGGTGGGCACGCCCTCGTCGTCCCCGAGGACGACAAGGGGCTGATGACGCGCTCGGAGATGATCGGACGCCTGGTGTTCGCGATGGGGGGCCGCTCGGCCGAGGAGCTCGTGTTCCACGAGCCCACCACCGGGGCGTCCTCCGACATCGACCAGGCCACCAAGATCGCGCGCGCGATGGTCACCGAGTACGGCATGAGCGCCCGCCTGGGCGCCGTCCGCTACGGCCAGGAGCAGGGTGACCCGTTCCTGGGCCGCTCGATGGGCAACAAGGCCGACTACTCCCTCGAGGTCGCCCACGAGATCGACGAGGAGGTGCGCAAGCTCATCGAGGCCGCGCACACCGAGGCGTGGGACATCCTCAACACCTACCGCGACGTCCTCGACGAGCTGGTGTTCGAGCTCCTGGAGAAGGAGACGCTCACCCGCAAGGACCTGGAACGGATCTTCGACCGGGTGCAGAAGCGGCCGCGGATCACCGCGTTCAACGACTTCGGCGGACGCACCCCGTCGGACAAGCCGCCGATCCAGACGCCGGGCGAGCTGGCCAAGGAGCGCGGCGAGCCGTGGCCGCCGTCGCCACCCGAGCCCACCCCCCGCGAGCCGACGCCGGTCGGGTCCTACCCCGGGGGCGCGGTCCCGGTCCCCACGCCCGGGCCACAGGCCGGCTACCCCGGCGCCGTCCCGGCCCAACCCACCTGGGGCGTGCCGGCGCCGCAGGGGCAGCCGAACTCGGTCCCGCACAACTACGGGGCACCGCCCGGCTGGCGTCCGGCCACCACACCGTCGGGCCAGACCTGGCCGCCCGCCGGGCAGTGGCAGCCCCCGCAGCAGCCCCCGCCGCAGCCGTGGACCCAGCCCGCGCCGTCGCCCACCGGGAACGGGAACGGGAACGGTCACCACACGCCGCCCGCCGAGCAGCCGGGCGACGGTGACGACCCGGGCGGGTCACGCTGAGCACCGGAGTCCCCGAAGGTCTCACGGCCGGGGTGGCGCTGACCGACGGCCGCCCCACCATGGACCGTGCCCGGGCCGAGGCCGCGATCCGCGAGCTGCTGCTCGCCGTGGGCGAGGACCCCGACCGGGAGGGCCTGCGCGAGACCCCGGCCCGGGTGGCCCGCGCCTACGAGGAGATCTTCGCCGGGCTCTACACCGAGCCGGACTCGGCGCTGGACAAGACGTTCGACGAGTCGCACCGGGAGCTGATCCTGGTGAAGGACATCCCGATGTTCTCCACCTGCGAGCACCACCTCGTCCCGTTCCACGGGATGGCCCACGTCGGGTACATCCCGGGGGCGGACGGTCGGGTCACCGGGCTGTCGAAGATCGCACGGGTGGTCGACCTGTACGCGCGGCGACCGCAGGTGCAGGAGCGGCTCACCGGGCAGGTCGCCGACGCGCTGGTGCGCAAGCTCGAACCGCGCGGCGTCATCGTCGTGATGGAGGCCGAGCACCTGTGCATGGGGATGCGCGGCATCCGCAAGCCGGGGTCGCGCACGATGACCTCGGCCGTGCGCGGGCTGTTCCAGACCTCGCCGTCGTCGCGCGCCGAGGCCTACTCGCTCATCCGGAGCGGATGATGGTGGTGCTGCCCCGGCCCGGGCGGTGCGCGGTGCTCGGCGTCCTCAACGTCACCCCCGACTCGTTCTCCGACGGCGGGCGCTACGTCGATCTCGGCCACGCCGTCGCCCACGGCGTGGCGATGCGGGACGCCGGCGCCGACCTGGTCGACGTGGGCGGCGAGTCCACCCGCCCGGGAGCGGGGCGCGTCGACGCGGACGTGGAGGCCGGGCGCGTGCTCCCGGTGGTCCGCGAGCTCGTGAGCGAGGGGGTGCGGGTCAGCATCGACACCACCCGCGCCGCCGTCGCCGAGGCGGCGGTGGACGTGGGTGCATCCGTCGTCAACGACGTGTCGGGCGGGCTGGCCGACCGGCGCATGGCCGCGGTGGTCGCCGCGGCGCGGGTGCCGTGGATCCTCATGCACTGGCGTGGGCACAGCGACCGGATGAACGAGCTGGCTTCCTACGAGGACGTGATCGGTGAGGTGCGGGCCGAGCTGGTGGCCCGGGCCGACGCGGCCGTGCTCGCCGGGGTCGATCCCGGACTGCTGGTGCTCGACCCGGGGCTCGGGTTCGCCAAGACCGCGGCGCACAACTGGGCGCTGCTGCGCAGGCTCGACGTGCTGGTCGCGCTCGGCTTCCCGGTGCTGGTGGGGGCGTCGCGCAAGCGGTTCCTCGGCGAGCTGCTGGCCGACGCCGACGGCATTCCACGGCCGCTGCCCGCCCGCGACGGCGCCACGGCCGCGGTCACCGCGCTGGCCGCGCACGCCGGGGCCTGGGGCGTGCGGGTCCACGACGTCGAGTCGAGCATGGACGCGGTGGCGGTCGCGGCGGCCTGGCAGCTCGGCGCCTCCCGCGCCCGATCGGGCCCACCGCGCCCATGACCCGCCGGTCGCACACACCTGGGGTGGGCCGCACCCCGGGCCGGAGCGGTGTGCGGGCCCCGCCTCCGGTGTGCGAGCACCTCGGGAGGTGACATGACGGATCGGATCGAGCTGCGGGGGCTGCGGGTGCGCGGGCACCACGGCGTGTTGGCGCACGAGCGCCGCGACGGGCAGGACTTCGTCGTCGACATCACGGTGTGGATGGACCTGGCGCCCGCCGCCGCCTCCGACGACCTCGCCGACACGCTGCACTACGGCGAGCTCGCCGAACGGGCGGCCGCCATCGTCGCCGGCGAGCCGTGCGACCTGATCGAGACGGTGGCCGGGCGGATCGCCAACGACGTCATGACCGACGCCCGGTGCCACGCCGTGGAGGTGGTGCTGCACAAGCCGCAGGCGCCGATCCCGCTGGAGTTCGCCGACGTCGCGGTGGTGGCGAGGCGCTCCCGCAAGGACACCCGCGGCCGGATCGTGCCCGCATGACCTCCCGCGAGTCGGGCCCTGCGGGCGCGCGAGTCGGGGTGCCCGTGCGCACGAGTCGGGCCCTGCGTGCGCGCGAGTCGGGGTGCCCGTGCGCGCGAGTCGGGCCCTGCGTGCGGGTGCGCCGGGTCGGCGTGAGGAGTCATCGATGACGCGCGCCGTGCTGTCGCTGGGCTCCAACCTCGGCGACCGGCTCGCGCACCTGCGCGCCGCCGTCACCGGGTTCGCCGACGTGCTGGTGGCCGTGTCCCCGGTGTACGAGACGGCGCCGTGGGGCGGGGTGGAGCAGGACGACTTCCTCAACGCCGTGATCGTCGTCGACGACGCGGGCGCCGACGCGTGGGCGTGGCTGCGGCGCGGGCAGGCGCTGGAGGACGCGTCGGGGCGGGTGCGGGAGGTGCGCTGGGGGCCGCGGACGCTCGACGTCGACGTCGTGACGGTGACCGGCGACGACGGACCCGTCCACAGCGACCATCCCGACCTGCAGCTGCCACACCCGGGCACGCCGGCGCGGGCCACCGTGCTGCGTCCGTGGCTCGACGTCGACCCCGCGGCGGTGCTCCCCGGGCACGGGCCGGTCGCCGACCTGCTCGCCGGGCTCGGACCCGACGCCGAGACCGGCATGCGGCCGGGGCCGGAGCTGTGATCACCGCGACCCGGCCGCGGGACCTGCTGGTCGCCGGGCTGGTGACCGCGGTCGTCGTGCACCTGCTGGTCCGCCTGACCTACGGCGGGCTCCCGGCGATCCCGGCCCCGGCGGGTGTCACCCTGGGCGTCCTCGGGCTGGCCGAGGCCGTCACCGGCTCGCTGCTGCGCGCCCGCATCAGGCGCAGGCCGGGGACCACTCCGGTCGAGCCGCTGGTCGCGGCGCGGGCCGTGCTCGTCGCGAAGGCGTCCTCGCTGTCGGGGGCCATCGTCGCAGGGGCCTGGCTCGGGTTGCTGGCGTACGTGCTGCCCCGCAGCACGGACATCGTGGCGGCGGCGGAGGACTCGGTCGGCGCCGCCGTCGGACTGGTCTGCGCCCTGGGGCTGGTGGCCGGTGCGCTGTGGCTGGAACGCTGCTGTCGCGCCCCCGACGACGCGGAGTCCGACAGCGCACGGTGATCCACCGCGGCCCGTAGGGTGTGGCGGCATGGCGCAGCTCACGGGTGGATGGGGGGCGCCGGCGCCGCTGCCGACGCCGGGCCGGCAACGCCGGTGGGTGCTCGGGCCGGTCGTCGGGCTGGTGGCGCTGGCGATCTGCGGGCTGATCGTGCTCGGCCTGGTCGGGGGCACCGTCGGGGCGGGCGGAGTGATCGTCGGCGCGCTGTGCGCGCTGCTGCCGGTCGGCCCGGTGGTGGCCACGTTCCTGTGGATCGACCGCTGGGAGCCCGAGCCACCTCGGTTGCTGCTGTTCGCGTTCCTGTGGGGCGCCTGTTTCGCGACGCTGACCGCGCTGCTCATCAACTCCGGTGCCGCGCTGGCCATCGAGCAGGTGATGACCGGCGCGGGGGACGTCTACGGCGCGGTCGTGGTGGCCCCGATCGTCGAGGAGGCGGTGAAGGGCGCGTTCCTCGTCGGCCTGCTGGTCTTCCGCTACCGCGAGTTCGACGGCGTGATCGACGGCATCGTCTACGCCGGTCTGGTCGCCGCCGGGTTCGCGTTCACCGAGAACATCCTCTACATCGGGCGCGCCTTCGCCGAGGACGCGATGGGGCAGGGCGGTGCCGTGCTGGGCGTGCTGCTCGTGCGCGGGGTGCTCTCCCCGTTCGCGCACCCGCTGTTCACCGCGATGATCGGGATCGGTGCCGGGATCGCCGCGACGTCGCGCAGCACGGGGGTGCGGGTGGTCGCCGTCGCCGTCGGGTACCTGCTGGCCGTCGCGCTGCACGCGCTGTGGAACGGCTCGGCCACGCTGCTCGGCGGCACGGCGTTCCTCGGTGTCTACGCGTTCGTGATGGTGCCGCTGTTCCTGGCCATGGCCGGCGTCGTCGTGTGGCAGCGGCGCCGTGAGCAGCGCACCGTGGCCGACCAGCTCCCGCTGTTCGCACAGGCCGGGTGGATCGCGCCGAGCGAGATCAGCCTGCTGTCCAGCCTGGCCGGGAGGCGCGGCTGGCAGGCCGCGGTCCGCAGGCGGTCCGGGCGGGCCACCGCGCGGGCCGTGGTCGAGTACCAGGCGGCGGTCACCGAGCTCGCCTTCCTGCGGGCGCGGATCGCCCGCGGCACCGTGGGTTCGTCGGCGCCGCTGTGGCACGACCAGGCGCTGGCGGCGCTCGTCCGGGCCCGGGTGGCCGCCGTCGGCCATCCCGAGGCGCTGACCGTCGCGATGCAGCATCGCGGCCCGCAGAACTGGACCCCGCCTCCGCCCGGTCCGCCGCCGGTGACCGCACACGGTCCGCAGTCGTGGCCGCCGCCGCCCGGCCCCCATGGGGGCCGGGGTCCGTCCGGGGTCCCCCCGCGCCCGCCGCGGCCCGGCCCGCCGCACTGATGGCGAATGTGCTTCGTTCCTGCAAATGTTTCAGGCGACGCCGGACCTTGCACTCTGGCAACGTTTTCACCCGTTCGGCCCGAAATTCGGTGCGCGCGGCCCCATTCCTGGCCCGCGATCACCTGAACAGCACCGGTGGCGCCACGCAGGGGCCTGACCACAGGCTTGCGACTCGTCTTTCCGAGTGTTCTACCCGGTGAAAATGCTCACGAGAACAGACCAGCGCAATTGAGACCTTGGTCATTCATCTCGCAGTGATCTGTTCGTAATCTCGACGGCGGCCTCGCGAGACCACCGCTCACCCGGAGCGGAGGGCGCGGGGTCACCGTCTGGACGGACGGGAACGGCGCCACCGCGCACGACCGGCGGCCACGCGACCGCGATCCCCGTTCGACCGCCGCGCGCTCCCCTGCTCGCGATCGCCGTCCGACGGTGCTCACCTCGAGGACCCCATCCGTGCCGATCCACCCCGTGTCGAACCCCGCGCCGACCAGCACGTCGCCGGCCCCCTCGACGCAGCCCCACCTGCGCGCCTACGCCACCCGTGCCGCGGTCGTGGCCACCACCGCCGCGGCTGCCGCACTGCTGACCGTGCTGCCGGCGACCGGCGCCGCCGCCGCTCCCGCGACGTCGGCCGCTGCGGCCGCCTCGCTGCAGGCGGCGCCCGTCGTCCGCACGCCGGTCGCGCCGGTGGCCGCCGCCGCCCCCACCGCCGCCCTCAGCGCCCGCACCACCGCGGTGCGGTTGGCCCTGAGCAAGATCGGCTCCCCGTACCGCTGGGGCGGCACCGGGCCGTCGTCGTTCGACTGCTCCGGCCTGGTCACGTGGGCCTTCGCCCAGGCCGGCGTCGACGTGCCCCGTACCTCGCGCGCCCAGTCGCGGGCCGGGACGCCGGTGTCGCGGGCCGACCTGCAGCCCGGCGACCTGGTGTTCTTCTACTCCCCGGTCCGCCACGTCGGCATCTACATCGGCAACGGGCAGATGGTCCACTCCAGCCGGGCCGGCAAGCCGGTCGCGATCGCATCGCTCGACGGGCGCCCGTTCCACTCGGCCCGCCGCGTCTGAATCGACCCCGGGCGTCGACGTGGGGCATGATCCGCACATGAAGCCCGTCGCCCTCGTCACCGGAGCGTCCCGGGGCATCGGTGCCGCGGTCGCGCGCGCACTCGCCCCGGGGCACGACCTCCTGCTGGGAGGACGCGATGCGGCCGCGCTCTCCGCACTGGCCGCGGAGCTGCCCGGTTCGCGTCCGTGGCCGGTGGAGCTCACCGACGGCGCGGCGCTGGCCGAGGCCACCGCCGGGATCGACCGGCTCGACGTGCTGGTGCACTCCGCAGGCACCGGGTTGCTCGGGACCGTGGCCGACACCCCGGCCTCGGTGTGGCGACAGCAGTTCGAGGTCAACGTCGTCGCCGTCGCCGAGCTGACCCGGCTGCTGCTACCGGCCCTTCGGGCGGCCCGAGGCCGGGTCGTGCTGCTCAACTCCGGTGCCGGGCTCGCCGCCCGACCCGGGTGGGCGTCCTACGCGGCCAGCAAGTTCGCACTGCGCGCGTTCGCGGACGCGTTGCGCGCCGAGGAGGCGGACTCGGGGGTGCGTGTCACGTCGGTGCACCCCGGGCGCGTCGACACCGACATGCAGCGCGCCGTCGTCGAGCACGAGGGCGGCACGTACGACCCCTCCGCGTTCCTGCGTCCGGAGTCGGTGGCGGGTGCGGTCCTGCTGGCGGTGACGGCTCCCGCGGACGCGGCGCTGACCGAGCTGGTCCTGCGCCCGACCGGCGCCTGAGCCCGTTCAGCGCCTGAGTCCGTTCAGCGCCTGAGTCCGTTCAGCGGATGTGCTGCTGACAGTTGTCACCATCCGCCGTGCGATCGATGCGCGGACCCCTCGGGCGCGCCTACCCTGGGCTCCGTGAGCGGGGACATCGAACACCGGGGCGGCCACGGCTACATGCGCGCGTCGGACGCCGACCGCAACGCCGTGGCGCAGCGGCTGCAGGCCGCCGTCGACGAGGGCCGCCTCGACCTCTCCGACTACGACGAGCGGCTCCAGCATGCCTACGCGGCACGCACCTACGCCGAACTCGAGCGCGTCACCGCCGACCTGCCCGCTCCCGTGCCCGACCGGAAGGTGGTGGCCAAGGAGAAGGCCGCGGTGGAACGCGCGCAGTGGTGGGACGAGTGGCGTTCGTGGCTGGGCGGCGCCATCATCATGATCGGGATCTGGGGCGCGACGTCGCTCGCGTCGGGCCAGTTCAACGCGTTCTGGCCGGCGATCCCGCTCGGCATCTGGGCCGCGGTCCTGCTCGCCTCCGCCGTGGGCGGCACGTCGCGTCGCCCCGACTGACGCCCACGACGGGTACGGTCGCACCATGCTCGATCCGGAGGCCGTGGATCTCGACGGGCTCTGCGCCGCCCTCGACGACCACACACCGGGAGTCACCTGGTGGCTCGATCCCGACACCGGCGAGATCCGGTCCCACCTCGCCGATGTCGGCGGTCCGCGGCCCACGGGAAGGCGGATCCGCCGGACCGAGTCGCACGAGAGCTATCAGGACATGGCGCAGTTCGTGGCCGCCGTGCACCACCGCCGGGCCGCCGACCTGCTCGATCGCGCGATCAGCGGCCGTGGCGCGTTCCGCCGCTTCAAGGACACGCTGGTCGAGTTCCCGGACCTGCGCGACCAGTGGTTCCGCTACCGCGACGCCCGGGCACGCAGACGGGCACTGCGCTGGCTCGCCGACGAGGGCCTGGTGGACCGCGCCGTCGCCGAACGGCTTGCGGCCGCCCACCCCGACCCGACCGCGGGCGAGGAGGACCTCCCGGCCGCGGTCGCGGTCGACCTGGGCATGCTCTACGGCGACCGGCTCCGGCAGGTGCTCGTGTTCGGTTCCTGGGTGCGCGGTGACGGTCCGGGGGAGTTCGACCTGCAGCTGATCGTGGTGCTCGACGAGCTGCGGTCGATCTGGGAGGAGCTGCACCGGATGGACGACGTGCTGTGGCGGCACACCGAGCGCTCCGGGTTGGCGGTCACCGCGGTCCCGGTGGACGCCACCCAGCTGCGCTCGCCCGGCACCCCGATGCTGGCCCGTGCCGTGGCCGAGGCCCGGGTGGTCGCATGACCCCGGACCCACGTATCGGGGTCCCGCGCGCCCGCGAGGAACTGTTCGCCGCCCACCTGCTCGCGACCACCGGGTTCGCCGCCCAGACGGTCGCGCTCGCGTTCCGGGCGGCGCTCGCCGCCGCCGAGTCGGTCCTGCTCGAGCTGGGGCGACCACCGGAGCCCGAGCCGGGCGCGGTCGTGGCGGCGTTCGTCCGGCACGTGGTGCTCGAACGCGGGCTGGATCCCGACACCGGGCGGCTGCTGCGCTCGCTGTACAACCGGGCCGAGCTCGCCCACGCCGACGGCGCCGTGCCGCCGGGGGAGGGCCCGGCCGCGATCAGCGACGCCACCACGGTGGTGGACGTCGTCGACGAGTGGCTCAAGCACTCCGACTACGTGGCCATCGCCCGCGGGGAGGGCACCCCGACCCGCCCCCGCCCGCCTCGACGCCGGCGCTGACGCGACGACCCGTCCGCAGTCCGCCCCCGGCGTGCGGTAGCCCGGCCCGTCGCGGGCACATTGGCCGGCCCGCCCCTCGTCGCGGTGCCGGAGCCGTTGGTGCCTCCTCCCGTGATCGGCGGGATGGAACCGGGGGACGTGTCCCGCCCGCCTGTCGGTTCCGAGCCGGCGGGCGCCGGGGGCCGGGGGCCGCCCGGCGGTGCACCGCGCTCACCGGTGCCGCGCGTGGCGCCCGACCCGTGATGTGCCGCGCCGGAACCGGTGAGCGGGCCCGGCCGTCAGCGGACCACGTTCACCAGGCGGCCCGGCACCACGATCACCTTGCGGGGGGCCGCGCCGTCCAGCGCGGCCACCACCTTCGGATCGGCCAGTGCCGCCGCCTCGACGTCGCCGGCCGAGGCGTCCGCCGGGACCGTGACGCGCGAGCGGACCTTGCCGTTGACCTGGATCGGGTACTCCACCGTGTCCGCCACCAGGTACCGCTCGTCCGCCACCGGGAACGGGGCGTAGGCCAGCGAGTCACCGTGGCCCAGGCGCGACCACAGCTCCTCCGCGATGTGCGGGGTCAGCGGGGCCATCATCAGCACCAGCTGCTCTGCCACCGACCGCGGTACGGGGGCGCCGCGCTTCGTCAGGTGGTTGTTGAGCTCGATCAGCTTGGCCGCTGCCGTGTTGTAGTGCAGGGCCCGGTAGTCGACGTGCACCCCGGCGATCGCCCGGTGCAGCGCGCGCAGCGTCTCGACGTCGGGCTCGTCGTCGGTGACGCGCACGGCCCCGGTCTGCTCGTCGACCAGGTTGCGCCAGACCCGCTGCAGGAACCGCTGCGAGCCGACGACGTCGCGGGTGGACCACGGGCGTGACACGTCCATCGGGCCGGTCGACATCTCGTACAGCCGGAAGGTGTCGGCGCCGTAGCGCTCGCACATCTCGTCGGGCGTCACGACGTTGCGCAGCGACTTGCCCATCTTCCCGTACTCGCGCTGCACCGGCTCGCCGTTCCACGTGAAACCACCGTCGGGCGACTCCACGACCTCCTCGGCCGGGACGTAGGTGCCGCGGGCGTCGGTGTAGGCGAACGCCTGGATGTAGCCCTGGTTGAACAGCCTGCGGAACGGCTCCTCGGAGCTCAGGTGCCCCAGGTCGTAGAGCACCTTGTGCCAGAAGCGGGCGTACAGCAGGTGCAGCACGGCGTGCTCGACGCCGCCGACGTACAGGTCGACGCCGCCCGGGTCCCCCGGTGTCGCCGGGTCCGGGCCCAGCCAGTACCGCTCGACCTCCGGGTCGACGAAGCGCTCGTGGTTGTCCGGGTCCAGGTAGCGCAGGTGGTACCAGCAGGACCCGGCCCACTGCGGCATCGTGTTCGTCTCGCGCCGGTAGGACGCCGCGCCGCCTCCCAGGTCCAGCTCGGCGATGACCCAGTCCTCGTTGCGTGACAGCGGCGGCTCCGGCTCGGTGTCGGCCGCGTCGGGGGCGTAGGTCTTGGGCGAGTAGTCGTCGATCTCGGGCAGCTCGACAGGCAGCTCGGAGTCGGGCAGCCCGACCGGCAGGCCGTCGGCGTCCCACACCACGGGGAACGGCTCGCCCCAGTAGCGCTGGCGGGAGAACAGCCAGTCGCGCAGCTTGTACTGGGTGACCGCCTCGCCGTCGCCGCGGGCGACCAGCCAGTCGGTGATCGCGCGCTTGGCCTCGGCGACGCCCAGCCCGTCCAGGCTGATCTCCTCGTTGGCCGAGTTGACGGCCGGGCCGTCCCCGGTGAAGGCCTCACCGTCCCACTCGCCCGGGTCGACCGTGCGGACGATCGGCAGCCCGAACGCGGTGGCGAAGTCCCAGTCACGCTGGTCCTGACCGGGCACCGCCATGATCGCGCCGGTGCCGTACCCCATCAGGACGTAGTCGGCGACGAACACCGGGATCCGCTCGCCGTTGACCGGGTTGACCGCGTGCGCGCCGGTGAAGACGCCGGTCTTGTCCCGGTTCTCCTGGCGGTCCAGGTCGGTCTTGCGACCGGCCCGGAACCGGTAGTCCTCGACGGCCAGCGCCGGCGTGCCCGCGCCCCCGGTCCAGCGCTCGTCGGTGCCCTCGGGCCACTCCAGCGGCGTCAGGCTCGTCACCAGCGGGTGCTCGGGGGCCAGCACCATGTACGTCGCGCCGAACAGGGTGTCGGGGCGGGTCGTGAAGACCTCGATGTCGGCGGGCGCGCCGGTGCCGGTGGCCGTGCCGAACCGGACGACCGCGCCCTCGGAACGGCCGATCCAGTTGCGCTGCATCGCCTTGACCGAGTCGGGCCAGTCCAGGCGGTCCAGGTCGGCGACCAGGCGGTCGGAGTACGCGGTGATCCGCATCATCCACTGCTTCAGGCTGCGCCGGAACACCGGGAAGTTGCCGCGCTCGCTGCGGCCGTCGGCGGTGACCTCCTCGTTGGCCAGCACCGTGCCCAGACCGGGGCACCAGTTCACCGGCGCCTCGGAGATGTAGGCCAGGCGGTGGCCGTCGATCACCCTGCGCTGCTCGACGCGGGACAACTCGTCCCACGGACCGCGGGTGCCGGCGGCGTACTCGGCCTCCAGCTCCGCGATCGGGCGGGCCTTGCGCTGCTCGGGGTCGTACCAGGCGTTGTAGATCTGCAGGAAGATCCACTGCGTCCAGCGGTAGAACTCGACGTCGGTGGTGGCCACCGAGCGGCGGTCGTCGTGGGCCAGGCCCAGCTGGCGCAGCTGCTCCTTGTAACGACGGATGTTGGCCTCGGTGGTGGTGCGCGGGTGCGTGCCCGTCTGCACCGCGTACTGCTCGGCGGGCAGGCCGAAGGAGTCGAAACCCATCGTGTGCAGCACCGTGCGGCCGTTCATCCGCAGGTAACGGCCGAGCACGTCGGTGCCGATGAAGCCCAGCGGATGCCCGACGTGCAGGCCCGACCCGGACGGGTACGGGAACATGTCCATCAGGTAGACCTTCGCCCCGGCGTCGGGTCCCGGGCGGCTGGGCGTCTGGAACGTGCCCTCGCGCTCCCAGCGGTCCTGCCAACGGCGCTCGATCTCGGTGGCCAGCGCGGCACCGTAGCGGAAGGGCGGCGCATCCGCGACGGGGTCGACGGCGGTGCTGGTGTCGGTGCTCATGTCCATCCCGATGGGTTCGTGGCGGGGCCCGGAAAGCACGAAACCCCTCCGCCACGAGGCGTGAGGGGTTGCCGCGCCGGGGTCGGTCAGACCGGCGCGGCGCCGAGAAGAAGTCGTCGGGCCACGTCACCAGGGTAGACCCGGGGCCGGTCGGGGTGCGATCGGGTTGACCTACCCTGGTCACCGTGCCCCTCGTGCCGCGCCTGATCCTCGGTTCCCTGCTGGCGCTGGCCGGGCTGTTGCTGCTGGCGGTGGCCGTGCTCGGGGCGCGGGGGCGCCTGCCGCGCAACCGCTGGGCGGGGGTGCGCACCGTCGAGACGCTGCGCTCCGACGCCGCCTTCCTGCTCGCCAACCGGGTGGCCGCGGCGCCGATCGGGGCGGCGGGCGCCGTCGCCGTCGCAGGTGGGCTCGTCACGCTCGCCGGACCGTCCGGGGCCGTGTCGGTCGCCGTGGTGGCGGTGGCGGTGGCGGGTACCGCGGTGCTCGGCGCGTTCGGCGGAATGATGGGTCAGCGGGCGGCGGCGACGGTGCCGGACCCGGTGGTGCCGTCGGCCTGCGCCGGAACCTGTGCGGGATGCGATCTGGTGGCGGGATGCGGCGACGGCGCCGGCGCCGACCCGGCGGGAGCCGAACGCAAGGCCGCCGAGCAGCCGTCCCGCGACGCCGGCCGAGCATGACGGGACGGCGCGTCGCAGACCCTTCGGGCCCTCGCACATGCTGCAGCCCGTGCGACGGACGACGGCCTCTGCGACGACGGTACGGATTCACCAGCCCCAGGATCCCTCGCCGCCCTTGAACGGTCCGACCACCTCCGGGGTCACCCAGCCGCCGTAGAAGCCGCCGGGCTGCGGCTCGACGCGCACCCCGTCGAGCGTGATCTCGTCGAACGGCCCGGCGTAGACGGCCACCCGGTCGTGCAGGTCCGGATAGCGCCGATCCGGCTCCGGGTACCACCAGCCCACCTCGCGCAGCGGAGCCGCGCCGCGTACCCCCACGTCGACGTAGCGCGCGACGCCCTTCCACTCGCAGAACGTGGTCCTCTCCACCGGCGTCAGGTACGTCCCGAACGCGGAGCGCGGCAGGTAGAACGTGGGTGGATGGCTGGTCTCCAGCACGCGGACCAGGTCGGTCGTGTCGGCGACGACCACGCCGCCGTGGCGCAGCACCGCGCGGCGCCGGTCGCGCTCGGCGCGAGGTGGGCGCGGGTAGTCCCAGACGGACTCCTGGCCGGGACCTGCGGGTTCGGGGCGGGGGCGGGGCATGGCCCCATCCTGGCGCGGCCGAGCGCCCGGCGCGCGCCGGTCCGGGTGCCGAGGCGACCGCGGGCCGGTGCTCGGCACCCCCGGCGGCGCGGCTCAGTTCAGCTTCACGTCGTCGGGGAACGTGGCCAGCAACGCGACCGGCATGCCCTGGCGCCGCAGCACCCGGGCCCACAGCTCCGGGCCGTTGCCCGCGACCACGTCGTCGGGCAGGGCCGGCACCACGATCCAGTCACCGCGGGCGATCTCACCGGCGAGCTGGCGCGCGTCCCAGCCGGAGTAGCCGGCGAACACCCGCAGCCCGCGCAGCCGAGGAGCGAGGTCGGCGGGGTCGCCGTCGAGGTCGACGAGCGCCACCGGACCGCGTACCGAGATCAGCCCGTCGACGCCCTCGGGGTCCTGGCCGGTGCGCAGCGCGGCAAGGCACAGGGCCGTCTCGGTCTCGACCGGCCCGCCGACGAACACCGCGGACGGCCGCGACGACAGCGGCGCCCACATCGGTAACACATCCTGCACCGGCACCTCGCTGGGACGGTTGAGGACCACGCCGAGGCTGCCCTGCGGGCGGTGCTCGATCATGTAGACGACCGTGCGCCGGAAGTTCGGGTCGGTGAGTCCCGGGGCGGCAACGAGCAACGCACCGGGGGCCACTCCGGACCGATCCGGCGCGGGACTGTCGACCACGGCCCCATCGTTGCACCTCCGCTGCACGCGTAGCCTTCCCCCGTGCCGACGCCGCCCGAGCCCGGTCCGCGCGAGGGCGGCACCGCCGATCCCGGCGTCCGGCTGGGGGTAGCCCGGCTCGCCAGGACGCCTGGCTACCGCAGGCTGCTGGGTGTCCGGTTCGCCGCGCAGTGGGGCGACGGGATGTTCCAGGCCGCGCTCGGCGGGGCGGTGCTGTTCAACCCGGAACGGCAGGCGGACCCGCTGGCCGTCGCCGCCGGTCTCGCGGTGCTGCTGCTGCCGTACTCGATCATCGGGCCGTTCGCCGGTGCGCTGCTGGACCGGTGGGACCGCCGCCGGGTGCTGCTGTTCGCCAACCTGCTGCGCGCCGGGCTCGTCGCCGTCGTCGCGGCGGCGGTGTACGCGGGGGTGGCCGGGCCGCCGCTGTTCGTCGCGGCGCTGGCGGTGGCCGGGGTGAGCCGGTTCCTGCTGGCCGGACTGTCGACGGCGCTGCCGCACGTCGTGCCGCGACGGCACCTCGTCGAGGCCAACACGCTCGCGGTCACCGCCGGTGCCGCGCTGGCGGCGCTGGGCGGGGCGAGCGCGATCGGGCTGCGGGAGCTACTGGGCGCGGGGGACGCCGGATCGGCCGGGGTCACGCTCGCGGCGGGGATCGGCTCGCTGCTCTCGGCACTGCTCGCCGCCGGCTTCCGGGCGCACCGGCTCGGACCGGACGGCGCCGACGAGCGCCCCGCGGTACGGGCGGTCGCGCGCGGCTTCGCCGACGGGGCCCGGGCCACGGCGGCGGCCCCGACGGTGGCCGCGTCCTTCCTGGCGCTCGCCGCGCACCGTCTCGCGTTCGGCGTCACCACGCTCGTGACGCTGCTGCTGTTCCGCTACACCTTCACCGACCAGGGCGTGCTGCGCGCCGGGTTCGCGGGCCTGGGGGAGGCGGTGGTGCTGGCCGCGGCCGGGCTGGGCACCGCCGCGCTGGCGACGCCGTGGCTGGTGCGGCGGATCGGCCGCGCGCGCACGGTGCGGATCGCGCTCGCCGTCGCCGCCCTCACCCAGCTCGGTCTGGCCGCGCTGCTGAGCCTGCCCGCGGTGATGGTGGCCGCGTTCGTGATCGGGCTGGCCGGGCAGGTGGTGAAGCTGTGCACCGACGCCGCCGTACAGGGTGAGGCGGGCGACGGGGTGCTGGGCCGGGTGTTCGCGCTCTACGACATCGTGTTCAACGTCGGCTACGTGTTGGCCGTGGCCGCCGCGGCGTTCCTCAGCCCCCCCGACGGCGACGCCCCGGGGCTGCTGGCGGCGGCCGCGGCGCTCTACGTGCTGGGCCTGCTGGGCCACGACCAGCAACTGCGCCGCCGGACCCCTCGCCCCTCGTTGCAGTAAGGCCACCTTCACGCAACGAGATTGCGTGAAGGTGGCCTTGCTGCAATCCGGGCGGGCTCAGTCGCCGCTCTGCGCCGCCCAGCGCAGCAGCTCGGCCTCCGCCTCCTCGCGGGTCAGGGGACCCTGCTCCATGCGCACGGCCAGGAGGTGCTTGTAGGCCCTCCCCACCTGTGGGCCCGCGGGGATGCCGAGGATCTCCATGATCGCGTTGCCGTCGAGGTCGGGGCGGATGGAGTCGAGCTCCTCCTGCTTGCGCAGCTCCGCGATCCGCTCCTCCAGGCCGTCGTAGCTGCGCTGCAGGGCGGCGGCGCGGCGGCGGTTGCGGGTGGTGCAGTCGCTGCGCACGAGTCGGTGCAGCCGATCCAGCAGCGGGCCGGCGTCGGTGACGTAGCGGCGCACCGCGGAGTCGGTCCACGTCCCGCCCGAGTAGCCGTGGAAGCGCAGGTGCAGGAACACCAGCTGCGACACCTCGTCGATCACCGACTTCGGGTAGCGCAGCTCGCGCAGCCGCCTCCGCGTCATCTTCGCGCCGACGACCTCGTGGTGGTGGAAGCTGACGCGCCCGTCGGGCTCCTTGCGCCGGGTGTCGGGCTTGCCGATGTCGTGCAGCAGCGCGGCGAGGCGCAGCACGAGGTCGGGACCGTCGGTCTCGCGCTCGATGGCCTGCTCCATGACGACCAGCGAGTGCACGTAGACGTCCTTGTGCTGCATGTGCTCGTCGACGGCCAGCCGCATCGCCGGCACCTCGGGGAGCACGTGCCCGGCCACGCCGGTGTCGACCATCAGCTCGATCGCCCGCCGCGGGTGCGCGCCGAGGATCAGCTTCGACAGCTCGGCCTGCACCCGCTCGCGGGTGATCCGCGACAGCTCGCCGGCCATCGCCGTCATCGCCTCGACGACGCGCGGGGCCGGGGTGAGCCCGAGCTGGGAGACGAACCGGGCGGCGCGCAGCATCCGCAGCGGGTCGTCGGCGAAGGACTCCTCGGGCGTGGCCGGCGTGTCGAGGACGCCGGCGTGCAGCGCCGCGAGCCCACCGTGCGGGTCGACGAAGGTGCGGCCGGGCGCAGGCTCGCCGGAGCCCGCATCGACTCCGCCGGTGAGCTCCACCGCCATCGCGTTGACGGTGAAGTCGCGGCGCACGAGGTCGTCGGAGATCGTCTCGCCGAAGGCGACCACCGGGTTGCGGGTGACGCGGTCGTAGCTGTCGGCGCGGAACGTCGTGATCTCGACGGTGGTGCCGTGGCGGCGCGCGCCGACGGTGCCGAACGCGATCCCGGTGTCCCACACCGCGTCGGCCCAGCCGCTGAGGGCGGCGAGCACAGCCTCCGGGCGGGCGTCGGTGGTGAAGTCCAGATCGCTGACCCCACGGCCCAGCAGCGCGTCGCGCACGCTGCCGCCCACGAGGTAGAGCCGGTGCCCGGCCGCGGCGAACCGCGCGGCCAGATCGTCTGCCACCGGCGGGATCGGCACGAGTTCCACGAGCGCATTGTGCTGGGCGTGCACGAGATCGGAGGCGGAGGCGGTGGGCACGACGGGTCAGTCTAGTGTCCGCCGGAGCCGGGTCGTCGGACGGCCGCTCACGGCGGCCGGCGGACCGGGGGGCGCGACGCGGGTGCACAGCCCGCGCGTCCGGGGTGTGATCTCGGCCGTCTCGTTACCATCGGGCCATGTCCACATCGCGCGGTCGCGCCGGGGGGCGCCGCGCGGGTGGCTCCCCGGACCGCAGGAGACGGCTCCGCACCGTCGACGAGACCTCCGCGGGCGGCCTGGTCGTCGACCACGCCTCGGGCACCGCGGCCGTCATCGGACGGCTCGACCGGCGCGGCCGGCTGCTGTGGTCGCTACCGAAGGGCCACATCGAGGCCGGCGAGACCGCGGAACAGGCGGCGGTGCGCGAGGTCGAGGAGGAGACCGGCATCATCGGCGCCGTGGTCGCACCGCTGGGCACGATCGACTTCTGGTTCGTCGCCGAGGACCGCCGCGTCCACAAGACGGTGCACCATTTCCTGCTGCGCGCGCTGGGCGGCGAGCTGTCCGACTCCGACGTCGAGGTCTCCGAGGTGGCGTGGGTGCCGCTCGCCGAGCTGGAGGCGCGGCTGGCCTACGCCGACGAGCGCCGGCTGATCCGGCGCGCCACCGAGATGCTGGAGGACTCGGCGTGACCGAGCCTGCGCGGCCACCCTCCGGCACGGCACCCGGGGGCGCGACACCCGGGGGCGCGGCCGGGGCGGGCGCCCGCGAGGCGGCGGAGTGAAGCCGGTCGCGGCCCTGGTCGCGATCGTCGTGCTGCTGTTCACGGGCCCGCTCACCGGTGCGGCCCTCGGGCAGCCCTCCCACCAGCCCACCGGGGACGCCACCGGCCCGCTGAGCCTCGTCCTCGACGAGCTCGCCCCCCGCGTCGTCACCGCGGACGGGCCCGTCGTCCTGACGGTGACCGGCACCCTCACCAACACCGGCGACACACCCGTCGGCGAGATCGGCGTCCGGCTGCAGCGTGGGCAACCACTGACCACCGAGGGCGCGGTCCGTGACGCACTGGCCGGTGACGCCCCGACCGACGCGATCGTGCCGCAGTTCCAGGAGCTGCCCGACGTGCTCGGCGTCGGCGAGCAGGTGCCGATCCGGTTGACGGTGTCGCTGCGCGGCGCACCGGAGACCGGCCTGGCCCTCTCCGCCCCGGGGGTGTACGAGCTGCTGGTCAACGTGAACGGCGTGCCCGACGGCGGCGACCGGGCGCGGCTCGCGGCGGTGCGCACGATGCTCCCGGTGATCGGCCTGCCACCGGGACCGGACGGTTCGGATGCCGTACCGGACACCGCAGCTCCCGGGCTCGGGGCCGCCCCGGTGACGCTGCTGTACCCCGTCGTCGACCAACCGCGGCGGCTGTCCACGGTGCCGGGGGAGACCACCCTGCTCACCGACGACACCCTCGCCGACTCGCTGGCACCCGACGGGCGGCTCGGTGGGCTCGTCGCCGCGCTGTCGGAGTCCGCGCCGGTCGGGTCGGCCGTGCGCGACGCGACCTGCGTCGTGGTGGATCCCGACCTGGTGCAGACCGCGTCCGCGATGGGCGCGGGCTACCAGGTGCTCGACGCCGGTGGCGGACGCGTTCCGGGCCGGGGCGCGGACGTGGCGTCGGCCTGGCTGGCCTCCTTCGCCGCCGCGGCCCGCGGCGGTTGCGTGCTCGCGCTGCCCTTCGCCGACACCGACGTCGTGGCCCTGACCAGGGGCGGGCTCGGCGACATCGCCGTCGACGCCGTCACCCGCGGCCGGGAGATCGTCGCCGAACTCCTCGGCACCCCGGTGCTGCCGAGCACGGCCTGGCCTGCCGACGGGCTCGTCGACGAGCCGACGCTGGGCACGCTCGCCGACGCGGGGGTCCGCTCGGTCGTGCTGTCCGCCGACGGACTCGACCGGCCCGCCGGCGCCGATCCGGCCGGGGTCGTGCCGATCGCCGGCGGGCCGGCCACGGTCGGGGTGATCGCCGATCCATTGCTCACCCTCGCGGCGGGGGGCACGGTCGCGGAACGGGTCGTCGCGGAGACGTCCGGCGCGGCGGCGGGCGCGCGCACGGCGGGCGGCGCGCTGGCCACCCAGGACCTGCTGGGCGCGCTCGCGTTCCGGGTCACGCGCGACGTCCCGGACACCGGGCCGGTGGTGGTGGCCCCGCCGCACCGCTGGGCCGCGGACGGGCCCGCGGCCCGCGCGCTGCTCGACGGGATCGACCGGCTGGTCGCCGCCGGACTGGTCGGCCCCCGGTCCCTCGGGGACGTCGTCACTGGGGGGGCTCCGGCCGACGTCGACGCCGCGGCGCTGGTCTACCCGCTCAGCGCCGGGGCCCGGGAGATCCCGGGCACCACGGTCGCCTCGATCGGGGAGGTGCTCGACGGGATCGCCGACCTCGCCTCGTCGGTCGTCGACGACGACCTCGGCGTCGACCCGGACGACGTGTTCGATCCCCTGCTGACGGGAGCCGTCCGACCGGCGTCCACGGCGTGGCGGGGAGCGCCGCAGCAGTCCGCGGCGAGCGCCGTCGCCGGGGCGGAGCGCCTGGCCGACATCCGCGGCACCGTCACGGTCCTGGAACCCCCGAGCCCCTTCTCGTTGGCCACGTCGGACTCGCCGCTGCTGCTCACGGTGTCCAACGGCCTGCCCGTGACGATGAGCGTGCGCGTCGAGCTGGCCAGCACGGCGGGACTGCGCGTGGCACCGATCCCGATCGTGGAGGTACCGCCGCTGGGCAGGCGCCAGATCCAGGCGAGTGCCGAGGTGCTGCGATCGGGCGTGTTCACGGTGGACGCCGCCGTGCTCACCCGCGACGGCGGCCGGCTCGGACCACCCAGCCGGTTGGAGGTCCGGTCCACCGTCTACGGCACCATCACACTGTGGCTGACGGGGACCGCGGCGGTGCTGCTCGTAGTGCTGGCGGGCCGTCGGATCCTTCGCAGGATCCGCACGGAGCCCGACCGGCACCCGGCGAGCGCGCCACGCCCGGGGGTTCCGGAGTCGATCCCGGACACGGCCCCGACGCCGCGGATCCCCCTGCCGGACGGGAGCGGCCCGTCGAGCGGACCGACCCGGGCTGGCCCCCCCACTGGCCGGAACCGACCCGTGCCGTCGGAGCCACGGATCGCGGGCGGCCCCCCGGTGCGGTACCCGCTCCCGGTGCCGCCGGGTCGCCGCCCGCCGGCCGGCCCGGCGTACCGGGCCGTCCCCGGCACGGCGCACCCCCCGCCCGGCGCCCGCACCCCGGGCCCCCGCCCGCCCGTCCGGCCACCGGGCCAGGAACCGGGGCCCCGGTAACCCCCCCGCGGGGCCCGGCGGACCCGAACCCGCCTCGTGATCCCCGAACCGGTCGCCCCGTGGCCCCCCCGCAGGGTGGCCGCCCGCTGCCACCGCGCCGGCCGGTGCCGCCGGGCCAGGGCCCGCCCGCACCCGCGCCGGGCGCCCCGTCGGGTCCGCCCGTCCCACCACCGCCGCCCGGCCGGGGGGATGTGCCGCCGACCGGGCCCCGGCTCCCCCCACCTCCCCGTCCGCCCGCAGGCCTGCCCGGACATCCCGACCATCGGCCGCCCGCCCATCCCCCGTTCGACCAGCGCGGGCCCCGCCCCGGCGGCCCGATCGGGCCCCGCCCGGGATCGCCGGGGCCTCCGCCGCACCCACAGGGCCCCCGCCGACCCGCTGCGGGGCCGACCCGGCCGCGCTCCGATGCCGCGGTACCCCCGCCCTGGTCCGACTCCCGGCGCCCGGGCGGTGCGACGTCGCGCCCGGCGCCCGCGACCCGCCGCTCGTACGAGCCGCCACCGGGCGCGGACGACGCCACCCAGATCTTCTCGCCGGTCGTCGACGCCGAACCCGCACGGCCGTCGCTGGGCCGCTCGAGCAGCCGGATCGCGCTGGCCAGCCTGGTCAGCCGCCTGACCGGTTTCCTGCGGCAGATCGCGATCGTCGCCGTCCTGTCGATCGGCGCGGTCAGCGACTCCTACACGGTGGCGAACACCCTCCCGGTGATCGTCTACCAGCTGCTCATCGGCGGGGTGCTGAGCAGCGTCCTGGTCCCCGTACTGGTGCGCGCCCAGGTGGAGGACGACGACGAGGGCGAGGCGTACACCCGCCGCCTGCTCACCCTCGCCGGGCTGGCGCTGCTCGTGGCCACCGTGCTGGCGGTGCTCGCCGCGCCGCTGCTCAGCGCCCTCTACACCAGCGGCGCTGGCGAGGGGGCGACCCCGGAGCTGACCACCGCGTTCCTGTACCTGCTGCTGCCCCAGATCTTCTTCTTCGGCATCGGGGCCCTGTTCGGGGCGATCCTCAACAGCCGTGGCGTGTTCGGACCGTTCGCCTGGGCGCCGGTGCTCAACAACGTGGTGGTGCTGGTCGTGCTCGGCGTGTTCACGCTGGTGCCGGGGGAGATCAGCGTCGACCCGGTGCGGATGGGCGAGCCGAAGCTGCTGGTGCTCGGCATCGGGGTCACGATGGGGATCGTCGTGCAGGCACTCGTGCTGATCCCCGCGCTACGCCGCCTCGGGGTCCGCTACCGGCCGGTCTGGGGCATCGACGCCCGGCTGAAGGAGACCGTCGGGCTCGCCGCGTGGGTGCTGCTCTACGTCGCGATCGGCCAGCTCGGGTACCTCGTCATGACCCGGGTGACCTACTCCGCGGCTCCCGGGTCCCTCACCGCGTACTCGAACACCTGGCTGCTGCTCCAGGTGCCATACGGCATCCTCGGGGTGTCGCTGTTGACCGCCCTGATGCCACGGATGAGCCGCGCCGCGGCCGAGGGCCGTCCCGATGACGTCGTCTCCGACCTGTCGCTGGGGGCCCGGCTCTCGGCCGTGTTCCTGATCCCGATCTCGGCACTGATCACCGTGTTCGGCACGCCGGTGGCGCTCGCGCTGTTCGGGCTGCGGTCGGGCAACATCGAGGGCGCACAGGTGATCGGCACCGCGCTCACCGTATCGGCCTTCGGGCTGCTGCCCTACGCGATCACGATGCTGCAGCTGCGGGTGTTCTACGCCATGTCCGACAGCCGCACGCCCACCCTGCTGCAGACCGCCACCATCGGCTTCCAGATCCCGGTGTTCCTGGCGCTCGGGGCGCTGCTGCCGCCCGAGAGCGTCGTACTGGGGCTGGCGGCGGCCAACGGGGTGTCGTACGTGTTCGCCGCGGTGCTCGGCCAGATCGTGCTGCGGCGACGGCTCGGCACGCTGCCCACCTCCGACGCGCTCGGAACCATGGCGTCCACCACGGTGGCCGCGCTGCTCGGCACGTTCGTGGCGTTCGGCGCCACCACCCTCCTGCCGATCCCGGACAGCTGGCCTCCGGCGGCGGGTGCCTGGGTCACCCTGGTCTTCGCGCTCATCGTCGCCGCACCCGCCGTGCTGCTGGCGATGCGGCTGCTGCGGGTGCGCGAGGTCGACCCTCTGGTCGACCGGATCGTGCGGCTCGCCGGGCGGCGGATTCCTGGGCGCCGCCCCCGCCGCTGACGTAGGCTGGCCGACGGGGATCGGGGAACAGGTTCCTCCTGGGGGAGGTGCGCGGTGAGCGAGCTGGCGAGCCGTCCCTCCCTGCCCGCAGCCGATCTCGACCCGGCGACCGAGCTGGTCCCGGCCCAGTCCAGCACGACCGAGCGGCAGGCCGCCGTCGCCCCCGGGGCCCTGATCAGCGGCCGGTACCGCCTCCGAATCCGCGTCGGCGCCGATCTCGCCGCAGGCGCGGAGTTCTGGTGCGCCGAGGACACCGTCCTGCGTCGCGATGTGGCCGTCACCCTCCTGCGCCTGCTGGCCCGCGAGCAGGGTGCCATCGGCGGTGACGAGGACCCCACCGGGTCCAGCCGGGCCGGCGAGATGATCGTGCGGGCGCTGCGTTCGGGTTCGTTCGACCATCCCGGGTGCGCCCGGCTGCTCGACGTGCTGGCCCCGGACGCCACCGGCCTGCCCGACGATGTCCTCGGCGCGGCGGTCACCGAATGGGTCAACGGCCGCAGCCTCGCCGAGGCCGTCGCCGGAGGAATGATCAAACCGCTGGCCGCGGCACGCGCCGTCGCCCCGCTCGCCGGAGCCGCGGCCGAGGCGCACCGGCACGGCTTCGTGCTCGGCTGCGACCACCCTGCGCGCGTCCGGATCACCCCCGACGGGCGGGCCCGGCTCTGCTTCGCGCTGCCCCGCCCCGACCTGCGGCCCGCCGACGACGTCCGCGGCCTCGGCGCAGTCCTGTTCGCCCTGCTCACGACCCGCTGGCCGCTCTCGGGTGCCGACGCCGCCCGCGCCGGCCTGGCCGTCGCCGACCGCACCTCAGCCGGTGCCCTGGACCCACCGTCGGCACTTCGGCCGGGCGTGCCGATGGAGCTGGACGCCGTGGTGAACGGCACGCTCGGCCCGGCGAACGCCCCCGGGCACGTGCACACGGCCGCGGCCGTGCTCCAGGTGCTCGACGACGTCGTCGCGGAGGACGACCGGATCGCCCTGTTCCCGCCCGATCACGACGGGGTGCCGTCCGCGCCGGACGACGTCTGGCAGGACGCCGACCGGGTCACCGCCGACCCGGATCCACGGCGCCGGCGCAACCTGCGGATCGGGATCGGCGCGCTCGCCGTGGCCGTTCTGGTGGTGCTCGGGTACGTCGGGGTCCAGCTCACGTCGATGTTCTCCGACCCGTCCGGACCGGCGATCATCGTCGCCGCGCCGCCGGGGGGCGGCGAGGAGCCTCCGCCCGAGGACGGGGCACCCGCGGTCGGGGGCGCGGCCGGGATCGCCGCCGTCCGCGTCGTCGACGAAGCCGGTGACCGCGACAACGCCAACCGGGTCACCCGCGTCATCGACGGCGACCCGTCGTCGGCGTGGAACACCGTCACCTACTACCAGCAGTTCCCCGCGCTCAAGCCGGGCATCGGAATCATGGCGTCCTTCGCGTCGGCCGTGCAGCTCGCCGAGCTCACCGTCACCTCCACCAGCCCCGGTACCCGGGTCGAGGTGCGCTCCGCGCCGTCGGCGGACGCCGGGGTGGACGGCACCGAGCTGATCACCGAAGCCACCCTCGCCGAGGGAGCCACCACGATCCCGCTCGACGGCAGCCAGCCCGTGGAGCACGTGCTGATCTGGATCGTCGAGCTGAGCGGCGGCGGCGACGCCTTCTCCTCGGACATCGGCGAGATCGAGTTCCGACGCGCGGGCTGAGCCGGTCCTGCCCAGCCGTCCCCCACAGGATTTCTCGAACGCCCACGGACGGGCCGGGTACCGGCCTACCCTCCCGCCGTGCTCCCGCCCCGGACCGACGCCGAGCTGCTCTCGGCGCACCGGGCCGGGGACGCTACGGCCTTCGCCGAGCTGGTCGGGCGGCACGCCGATCGGATGTGGGGGGTGGCCGTGCGCACCCTGGGTGATGCCGACGACGCCGCGGACGCGGTGCAGGAGGCGCTGCTGGCCGCCCACCGCGCCGCCCACCGGTTCCGGGGCGACTCGTCGGTGCGCACCTGGCTGCACCGGATCCTCGTCAACGCCTGCATCGACCGGATCCGTCACGAGCGCGCCCGACCCGCGGCCGCGCCCTGGCCCCGGGGTGACGTCCCGGGCCGTCGGGACGTGGCCGGGGAGCTCGACACTCGGCTGGCCGTCGAGGACGCCCTCGCCGAGCTCCCCGCCCACCAGCGGGTGGCGATCGTGCTCGTCGACGTGCAGGGTTTCGGCATGCACGAGGTGGCGCAGATCCTCGATCTCCCCGTCGGCACGGTGAAGAGCCGCTGCGCCCGCGGCCGCACCCGGCTCGCCGGGCTGCTCGGCCACCTGCGGGAGGAGGGATGGTGACGCCCCTGGGCTCGGCCGGCATCGGGCACCCCACCGCCGGGCGCCCCACCGCCGGGCACCGGCGACCGGTGGAGGTTCCGGAGCAGGTGCGGGCGGCACCGCCGCACACCCGCGGGGGGCGGACGTGACCGGGCCGGATCCCGCGCTGCTCGCGGACCTCGACGCCGGCCTGCTGGACCCGGCCCGCGCCGAGGAGGTCCGGACGGCGGCGCTCGCCGACCCCCGGGCCGCAGCCGTGCTCGACGCGCTGCGCGCGGCCCGCGCCGACCTGGCCGCGCTCCCGGCCCCACCCGTGCCGCCTGCGGTCCGCCTGCGCTGGCAGGCCGCCCTGGCCGTCGAGGCAGGCGTGCACGGCTCCCCGGGCGGCGCGGCCGCATCGGGTCGACCCGTATCCGGCACCACGCCCGCCGCCGGGGCCACTCGTCCGGCGAGCGGTTCCGCGGCGACCGGCCCCGCTGCCACCGCATCCGGTCCGGCCGCCCCGAATGGGTCGGCAGCGGGCGACGCAGCCTCCCCACGCCCCGCCGCGGCCGGCCCGGCCACCCGCGCCCCCGGTAGTCCGGTGTCCGACCTCACGGCCGGACCGGTCGGGCCGCACGCCGCCCACCCGATATCCGGTCGCGCCGGGACCGGTGCCGTGCCACCCCGTCAGGGCTCGGCGGCCCACCCCGGCAGGCCGACACACCAGCCTCCGCGGGGGCAGTCAACGCCGGGGCCCGACCGTCCCCGCGTTCCGCGATCGCTGCGCCGCCGGGCGACCGTCACGGCACTCGTGGCGGCGGCCGCGCTGGTCGTCGGCACGGTCGTCGCCACGGCCGGTGGCCGGGGGAGCGCGGTGGACGTGACGCGGGTGGAGCTGGCGACCGTCGCCCGGTCCACGATCGGCGTGTCCGAGCTGGGCGTCTACACCGACCCGGCGCGCCGGGCCGACTGCCTCGGCACCGCCGGCCACCCCGGAGCGTCGGTCCTGGGCGGCCGGCCGGTCCGGCTCGACGGATCCCCGGGCGTGCTGATGGTGCTCACGACGGGAGTTCTCGGCCGGTTCCGCGTGCTCGTCGTCGACGACACCTGCCGCACCCTGGCCGATGACGTCGTCGGCCGCTGAGCCGGAACCGAGGTCACACCGCGGGCCGGTTCAGCGCGGAATGACCGACCCTGGGATCGTGTTGTACGCGTCGTAGCGCCGATGACACAGAACAGGACGGGGTAGCAGTGACCACCGACGAGGTGCACGAGCTGATCATCATCGGCTCCGGACCGGCCGGCTACACGGCCGCGGTGTACGCGGCCCGCGCCCAGCTGGCCCCGCTGGTGTTCGAGGGCACCCAGTTCGGGGGCGCGCTGATGACCACCACCGAGGTGGAGAACTACCCCGGCTTCACCGACGGCATCATGGGCCCCGAACTCATGGAGCAGATGCGGGGCCAGGCCACCCGCTTCGGCGCCGACCTGCGCGCCGAGGACGTCGAGAAGGTCTCGCTGTCCGGCGAGGTCAAGACGGTCGAGGCGAACGGCGTCACCTACCGCGCCAAGGCGGTCATCCTCGCGATGGGCGCCGCCGCGCGCTACCTCGACGTGCCCGGCGAGCAGGAGCTGCTCGGCCGGGGCGTCAGCTCGTGCGCCACCTGTGACGGTTTCTTCTTCCGCGACCACGACATCACCGTGGTCGGCGGGGGCGACTCGGCGATGGAGGAGGCCACGTTCCTGACGCGGTTCGCGAAGTCGGTCACGATCGTGCACCGCCGCGAGGAGTTCCGCGCGTCGCGGATCATGCTCGAGCGCGCCCGGAACGACCCGAAGATGCGCTGGGCGCTCAACGCCGAGGTCGTCGCGGTGCAGGGCGAGGGCAGCGTCACGGGGCTGACGCTGCGCGACACCGTCACCGGTGAGGAGCGCACGCTCCCGGCCACCGCGATGTTCGTCGCGATCGGGCACGACCCCCGCAGTGAGCTCGTGAAGGGCCAGCTGGAGCTCGACGACGCCGGCTACGTCAAGGTGGCCGCGCCGAGCACGTACACCGCGATCCCGGGCGTGTTCGCCTGCGGCGATCTGGTCGACCACACCTACCGGCAGGCCGTCACCGCTGCCGGGTCGGGCTGTGCCGCCGCGATCGACGCCGAGCGCTGGCTCGCCGAGGGCGCGGTCACCACCGAGATGGCGGGCGGTGGCTACGGCCGGGCGTCCGAGCAGGTCGCCGCAGCCACCCACGGATAGCCATCCACCCGAACCACGTGAAGGAGAACGACATGGGCAACAACACCGTGGACGTCACCGACGCCACCTTCGACGCCGACGTCCTGAAGAGCAGCAAGACCGTCGTCGTCGACTTCTGGGCCACCTGGTGCGGCCCGTGCAAGATGGTCGCGCCGGTGCTCGACGAGATCGCGGGGGAGAACGCCGAGAAGCTCACCGTGGCCAAGCTCGACATCGACGCCAACCCGGAGACCGCGCGCAACTTCCAGGTGATGTCGATCCCGACGATGATCGTGTTCCAGGACGGCAAGCCCGTGAAGCAGATCGTCGGTGCCAAGCCGAAGGCCGCGCTGCTGTCCGACCTGGCCGACTACCTGGGCTGATCCCACCGCTCGGACCCGACGTGCCCCGCTCCGCTCCGGAACGGGGCACGTCCTTTTATCACGACTCGGACACGCCGGTGGGCGGGCCGCTGTCGGATGCCGTACGGACGGCAAGGCACAATGGGCACCCGTCCGCCCGACCGGGTGGTGTCGGCGACACCGAGCGAGGAGTGCATGCAGCTGCTGCGCCGAGGTGACAGTGGTCGGGCCGTGGTCGAGATCCGGACCGCGCTGCGACAGTTCGGGCTGCTGCCACCGACCACACCCGGAATCGCCGAGGACCACTTCGACGACGTCGTGGAGGAGGCCGTCCGCGCGTTCCAGCAGCGGCGCGGACTCATCACCGACGGGATCGTGGGCACGGCCACCCGCAGGGCGATGAGCGAGGCCAGGTGGACACTCGGTGACCGCATGCTCGCATTGATGATCTCCGCGCCGATGAGCGGCGACGACGTCACGATGCTGCAGGAGCGGCTGCTCGAGCTCGGCTTCGATCCCGGACGCCCGGGCGGTGTGTTCGACGAGCGCACGGAAGCCGCGCTGCGCAGGTTCCAGCGCGAGTACGGTCTCGTCGCCGACGGCATGTGCGGGCCGGCCACGCTGCGCTCGTTGCGGCAGCTGGGCCGCAAGGTCACCGGTGGCCGGCCCCACCTGCTGCGGGAGCAGGAGCTGCTACGCCAGGCGGGGCCGCGGATGCGTGGCAAGCGGATCGTCATCGATCCGGGCCATGGCGGCCTCGACCGCGGCGTGTCCGTCAACGGCATCCACGAGTGCGACCTCATGTGGGATCTCGCCCGGCGGGTCGTCGGCCGGATGTCGGCCACGGGCATGGAGGCCATGCTGTCGCGGCGGGAGGACACCAATCCGCCCGAGGCCGAGCGCGCCGCGTTCGCCAACGACGCCGGCGCCGACCTCGTGCTGTCCCTGCACACCGACGCCAACCGCAGCATGCACGCCCAGGGCCTGGCCACGTTCCACTTCGGCAACGGTTCCGGATCCACGTCCACGGTCGGCGAGGCCCTCGCCGGGCTGATCCAGCGCGAACTGCTCACCCGCACGGCGATGGTCGACTGCCGGACGCAGTCCCGCACCTGGGAGCTGCTGCGGCTGACCCGCATGCCGGCCGTGCGCGTCGAGGTCGGGTACCTCACCAACATGGGCGACAAGCGCAAGCTCCTCGACCCCGGCTTCCGCGACGTCGTGGCCGAGGGCGTGCTCGTCGCCGTCAAGCGCCTGTACCTGCTCGGTCAGGACGACCAGCCGACCGGCACGTTCACCTTCTCCGACGTTCTCGCACGAGAACTGGAGCGAGGCGGGGCGCAGGCGATCTGAGATCATGTCCCCGGCCCCTCACCTGGGGATACTCCCGAGAGTTCGGGAGGAACGATCTCAGGGCGCCCTCAGATCGCCGCTGCGTGCCGATCAGGATCCGGCAGGAACACGGTGCTCGACCGGTGCCGCGCCCTGCATCGGAATGGTGATCGAGCCGAGCAGTTGCTCGAGCGCTGCCTCGACGTCTTCCTTCCACGTCATCGCGGACCGCAGCTCCATCCGCAACCGCGGTGTGCGGGGATGCGGGCGCACCGTCTTGAACCCGACGCTGCGGAGGAAATCGACCGGGATGACACAACCGGGTTCGGTGCCGGGCCGGGCGTCACCGAACGCCTCGATGGCCTTGACCCCGCGACGGGTGAGGTCACGGACGACGGCCTGGGCGAGCATCCGTCCCAAACCCTCCCCGGCGAACTCGGGCATGATCTGCATCGTCGTGAGGAGCACCGCGTCGGCGCTGACCGGTCCGGTGGGCATCTCGGCGGACCGGGGTACGGCCGAGGGCGGAGCGTAGATCACGTAGCCCGCCGGGGTGCCGTTGACGTGGACGATGCGCCCGCACGACCCCCACTCGAGCAGGATCTCCGATACCCAGGCTTCCTTCTCCAGCTCCACCGAGCCGAAATCGACGGCCTGCTCACCGAGGGTCTCGGACAGCTCCCAGAAGACACATCGGCGACACCTTTTGGGAAGGTCGTCCAGATTGTCCAGTGTGATGGGAGCAACGTGCCAGGACACGACAAACCTCCGGCAGGCCCCGCCGCCGCCCGGTGCGCCGACCGTTCCGACGATAGATCGATCCAGCCCGACGCGGTACCCCGCGTGCTGCGACCGGCGTCTCACCGACGACGAAGGGCCGAGGGATAGCCCGACCGGGTGGTGACCGGCCTGCCTCGGACCGCTGTGCCGCGGTCGAATCGCCGGCGCGGTGTGACCAGCGGGCCTGCCCGCGCACCGGTCCGGGGCCGCGGCCGGAAGTTACACTCGATCGGATCCCGCCACCCTGGAGGACCCGTGTCCGATCCGCTGCCCATCCCGCTCACGTCCGACGTCCCGGTCGAGCGGTTCGCAGCACGCACGGCGGGAATGACGGCCTCGGAGATCCGGGCACTGTTCGCGGTCGCCAGCCGGCCCGAGGTCGTCTCGCTCGCCGGCGGGATGCCGAACATCGCCGCGCTCCCGCTCGACGCGCTGTCGGTCGAGGTCGCCGACCTGGTCGCCCGCGACGGACAGGTCGCGCTGCAGTACGGCTCGGCCCAGGGCGTGCCCGCGCTGCGGGAGCAGATCTGCGAGGTGATGGCGCTCGAGGGCATCGACGCCGAGCCCGACGACGTCGTGGTGACCGTCGGCTCGCAGATGGCGCTCGATCTCGTCACCCGCATCTACTGCGACCCCGGCGACGTGGTGATCGCCGAGGGGCCGTCCTACGTCGGCGCGCTGGGCAGCTTCGCCGCCTACCAGGCTCGCGTCGTCCACGTCGCGATGGACGAGCACGGCCTGGTCCCGGAGCTCCTCCGATCGGCGTTGCACACCCTGGCGCAGCGGGCGATCACCCCGAAGTTCCTCTACACGATCCCCAACTTCCACAACCCGGCCGGTGTCACCCTCGCCGTGGAGCGGCGATCCGAGGTGCTCGCGATCTGCGCCGAGTTCGGCGTGGCGGTCGTGGAGGACAACCCCTACGGGCTCCTCGGCTTCAGCGGCACGATCTATCCGGCGCTGCGCTCCCTCGACCGCGACGTCGTGTATCTCGGCTCGTTCTCCAAGACCTTCGCCTCCGGCCTCCGGGTCGGGTGGGCGCTGGTGCCGCCCCAGGTGCGCGACCGGCTCGTGCTGGCCGCCGAGTCCGCCACCCTCTGCCCGCCGTCGTTCAACCAGCTCCTCGTCTCGCGCTACCTCGCCGCGCACGACTGGCGCAGCCAGGTCAAGACCTACACCGAGGCCTACCGCGACCGTCGCGACGCGATGCTCCGCGCACTGGAGGCCTACCTGCCCGAGGGCTGCACCTGGAACGTGCCCGACGGCGGCTTCTACGTCTGGCTGACCGTCCCGGAGGGTGTCGACACGAAGGCGATGTTGCCGCGCGCCGTCACCGCACGGGTGGCGTACGCGTCCGGTACCGGCTTCTACGCCGACGGTTTCGGGAGCCGGCAGTTGCGGCTCTCCTACTGCTACCCCACACCGGAGCGCATCACCGAGGGCGTGCGTCGTCTCGCCGCGGTATTGGAGGCCGAGCTCGACGTGATGCGGACCTTCGGCACCCCCGCTCGACTCCCGGCCACCCCGCCTGTGGCACGCAACGGCCCGCAGGCGCCTTCACCGCACACGCCGTAGTCAGCAGGCGGCCTGGTTTCACGTGAAACCGACGACCCTGCCCGGCGGGGGTCCGGCAGCGATGTTCCACGTGAGACAACGCTGAGATCCGTGCTCGCCACGAGGTGGCCGTGTTTCACGTGAAACCGTCCGGGTCCCCCTCGACCGCGCACGTCCGGGGGGTGGTATCGGGGCCGCCGGATGGGGAGGGCACGGAACCGGCCGAAGACGACGTGCGGACAGCTCGCTCACCCTCGCCGCCGCGACGCTGACACCGTCACCGGAGTCCTGGGTTCGCGCACCGGGGGCGCCGTGGCGCCGGCACGGCCACGCCGATGACCATCGGGATCGACGTGCAGCCCTCCCGGACCGGCCGCGCATCGCCGCCCGGCGCGGAGCGACCCCGGCGCCGTGGCGCAGAATGCCGCAGTGACGTCGACAGCACCGACCCCGTTGACCGTGGCCGTCCTTGCCGGTGGCCTCTCGCACGAGCGTGAGGTGTCACTGCGATCAGGCCGCCGCCTCGCCACCGCACTGCGCTCGACCGGGCTGGCGGTCGTCGAGTGGGACGCCGATTCGCGACTGCTGACCCGTCTGCGTACCGAGCGCCCGGATGCCGTCGTCATCGCGCTGCACGGGGGTGAGGGGGAGAACGGATCGGTGCAGTCGGTACTGGACCTGCTCGACATTCCCTTCGTCGGCACCGCCGCATCGGCGTGCCGACGGGCATGGGACAAGCCCACGGTGAAGGCGGAACTCCAACGCGCCGGCCTGAGCACTCCCGAGTGGGTCGCGCTCCCGCACACGACGTTCCGCGAGTTCGGGGCACAGGCCGTGCTGGATGCGATGGTGGTGCGACTCGGACTGCCGCTGATGGTGAAACCGGACCAGGGCGGTTCCGCTCTGGGCGCGCAGATGGTGGCGACGGCCGCCGATCTCCCCGGGGCGATGGTCAGCTGTCTGGCCTACGCCGACACGGTCCTCGCCGAGCGCTACGTGACCGGTACGGAGGTGGCGATCTCCGTCGTCGACGAGGGGGAGGGGCCGCGGGCGCTCCCGCCGGTCGAGGTGGTCGCCGCCGGTGGGATCTATGACTACACGGCGCGGTACACGCCCGGAGCCACCTCCTTCCACTGCCCGGCCCGGCTCGACGCCCCGACGGTCGCCGCTCTCGAGAAGGCCGCGCTGCGCAGCCACGAGCTCCTGGGCCTGCGTGACGTGTCCCGGACCGACGCCGTCGTCGACATCGACGGGCGGGTCCAGATCCTGGAGGTCAACGTGTCTCCGGGGCTGACCGAGACCTCGCTCCTGCCGACCGCGGTCGCGGCGGCCGGGATCGACCTGGGCACCCTCTATGCCTCGCTCGTGCACCGCGCGGTGCAACGCGGGCGCTGACCGCCTGCCCTTGTTCCTCAGGCGGGTGGCGGAGCCATCAGTCCGGCGATGCGCTCGAGATCCTCGACGGATCCGAACTCCACCACGATCCGCCCCTTGCGCTGGCCGAGCTCGACCTTCACCCGCGTCTCGAAGGTGTCCGAGAGGCGCTCTGCGAGGTCCTGCAGCCCGGGGGCCTGCATCGGTTTGCGCCGGGCGGGTTTCGCCGCCGGCTTCTCCTGGCGGGCCAGGACCACGGCCTCCTCGGTGGCTCGCACCGACATGCCCTCGGCCACGATCCTGGTGGCCAACTCCTCCTGCGCGCCGGCGTCCTCCAGGCCGAGGAGGGCCCGCGCGTGCCCGGCGGACAGCACCCCGGCGGCGACCCGGCGCTGCACCGGCACGGGAAGCCGCAGCAGGCGGATCGTGTTCGTGACGACCGGACGGCTGCGCCCGATCCGATCCGCCAGCTCGGTGTGCGTGACGCCGAACTCGGCGAGCAGCTGCTCGTAGGCCGCGGCCTCCTCCAGCGGGTTGAGCTGGACGCGATGGATGTTCTCCAGGAGCGCGTCCCGCAGCATCACATCGTCGCCCGCGCTGCGCACGATCGCCGGGATCCGCTCCAGCCCGACCCGCTGCGTCGCCCGCCAGCGCCGTTCGCCCATGATCAGCTGGTAGGAGCCGGCGGAGGTCTCCCGCACGACCACCGGCTGCAGCAGTCCGAACTCGCGGATGGAGTGCTCCAGCTCGGCGAGCGACTCCTCGTCGAAGTGGGTTCGCGGTTGCTGCGGGTTCGGGTTGATCGCCGCCACGTCGATCTCGCGGTACTCGGCACCCTCGACCGCACCGGGGGCGGCTGACGACGGCTCCGGATCGGCCGCCCAACCCGCCGGGCGGGTGCCGGCCCGCCGCAACGAGATGTCGATCGCAGCGGGGCCGGTGATGATCGGACTCGACGGTCCGGTGGGGATCAGCGCGGCCAGTCCCCGACCGAGGCCACCCTTGCGCTCCGGGACCTTGCGATCGGGGACCTTTCGATCGGGCACCCTGCGATCGGACACCGCGGTCACCGCCCGTCGATCCGGATGCGGCCGCTCGCGCCGCGGTCGGCGATCTCGCGCGCCGCGTCGACGTAGCTCATCGCCCCACGGGATCCGGGGTCGTAGGCCAGCACCGTCTGGCTGTAGCCCGGCGCCTCGGACACCTTGACGCTGCGCGGGATCACCGTTCGCAGCGCGGTCGGCCCGAAGTGGCTCCGGACCTCGCTCGTGACCTGGTCGGCGAGCTTGGTGCGACCGTCGTACATCGTCAGCAGGATCGTGGACACATGCAGGTCCGTGTTGAGGTGGGAGCGCACGAGATCGATGTTGCTGAGCAGCTGCCCCAGCCCCTCCAGTGCGTAGTACTCACACTGGATCGGGATCAGGACCTCGTCCGCGGCGACCAGGGCGTTGACGGTGAGCAGGCCGAGCGAGGGCGGGCAGTCGATGAAGACGTAGTCGACGTCGAGGGCGTCGAGGGACTCGGGGGAGAGGGCCTGCTTCAGCCGCCCCTCACGCGCCACCATGCTGACGAGCTCGATCTCGGCGCCGGCCAGGTCGATGGTGGCGGGGACGCAGAGGAGATTGGGGGATGCACTGCTGGCCACGGCCGCGTCGGCCAGGTCGATCTCTCCGAGCAGTGCCTCGTACACCGACGGCGTGCCGAGCCGGTGCTCGACGCCGAGCGCGGTGGACGCGTTCCCCTGCGGGTCGAGGTCGATGACCAGCACCCGCACGCTGTGCATCGCCAGTGCCGCGGCGAGGTTGACCGTGCTGGTGGTCTTGCCGACGCCGCCCTTCTGGTTGGCGACCGTCAGTACCCGGCGGTGGACCGGCCTCGGCATGCCGTGACGATCCGGGTGCAGTACCCGAGCCGCGCGTTCGGCCTCCTCCGCGATCGGGGTCCACTCCGGCGTTTCACGTGAAACAAACTGCTCCGTCACGACACCTCCTCGCCGGCGCTCGTCGTCGACCTGCTCGACGGTGCTGCGCTGGATGGTGAGTTCGTAGCCTCGGTCCCGCCCCACGACCCCTCCTCGGCGATCATCGTACGTTCCGCCGTACCGGTCGTCCGGCACCTCGCACGCGTTCCACCACGACGACGGTGGTGAGTGGATCGACCGCCCCGGCCCCGCACTGCTCGATCCTCGGATCACCGCCGCCCAGCTTACGAACCGCCGCCGCATCGCGGGCGATTTCGGCCGAAGCGCCCGCACCTTTCACGGCGAGCAGACTTCCACCCGTACGGAGCACCGGAAGCGCCCACCCCGCCAGCCGGGCCAGCGGTGCGACGGCACGGGCGGTCACCACGTCGGCACCCTCCCATCGCCGCCGCACGGCGGTCTCCTCGACCCGGCCCCGATCCACCGCGATGGACAGCCCGAGATCGGCGACGACCTCGTCCAACCACTCCACCCGCCGGGCCAGCGGCTCGACGAGGGCGACCTGGAGATCGGGCCGGGCCAGCGCCAACGGTATCCCGGGGAGCCCGGCACCCGAACCCACGTCCACCAGTCGGGCGCTGTCCGGCACCAGTTCGGCGACGACCGCACAGTTCAGGACGTGTCGCTCCCACACCCGCGGCGCCTCACGCGGACCGATCAGCCCACGCTCCACCCCGGTGGTGACGAGGTGCTCGACGTACCGCTCCGCGAGCGGGAGCCGATCGCCGAACAGCCGCTCCGCCGCGCCGTCACCCATTCCGGAAGACGACGACCTGCCGCCGCGGCTCCTCGCCCTCGCTCTCGCTGGACACGCCCTTCACGCGGGTGACGGCATCGTGCACGACCTTGCGCTCGAACGGCGTCATCGGCCGCAGGCGGACCGACTCGCCCGACTCGAGCACGTCGTTGGCCGTGCGCGTGCCGAGCTCGGAGAGCTCGTCACGCCGGGCCTGGCGCCAGCCCGCGATGTCGAGCATCAGCCTGCTGCGGTTGCCCGACTCCTGCTGCACCGCGAGCCGGGTGAGTTCCTGCAGCGCCTCCAGCACGGCGCCACGGTCGCCGACCAGCTTCTTCAGGTCCTCGCCGCCGTCGATGCTGACGATCGCCCGGCCGGCCTCGACGTCGAGATCGATGTCGCCGTCGAAGTCGAGCACGTCGAGCAGACGCTCCAGGTAGTCGCCTGCGATGTCGCCCTCACGGACGAGCTGGTCCTCTGCGGTGATCGCCGGGGCGGCGTCCGCCGCCTGGGTGGTGCCGTCCTGCGCAGTCTTGGGCACGGATGCGTCTCCTCTCCGAGATGGCCGGCGACGCCCGGGGGTCCGGGACGCCGCCGCAGCGACCGCCGACGCGGAGGCGGTCGCGAGTGGTCGGTGGGTCAGCGGCGCTTGCGGCCACGCCGCGCCGGGGGCCGGGAGCCGCCGCCGCGCCGGACCGGCGCACCGCCGGCGACCTTGTCGCCCTGCGCGGGGGCGCCACCGTTGGTGGCAGCCGCACCCGTGCTGCCGGAGCCGTTGCTGGTCGTGCCGTTGTTGGTCGTGCCGTTGCTCGACGGGCCGGCCTTGCCGTTCGGCGACGCGCCGTTCGAGGTGCTCTGGGCACCGCCCTTGCCCTTGCGGAGCACCGGCTTCGCACCGGGGGTCTTCGCGGCCGGGTCCGGCGCCGTGGTCTCCGGCCGGACCGGCTTCTGGCCGGGCCGGGGAGCGAGCGCCTGGCGGCTGGCCGTCGCCTGATCGCGCTTCGCGGTCTCCTCGACGTCGATGCGCTTGTAGACGACGTACTGCTGGCCGAGCGTCCACAGGTTGTTCGCGACCCAGTACAGGAGCACGGCCAGCGGAAGGAACGGCGCACCGACGACGACGCCGATCGGGAAGACGTAGAGCATCAGCTTGTTCATGATCGCGGTCTGCGGGTTCTCGCCCTGCGCCGCGGTCTGGCGGGCGACCGAGTGACGCGCCGTGATGTGGGTGAAGATGCCCGCCGCGATCATGAGCGGGATCATCACGATCAGCATCTGGGTCAGCGACGTACCGTCGGCACGCAGGACTTCGTCGCCCTGCAGTGGCCAGGCCCCCAGCTTCGCGCCGAAGAAGTCGGCGGCGATGAAGGAGCGGACCTCCTCCTGGCCGAAGAAGTAGTTCTGCGTGCGGATCGAGCCGTCGGCGTTGAAGTAGCTGAAGTTGCGCAGCACCTGGAACAGGCCGATGAACACCGGTACCTGCACCAGCACCGGGAGGCAGCCGGCCAGCGGATTGACGCCGTGCTCCTTCTGGAGCTTCTGCATCTCCTCGGCCTGCTTCTGCCGGTCGTTCGCGTACTTCTTGCGCAGCTTCGCGATCTCGGGTTGGAACTCCTGCATCTTGCGCATCGACCGCACCTGGCTGACGAACGGCTTGTACAGGATCGCGCGCAGGGTGAAGACGAGGAAGAGCACCGACAGCGCCCACGCGATCCCGTTGTCCGGGCCAAGCAGGAATCCGAAGACCTTGTGCCAGGCCCAGAGGATGAAGGAGACCGGGTAGTAGATGAAGTTCAGCACGGCGCCTGCTCCTCGTGGTGGTTCGAGGCCGGACGGGCCGGAACCGGGTCGATACCGCCAGGGTGCCACGGCGCGCACTTGAGCAGGCGCCGGAGCGTGAGCCAGGTGCCGCGCAGTGCTCCGTGGGCCTGCAGCGCCTCGACGGCGTAGCTGCTGCAGGTGGGGTAGAAGCGGCACACCGGGGGGAACGCGGGGGAGACGTAGGTCTGGTAGCCGCGCAGCAGGGCGATCAGCGGACGGGCGGCGCGCGAGGCCGTCATCGGACACCGCCGGGGACCTTGCGCAGCGCGCCACGCAGACCGGCGTCGAGATCGATACCGAGTTCGGCCGACGTGGCCGTGGCCGCGGGGGGCAGCGCGCGGACCACCACCCGGGCTCCGGCCGGGAGCCCGGTCATCCGGGACGCCAGGAGGTGCCGGAGTCGGCGGGCCACCCGATGGCGGACCACAGCACCTCCGACGGCCTTGCTCACGACGAGGCCCGCTCGGGGACCCGCGTCGGCGTCTGTACTCGGTCCCATGATCTGCAGATGTACGACCATCCGGTGCCGTCCGCCCCGGCTGCCCCGTCGGATGACGGACGCGAACTCGTCCGACCTCGTCAACCGCGAGCCGGCCGGGAGCACCGGCAGGGCCGGATCAGGCCGAGAGCCGCTCGCGGCCCTTGCCACGGCGGGCGGCGAGGATCGCGCGGCCGGCCCGGGTGCGCATACGCAGCCGGAAACCGTGCGTACGCGCGCGGCGGCGGTTGTTCGGCTGGAAGGTGCGCTTGCTCACGGTCGGCTCTCCTGCTCGACGGCGCGGGGTCCCCCGGGGATCCGGAGGACACGACCCGCCGTCCACTGTTGTGTCGGGAACGATGGTGCTGCAGACGCTGCGCAACATGCAGCACTTCTGCAGGCCAGGGTACGCAGCCGGTTCGAGGAGGGTCAAACCGCCCCGGGCCCGTCCGCATCACCCACATGCACGTCGCGCCGATCAGCCGTCTTGTGACAGCCGGGCTGTGTTGTTAGCGTGCCCCCTCACAGTTCGATCCGGGGGGATCGGTCGCACCGCATCGGGGACCTCGGGCCCGCGGGAGCTCACTCCTGCCGGCCCGCGTACCGTCCTGCGCACAGGTGTGGACAAGTCTGGGGATGACGCTCCCGCCAGGCAGGCACGCGTCGCGATCGAGAACCGGAAGGGGGCCCGGTGGGCGATCAGCCAGGCGACCTCGGGCAGGTCTGGAACCGGGTCATCGCCGATCTGTCCGGCGCGGCGGGAGGCCCCAACGCCACCCAGGCCCTCTCCTCCCAGCAGCGCGCCTTCCTCCGCCTCACCCGGCCCCTCGGCCTCATCGACGGCACGGCCCTGCTCGCCGCACCGAGCGAGTTCGCCAAGAACGCGATCGAGCGGGTGCTACGGCAGCCGATCAGCGACGCGCTCGGACGGCATCTCGGCGTCACGGTGAACCTCGCGGTAGTCGTGGACGCGTCCGCGGCCTCCGGGGGTACCGAGGTCCCCGACCCGCCCGGCCGCGCGTCGAACGGAGCCGCCCACCGCGACCGCGGTCACCTCGACCGGCCGGACCCCGAGTCCCACCCCGACGGCAGCACCGGGGCCCTCCCGCACGCCGAGGCCCCGCCCGACGGCACGGCACCCGCGTCCCCCGGCGACGCCCCGTTCACCACCGACACCCGCCTGGCCGACACCCGCCTGGCCGACACCCGCCCGGCCGACTCGCACCAGTCCGACTCGCACCACTCCGACTCCCGTCACTCCGACGGGCGGATGCCCGACGGGCGGATGGGCGAGGGCCGCGCCGACGTGTGGCCGACCTACTCGGTCGCCCCCGCCGGCGAGCAGGTGGTGACACCACGCTCCCAGTCGCGACTCAACGAGAAGTACATCTTCGACACCTTCGTCATCGGGGCGTCCAACCGGTTCAGCCACGCGGCGGCCGTCGCCGTGGCCGAGCAGCCGGCACGGGCGTACAACCCGCTGTTCATCTGGGGCGACTCCGGGCTGGGCAAGACGCACCTGCTGCACGCCGTCGGCCACTACGCGCAGCGGCTGTTCCCCGGCATGCGCGTGCGCTACGTGAGCACCGAGGAGTTCACCAACGACTTCATCAACTCGCTGCGCGACGACCGCAAGGTGGCCTTCCAGCGCCGCTACCGCGACGTCGACGTGCTGCTGGTGGACGACATCCAGTTCCTGGAGGGCAAGGAGGGCACCCAGGAGGAGTTCTTCCACACCTTCAACACCCTGCACAACGCGAACAAGCAGATCGTCGTGTCCTCCGACCGGCCGCCCAAGCGCCTGGAGACCCTCGAGGACCGGATGCGCACCCGGTTCGAGTGGGGCCTGATCACCGACATCCAGCCGCCCGAGCTGGAGACCCGCATCGCGATCCTGCGGAAGAAGGCCGCGCAGGACCGCCTGGCCGTGCCCGACGACGTGCTGGAGTTCATCGCCGAGCGCATCGAGCGCAACATCCGCGAGCTGGAGGGCGCGCTGATCCGGGTCACGGCGTTCGCGTCACTGAACCGCCAGCCCGTGGACACCCAGCTCGCCGAGATCGTGCTGCGCGACCTCATCCCCGACTCCGGGGCCTCGGAGATCACCGCGTCGACGATCATGGGTGTCACCGCGGAGTTCTTCGGGGTCACGATGGACGAGTTGTGCGGGCCGGGGAAGACCAAGGCGCTGGCGCAGTCGCGGCAGATCGCGATGTACCTGTGCCGCGAGCTCACCGACCTGTCCCTGCCGCGCATCGGGCAGACCTTCGGCGGCCGCGACCACACCACCGTCATGCACGCCGACAAGAAGATCCGCAACGAGATCGCCCAGCGTCGCAAGACCTTCGAGCAGGTGCAGGAGCTCACCGCGCGCATCAAGCAGCGCGCCCGGCACTGAGGCCCGCCCCCCGCTGCGCACCGGCCGTGTCGACGCGACCGGCCGGTCGGCACCCGCTCGCCCGGGGCATCGTGGGCTGCCCCCGCCGGCGCACCATCCCGCCGCCGCGGACACCCGCTCCACCGATCGCCGAACGCCCGCCGCGACCGTTCGGCGTCGCCGCACTCGCGCTGGGCGCCCGCCCGACGGCGACCCATGATCGTGCCGTAACCCCGGCCATCACGCAGCGTTCTGAACCATGTGCCGTGCGGGAACACTGTGAGTTCCCCGGCCTCCGCGAACGCGACTGTCGGCCCGATCCGGTAGCCCTCCGTCCTCGCGTGACCACGCTTCCACCCACATCTGGGGACAACTCTGTGGATGGACGGGCGATGACCGGTGGACGGATCGCCGTGGATCGGTGGACAACCGGTGTTCATCCCGGGGACAGCTTCGACCCGCGCGGATCCATCCACCGACCGCGCCGGCCACCCACCGGCCGTCCCGATACGGGATCCACAGCCAGCCACACCGCGCCACCAGCGACGACGGGCTCGGTCCACACAACACACAGGTGTGAGTACTACTGCTGGATATCTCTTCTTCATGAACTACAAGAAGAACAACCGTGTGGACCGGCCCGTCCGGGTACTCCCGAACGGGCCCCACGGCCGGGATGACACCCGCGTCCGGCAGGCTCTACGGTGGTCCTCCCGGCGCTGCGGTGTCGGGACCGGCCCCGGCGCTCCGCTCGGTCCACGCCGATGCCACCCGTCCACCGCCCGCGAGAGGTCCCCGTCATGAAGTTCCGGGTCGAACGCGACGTCCTGGCCGATGCGGCCGCCTGGGTGGCGCGCAGCCTGCCGGCCCGCCCGCCGGTGCCCGTGCTCGGTGGCGTGCTGATCGAGGCGACGTCCGGGGCCGAGGGGGACCGGCTCACGGTGTCGGGTTTCGACTACGAGACCTCCGCACGGGTCGAGCTGGACGCCACGATCGGCGATCCCGGACGGGTGCTGGTGTCCGGGCGGCTGCTGGCCGACATCACGCGGGCGCTGCCGTCCAAGCCGGTCGATCTCGTCGTCGACGGGTCGCGGGCCACGATCAACTGCGGCAGCAGCCGGTTCAGCCTCCCGACGATGCCGGTCGAGGACTACCCGCAGCTTCCGGCGATGCCGCAGCTCGCCGGCACGGTCGCGGGCGGTGTGCTGGCCGAGGCCGTGGCCCAGGTCGCCGTGGCCGCGGGGCGGGACGACACGCTGCCGATGCTCACCGGCATCCGCCTGGAGATCGAGGGGGCGCGGCTCACGCTCGCGGCCACCGACCGGTTCCGGCTCGCCGTCCGCGAGCTGGACTGGACCCCGGGCGAGGACCTGACCGAGACCTCGACCGCCGTGCTGATCCCGGCCAAGACGCTCTCCGACGTCGCCAAGTCGCTCGCGGGTGCGGGCACCGTGGAGATCTCGCTGTCCGCCGGCGACGGGATGCTCGGCATCACCGGAGCGGGCAGGCGGGCCACCACGCGGCTGCTCGACGCGGAGTTCCCCCGGTTCAGGCAGCTGATCCCGGCCGAACACACCAGCGCCGCGGTGATCGAGGTCGCCGGGCTCGTGGAGGCGATCAAGCGAGTCGCGCTGGTCACCGACCGGGTGGCGCAGGTGCGCATGGAGTTCGGCGACGACGGGCTGCGGCTCGCCGCCGGCGGTGACGACGTCGGCAGCGCGGAGGAGGAGCTGCCCTGCGAGCTCGACGGGGCGCCGCTCACGATCGCGTTCAACCCCGGTTACCTGCTCGACTCGCTCGGCGCGCTGCACACCGACCGCGCCCAGCTGACGTTCACCACGCCCAACCGCCCCGCCCTGGTCCGGCCCGTCCCGGCGCCGCCGGCCGACGCCGGTGACGACGCTCCCGGAAGCCCCGAACCGGTCCCCGGCTACCTGCACCTGCTGATGCCCGTCCGGCTTCCCGGCTAGCGGCCCGGCGCACGGCGACACCCGACACCCTCAGGAGAGCGACACCGTGCAACTCGGACTCATCGGTCTGGGCAAGATGGGCGGCAACATGCGCGAGCGGTTGCGCGCGGCCGGCCACGAGGTGGTCGGTTTCGACCCGCGCCCGGAGGTCACCGACGTCGACTCGCTGGCCGCGCTGGCCGCGGCGCTCGCCGCGCCGCGCGTCGTGTGGGTGATGGTCCCCTCCGGCGAGCCGACCCGCGGCACCGTGCGCGCACTGGCCGACGTGCTCTCAGCAGGCGACCTGGTGATCGACGGCGGCAACTCCCGCTACACCGACGACGCCCCCAACGCCGCCCTGCTCGACGCGAAGGGGATCGGCTACCTCGACTGCGGTGTCTCCGGCGGCATCTGGGGCAAGGACAACGGCTACGGCCTGATGGCGGGCGGATCGGCCGAGCACGTCGCGCTGGCCATGCCGATCTTCGACGCGCTGCGGCCCGAGGGTCCGCGCGAGGAGGGGTTCGCGCACGCCGGTCCCGTCGGCGCGGGCCACTTCTCGAAGATGGTCCACAACGGTATCGAGTACGGCCTGATGCAGGCCTACGCGGAGGGCTTCGAGCTGCTGTCCGCGGCCGAGCTCGTCACCGACGTGCCCGCCGTGCTGCAGGCGTGGTCGCGCGGCACCGTGGTGCGCTCGTGGCTGCTCGACCTGCTGGTGCTCGCGCTGAAGGACGACGCCTCCCTGGCCAAGCTCGACGACTACGTGGACGACTCCGGCGAGGGTCGCTGGACGATCGAGGAGGCGATCACGCATGCCGTGCCGCTCCCGGTGATCTCCGCGGCCCTGTTCGCGCGGTTCTCCTCGCGCCAGGAGTCCTCACCGGCGATGCGCGCGGTGGCGGCGCTGCGCCAGCAGTTCGGCGGGCACGCCGTGCGTGCGGCCGGACCGGCGGGAGCGCCCGGGGAGCACGCCGGACCCACCTCGGGCACCGGCTCCACGCACGGCTGACCGTGGTCAGGTCCCCTCCGGTCCCGCTCGCCGCCCGCGCCCTCCGTCGGCGGCGCGCGTCCGCGGGAGCGGCGAGCACGGGAGCCGGGTAGTGCACCTGCGACACCTGGCCGTCACCGACTTCCGGTCCTGGGAGCAGGCCGAGCTCGACCTGGAACCCGGCGCCACCGTGCTGGTCGGGCCGAACGGGGTCGGCAAGACCAACCTCGTCGAGGCCGCGGGCTACCTCGCCACGCTCGGTTCGCACCGGGTCGCCTCCGATGCCCCGCTGATCCGCCGCGGCGCCGAGCGCGCCGTCGTCCGTGGGGCGGTGGTGCACCACGGACGCGAGCTGCACGTCGAGCTGGAGATCACCGCGGGGCGGGCGAACCGCGCACGGGTGAACCGGGCGCCGGTGTCGCGCCCGCGCGACGTGCTCGGCATCCTGCGCACGGTGCTGTTCGCGCCCGAGGACCTCGCGCTGGTGCGCGGCGACCCCGGCGAGCGCCGCCGTTTCCTCGACGAGCTGCTGACCATCCGCCACCCCCGCTACGCGGGCGTCCGCTCGGACTACGACCGGGTGCTCCGGCAACGCTCCGCACTGCTCAAGACCGCGCGGGGCGGCCGGGCCGACCTCTCCACCCTCGACGTCTGGGACGGCCACCTCGCCCGCACCGGAGCCGCCCTGCTGGCCGGCCGCCTGGAACTGGTGGCGGCGATCGCCGGCCCGGCCGCGGAGGCCTTCGCCGAGGTGGCCCCGACGTCGGACCCGATCGCCCTGCGGTACCGCTCCTCCGTCGCGTTGCAGGAAGGCCACCTTCACGCAACGACACGGCATGACGGTGGCCTTCCTGCAACGAATGCGGCGGAGCTGGAGCCGCTGCTGCTCGACGAGCTCGCCCGGGTGCGGCGCCAGGAGGTGGAGCGCGGTGTCTGCCTGGTCGGGCCGCACCGTGACGATCTCGACCTGATGCTCGGACCGGGCCCGGCGAAGGGCTACGCAAGCCACGGGGAGTCCTGGGCCATCGCCCTGTCGCTGAGGCTGGCCTCCTACCGTCTGCTGTGCGCCGACGACGTCGAGCCGGTCCTGATCCTCGACGACGTCTTCGCCGAGCTCGACACCCGCCGCAGGCGCGCGCTCGCCGACGTCGCCCGGCGCGCGGAACAGGTGTTGATCACGGCCGCGGTCGACGAGGACGTACCCGAGGGTCTCGCGGGCACGCGCCTCGCGGTGAGCGGCGGATCGGTGGCGCACTCGACGCGAACCGGCTCGTCAGGGGCACGGCAGTGATCTCGCTCAGGTGTGGACAAGGTTGTGGATACTGTGGATAACTCGGCACAGGATGGTGACGAACGGCGCGCGCGACCGTCCGTCGCCCCTGGCGGACCGCCCGCCGCGCCCGGATCCCGGGCGGTTGTCCCCAGCCCTGGGGATGAGGCGACACCGACCGCCGGTCGTGGATCGGACATCGCCCGCGAGGCGCTGCGTGCCGCGCGGGAGTCCTCGGCCGAACGCAGGTCGGCCGAGCGCGCCGTGCCGGGGAAGCGACAGGCCTCGGGTCGGGGACGGCGCCGACGCTGGTCCGGCCCGGGACCCGACGACCGGGACCCGCAGCCGTTCGGGCGCGTCGTCTCGCGGGTGGCGCTGGACCGGGGCTGGTCACCCCGCCTGACCGACGCGACGGTGCTGGGTCGCTGGCCGCAGCTCGTCGGGTCGGACATCGCCGACCACTGCACGCCCGTCTCGCTGCGTGACGGCGAGCTGGTGCTGCAGGCCGAGTCGACGGCGTGGGCGACGCAGCTGCGCACGCTGCAGCGCCAGCTGCTGGTGCGCCTGGCCGGGGCCGTGGGCAAGGACGTGGTCCGCCGCATCCGGGTGGTCGGGCCGAGCGGTCCGAGCTGGCGGCACGGCCCGCGCACCGTCCGGGGCCGCGGGCCGCGCGACACCTACGGTTGAGGTTCGCGCGCATCGATGCTGACCAGCCGGAACGCGCCTGAGGCAACTCAGGGCGAGATGATGGCGCCGCTGGCGGTTCTCATCCCCCGTGCGCGCCGCCGGACTCGAACCGATGACTGTTCGGCGTTCTGTGACGCTTCTGGGCGGGTCCTAGCCGCCGTTCTGTCGGACCGCCCCGGTAGTATGGAGAGGTGTTCTCGGGGGCCTCTCTGTTGCTCCCGGCGACGAGTTCCGGCCCGATCTCCCCGCGGGCCGGCTACGCGAGCGAGGAGACAGGCGGCCCGTGCCGGAGCAGAAGAACGGTTACAGCGCATCGTCGATCACGGTTCTCGAAGGACTGGAGGCCGTCCGCAAGCGCCCCGGCATGTACATCGGGTCCACCGGTGAGCGCGGGCTGCACCACCTGATCCAGGAGGTCGTGGACAACGCGGTCGACGAGGCGATGGCCGGCTACGCCACGCGCGTCGAGGTCACGCTGCAGGACGACGGCGGGGTGCGGGTCGTCGACGACGGGCGCGGCATCCCGATCGGCATGCACCCGGTCGAGAAGAAGCCCGCCGTCGAGGTCGTCATGACCGTGCTGCACGCGGGTGGCAAGTTCGACAGCGACTCCTACGCCGTCTCCGGCGGGCTGCACGGCGTCGGCGTGTCCGTCGTCAACGCGCTGTCGGTGGCGCTCGACGTCGAGATCCACACCGAGGGCCACGTCTACCGCCAGCACTACGCGCGTTCGGTGCCCGGCCCGCTGCGCAAGGGGGAGCAGACCACGCGCAGCGGCACCTCGGTCACGTTCTGGGCCGACGGCGACATCTTCGAGACCCTCGACTACAAGATCGAGACGATCAGCCGGCGTCTGCAGGAGATGGCCTTCCTCAACAAGGGCCTCACCATGGTCCTGCGCGACGAGCGCAACGGCACCACCTCCGAGGCGGAGGAACCCGACGCCGAGGGCTACGTGGCGAAGGTGAAGGAGTTCAGCTACTGCTACCCCAACGGGCTCGAGGACTTCGTCGCGCACCTGAACAAGTCGAAGGACCCGATCCACAAGAAGCTGGTGTCCTACTCCGGCGAGGCCGACGGGCACGCGCTGGAGGTGGCGATGCAGTGGAACAACGGCTACACCGAGTCGGTCTACACGTTCGCCAACACGATCAACACCCACGAGGGCGGCACCCACGAGGAGGGCTTCCGCTCCGCGCTGACGTCCACGATCAACAAGTACGCGCGCGACAAGAAGCTGCTCAAGGACAAGGACCCGGCGCTGACCGGTGACGACATCCGCGAGGGCCTGGCCGCGATCGTGTCGGTGAAGGTCAAGGAGCCCCAGTTCGAGGGGCAGACCAAGACCAAGCTCGGCAACACCGAGGTCAAGTCGTTCGTGCAGCGCGTGAGCAACGAGTGGATCTCCGACTGGCTCGAGCGCAACCCCACCGAGGCCCGGGTCATCCTCAACAAGGCGGTGCAGTCGGCGCAGGCCCGCGCGGCGGCGCGCAAGGCCCGCGAGCTGGTGCGCCGCAAGAGCGCCACCGACATCGGCGGCCTGCCGGGTAAGCTCGCCGACTGCCGCTCCACCGACCCGGTCAGGTCCGAGGTCTACATCGTCGAGGGCGACTCGGCGGGCGGCTCGGCCAAGTCCGGCCGCGACTCGATGTTCCAGGCGATCCTGCCGATCCGCGGGAAGATCATCAATGTCGAGAAGGCGCGGATCGACCGGGTCCTCAAGAACACCGAGGTCCAGGCGATCATCACCGCGCTGGGCACCGGCATCCACGACGAGTTCGACCTCGCCAAGCTGCGCTACCACAAGGTCGTGCTGATGGCCGACGCCGACGTCGACGGCCAGCACATCCGCACCCTGCTGCTCACGCTGCTGTTCCGCTTCATGCGCCCGCTCGTCGAGCACGGGCACGTCTTCCTCGCCCAGCCGCCGCTCTACAAGATCAAGTGGGGTGGCCGGGGAGCGGAGCCGGAGTTCGCCTACTCCGACCGCGAGCTGCAGGGCCTGCTCGAGGCCGGCCGCGAGGCGGGCAAGAAGGTGCCCAAGGACGAGGGCATCCAGCGCTACAAGGGCCTCGGCGAGATGAACGCCAAGGAGCTGTGGGAGACCACGATGGACCCGGCTCACCGGGTCCTGCTGCGGGTCACCCTCGACGACGCCGCCACCGCCGACGAGCTGTTCTCGGTACTGATGGGCGAGGACGTCGAGTCGCGCCGGTCGTTCATCACCCGCAACGCCAAGGACGTGCGCTTCTTGGACGTCTAGTCCGAGAACCGCGGAAGGAACGACAGTGACAGACACCTTGGACCCCACGCTGCCCCCGGCCTCCGGTGGAGGCGACCGCATGGAGCCGGTCGACATCCAGCAGGAGATGCAGCGCTCCTACATCGACTACGCGATGAGCGTGATCGTCGGTCGGGCGCTGCCGCTGGTCGAGGACGGCCTCAAGCCGGTGCACCGACGCGTCCTGTACTCGATGGGGGAGAACGGCTTCCGCCCCGACCGCAGCTACGTCAAGTGCGCGCGCGTCGTCGGCGAGGTGATGGGCAACTACCACCCGCACGGCGACTCGTCGATCTACGACGCGCTCGTGCGGCTGGCCCAGCCCTGGTCGATGCGCTATCCGCTGATCGACGGGCAGGGCAACTTCGGCTCGCGCGGCAACGACCCGGCCGCGGCCATGCGGTACTGCGTCACCGGCGACACGGCGGTCGCCACACCCGACGGTGACGTCCGGATCGACGCGTTCGTGCCCGGCCAGGTCCCGGACTCGACCGTCGAGGTCGATCTCAAGGTGATCGGCCTGCACGGCGTGCCGGTCCGGGCCACGGCGGTGCACCACTCGGGCACACACGAGGTGCTGGCCGTCCGCGCCGGCGGCCGCGAGCTGCGCTGCACGGCCAACCACCCGCTGCTCACCAACGCGACGGTGGCCGGGCTCCCGACCCTGCTGTGGAAGCTCGCCGAGGAACTCGTCCCCGGCGACGTGATCGCGTCCACCGGCTCGCAGACACCTTCCGAGGCTCACACACAGGGCGGAACCTGTGTGCCGACCCCGCAGCCTGTGTGCGAGCCGGTGGATCCGGCGCGATTGGTGCCCGATTCGCCCGGCGTCGATGCGTTCTCGTGGGTGCGTGTCGACTCCGTCGTTCCGGCGGGGTCGGAAGCTGTGTACAGCTTGCGGGTCGACACCGTCGACCACGCCTTCGTCACCGACGGGTTCGTCAGCCACAACACGGAGTGCCGCCTCTCGCCCCTGGCGATGGCGATGCTGCAGGACATCGAGGAAGACACCGTCGGGTTCTCCGACAACTACGACGGCAAGAGCCAGGAGCCCGACGTCCTGCCGTCGCGGGTGCCCAACCTGCTGATCAACGGCAGTTCCGGCATCGCGGTCGGCATGGCCACCAACATCCCGCCGCACAACCTGCGCGAGGTCGGTGCCGGCGTGGTGTGGGCACTGGACAACTGGGACGCCTCCGAGGAGGACACCCTCACCGCGCTGATGGGCCACATCAAGGGCCCCGACTTCCCGACGGCCGGCCTGATCGTCGGTCGCGACGGCATCGAGTCGGCCTACCGCACCGGCCGCGGCTCGGTCCGGATGCGCGCGGTGGTCGAGGTCGAGGAGGACGCCAAGGGGCGCACCATCCTCGTCTGCACCGAGCTGCCCTACCAGGTCAACCCGGACAACCTGATCGAGTCGATCGCCACCCAGCACCGCGACGGCAAGCTGGCCGGCATCGCCGAGATCAACGACGAGAGCTCCGACCGTATCGGCATGCGGATCGTCATCACGCTCAAGCGGGACGCCGTCGCCAAGGTCGTGCTCAACAATCTCTACAAGCACACCCAGCTGCAGTACGCGTTCGGCGTCAACATGCTCTCGATCGTCGACGGTGTGCCGCGCACCCTGCGCCTGGACCAGATGGTGCGGCACTACATCCGGCACCAGATCGAGGTCATCGTCCGGCGCACCCGCTACCGGCTGCGCAAGGCCGAGGAGCGGGCCCACATCCTGCGCGGCTACGTCAAGGCCCTCGACGCGCTCGACGAGGTCATCGCCCTGATCCGGGCGTCGCAGACCGTCGAGATCGCGCGGGCCGGGTTGATCGAGCTGCTCGACGTCGACGAGCTACAGGCGCAGGCCATCCTGGACCTGCAGCTGCGGCGGCTCGCGGCACTGGAGCGCCAGAAGATCATCGACGAGCTGGCCGAGATCGAGCGCACCATCGCCGACCTGCAGGACATCCTCGACCGCCCCGAGCGGCAGCGGCAGATCGTGCGCGACGAGCTCACCGAGATCGTCGAGAAGCACGGCGACGAGCGGCGCACGGACATCGTGGCCGACGACGGCGACGTCACCAACGAGGACCTCATCGCGGTCGAGGACATCGTCGTCACGATCACACAGACCGGGTACGCGAAGCGCACCAAGACCGACCTGTACCGGGCGCAGAAGCGCGGCGGCAAGGGCGTGCAGGGTGCAGCGCTCAAGCAGGACGACATCGTCGCCCACTTCTTCGTGTGCTCCACGCACGACTGGATGCTCTTCTTCACGACCAAGGGCCGGGTCTACCGGCTCAAGGGCTACGAGCTGCCCGAGGCCAACCGCAGCGCGCGCGGCCAGCACGTGGCCAACCTGCTGGCGCTGCAGCCCGACGAGCACATCGCCCAGGTCATGCAGATCAAGCACTACGAGGTCGCGCCCTACCTGGTGCTCGCCACGCGCACCGGCCTGGTGAAGAAGTCCAGGCTCACCGACTTCGACTCGCCGCGCACGGGCGGTCTGATCGGCATCAACCTGCGCGAGGACGACGAGCTCGTCGGCGCGGTGCTGTGCTCCGCCGCCGACGACCTGCTCCTGGTGTCGGCGGAGGGCCAGTCGATCCGGTTCACCGCGAGCGACGAGGTGCTGCGCCCGATGGGCCGCGCCACGTCCGGGGTGCTGGGGATGCGGTTCAACGCCGGCGATCGGCTGCTGTCGCTCGCCGTCGTCCAGGACGGCACGTTCGTGCTGGTCGCCACGGCCGGCGGGTACGCCAAGCGCACCCCGATCGAGGACTACCCGGTGCAGGGCCGCGGCGGCAAGGGCGTGCTGACCCTTCAGTACGACCGCAGGCGTGGCACCCTGGTGGGCGCGCTCATCGTCGGGATCGACGACGAGCTGTACGCGATCACCTCGACCGGAGGGGTGATCCGGACGTCGGCCCGCGAGGTGCGCAAGGCGGGGCGGCAGACGAAGGGGGTCCGCCTCATGAACCTCGGCGACAGCGCCACGCTGCTGGCCGTGGCCCGTAATGCCGAGGACGACGCCGACAACCCCGACCTCACCGGCGGGACGGGCTGATCCCCGTGCACCGCCCATCCCGCGCGCGGGCCGGGGGGATCGCCGCCAGAGGAGTGGATGTGACCGACGAGACGATGACGCCGGAGGAGCAGCCGGACCGTCGCACCACGGTGGCGACGGACGAGCAGGCTGCTGCGGCCGGCCAGGCGGCCACCGAGGGGAACCCGGCGTCCGGTGGCCAGGTTCCTCCGGGTCCGGCTCCGGCGGGTTCCGCGGCGAGCGGTCCGGCCCACGCGGCTGCGGCCGACGGGTCCGGCCCATCCAACGGGTCCGGTCCGGCAGGTGAGTCGTCCGACGCCGCACCTGCCGCACCTGCCGCACCTGCTCCGTCACCCACCCCGCGGTCCGAGGACGAGTCGCCGCCGGCCCCCGGGGGCCGTGCAGCTGCGGGCCTGCCCGACGCGCCGACGGCGCAGATGCGGGTCTCGTCCGGAGCGTCGGCCGAGCAGACGTTCCGGCCCGTGTCCCGCTCCGACGGCCCGTCGCCCGCGCCCGGGCCGGTCCCCGGACCGGGACCCGACGCCGCCACCCCGCCGCCGTGGCGGCGTATCCCGGGCCGGGACACCTCCCAGGACCGTCGTCCCGGTCCCGCTCAGCAGGTCGGCGGAGCTCTCGGGGACGGTCCCACGGCGTTCCTGCAACCGCCCGTGCTGTCGCGGTCCACCGCGGAGCCGGGCTCGGAGACCGGTGGCTGGTCGCCGGTGCGCACCACCCGCAACCGCCCGCCGCGCCAGGCCGCGCTGCAGTTGCGCCGGCTCGACCCGTGGTCGGTGCTCAAGCTGGCTCTGGTGCTGGCGGTGGTGCTGTTCTTCGTGTGGCTGGTGGCGGTGGGGGTCATCTTCGGTGTCCTCGATGGGGTCGGGGTCTGGGACCGCCTCAACGGCACCTACGCCGACCTGGTGTCCGGACAGGCCCAGACCGGGACGGCGCCGCTCATCAGCGCGGGTCGTGTGTTCGGGCTCGCGGCCGTCATCGGTGCGGTCAACAGCCTGCTGTTCGCAGTGGCCGTCACCATCGCGGCGTTCGTCTACAACGTGTCGGCGGATCTCGTGGGCGGTATCGAGGTCACCCTGTCCGAGCGCGACTGAGCCCGCCCTCGCAGGAGGTATCCGGTTGCGGGCGCTCGGAGACGCTGGGGTAGCCTCGTGTCCGCCGCAGGGGCCTATAGCTCAGTTGGTTAGAGCGCGTCGCTGATAACGACGAGGTCGGTGGTTCAAATCCACCTAGGCCCACTCCTCGACCCGCCGGCCCACACCACAGGACGTGATCCTCGATGAAGAAGTTGCTCACGGTCGTCGTCGCACTCGCCGCCGGCGCGGTGGTCTTCTCGAAGATCCGTGGTGCCCGTGCGGAGAGCGACCTCTGGCACGAGGCCACCAACCGCTGAGCCCGGCCCCGCCCCGCTCCTGCTGAGCGGGTACCGTCCTGCTCGACACGGGGACGTAGCTCAATTGGCAGAGCACCGCCTTTGCAAGGCGGGGGTTAGGGGTTCGATTCCCCTCGTCTCCACCAGCCTGATCCAGCAACAAGAGCTATCTGCCGGACGTCGTTCTCGATCGACACCAGCCACGAACAATGACGACCGTGAGGCCGGGGCCTGGAGCAAAGTGGGCCACAGCGTGCGCAGGTGGTTCCCGCAGGGCGGTGCGGGTACGCCGGGTACATGGTGATGTTGCGGCGGACCACGCCGGACGAGGAGCGCCGGACCGTGCTGGCGGCCGGTCGTGCCGTGACCCTGCGCGCCGTGCGTCCCGAGGACGCCGCGCTCCTCGTGGAGGGCTTCGAGCGGCTGAGCGCGGAGTCGCGGTTGCGCCGGTTCCACTCCCCGCTGCCCGGGCTCGCGCCCGGGCAGGTGGAGTTCCTGACCCGGGTGGACCATCACGACCACGAGGCCATCGTCGCCACCATCGGTGGTCTCGGCGCGGAGACGGGCGTCGGCGTCGCGCGGTACGTCCGTTCCCGGACCGACCCCGACGAGGCCGACGTGGCGGTGACCGTGTCCGACGAGTGGCAGGGCCGCGGCCTGGGCGCGGCCCTGCTGCGGCGGCTCGGCGAGCGCGCCGTCGACGAGGGGGTCACCCGCTTCACCGCCGACGTGCTGGCCGTCAACTCGGCCATGCTGCGGTTGCTGCGGGTCCTCGGACCCACCACCGCCGAACGTGCGGGACCGGAGGTGTGCGTCACGGTCGAGCTGACACCCGGGCAGCCGGGCCCGGCTGCCCCGTCCTCGTCGGGGTCGGACGGCGGGGGGTCTGTCGGGAGGACCGGACACCGCAGGCGCCACCGCGGCCGCGTCGAGGAGCGGCCGGCGGCGGGGGAGGGTCCGACCTGGACCCGCTCCGCCCGCCCGACGCCCTGGTAGGCGGAGGCGCCGCCCGGGCGAGCCCACCGCTCGAGCCGCTGCAACCACGGCGGGCAGCCCCCAGCCCGGCGCCACCACGGCCGCATGGCTGACCAACCCGCCGGGTAGCGGTGACGATCCCGGCGGCCACGGCCGGCCCGGGCACGTCCTCCGGGCTGGTCTCGGGCGGGATCAGCACGATCGGGGCGCGCCCGTCGGCGTCGGCGATCCCGGTGGCCTCCTCGGAGGTGAAGACCGCTCGCCCGGTGACGCGCCCGGGCGACGCCCCCAGCCTGCACGCGACCGGCTCGCCACGGTCTACCTCCCCAGCGGCCCGGCCTACCACGCCGCGCCGATCTGGTTCCTCCAGTCGGTGCACCAGGCTGGCGGGACGGTCGTGCTGATGCCGCGCTCAGCGATGGCGACGGCGGCGCGATCTTCATCCACGAGAGCGCCGAGCTGGCTCGGCGGCTGTCCGACGCGAGTCTGATCGACCGGTACGACCTGCTCGCCTTTCCCGTGCTTCTCGGTAGCGGGAAGAGCCTGTTCGGCCGGGCGGACCGGGACAAGCACATGCTGGCGCCGCGGGAATCGGAGAGCTGCTCGAACGGGATCCTGAAGCTGGTCCACGACGTACAGCGCTGATCCAGGGCGAGGGCGATCCGGCCGCCGTCGCCCTCGCGCTGCTGTCCGACCGTCTGCCCCGCATAGCAGCTCAGCGCCCGGGCCGGATGCGGCTCGTCGAAGTAGCCGAGCGCATCACACCCGGCGGGAGGACCCGAGCAGACCGGCCCCGAGTGTGCCGACTCCCGACAGCCACAGCACGACCGCCGCCCAGTTGAGCAGACCCCACCACGGGTGCAGCGGTGCCCCGGCAGGCAACGCGAGCAATGAGTGGAGCGGGACGACGACCGCGATGGCGACGGCCAGCACCAGCAACGGGGTCGCCCAGGCGCGCCAAGCCGGGTCGGCCGCCATCCTGCGGGACAGGACCACGAAGCCGGCGACGGCCCCGACGAACACCAGCAGGAAGTGGGGCGGGGCCGGGCCGGTCACCCCGGCCAGTACGGGACCGACGGCACTGACCCCCATCAGGATCGGTCCGGCGGATCCCCAGCGGGTCGGGCGGATGCCCCGGTGCAGCCCGGCCGCCCAGACAGCCACGAGGACGCCGAGCGCGACCAGGTTCACGCGCTGCACCCAGCCGGTCGGACCCTCGGCCAGCGCGACCACCGGCTCGGCCACGGCGTCGTAACCCGGCCGGGCCAGGCCCAGGGCCGCCGAGACCAGGACGAAACCGGCGGAGCCGAGGATGCCCGCCCATCCGGCAGCCGCGCGCAGGCGCCGCCGTGCCGTATCGAACCGCCCGCCGGCTCCCGCAGCGGTGCCGCTCGTCGTGCTTCCCATGTCCATGATCCACCTCCTGCTGTGCGTTCTGTGTCGCCGGACTCAACACACGGTTCCGGTGCCGATGTTGACCTGGGCGCTGAGTACTGCCCCCGGGGCTCCTGCGGATCGCTCGCGAAGCGTTCCCTCGAGTACGCGGACGACCTCGGCCTGCTGCCCGTCGTCGAGGGCGGCGGCCGTCTGCGCGCCGATGGGGTGGCTGGCGGTGAAGGTGTCCCAGAGATGGCGCGCGGAGTCGAACGCCGACTCCCAGGTGAACGGGTCGATCCGGATCTCGCGCAGGCCCGCGTCGACCATCCGCTCGCGCAGCACGTCGGGATGCGCCGCCTGGAACGGCAGCGGCGGCGGGTCGGTCGGCAGCGGCATGGCACCCGGTACCGCGGCGCGGACCGCGCCGGCGCAGAACACGATGAACTCGACCGTCGGGAGCGGACCGAACGCGGCGATCACCACCCGCCCCCCGGGTCGGGTGACCCGCACCAGCTCGGCGAGGCCGCGCTCCATGTCGGGGAACACCGATACGCCGTTCACCGAGGCCGCGACGTCGAAGGTGTCGTCGTCCAGATCGAGGGCGTTGCCGTCCATGATCCGGCCGCGCACGGAGGACAGCCCCTCGGCGAGCGCCCGCGCGGTGAGGCGTTCGATCATGGCCGGGGCGAGGTCGGTCGCGACGACGTCGGCGCCGATCCGGGCCGCCGGGATGGTCAGGGCCCCGCTGCCGGCCCCCACGTCGAGCAGTCGGGTGCCGGGGCGCAGCCCGAGACGGAGCACCACCTCCCGGCCGAGAACCATGCTCTCCGGGGTGACGAACCGGTCGAACCCGTCGGCGACCGCGTTCCACGCGTCGCGGATCTGTTCGAGGCCCGGTGCCTGCTGCGTGGTCATGGCGAACTCCCCTTGCTCGGTGGCCGACCGACGGCCGGCGTGTGCACGTCCCGGACAGGGTCGAACTGGTGAGGGGGGTGCTGCTTCGGGCGATGTGTGTATCCCGCGACGTGGCGGCGGATGGGTGATCCTGTGTAGGCGCCGCGCGGTCGTCGCTAGGCCAGCTCGTGCCGGACGGCATAGGCGGTGGCGGCGGCACGTGAGGTCACTCCGAGCTTGCCGAAGATGTTGCTGACGTGCCGGGCCACCGTCTTCTCGCTGATGATCAGTCTGTCGGCGACCTCGCGGTTGGTCGCACCGGTCGCGACCAACCCGAGCACCTCCACCTCGCGGGGGCTCAGCCCGCCTGGCGCGTCCGGCGTCGTCGTCCCGGACAGCTCGGCGACCCGGGCCAGCGACGGGGTGGCGCCCAGCTGCTCGAACACACGCCGCGCCGCGTCCAGCTCCATGCTCGCGGTGTCGTGGTCGGCCAGCTCCCCGCAGGCCTGGGCCATCAGCACCCGCACCCGGGCGGCCTCGTACGGCGCGTCGAGCTCCTGCCAGGCCGTCCATGCGCGGCGCAGTACCCGGCAGGCGGCCCGGGCGTCACCGTCAGCGAGCAGGACGGCACCGCGTGCGGACCCGGCGACCGCGCGCAGGTAGGGGGCGTCGAGCTCCCCGCCGAGCTCGTCGAGCTCTTCGACCGCCGGCCGGGCCGCGGCGACGTCGCCGGAGGCCAGCACGATCTCGACGAACGCGGACAGCACCCGGGAGCGCTTCACGCGGTCGCCCTCGGCCTCCGCGACCACGCGTCGGATGGCCGCCACCGCGTCCGGGACCCGACCCTGGGCCAGGCGCAGCAGGGCGAGGCCGGGATGAACGGAGTGCCCGGACTCACCCGCCGTGCGGTAGGACTGCTCGGCCCGCGCGAAGTCCCCGCGCAGCCGCAGCAGCTCGGCCTGCTGGTAGTGCGCCATGCCGAGCACCGGGTCGCCCGGCGGGTCGGCGAGATGCGAGCAGGCCTGCTGCACCTCCACCATGGCGTCGGACCACTCGCCCCGCAGCTGCATGATCTCCGAGCGGTGGACCAGGCACTGGCCCCGGTAGGGCTTGAGGTCCTGCTGGTCGGCGCACCAGCGACTCAACGCCACGGTCCACTCCTGTGCCCGCCCCCAGTCGAACACGTCGCGGCACGCGATGATCAGCGCGCAGTAGACGATCCCGGCGGCGACGTGCGAGACGTCGCCGGTGGTCACCGCGACCATCGCCTCGTCGAGCATCGACACGCCACGGTGGACCTCTCCCATCGCGACCAGCGCCTGGCCGCGGCCCAGCAGGCTCAGCGCGACGAGGTCGGGGTCCCCGAAGCGACGGGCGATGCCCGCCGCCTCGCCGAAGACCTCGAAGGCCGCAACCGGGTCGCCGGACCCCATGGTCTGCAGCGCCGCGGGAATCATCAGGTACCCGTGTTCGACGCTGTCCGACGCCTGCTCGTCCAGCAGGCTCCCGGCCCGGCCGAGCCAACCCCCGCCCTCGGCGTACCGGGCGCGCTGCACCAGGAACATGCCGACCCAGAACGCGCACCGCACGGCGCGGCCGGTCTCGCCCTGGTCGAGGAACGCGTGGTGGGCCCGCTCCAGACTCGCGACGGCCGCCTCGTCGCGCCCGATCAGGTGGGCGGCCATCCCGAGCCGGTCGAGGTCGGGCGCGTCCAGCGGGCTGTGCTCGTCGGCCGCCGAGAGCACGTCGTAGGTGTCCTGCCAGGCCCGTCGCGCGTACGCCTCACGGCCGCGCATCACCGTGTCGGTGGGATGCATCGCTCTCCCTCGCGGGAGTGGTGATCGGTGCCCGAGCCGCTCCCACTGCCGTCGTCCTGTTGCCTGGGCCGGTCCCCGCCGCAGCCTGCCGTGCCGCAGTTTCGTGGGGGAGCCGCCGAGGAGCAACCCCACCGGTGGAGCACCGCCGTGGGCCCAGACCTACCATAACGGCGAGATCAACACGAGCCACCGCGCGAGCGTCGGCTCCACAGGCACGGTCGGACGCGCTGCCGGCTCGCTCGTGACGGTGGAATGCCGGGAGTGCCTACGCAGGGCAGAAGGACACCGTCGTCAGTTCCTCGGAGAGCTCCCAGACGCGCCGGGCGTCCTCGGCGCTGCGGAGGCGGGAGTAGACCTTCTGCTCCGCAGGGGACCCACCGAGGTGTCCGGGTCCGCTGGGCCCGTAGAGCCGGGCGCCCCGGGCCTCGACGGCCGTCGCGGCGAGGAGGGCGGGCAGGAGCGCGGTCTCGACGGTCCCGAGGAGGATGCCGCGCACGGACAGCGCGCGGATGAGTCGCACACTCAGGGTGTCCCGGGGGCGGCCGACCTCCGGGCGAGCGGCGAGCAGGTTCGTCGGGGCGACACCCGGGTGGGAGAGGTTGCTGGTGATGTCCCAGCCGCCCGCGCGGCTGCGCCGGTCGAGTTCGAGGCCGAAGAGCCCGAGCGCGATCTTCGACTGACTGTAGGCGCGCCGGCCGTGGTAGGAGCGAATCCAGTTCGGGTCGTCCCAGTTGATGGAGTTCTGGTCGGCGGCCACGCTGATCTGGGAGGTCACGCGGGCCCGGCCGGCGCGCAGCAGCGGCAGCAGGTGGCCGACGAGGGCGAAGTGGCCGAGGTGGTTGGAGCCGAACTGGAGCTCGAACCCGTCCGCGGTGGTCTGCCGGTCGGGTGGGGTCATGACGCCGGCGTTGTTGACAAGGATGTGGATCGGCCGGTCCTCGTCGCGCAGCGTCTCCCCGAGCGCCGCCACCGACTCGAGCGAGGACAGGTCGAGGGAGCGCAGCGACACGGTCGCGCCGGGGGTCTGCCGGCGGATCCGGGCGATCGCCGCCTCGCCCTTGCGCGGGTTCCGGACGGGCAGGAGCACCTCGGCCCCGGCGGCCGCGAGGCGCCCGGCGAGGCCCAGCCCGATGCCGTCGCTCGCTCCGGTGACGACGGCGCGCCGCCCGGACAGGTCGGGGACGGTGATGTCGGGTCGGGTGCGTGGCATGTGTTCCCCCTCGTCGGACGTGTGTCACCGAGGTTCGGCCGCCACCGGGGGGAGTACAACGGCCCGCCGATCCGAGGATCGCCGCGCCGCGCCGCCGGGAAGGGGGGATCGCCGGGGCGTGGCCGGGCGGGGTGCGCCGACGGTAGAAGTGGTACATCAGCAGGGGAGGAACGCATGGTGATCGATCGGACCGGACTGGCGGAGTTCCTCCGGCGCCGCCGGGAGTCCCTGCAGCCCGACGACGTCGGCCTTCCCCGTGGTCAGCGCCGCAGGACCACCGGGTTGCGGCGCGAGGAGGTCGCCCTGCTCTGCCACATGTCGACCGACTACTACTCCCGCCTCGAGCGCGAGCGCGGGCCGCAACCGTCGCCGCAGATGATCGCGTCGATCGCGCAGGGCCTGCATCTCTCGCTCGACGAGCGCGACCACCTGTTCCGGCTCGCCGGGCACAACCCGCCCACGCGCGAGGCGGCCGGTGAGCACATCAGCCCCGGCCTGCTGCGCGTGCTCGATCGCCTCGGCGACACACCCGCGGAGATCGTCACCGAGCTCGGGGAGACCCTGCGCCAGACCGCGCTCGGCGTCGCCCTGACCGGCGACACGACCGGCTACGACGGCCCGGCCCGCAGCATCGGGTACCGCTGGTTCACCGACCCCGCCGCCCGGCGCCTGTACGCGCCCGAGGAGCATCCGTTCCTGTCGCGGCTGTTCACCTCGGGCCTGCGTCAGGTCGTCACGCTGCGTGGACCCGGTTCCCGCGCGGCACACCTCGCCGACCTGCTGCTCGCCCGCAGCGCGGAGTTCCGGACCGTCTGGAACGACCACGAGGTCGGCGTCCACCCCCACGAGGTCAAGCACTTCGTCCACCCCGAACTCGGAGCGCTGGAGCTCAACTGCCAGACGTTGCTGGACCCGCGCCGGTCGCACTCCCTGCTCGTGTACACCGCCGTCCCGGGCAGCGAGAGCTACGAGAAGCTGCAGTTGCTGTCCGTGATCGGTGCGCAGGCGCTGCGGTGACCGCGCCCGTGGGTGGCGACGTTGCAGCCGACCTCACGCGACAGCCCCGGCCGGAGCACCGGCCGGGGCTGTCGTCGCCAGGCGATCAGACGAGGTCGTAGCGGTCGAGCATCATGACCTTGTCCCACGCCGCCACGAAGTCGCGCACGAACTTGTCCTTCGCGTCGTCGCAGGCGTAGACCTCGGCCACGGCCCGCAGCTCGGAGTTCGAGCCGAACACCAGGTCGACCCGGGTGCCGGTCCACTTCTCCGCGCCGGTGGCCCGGTCGACCCCGGTGAAGGAGTCGTCGTCACCGGAGACCGACTTCCACTCCACACCCATGTCGAGCAGGTTGGTGAAGAAGTCGCTGGTCAGCGTGCCCGGCCGGTCGGTGAGCACGCCCGCGGTCGAACCGCCGCTGTTCGCGCCCAGCACCCGCAGGCCGCCGACCAGCACGGTCATCTCCGGCGCTGACAGGTTGAGCTGGTTGGCGCGGTCGACCAGCAGGTACTCGCCCGGCAGGCGGTGGCCCTTGCCGCGGTAGTTGCGGAAGCCGTCGGCGCCGGGCTCCAGGTGCGAGAACGACTCGACGTCGGTCTTGTCCTGGGTGGTGTCGGTGCGGCCCGGGGTGAAGGGCACCGTGACGTCGTGCCCGGCGTCCTTCGCGGCCTTCTCCACCGCGGCGGCACCGCCGAGCACGACGAGGTCGGCGAAGGAGACCTTCTTGCCGCCCGACGCCGAGGCGTTGAAGTCGGCCTGGACGCTCTCCAGGACGCGGATCACCTGGGCGAGCTCGTCGGGGTCGTTGGCCTCCCAGCCGCTCTGCGGCTCCAGACGGATACGCCCGCCGTTGGCGCCGCCGCGCTTGTCGCTGATGCGGAACGACGAGGCCGCCGCCCAGGCCGCGGAGACCAGCTGGGACACCGACAGGCCGGACTCGAGGATCTTCGCCTTGAGCGCCGTGACGTCGTCGGCCGAGACCAGCTCGTGGTCGACGGCGGGCACCGGGTCCTGCCAGAGCAGCTCCTCGGCCGGGACCAGCGGGCCGAGGTAGCGCTGCTTGGGGCCCATGTCGCGGTGGGTGAGCTTGTACCAGGCGCGGGCGAACGCGTCGGCGAACTGGTCGGGGTTCTCCAGGAACCGGCGCGAGATCGGCTCGTAGACCGGGTCCATGCGCAGTGCCAGGTCGGTGGTGAGCATGGTGGGCTTGCGGGCCGGCTCGTTGGTCTCCGGGTCCGGGATGACGTCCCCGGCGTCCTTGGCGACCCACTGGTGGGCGCCGGCGGGGCTCTGGGTGAGCTCCCACTCGAAACCGAACAGGTTCTCGAAGAACTTGTTGCTCCACCGCGTGGGCGTCTGGGTCCAGGTGACCTCGAGGCCGGAGGTGATGGCGTCGCGGCCCTTGCCGGAGCCGAAGCCCTGCTTCCAGCCGAAGCCCTGCTGCTCGATGGGCGCGCCCTCGGGCTCGGGACCGACGTTGTCGTTCTCGTCCGGGTTCGCCGCGCCGTGGGTCTTGCCGAAGGTGTGCCCGCCGGCGATGAGCGCGACGGTCTCCTCGTCGTTCATCGCCATCCGGGCGAAGGTCTCGCGGATGTCGCGCGCCGCGGCCAACGGGTCCGGGTTGGCGTTCGGGCCCTCCGGGTTGACGTAGATCAGGCCCATCTGGACCGCGCCCAGCGGCTTCTCCAGCTCACGGTTGCCGGTGTAGCGCTCGTCGCCGAGCCACTCCCGCTCCGGGCCCCAGTAGACGTCCTCGTCGGGCTCCCACACGTCGGCGCGCCCACCCGCGAAACCGAAGGTCGTGAAGCCCATCGTCTCCAGGGCCCGGTTGCCCGCGAAGACCATCAGGTCGGCCCAGGAGATCTTGCTGCCGTACTTCTTCTTGATCGGCCACAGCAGGCGGCGGGCCTTGTCCAGGTTGCCGTTGTCGGGCCAGCTGTTCAGGGGCGCGAAGCGCTGCATCCCGGCGCCGGCCCCGCCGCGGCCGTCGTCCACGCGGTAGGTGCCGGCGGAGTGCCACGCCATGCGGATCATGAAGCCGCCGTAGTGGCCGAAGTCGGCGGGCCACCAGTCCTGCGAGTCGGTCATGAGCGCGTCGACGTCGGCGGTGAGCGCGTCGAGGTCGAGGCTGCCGAACGCCTTCGCGTAGTCGAAGTCGGCGTCCATCGGGTCGGCGACGGCCTGGTGCTTGCGCAGGATCTTCAGGTTGAGCTGGTTGGGCCACCAGTCGGTGTTGCTCGCGCTCTCGGTCGGGTGCCCCATGCGACCCGAGTGGACCGGACAGCCGCCGGCCTCCTCGGTGTTCAGTTGGCTCTCGACGGTGACGTGCTCGTCAGACACGGGTCTTCCTTCCGTGGGCGGGGGTGGTGGGTGTGGAGCAGTCGGGGCACAGGCCCCAGTAGACGACCTCGGCCTCGTCGATCACGAAGCCGTGGTCGTCGGACGCGGTGAGGCACGGGGTGGCGTCGACCGCGCAGTCGACGTCGGCGATGACGCCGCAGGAGCGGCAGACGGCGTGGTGGTGGTTGTCGCCGGTGCGCGTCTCGTAGCGCGCCACCGAGCCGGACGGCTGGATGCGGCGCACGAGGCCCGCGACGGTGAGTGCGCGTAGCACGTCGTAGACGGCCTGGTGGGAGACCTCGCCGAGTTCGGCGCGGGCCGCGGTGATGACCGAGTCCGTGTCGGCGTGCGGGTGTGCGTGTACCGCGGACAGCACGGCCATCCTCGGGCGGGTGACCCGCAGGCCGGCCTCGCGCAGTGCTCGTTCGAGGTCCGCGGCGGTGGGCACGCCCACAGTCTGGCGCACTTTCTGGAATCAATCAAGAATCGGTTCGGGCGATGACTCCCGGGTGCCCGCGGGAGTCCGTGCTCCATGAACCCCTCAACTCCCGTCCTCGCCCGAGCGGCCGTCGACGACGCGGTGGCCGCCGAGCGGCGCCACATCGCCGACCATGTCGCCGACCTGTCCGACGAGCAGTGGTCGACCCCCTCGCTGTGCGCGGCGTGGACCGTGCGCGACGTCCTCGCCCACCTCACGACGACGACGCGGCTGAGCGTGCCGCTCCTGCTGCGGGCGGCCGTGCGGGCGCGGGGCAGCTTCGACCGCATGGAGATCGATCTCGCGGCGGCGCGGGCCGCCGCGTTCACCAGCACCGAACTCGTCGCGCAGCTGCGCGAGAGTGCGGGCTCCACGCGGCGGTTCCCGGGCAGCACTCCGATGGACCCGCTCATGGACCTCGTCATCCACGGGCAGGACATCGCGCGCCCGCTCGGCCTTGCGTACGCCTCGCCGCCCGCGGTCGTGTCCGCCTGTCTGGCCTACGTCGCCACCACCACGTTCATGGGGGGCAGGCGGCGGCTGGCCGGGGTGCGGCTGGTCTCGGCCGACACCGGATGGACCCTGGGCGAGGGCCCCGAGCTGCGCGGGCCCGACGTCGACCTGCTGCTGGTGGCGTCGGGACGGCGGGCGGGGCTCACCGCGCTCGACGGACCCGGCGTTGCCGTCGTGGTCGGTCGACCGGGCTGAGGCCGCATGCGCCCGGCCGCCCGGTTCGCCGACCTCCGCGGCCGCCTACCCTGCGGGCATGGCATCGAATGCTGGGGAGCACCGGGGTGGTCCCGTCGCGCCCTCGCCCGCGCTCGCCGGGCTCGTGAGCGACCGCGGCGGGGGGCGGCGGGCCTTCGTCGACGCGACCGGCACCTCGGTCGCGCTGCCGTCGGCGCTGCGCAGGCTCGTGGCCACCGCCGAGGACGTCGGTGCGTTGCTGCTCGCCCTGGACGCTCCGCTGGTCGGCTGCGCAGGGCGCATCGACGGGGTCGAGCAGGTCGGGACGTCCCGCGGTCCGGACCCGGCTGCCGTCGCGGCGCTGCGCCCGGATCTCATCGTCGTCGGCGCGGTCGACCGGACTCCCGATCTGACCGATCCGGCCCTGGTCGCGGCGCTGCGCCGGATCGCTCCCGTGGTGGCGGTGGACGTCGGTCGCCCCCCGGTCGCCCGGGCGGACCTGCGGGCGTTGCTCGGGTCCGGCACCACCGGCGGGCGCGCGCCGGACCCCGCGCCCGAGCCGGTACCGGATCGGCCGCCCGGACCGCCGGTGACGAAGCCGGAACTCTGGTAGTGCCGGTCGGGGTAGGTCGTCGGGGGAGGTCGGCGCGGAGCCGGCGATCGGCTCCGGCGTGCCCCGGCGCGACGCGACCGGACACGGTGGTGCGGGCAGCGGGATCGTCCGGCTCGGGGTCGTCGAGCCCGTCCGGATGGGCCCCGGGTGGCGGTTCGCCGGCGTCGAGGCGGGATCGGTCGCCGGCGCCGGAACCGGCACGCGCAGTCCGCGTTCTGCGCGCTCGACGACGGCCGCCCGGAACGGAGGCCTGCCGTCCGGGATCGATCGTCGTTCCGGGTGGTGTCGGCGCGCCCGACCCACGGGGGCGGGGATGACCGAGTTCCGGATCGGCGGCGAGTGGGCCGTGCCCCGGCTGGGCTACGGTGCGATGCACCTGACGGCGCCGTCCGGCCCGGACCGGGCCGAGTCGATCACCGTCGTGCGCCGGGCCGTCGAGCTCGGCGTGCGGCTGATCGATACCGCCTACATGTACGGCGGGGGCGCCAACGAGGAGTTGCTCGCCGCGGCACTGCACCCCTACCCGCGCGATCTCCTGATCGCCACCAAGGTGGGGATCTCGCTCCCGCGCCCGGGGGAGTGGGTCGTCGACGGGCGCCCGGAGGTGCTGCGCGACCAGGTCGACGGGGCGCTGCGGCGGCTGCGCGTCGAGCGGATCGGCCTGCTGCAGCTGCATCGCCGCGACCCGGCCGTCCCGCTGTCCGACCAGCTGGGAGCGCTGCGGGACGCGCAGGCCGCGGGCAAGGTGGCGCACCTCGGGCTGTCCGAGATCGCACTCGGCGAGCTGCACGAGGCCCGGCGGATCATCGATGTCGCGAGCGTGCAGAACCGCTACAACGTGCTCGACCGCGAGCACGAACCGGTGGTGCGGGCCTGCACCGAGGCGGGGATCGCGTTCCTGCCGTGGCGACCGGTGGCCCACGGCGCGACCGGCGGGACCGCCGAGGTCGCGGCGGTCGCCACGGAACTCGGGGCCACCGCGACGCAGGTGTCGCTGGCGTGGTTGCTGCACCGCTCGCCGGCCGTGCTGCCGATCCCGAGCACGACGTCGCTCGCCCACCTCGCGCAGAACGTCGCGGCCGCCCGCATCCCACTGACCGCCGAGCAGGTCGCGCGACTCGACCGGATCGTGGTCCCGGGTTCCACGTGAAACACGAACCCGTCGTTGACGCGTCCGCCGGTGTTGACCACGATCGTCCCGGACACGTGCGAAAGGAACCCGGAAAAAATGATCCTCATCAACGTCAAGTTCCCCATCCGGCCGGAGAAGATCGACGAGTGGCTCGTCCTCGCCGAGCAGTACGCCAAGGACGTCAACGCCGAGGAGGGCTGCCTGTTCTTCGAGTGGTCGCGCAGCCTGCTCGACCCGAACGAGTTCGTCACCATCGAGGGCTTCCGGGACTCCGACGCCGGCGGTGCGCACATGAGCACCGGGCACGTCGCGAACTTCATGGGGAAGGCTCCGGACCTGGTCTCGGCCCAGCCGAAGATCATCTACGTCGACGCGGCCGGTGTCGACGGCTGGGGGCCGATGGGCGAGATCAGCCCGCGCTGATGCGGGTGCTCGAGCTCTGGCGGTTCCCCGTCAAGTCGCTGCAGGGCGAACGGGTGGAGGCCGCCGAGCTCGGTCCGCAGGGCCTGGCCGGGGACCGCCGCTACGCCCTCTTCGACGTCGCCACCGGGTTCGGGCTGACCGCCCGGCGGGTCCCCGAGATGCTCTTCGCGTCGGCCCGGATCGGGGCGGCCGGGGTGGAGATCACCCTGCCGGACGGATCGGTGGCCGTGGACGACGCCGCGTTGTCGGCCTGGCTGGGCCGCGAGGTGGCGCTGCGGTCGGTGTCGGAGGTGCACGAGCGGCGCTACGAGAACCCGGCCGACATCGAGACCGAGGCGGAGTCGTCGTGGGCACCGTTCGAGGGGTCCGACGGTGCGTTCCACGACTCGGCCCGCGCCGCCGTCAGCATCCTGTCCACGGCCACGCTCGGTGGCGGTGAGCCGCGCCGGTTCCGGTCCAACATGCTCGTGGACGGGGGTGGGGAGGACGCCCTCGTCGGCCGGGACGTCCGGGTCGGCACGGCGACGCTGTCGGTGGTGGCGCCGATCGACCGGTGCGTGATGGTGACCCGCGCGCAGCCCGGTGGCATCGGGATCGACCGCGAGGTGCTGCGCCGGCTGCATCGCGAGCGCGGCGGTGCCCTGTCGGTCGGCGGCACCGTCGCCGCGCCGGGATCGGTCCGGGTGGGTGACGAGGTGGTGGGCGAGGACGGGTGAGATCGGCACCATCGGGGTCTCCCATCGGGAGAGCCCCCACCACGTCGATCTCACCCGCGGTCTCACGCCTTCGTCGCGGCGCGACGCGGGCCCGGCCAGCAGGTCGGCGAACGCGGCCACCGCGAGTAGTAGGGGCCCTCAGCCCTCGATCCGGCAGAGCACGGCACCCTGACCGACCGACGCGCCCGGGGCGACCGCGACGCCGGCCACCGTGCCGTCCTGGTGCGCCGTGATCGGGTTCTCCATCTTCATCGCCTCGACGACGGCGACCAGCTCACCTCGCCGCACCGGGTCGCCGTCGACCACCGCGATCTTCACGACGGTGCCCTGCATGGGGGCGACGACGTCGTCACCCTGGGCGGCGGCCCCACCCCGGGCGCCGCGCTCGTCCGCGCTGGCGCGGATCGCCGCGGCGGTCTCGGGGCTGACCGCGGACAGGCCCGGCAGTTCCACCACGTGCCGACGCCCGCCGACCTGGACCGTCACCGCGTCCTCGGGTGCGGGATCGGGCGCGAGGTACTCGGTCTCGATCCAGCGGGTGTGCACGCCGAACCCGTCCCGCGCGGTGAACGCCGGGTCGTCGACGACGGCGCGGTGGAACGGCAGCACGGTGGGCAGGCCGTCGACGCGGAACTCGGCCAGCGCGCGCCGGGCCCGGGCCAGCGCCTGGCGGCGGTCGGTGCCGGTGACGATCAGCTTGGCCAGCAACGAGTCGAACTGCCCGCCGACGACGGTGCCGGCCTCCACGCCCGCGTCCACCCGGACACCGGGACCGGACGGCAGTTCCCACGCCGTCACCGTTCCCGGAGCGGGCAGGAACCCGCGGGCCGGGTCCTCGCCGTTGATCCGGAACTCGATGGAGTGCCCGACCGGCGCCGGGTCGTGCGAGATCCGCAACGGCTCGCCCGCGGCGATCCGGAACTGCTCGCCGACCAGGTCGAGACCGGTGGTCTCCTCGGAGACCGGGTGCTCGACCTGCAGCCGGGTGTTGACCTCCAGGAACGAGATCACCCCGTCCTGCCCGACCAGGAACTCCACGGTGCCCGCCCCGTGGTACCCGGCCTCGGCGCAGATCGCCCGCGCCGCGGTGTGGATCTCGGAGCGCTGCGCGTCGGTGAGGAACGGCGCGGGCGCCTCCTCGACGAGCTTCTGGTGGCGGCGCTGCAGCGAGCAGTCCCTCGTGCCCACGACGACCACGGTGCCATGGGTGTCGGCCAGCACCTGCGCCTCGACGTGGCGGGGCCGTTCCAGGTAGCGCTCGACGAAGCAGTCACCGCGCCCGAACGCGGCCTGCGCCTCGCGCACGGCGGAGTCGAACAGCTCCGGGATCTCCTCGGCGGTGCGCGCGACCTTGAGCCCGCGCCCGCCACCGCCGTACACGGCCTTGATCGCCACCGGCAGCCCGTGCTCGGCGGCGAACGCGACCACCTCGTCGGCGCCGCTCACCGGTCCCTTGGAGCCGGCCACCTGCGGCGCGCCCACGGCCGCGGCGATCTGCCGGGCGGTGACCTTGTCGCCGAGGTCGCGGATCGCCTGCGGGGTCGGACCGATCCAGGTCAGGCCGGCGTCGATGACGGCCTGCGCGAAGTCGGCGTTCTCGGAGAGGAAGCCGTAGCCGGGATGCACGGCGTCGGCGCAGGCCAGGTCGGCGACGTCGAGGAGCTTGCTCTGGTCCAGGTAGGTCTCGCCGGCCGTGGTGCCGTGCAGCGGGTAGGCCTCGTCGGCGAGCCGGACGTGCGGGGCGTCCGCGTCGCCGTCGGCGTACACCGCGACGCTGGCGAGGCCGGCGTCGGCACAGGCGCGCACCACCCGGACGGCGATCTCGCCCCGGTTGGCGACGAGCACCGTGCTGAGGGTCCTGGGCTGCGGGGTCATGCGGGGCTCCCGATCTGGAGGGCGGGCGCGATCTCGCGCGCGAACAGTTCGACCATCGCGGCGCGCTCGGCGTCGGGACAGGCGGGGACGAGCACGATCGACCGCGCCCCGGCGTCGACGTACTCCCGCAGCCGGGCGACGACCTGCTCCGGTGTGCCGCTGGGCACGTACTTCCCGGCGATGGGCGCGAAGTCCTGCCGGTAGACGGCGCCGAGGGTCTCGACGGCGCCGCGGCGGGCGGCCGCACCGTCGCGGCCGGCGCCGGTCCAGCAGAACACCGCGCCCTCGACCCCGGAGCGGCCGTGCTCGGCGGCCGACCCGGCCACCGTCGCCAGGCCTGCCGCCAGCTGCTCGGGGCTGTACATGTAGGGCACCCACACGTCGCCGAAGCGGCCCGCCCGGCGCATCGAGGCCTCCTTGCGGCCGCCGATCCACAGCGGTGGGCGCGGGCGCTGCAGTGGCAGCGGGTCGAGCGCGACCTCGTGCCCGCCGAACGACACCCGCTCGCCGGCGAACAGGCGGGTCATCACGTCGAGGGACTCGTCGGTCCGGCGCCCGCGCAGGGTGACCGGCACGTCGACGGCGGCGAACTCCGCGGGGAACTCCCCCCCGACGCCGATCCCGAGGTCGAACCGGCCACCGGAGACGCGGTCGAGGGTGGCGGCCATCTTCGCGGCGAGCGCGGCCGGGTACATCGGCAGGATCGTCAGTGCCGAGAGCAGCCGGATCCGCGACGTCGCGCCCGCGGCGGCGGCCAGCGAGACGAACGCGTTGGGGGTCGGGCTGTGGAAGAACACGTGCTCGCCGCAGGCCAGGAAGTCGTAGCCGAGCTCCTCGGCGCGCCGCGCCGCGCCGACGACCTCGGCCGGGTCACCCTGCGGCGCCAGCATGAGCCCGACGGTGGTCATGGTGACCACCCGGACGCCGATGCGGGGAGCAGCCCGGAGGGCGTGGGCGCCGTGATCGAGGCGCGGTCCGGGTGGGCGGTGATCGTCGGTTCGGGCCCGGTAGGGGTGTGGGGCTGCGGTTGATCGCTGTCTCGGAACGGGGAGCGGTGTGGACGGCGTGTCCCGGTTCCGAGACGGTGATCATCGAAGCCGTGGGCCGGGGCCGGGGCCGGGGCTCCGGTGTGGCGCCGGTCGGTCGGGTACGGGGTGTGCGGGCTTCGCTGAGCCGGGTCCGGGTCGGCGGTGATCGTCGGTTCGGAACCGGTAGGGGTGTGGGGCTGCGGTTGATCGCCGTCTCGGAACGGGGAGCGGTGTGGACGGCGCCTCCCGGTTCCCATTCGTCGATCATGTGCGACCCGGTGTGGACCCCGGCCACCGGTCACGACGGCACACCCGCCCGGGCCAGCAGGGCCGCGGCCATGCGCAGGTGCACGTCGTCGACCATCTCGCCGTCGACCACCCCGACGCCTGCCGCCCCCGCCGCGACGACGGCCCGCGCGTGCGCGATCTCCGCCTCCGACGGGGTGAAGACCTCGCGGGCGATCTCCACCTGCGTCGGGTGCAGGCAGATCTTGCCCTGGTAGCCCAGATCGCGACCGTGGCCGGCGTCGAGCCGGAACCGGTCGGGGTCACGCACCGCCACCACGGCCTGGTCGATCGCCGGGACGCCGGCCAGCCGGGCGGCCAGGGCCACCCGGCTGCGGGCGTAGAGCACCTCGTGCCCGTCCGCCGTCCGCCGCCCGCCGAGATCGGCGATGTAGTCCTCGGCACCGAAGTAGGCGGCGTCGACACCGGAGCCCAGCAGGGTACGGCAGTCGGCCACGCCCAGCGCGGTCTCCAGGCCGGCGACCACGACGGCGCCCGCGGGCAGGGTGGCGCGCACCGCGGTGAGGTCGGACTCCCGTTCCAGCTTGGGCAGCACCACCCCGGCCGCCCGCGACGCCGCCACCGCGGCGACGTCGTCGTCGAACCACGGCGATCCGGGCGGGTTCACCCGCACCAGCACCACCGTGTCGCCCGCGTCCAGGGCGTCCACCGCCTCGGCTGCGGTGCGCCGGGCGGAGTCCTTGTCCGCCGCCGCGACGGCGTCCTCGAGATCGACCGCGACCACGTCCGGCGACGACCGCGTCACCTTGGCGATCATGTCGGCCCGACCGCCCGGGACGAACAGCAGCGTGCGGACGAGCATCAGCGGATGGCCGTGGCGATCGCGTCCAGCGCCGAGGGGTCCTCCATGGCGCTGGTGTCGCCGGTGGGTTCGCCGTGCACGACGACGTCGCGCAGCAGGCGGCGCATGATCTTGCCGGTGCGCGTCTTGGGCATCGCCGGGGTCACGTACACCGCGGCCAGGCCGGCGTACCCGCCCAGCTCGCCGACGACCTGGCGGCGGATCTCCGCGGTCAGGCTGTCGGTCAGCGTCCCCTCCGCGAGCGTGACGAACGCGATCGGCACGGTGCCCTTGGTGTCGTCGGGCACGCCGACGACCGCGGCCTCCACCACCGCCGGGTGGCTCGTCACGACCGCCTCGATCTCCATCGTGGAGATCCGGTGCGCGGCCACGTTGATGACGTCGTCGGCCCGGCCGAGCACCCACAGGTGTCCGTCGGTGTCGACCACGGCCTCGTCGTTGGTGGCGTAGCGCCCGGGGAACTTCGAGAAGTACGTGGAGTGGTAGCGGTCGTGGTCGTCCCAGACCGTGCGGGCCAGCGTCGGGAACGGGGTGAGCAGCACGAGGTTGCCCTTGGTGCCGGTCGGCACGGAGTTCCCGTCGTCGTCGACGATGTCGTAGGAGTGCCCGGGCAGCGTGGTGCCCACCGAGCCCGCCTTGAGGTCGTCAGCGCCGTAGACCGGGTAGGTCCAGGTGGAGCCGGTCTCGGTCTGCCCGTAGGCGTTGATCACCGGCACGCCGCCGCCGAGATGGGTGGAGCCCCAGGCGAACGTGTCGGCGTCGAGCGGCTCACCCTGCACGGTGACGAGCTTGAGCTGCGGCAACGGGTGCTTCGCGGCCAGGTCGTCGCCGAACTTGCGCAGCATCCGGATCAGCGTCGGCGCGCACAGGATCTTGGTGACGGCGTGCCGCTCGACGATCTCGTAGAACCGCTCGGTGGTGGGGGTGTCCAGCGCGCCCTCGAAGCAGACGATCGTCATGCCGCAGGCGAGCCCGCCCACGACGGCCTGGATCGGGAAGGTCAGCCAGCCGACGTCGGCGGCCACCCAGTAGACGTCGTCGTCGCCGTCGCGCCCGGCCTGCCAGTGCGCGTTGGCCCAGGTGCCGAGCAGGAACCCGCCGACGCTGTGCACCACGCCCTTGGGCGTGGACTCGGTGCCGCTGGTGAAGATCAGGAAGGCGGCCTCGTTGGGGTCCAGGGGGACGCACGGGGTGCCGTCGGGGTGCGCGGCGATCACCGCGGCGTAGGAGTGCTCGCCCTCGGTGAGGTCACGGGCCTCGCCGGTGCGGTCGATGACGATCGTCGCGAGGACGGAGTCGGCGCGCCCGCGGGCCGCGCGCAACGTGTCCAGCAGCGGCACCGCCTTGCCGCGTCGGTAGCTGGAGTCGGCGACGATCACGGCCTTGGCCCGCGCGGCCACCAGCCGGTTGGCGACCGCGTCGACGCCGAACCCGGAGAACAGCACCGTGTAGATCGCGCCGATCCGGTTGCAGGCGTGGATCGCGGTGAACGCCTCCACGAGGTTCGGCATGTAGATGGCGACGACGTCGCCCTTCTCGACACCGAGGTCGAGCAGCCCGGCCGCGAGGCTGGACACCTCGTCGCGCAGCTCGGAGTAGGTGACGGTGCGGGTGTCGCCGGGCTCGCCCTCCCAGACCACGGCGTTGCGTCCGGCCGTGGCGGGGTCCTCGGCCCACCGGTCGACGCAGTTGTCGGCCACGTTGAGCGTGCCGCCCTCGAAGAACCTGAAGTCACCCAGCTCGCCGCTGCGCACGGTGTGCCACGGGGTGGTCCAGCGCTGCTGCTGTGCCACCCACTCCCAGTACGAGTCGGGGTCCTTCGCGTCCAGCTCACGCGCTGCGGCGATCGCGGCCACGCGTTCCGGGACGATCCAGTCCTCGCGCAGCGGCTGCAGCGGGGTGGAGATGAGCTGGCTCAGGCTGTCGGACATCCGTGTCCTCCGGGCGTCGTCGAAATCGGTGTGGGGGTCAGACGGGGCTGATCGGGTGGTGCCGGCGGTGCGTGGTGCGGGTGAAGTGCTCGGCGTCGTGCAGCCGCGCGACGAGCTCGGTGCGCAGGTGTTCCGGCTCGACGACGGCGTCGACCACGAGGTCGCTGGCCATGCGGAGCAGGTTGATGTCGGCGCGCTGCTCGGCCGAGCGGGCCTCGACGTACGCGGCGCGCTCGGTCTCGTCGGTGATCGCGGCGACCTTGTTGGCGTAGACGGCGTTGACCGACGCCTCGGCCGACATCGGCCCGATGGTGGCTGTCGGGAGCGCGATCGTGGCGCGCGGCTCGAAGCCGGGCGCGCACATCGCGTAGAAGCCCGCGGCGTAGGCCTTGCGCAGCACCACGGTGATCTTCGGGACCTCCGCGCTGGCCATCGCGGTGATCATCTTGGCGCCGTGCCGGATGATCCCCGCGCGTTCGACGGCCACGCCGACCATGAACCCGGGCACGTCCTGCAGGAACAGCAGCGGGATGTTGAACGCGTCGCACATCGAGATGAAGCGGGTGGCCTTGTCGGCGGAGTCGACGAAGATCGCGCCGCTGCGGACCATCGGCTGGTTGGCCACGATGCCCACCACCCGGCCGTCGAGGCGGGCGAACCCGACCACCATCTCCGGCGCCCAGCGGGCCTTGATCTCGAAGAAGCTGGCGCCGTCGACGAACCGGTCGATCACGTCGCGCACGTCGTAGGCGGCGTTCGGGTCGACCGGCACCGCGCCGTCCCAGTCCGCCCGCGACGGTGCGACCGGCTCGGCGCGCAGGGGAGGGGCGCGGAAGTCGTCGGGCAGGTAGGACAGCAGCAGCCGGGCCGCCGCGATCGCCTCCCAGTCGGCGGTGAACACCTCGTCACCACAGCCGGAGACGGTGGCGTGCATCATCGCGCCGCCCATCTCCTCCAGCGTGGTGATCTCACCGGTGGTCTTCTCCGCGATGCGCGGCGACGCGAGGTACATCGAACCGTTGCCCTCGACCATGCCGACCCAGTCGCAGAACGCCGGCATGTACGCCCCGCCCGCGGCCGACGGGCCGTGCAGGCAGCACAGCTGCGGTACCCGGCCCGACAGCTTGACCTGCAGCTGGAAGATCGCCGAGGCGCCGCGGCGGCCGGGGAAGAAGCCCATCTGGTCGGTGAGCCGCCCACCGGCGGAGTCGACGAGGTAGACCACCGGGAGCAGGTCGCGGTCGGCCCGCTCCAGGATCCGGATCTGCTTCTCGCACGTCAGCGCGCCCCACGACCCGGCCTTGACGCCGAAGTCGTGGGCGATCACCGCGACCGGGCGGCCCTCGATCCGGCCGACCCCGGTGACGACACCGTCGGCCGGCAGGTCGCCGGCCATGGCGTGGGCCATCAGCCCGTCCTCGACGAACGAGTCGACGTCGAACAGCAGCGCGATCCGCTCGCGGACCCCCAGCTTGGTGGGCCAGCGGCTGACGTCGCCGCCGATCCGGGCCCGCTCGGCGGCATCGACGACGTCGGCCGCGGTCGGTGCGCCCGCGAACGTGGTCACCGGCCCATCCCGCGGGACAGGATCTCCAGCTGGATCTCGTCGGTGCCGCCTCCGATCCGCAGGATTCGTACGTCCCGGTAGTGGCGCGCGACCGGGGACTCCTCGACGAAGCCCGACCCGCCGAACAGCTGCACCGCCTCGTCGACGATCCGGCAGGCGGCCTTGGCGGCGAAGAACTTCGCCGCCGCGACGGTACGGCCCATGTCCGGGTGCTCCGAGTCGATCCGGGCGGCCGCCTGGTAGGTGATCAGGCGGGCCACGTCGAGCTCGACCTCCATCTCGGCGATCTTGTGCCGGATGGTCTGCAGGTGGGCGAGCGGGGCGCCGAACGCGTCGCGGTTCAGGACGTGCTCGCGTGCCGCGGCCAGGCACTCGGCGGCGTGCCCGACGCCCATCGCGGCGAGCACCGCGCGCTCGAGCTGGAAGGCGTCCATGATCTGGTAGAAGCCGCGGCCCTCCTCGCCGAGCACCGCGTCCGGGCCCACGGTGACGTCGTCGAGGACGACCTCGCGGGTGTCGGAGGAGTGCCAGCCCATCTTCGGCAGCGGGTTGCCCATCGACAGCCCGGGGGTGTCGGCGTCGACGAGGAACGTGGTGATCCCGCCACGGCCCGGGCCGCCGGTACGGGCGCCGACGACGATCACGTCGGCCAGCCCGGCGTTGGTGATGAACATCTTGGTCCCGTTGAGGACCCAGCCCTCGCCGTCGCGGCGGGCGGTGCTGGTCATGCCGGCGACGTCGGAACCCGCACCCGGCTCGGTGACGGCGATCGCCGCCACCTTCTCGCCGGCCACGAGGCCCGGGAGGTAGCGCTTGCGCTGCTCGTCGGTGCCGTAGCGCACGATGTGCGGGGCGGCCATGTACGCGCTGACCAGCACGGTCACCGCGATGCCGCCGCTGGCGCGGGCGAGCTCCTCGGCGAGCAGGGTGACGGCGAGCCCGTCGGCGTCGGAACCACCGAACTCCTCGCCGGTGAGCAGGCCGAGCAGCTCGGCGTCGCCCAGTTCCTTCCACAGCTCGGCGGGGAACGTGCCCGCCCGCTCGGCGTCGTCGACCAGCGGTCGGACCTTCTTGTCCACGAACGCCCGGCACGAGGCCTGGAAGTCGAGGTGCACGTCGTCGAGTTCCCAGGCCATGCGAATCCTCCAGAAAAATTCTCCGACCGACCGGTCGGTCGATATAGTAGGGTGCGCGGCGTGGTCGCTGTCAAGCAGGGGCAGCCGGGTCAGGAGGACGGGTGACGGTGCCGGGAACGCGAGCCGCAGCGCAGCGGGAGCGGGTGCTGCGGGCGTCGGTGGAGATCTTCAGCAAGCGGGGCTTCCGGGCGACCTCGATGAACGAGATCGCGGCCGGGGTCGGGCTGTCGAAACCCACGCTGTACCACTACTTCCGCAACAAGGAGGAGCTGCTCGTCCTGATCTACCGGGACGTGCTCGACGACAGCCTCCGCATGGCCCACGAGACCGTCGCCGCGGCGCCCACGGCGCTCGACGCGGTGCGCGAGCTGCTCGTCTCGCGGGTCGTCTACACCTGCGAGAACCAGGACCTGCTCAAGATCTGCTTCGAGGAGGAGGACGAGCTGCGACCCGACCTCGCCGAGACACTGCTGGAGCGCAGGCGGGCCTTCGATGACGTGCTGGCCGACGCGGTGCTCGCCCACCTCGCCGAGCACCCGCAGGTCCGGCTCCCGATGACGCCCAAGACCTTCGTCAACACCTGCCTGGGCGCGGTCAACTGGACCTACAAGTGGTACTCGCCCCAGGGTGCCCGCACCCCGGCCGAGCTCGGCGCCGAGATGGCGGATGTCCTGCTGCGGGCGCTCGCGCCGTAGGCCGTTCCGCAACGAACGGCACCCCCGTCCACACCTGGTGGACGGGGGTGCCGTTCGTTGTCGTGGGGGCCGGTCTAGTCCGCGGGCTGCCTGCGCATGAAGGCGCTGCGCCGGCACCGGCAGACCAGCTCGTCGCGCTGGTTGAAGCCACGGTGCTCGAACTTCACGATCCCGGCCTCGGGACGGGACTTCGACCCCCGCGCCTCCAGGATCTCGGTCTCCACCCAGATCGTGTCGCCGGCGAACACCGGCGTGGGGAACTCGACGTCGGACATGCCGAGGTTGGCGATGGTGGTGCCCAGGGTCAGCTCCGGTACGGCGATCCCGACCACCAGCCCGACGGTGTACATGCTGTTCATCAGCGGCTTGCCGAACTCCTTGCCGGCCGAGAACTCGGCGTCGAGGTGCATCGGCTGCGGGTTCATCGTCAGGCACGTGAAGAGCACGTTGTCGGTCTCGGTGACGGTGCGCGTGACGGCGTGTTCCACCACCTCGCCGACCGTGAACTGCTCGAACCAGCGGCCGGAGAGGTTGCGTCGCGACATGGGCAGAAATCTAGCGATGACTTGAAAAACAAGCAACTCGTCGACATAGTGGGGTGATGACCAGCACCGTGGAGCGGCGTCCCGAAGTCGGTTCGAGTCCCGGGGGATCGAGTGCGGTGTACGAGGTCCCGTGGGCCTTCACCGACGAGCACCTGGAGTGGCAGCGCACCGTCGCGGCGTTCGTCGCCGACGTCGTCGCGGACGGGGCGGCGCAGCGCAGCATCGAGCGGCGCTTCGATCCCGACCTGGTCCGGGCCGCCGGGCGGCTGGGCGCGTTCGGGCTGCTGGCCCCCGAGCCGCACGGTGCGGGAGCCGACGTGCGCACGCTGTGCCTGGCCGCCGAGGAGGTGGCCACCGTCGACTCCTCGCTCGCCGTCACGATGCACGTGCAGGCGATCAGCGTCGCGCTGTTCGCGCACCTCGCGAAGGATCAGCCCGCCCTGCTCGACGAGGTGCTGCCGCGAGCGGCCGCCGGCGAGGACTTCATCTCCTTCGGCCTCACCGAGCCCTCGGGTGGTTCCGACGCGGGCAACATCTCGACCTCCGCCCGCCGCGACGGCGACGACTGGGTGATCAACGGGTCCAAGCAGTTCATCACCAACTCGGGCACCGAGTTCTCGCGCCACGTGATCCTGTTCGCGGCCACCGGCGAGAAGCGCGACGGTCGCCGCGCTCCGATCTCGGCGTTCCTGGTGCCGCTGGACGCGCCCGGCGTCGTCGTCGGCCCGGAGTACGCCAAGCTCGGCTGGCGCTCGTCGGACACCCACCCGCTGTTCTTCGACGATGTGCGCGTGCCGGGCACGGCGCTGCTCGGCACCGAGGGCACAGGCTACCGGGAGGCACTGGCGTTCCTCACCTGGGCGCGCATCCCGATCGCCGCGATGAGCCTGGGCCTGGCCCGCGGCTGCCTGTCCGACACGCTGCGCTTCGTGTCCGAGCGCGAGTCGTTCGGCCGGCCGCTCGCGGGCAACCAGGGCGTGTCGTTCCAGGTCGCCGACATCGCCGCGGCCGTGGCGACGTGCCGGGTGCTCACCTACGACGCCGCCTGGAAGTACGACCGCGGGCTCCCGATCGAGCGGGAGGCGGCGGTCGCCAAGCTGGTGGCCTCGGAACTGGCCAACAAGGCCGCGTACACGGCCACCCAGCTGCAGGGCGGGTACGGGTTCATCGAGGAGACCGCGGCCACCCGGCACTACCAGGACGCGCGGATCCTGACGATCGGCGAGGGCACCTCCGAGGTCCAGCGCCTGCTCATCGCCCGCGGGCTGGGCCTGCCGCTCTGACCTGAGCCCGACGGGTCCCGACGGGTCCCGCCCCGGGCGTCGCCGGGCCTGAACCTGCTCGCGCAGACGCCGCGCGTCGGAGACGGCCCGACGTGCGCGAGCCTGTCGGGGTCGACCACCGCCCGGATCGTCTGGACGCGCCCGTCGAGCACGTCGAGGACCATGACCGCGACGACGTGGCCGTCCCGGTCCCGCAGGACCGCGCCCGGCTGGTCGTTCACCACGCGGGTCCGGACGTCGACGATGCCCGCCCACCAGGGGCGCGAACGCACCGATCAGCCGGGCCACGTTGGCGGACCCGACCACCGGCCGCGGTAGGGCCGGGCCCCGATCGCCGCCGTCCTCGAGCAGCAGCCGCCGGTTTCCGCGTCCACCACCGCCACCGCGACGCGCCCGCGCGAGCGGCCGGCGAGCCGCACGGCGAGCGTGGCTCCCGCGTACCCGGCGCCGACGACCAGTACCTGGATCCCGTTCCTCGATGTGCTCATACCCACGGGACGAGACGGCACCCGCGGGTGTGACACCGCGACGCAGAAGGGCCCCCACGGCGGGAGCGGGTGCGAAGCGCACACCCGTCCCGCCGTGGAGGCCCCCTGAGCGGTTCGTCCGGTACGCCGTCGATGCGTCCCGGACGCCCCACACCTAGACCAGGGTCTTCGACCCGGCCACGTCGGACATCTCCTTGTCGCGGGTCTCGCGCAGGCCCAGCGTGCAGCCCACGCTGATCAGGCAGAGCAGGGCGAGGAACACGCCGAACGCGTAACCGCCGAACGCCGCGGCGATCGCGGCCGCGATCAGCGGCGGGATGGCCCCACCGACGATGCCGGCGACGTTGTAGGCGAGCCCGGCCGCGGTGTAGCGGTACCGGGTGTTGTACAGCTCCGGCAGGAACGCGCCCACCGGGCCGTAGGCGACACCGGCGATGAACAGCGTGACGCACACCCCGATCGCGAACGCGAACGGCGTGCCGATGTCCAGGATCGGGAACAGCACCAGCGCCCACGCCACCGCCACGACGTTCGCGATGGTGATCGTGCGGCGGCGCCCGACCCGGTCGGAGTAGGCGGCACCGACGCCGACCGCCACGGCGAACACGACGCCGCCGAGGATGCCGATGGAGAGCACCGTGGTGCGCTCGAGACCCAGCGTGGCGGTGCCGTAGCTGGTCAGGTAGGAGACCGCCATGTAGAAGAACGCGAAGACCATCACCATCACGCCGGAGCCCAGCAGGATCTCCCGCGGCTGCGTCTTGAACGCCTCGCCGAAGGGCACCGTGGAGGTGCCGCCCTTGGCGACCTCGCCCTTGAAGACCGGCGTCTCGTCGATCTTCAGGCGGACGTAGAGCCCGACGGCGACGAGCAGGGCGCTCGCGATGAACGGGATGCGCCAGCCGTAGGCGACGAACGCCTCGTCGCTCATCAGCAGGGCGGTGGCCAGGAACGTGGCGCTGGCCAGCGAGAACGCGATGGCCGGGCCGAACTGCGGGAACATCGCGTAGAAGCCGCGTTTGGCCTTCGGGGCGTTCTCGGCGGCCAGCAGCGTGGCACCCGCCCACTCGCCGCCGACGGCGAGGCCCTGGATGACCCGCAGGATCACCACCAGGATGGGGGCCGCCACGCCGATCTGGTCGGCCGTGGGCATAAAGCCGATGAGCACGGTCGCGGTGCCCATCACCAGCAGCGTGGTGACCAGCGTGCCCTTGCGGCCGATCCGGTCGCCGAAGTGGCCGAACAGGATCGAGCCGAACGGGCGGGCCACGAAGGCGACGCCGAGGGTCGCGAACGCCGCGACGGTGGCGGCGGCCGAGCCCAGCGCGGGGAAGAAGATGTCCCCGAACACGAGCGCGGCCGCGGTACCGTAGATCAGGAAGTCGTAGAACTCGATCGTGGTGCCGGTGCCGCTCGCGATCGCGATCCGGCGCATGGTGTTCTTCGACGTACCGACGTCGGGTGAGGCGGTCATGGCGCGGGAGCGTAAGTCACTCCGATGAGTCGCGGCACACCCGAAATAGGGTGAACCCGCGACTACGGGATCAGCCCGGCCCGCTGGGCGCAGACGACGGCCTCGACCCGGTTGTGGCTGCCCAGCTTGCCCATCGCGGACTTGAGGTAGGACTTCACCGTCTCCACCTGCAGCGCCAGCCGGGCGGCCACGTCGGCGTTGCTGCACCCGACCGCCACCAGTGCCAGCACGTCGACCTCGCGCGGGGTGAGCCGCGCCCGCGGGGTCCCCGGCCGCGGTGGCCGGCCGTCGGCCAGCCGGGCGCAGACGCCCAGCAGCCGTTCGCGCGCGGCCGGGTCGGCGGCGGCGGCGATGGCGCGCAGCTCGGCGTGCAGCTCGCGCACCTGGGCGTGGTCGAGCCGCGCCGAGCCCGGGGTGGCGGGGGGCTCGGGCGGCCGCTCCGCCGAGCGCACGATCGACACCGCTGCGTCGGTGAACCGCTCGCCGAACCGGAGCGTGCGGCGAGCCGCGCCGTACACGACGCCGCGGACCTCGTTGCCGACCCGGAACGGCACGGCGAGGACCGCGCGCAGGCCCTCCTGGCTCACCGCGCCGTCGAACTGGTGGGTGATGTGGCGGGCCCGGACGTAGTCGACCACCGAGACCGGGCGGCGCAGCGCCACGCACCTCCCACCGACGCCGTAGCCGATGGGACTCACGAGCCCGTTCAGCGAGCCGGCCCGGGCGCCGCGCATCTCGCCGAGGGTGAACGAGGTGCGGCTGTCGTCGATGCGCGCGGCGAATGCGACGTCGATGCCGTCGAGCCGGCGGATGTCGTCCACGGCACGCACGATCGGGTCGGCCGCGGGGCTGGCGTGCGACACGGGCGCTCCTCTCGGGGCGACGGCGGCGTCGGTCCCCGCGGTGCCGGCGGTCGAGCGAAGCGGCCCGACCGGGCAGCACCTCTCGAAATTCTAACGGTCACTCGATCCACCGTGCATCCCGGCTCTAGGGTGGGCTCGTCGGCAGCGGTGGAAGGGGCGTGCGGTGACCGGGACCCGAGGGGTGGGTGATCAGCCCGGCGGCCTGCAGGAGGCGCCGTCGCGCGTGGCGCGCAAGCGGGCCGAGCGGGTGGCCCGGGTCGAGCGCACCGCGGCGAGGGTGTTCGCCGAGCGTGGCTACGAGGGCGCCAACCTGGAGGACATCGCCGCCCAGCTCGACCTGCGCGGGCCCAGCCTCTACCACTACTTCTCCTCGAAGGAGGAGCTGTTCCTGCGCTGCGTGCGCGGCTCCGCGGACGAGGTGATCACGCGGCTGGAAGCGGTGGCCGCCGCGGAGGCGGATCCCGTCGAGCGGCTGCGGCTGCTGTTCCGCGAGCAGGTGCTCATCGAGGTGCGGGACTACCCGGACTTCCTGCCGCTGTTCGTCACGATCCGGCTGCCCGCGGCCGACCTGCGGGAGCGACTGCTGGAGCTGCGCCGGGAGCACGAGGCGGTGTTCCAGCGCGCCGCCGAGCAGGTCCGGGAGGCCCTCGGCGGCGACCGGGCGAGCGCGTCACTGTCGCTGCGCGTGGCGTTCGGGGCTCTTGCGCACGTGCCGGACTGGTACGACCCGGGCGGTCCGATGGGGGTCGAGGAGCTCGCCGAGCGGATGGCTGCCACGCTGATCGGGCCCTTCCTGCGGTCCTGACCACCCGCTGTCCACCCCGTTCGAGGGTGGCAGGCGCTGTGACGGCGACCATAGCGTTGGCGGATGGATGTCCCCAGCCTGATGCGCCAGTCCGTGCAGTTCCATCGCGATCGCGTGGCGGTCGTGACCGAGGACCGCAGCTTGACCTACCGGCAGGCGTGGGACCGTGGCGTGCGGCTCGCCAACGGGCTGCGCGCGCTCGGCGTCGAGCCCGGCGACCGGGTGGCGAGCGTCGAGGACAACAACCTCGGTGCCGCCGACCTGTTCATCGGGGCCGCCATCGCCGGTGCGGTCCGCGTGCCGCTGTACGCGCGCAACGCGCGGCGCTCGCACCGCGAGATGGTCGAGCAGACCCAGGCCAAGGTGGTGCTGACCGATCCCGCCTACGCCGACAGCGTCGCCGGGCTGTCCGACGAGCTGCCCGACGTGACGGCCGTGCTGGTGCGCGACGACGGCTACGAGGACTGGCTCGCCGCGCAGTCCGACGTGGACCCGCAGCTGCCGGTCGACCCCGACGCCTGGTACATCATCCGGCACTCCGCGGGCACCACCGGGCGGTCCAAGGGCGTCGGCTACACCCAGCACGACTGGCTGGTGAACTGCCGCAACTGGTACTACCGGCTGCCCAACCTGACCCTCGACAGCGTCGTCGGCCATGCGGGCCCGATCTCGCACGCCTCGGGCTACCTGTTCCTGCCCGCGTGGCTGCACGGCAGCACGAACCTGCTGTTCGGAGCGTTCGACGTGCACAAGGTCCTCGACCTCGTGCAGCGCCACCGCGTCACGCACATGTTCGCGCCGCCGTCGATGGTCTCCGCGCTCGCGGCCGAGCCGACCGCGCGCGACGGTGACTGGTCGGCGCTGCAGTGCATGCTCGTCGGCGGCGCCCCGATCACCGACGCCACCGCGAACGCGGGCCGTGACGTCTTCGGCCACGTGCTCTACCAGGTGTTCGGACAGACCGAGGCGGTCCCGCTCACGATCATGACTCCGGACGAGTGGTTCTCCGACGTGCCCGGTTCCACGCCCATGCGCGCCGCCGGGCGGGTGCTGCCGTTCGCGCGGATCGAGATCCGCGACACCGCGTCGGGCGAGGTCCTCCCGCTGGGCTCGGAGGGCGAGATCTACGCGCAGGTCGAGGCCCAGATGCGTGGGTTCTGGGGCGACGACGAGCTCACGAAGACCCGGTTGATCGACGGGTGGATCCGCACCGCCGACATCGGCCGGGTCGACGAGAACGGCTACCTCTACGTGCTCGACCGCGCCGACGACATGATCGTCTCCGGGGGCTTCAACATCTGGCCGGCCGAGCTGGAGACGGTGATCGCCGACCATCCCGGCGTCGTGGAGGTGGCGGTGTTCGGTATCCCGCACGAGCGCTGGGGGGAGACCCCGATGGCGGTGTGCCGGCTGGAGGACGGGGCCTCGGTCACGGCCGAGGAGGTCGTCGAGCTGGTGAAGGTCCGGCTCGGGTCCTACCGGAAGCCGGGGCGGGTCGAGTTCACCCGCGACCCGTTGCCCAAGAGCGTGGTCGGCAAGCTGCAGCGCAAGGTCCTGCGCGAGCCGCACTGGGCCGGTCACGAGCGCCGCGTCGGCGGGGGCTGAACGCGAGAGGGGTCGGCCACCGAGCCCGTCACCCGGTGGCCGACCCCTCGACCCCTTCCCAGAGGGGCTTCTACATCCGGGCCGCCGCCGCCTTGATGGCCTCCCGGATGCGGAAGTACGAGCCGCACCGGCACATGTTCTCGATCGCGTCGATGTCCTCGTCGCTGGGCTTGCCGCCGGTCCGGGCGATCAGGTCGACCGCCTCCATGATCTGACCGGGCTGGCAGAAGCCGCACTGCGCGACGTCCCGGTTGATCCACTCCTCCTGGACCGGGTGCAGGTCGGCACCGACACTGTCGGCCAGCCCCTCGATCGTGGTGACCTCCTGGCCCTGCACGTCCGACATCGGGGTGACGCAGGGGCGGAACGCCTTGCCGTTGAGGTGGCTGGTGCACGCCTTGCAGACGTCCACCCCGCAGCCGTACTTGGGACCGGTGACGCCGAGCTTGTCGCGCAGCACGTAGAGCAGCTCCACGTCGTCGGTCACGTCCACGCTGACGGGTTCGCCGTTGAGCACGAAGTCGTAGTTGGGCATGTCTGTTCAGTCCCCTCAGGCGTCGTTGTGGTTGATCGGGAAGTCGCGGACCTTGGTGCCGGTGGCGCGGGCGTAGGCGTTCGCGACCGCGGCGATCGAGCCGGCCACGGCGTGCTCGCCGATGCCGCCGATCGGACGGCCGTCGTCGGGGAAGACGTGGATCTCGACGTTGTTCGGGTAGGTCTTCTGCTTGGTGTACTTGAAGTCGCTGTAGCTCTTCTCGCGCACCGCGCCGTTGTCGATGTGCAGGCTGGCCCGCAGGGTCTGCGAGATCCCGTCGGCCAGGCCGCCGAGCATCTGCGCCTCGATGCCCATCGGGTTGATCGGGAAGCCGGTCGAGGTGGCCCCGTACGCGGCGGTGATCACCGGCTCGTCGCCGTTGCAGTCGATCTCCACCAGCCACGCGTTGTGCGAGCGGTACTCGAAGTAGTACCCGAAGCCCTGAGCGGTGCCCGGCGCCATGTCGCGGCCCCAGTTGCCCATCTCGGCGACCTTCTCGATGACCTTGCGCCCGGTCTCCTCCTTGACGAGCTCCTTGCGCAGCTCGACCGGGTCCTTGCCCATGACCTCGGCCGCCTCGTCGATGAGGACCTCCAGGGGCGGGCCCGCCGTCGGGGAGTACACCTGGCGCATCGCCGCGGTGTGGTGGTTGAGGTCGACCTCGTTGATCGTCTCGACGATCGCCCCGAGGTTGTACGGCGCGTGCACCGTGAACCGGAACACGGCCTCGGCGAAGCCGGCCTGGCCGGGCAGGTTGACCGCGCCCTGGGCGGTGAGGATCTCGCCGAGCCCGTGCGACAGGTCGCAGTAGACGTTGGTCATCCGCTGCTCGTAGGCCGCGATCGAATCGCCCAGCATGGTGAGCCGGAGCTTCTGCAGGCGCGCGCCGCGCTTGCGGCCGTGCTTGGTGTCGTCGCCGCGGCTGTACATGAACTTGACCGGGCGGCCGAACGCCTTCGACGACACTGCCGCCTCCAGCGCGGCGTCCGGGAACAGCCGGGAACCGAACGACCCGCCGGCCCGGATGACGTGCACGGTGACCTTGTCGACCGGCAGGCCCACCGCCTTGGCGATGAACTGCTGGGCGAGGATCGGCACCTTCGTGGCGACCCAGATCTCCGCGCTGTCCTCGCGGACGTCGGCGATCGCGGTCTGGGTCTCCATCGGCGCGTGCGCGCAGGTGGCGAACGTGAACTCGCCCTCGACGGTCTGCGCACCAAGCGCCGGCACCAGCAGCGGGAGGGCCTCGCGGCGCAGGCGGTCGAAGATCTCGGGGTCGGAGACCCCGTCGCTCGGCCCGGGGGTCCACGTCGCCTTCATCTTCTCGACGGCCTTGAGCGCCTGGCCGAACGTCTCGGCCATGATCGCGATGCCGGAGTTGTAGGACCCCTGGCCCCCGTCGACCGGCCACTCGATGTTCTCCAGCGACGTGATCGGCTCGACGCCGATCACGCCGGGCATCGCGAGCACCTCGGAGGCGTCGAAGTCGGTGAAGCTGCCCAGGATCTGCGGCGGGCGGGCCCACACGACCGGCATCGCGCCCTCGACCGGGATGTCGAGCGTGTACTGGAACTTGCCGGTGCAGATGTCGCGCGCCTGGATCTGGGGCATCGGCGTGCCGACGACATTGAGCTCGGCCGAGGTCTTGACCGGGACGTCCTCGAGCGGCAGGTCCAGCTGGGCCGCGACGGAGCTGAGGTCACCGAAGGCGATCTCGCGGCCCTCGTTGTCGACCGCGTAGCCGTCGAGGGTGCGGATGGTGCCCGGCGGGACGTCGAGCATGTTGGCCGCGGCCTTGATCAGCTGGCCCCGGGCGAGTGCGGCCAGCGCGCGGACCGGCGGGACCATCGCGCGCATCGTGCACGAACCGCCGGTGAGCATGTTGAACAGCAGCTCGGGGCGCGCGTCGGACATCGGCACCTCGACGTTCTCGAACGGAACGTCCATCTCGTCCGCGATGACCATCGCCATCGCCGTCGTGATGCCGGTGCCCACGTCGGTGCGGGGGAGCTCGAAGCGGACGTGGCCGTTCTCCAGCACCTCGAGGCGCATGAGGTTGAACGTCGGCTTGTAGGACGCGATCAGGATGTCGCCGAGGTCCTGGAAGTCGATCGGGTGCGGGCCGCTGGGGATCGGCTGCGCGCTCGCGCTCGAACCCGACAGGGTCTCGAGGCCGGCGTAGGTGGCGATGGTGAGGGTCGCGCCGCTGATCAGGTAGGTCAGGAACTTGCGCCGGTCGACCTCGATCGACGTGACGGCGCGGTGGCGACCGGGACGGTCACCGGGTGGCGCTTGCGTGGGGCTGGCCATCTTCGGTCCTTCCACAGAACTGCGGGGTCGGCGGCGTTGGCAGGACGGCTCGACACCGGGGAGCGGCATCACGGGATCTCGCGACATCGGGGTTCGCTACGGATCGGCGCGTGTGGCGCGCATCACCGCGGCTGGCGTAGGGGTAACGACACGTGACGGAAGGCGGTACGCCGCGGTTCACTCCGCATGTGCGGTTTGTGGGGACGCCGTCGGGCGCGCACCGGAGAAATGGCTGGAAGCGGTGGGGAAAAGCCGACCATCGGTCGATCGCCCTTTCCGCAGTTCACGCCTTCTTCATGTGCGGGATGGAGATCAAAAGGGCGCGTCCCCGCAGGTCAAAGCCGACCTGCGGTCGAATCCGACCAACCGCGAGTCGGGTGCCTTCACGATTCACCCGACCGAGTGGTAGATCCGAAGAAGCGGATAAATCGGCCCGATCGGTCGGTCCCGTCACCGAGATTCGGCCGGCGACCCGTCCACGGACCACTGCGCCATGTGGCGTACCGGGTCGTGGTTCGACAGCGGCGCGTACTCGTGGCGCGGCTCGGCCACGCGAGCACTCGGCTCGGTACGGAGCGATGCACGAATCCGGCTACACGGACCGGCCGTCGACGCTTTCCCGCAGAACCTGTTTCCCGGAGTCACGGCCTCGGCCTGCCCGCCCGCCCAGCGGATCGACCCGGTTGTTCGTCGCCTTGCGCTGGTCGGTCGCGGTGGAGGAGTCCCGAGCCCGCCGGATCAGCTGCCTCGGAGGGTGCCGCGGGGTTCGATGGCGCGTGGCCGGCTCCCGCTGCGTCGACGCGCTGGTGAGGGGCCCGCGCGGGGCACGCAAGACGGTGCGAGTTGTGCCCGGACCACCCCCGAACGGGGTAATTTCCGTCCGGTGCATCACTTCCGCAGATGCGGATGAAGATGACGAAGATCTCAGCACCTGATGGTAAGTGTCCCCTTAGAAGTGCAGGTCGAGCTCCATCCTCGCGCTCTGTCATAGCCCGAACGGCGGCACCTCGACTCCGCCGCATGCGTATCGCTGCCGCCCTGGGCTTCGTTACCTGCTCAAGAGTCTCGAACCGGGTTCGCTCCCCCCTGCGCCCGGCCGGGAACCGTTAAAGAGAGGACGACGATGCCCGCTCATCGCGCAGGCACCACCACGCCACCCGCCCCGCGCAAGGTCTTCGGTACCGGGTTCGGCTCGGTCAACCGCCGGAAGTTCCTCGGCTACCTGGTCGCCGCGCCGACGCTCGTCGTCGTCGCGGACGTCGGCCGGCAGGCGGCCTGGGGCGGGGCGGAGGCGAGTGCCGCGGCCCTGCCGTCGCCGCCGCAGACCCCCGAGTACTACGAGTTCGTCGACTCCTACCGCGACGCGTGTCGGCCGACCAACCCGCTGCTCAAGGTCGAGGTCAAGGAGGACGGCCGGGTGGCGTTCGCCCTGCCGCGCTCGGACAACGGCCAGGGCATCCAGACTTTGTTCGCGATGATCATCGCCGAGGAGATGGGCATCGACCCGGACGACGTCGATGTCACGCTGGCCGACGCCCGCCCGGAGCTGATGTTCAACCAGCTCACCGGCGGGTCCAGCACGACCTACTCGCTCTACACCCCGGTCCGGGTCGCGGCCGCCATCGCCAAGGGTGCGCTGCTCGACGCCGCCGCGCAGGCGCTGGACGGAGAGCGCCGGCTGCTCGAGACCGCGGGCCTCACCATCACCGACACGGCCGGCAAGTCCATCGGCTTCGGTGAGCTGAGCAAGCTGGCGGCCGTCCCGACCACCACGCCGGTCGAGGTGATCCTCAAGGACCGCTCGGAGTTCACGGTCCTCGGCAAGCCGAAGATCAAGAAGGACCAGTACGCGATCGTCACCGGGCAGAAGCAGTTCGCCATGGACATCCCGGTCCCGGACGCGCTGCCCGTGGTGATCTGCCGCTCGCCCGACCTGAACGGCTTCCCCGACGGCGGGCCCTCGAACATCGACGAGGTCCGCAACATGCCGGGCATCACCGACGTCGAGCCGATCGGCAACGGCATCGCCGTCCGGGCGCAGACGTTCGGCCAGGCCATCGACGGCTGCAACGCGCTGCAGCTGAACTGGAACCCCGGCACCGTCGCGGGCCAGAACGACGACGACATCCTCGTGGGCCTGCGCAAAGCCGAGCTGCCGATGGTCACGCCCCCGGTGCCCGGCAAGACCCTGGAGCAGGAGCTGGTGCACTACTCCCGCAACGGGTCGGCGCTGGAGACCAACTGCGCGGTCATGACCTTCGACGGCAAGACGGCCGAGGTGTGGGCCCCCGCGAAGAGCCCGATCTCGGGCCAGCGCATCATCTCGGAGAAGCTCGGCATCGGCGTCAACGACGTGGTCTTCCACGTCGTCCCGGGTGGTGGCTCGTTCGGTCGCCGGCTGTTCAACGACAGCATCCAGGAGGCCGCCGAGGCCGTGAAGGCCATCGGCAAGCCGATCAAGCTGATGTGGGACCGCGCCAACGACTGCCGCCAGGGCCGGGTCAAGCCGCTGTGCACCACGCGAATCCGTGCCGTGCTCACCGACGACGCGGTGGCGAGCTTCGAGCTCCGCTACTCCGGCGTGGACATGGAGGTCGACGAGGGCCTGACCGACGTGCTCACCTCGCAGCTGATCAAGGCGCCGGGTGGCAACCTGGGGGTCTCGGAGACCTTCTGGGAGATCTCGGTGCACACGCCCTACAACTTCGGCCCGGTCAACACCCGCGCCATGATCGAGACCAACTACGGGTTCAACACCGGTTCGACCCGCAACGTCTACGGCCCGGACACCTGCACCGCGCGCGAGCTGATGATCGACCGGATCGCCGAGCGGCTGGGCAAGGACGCGGTCGACTTCCGGACCGAGTTCGTCAAGACCGACCGCCTGCGCAAGGTCATCGAGCGGGCGGCCAAGGAGGCCGACTGGGGCAAGTCGATGCCGGCGGGCACCGCCCAGGGCATCGGCGTCCACCAGGAGTACAAGGCCGCCACGGCCTGCGTCGTGGAGATCGACGCCCGGCCCGAGACGGTCAACCGCAAGATCCGCTCCGCCCGCACCGGGCCGCGCGTCACCAAGGTCACCTTCGTCATCGACCCGGGGCTGCTGCTCAACCCGCTCGGGTACGAGGCGCAGGTGCAGGGCGGGATCAACGACGGCATCGCCAACGCCATGACCGCCGGCCTGCACCTGGAGAACGGATCGTTCGTCGAGGCGAGCTGGGACAACTACTTCTACACCCGGCAGTGGAACACCCCGCCCGAGGTCAACGTGATCCTCATCGAGGACTCCGAGTACCCGGACCCGAGCGGTGCCGGCGAGGTCTCGGTCGCGGCCACCATGTCGGCGGTCGTGAACGCCTTCCGGCGCGCCACCGGGATCGAGCCGGAGTACACCCCGGTCCTGCACAAGGAGCCGTTCCCGGACGGGTTCACCCAGTACCCGACCGCCCCGCCGATCCCGCCGTCGCCGACCAACGGCCTCGACTTCGCCATCTGAGGAGCCTGACATGGCACAGCACACCTTCAACCTCAACGGTGAGTCCGTCACCGTCGACGTCGACGACAACGTCCGCCTGCTCTGGGTGATCCGCGACATCCTCGGGGTCACCGGCCCCAAGTACGGCTGCGGCATCAACGTCTGCAAGGCCTGCACCAGCCACATCAACGGCAAGGCCTTCAACCCCTGCTCGGTGCCCGTCTCCGCGATCAGCTCCGACGACGAGATCACCACCATC
>NZ_JAJCYB010000076.1 GCF_029263155.1 Pseudonocardia sp.
CCGCGCTGGCCGCCGCCACCGACCGGCCCGCCCGACCCCGGCTTGTGTAGGGGTGTGCGGTCCGTTGCCCCGGTGGGGGGCGGTGGGCCGCCGATGGGGTCTCCGCGGACGGGGTGCTCGCGGCCTCCCTCGCCCGGCTGCTCCACGGGGTGGTGGTCGTCGACGATCTCTCCGGTGCCGTCGAGCTCGTCACCGCTGATCCGGAGCTCACCGTCGTCACCAAGGACGGGGACGTCCTGGGCGCCGCCCGTGCGGCCGGTGGCTCCGGCACCGCCACCAGCACCCTCGACGTGCAGGCGGCCGTCGACGAGGCGCGGCAACGGCGGGACGCCGTCGAGCAGGAGCTGGCCGGGCTCGGGCCCACGCTGGCCGGCGCCCGGGCGGAGGAGGCGGCCCGGCTGGCCGACGTCGAGGCGGCCCGGGCCGCGCAGAAGGCTGCCGAGCAGCGCCGGGCCGCCGCGTCGACGCAGCTCGGGCGGGTCGAGCAGGCCGTCCGGTCGGCCGCCGCCGAGTCGCAGCGGCTGCGCGAGCGCCGCGACGCCGTCGAGGCCCGCCGCTCCGACGCCCTGCTCGCCCTGGAGGCGGCCGAGCAGCAGCTCGCCCTGGCCTCCGACGAGCCGGTGGACGACGAGCCCGACACCGAGATCCGCGACGCCGCCGCCGACGCGCTGGACGCCGTCCGTTCCGAGGAGGTCGACGCCCGGCTCGCGCTGCGCACCTGCGAGGAGCGGGCGCGCGCGATCGCCGGGCGGGCCGAGGGGCTGCGCAGGCAGGCCGCGTCGGAACGCCACGCCCGGGCCCGGGCCGCCACCGCGCGGGAGGCCCGCGAGCGCGGAGCCGCGGTGGCCGCGCTCGTCGCCGACGCGGGGGAGCGGGCGGGCCTGCGGATCGCGGACTCGCTGGCCGCCGCGGTCCTGGAGCGGGACGCGGCGGCCGCGGCCCGCGATTCGCGCGAGCGCGCGCTCGGCGAGGCCCGCGCCACCGCCGGGCGCCTGGGCAACCTGATGGAGAAGCTGACCGACGCCGTGCACCGCGACGAGGTGATGCGCGCGCAGTCCCGGCTGCGGCTGGAGCAGCTCACCGAGAAGGTGCTCGCCGACCACGGCCTGGGCGTCGACGACCTGGTCGCCGAGTACGGGCCCGACGTGCCGGTGCCCGCCTCGCTCGCCGAGACCGCCGAGTACGAGGCGGCCCGCGAGCGCGGCGAGGACGTGGTCGCGCCCCCGGCCATGCCCTACGACCGCGCCGTGCAGGAGCGCCGGGCGGCGCGCGCCGAGAAGGACCTCGCGCTGCTGGGCCGGGTCAACCCGCTGGCGCTGGAGGAGTTCGCGGCGCTGGAGGAGCGCTACCGGTTCCTGTCCACGCAGCTGGAGGACCTGAAGAACACCCGGCGCGACCTGCTCACCGTGGTCCGCGAGGTGGACGACAAGATCCTCGAGGTGTTCGCGCAGGCCTACTCCGACGTGGCGCGCGAGTTCGCGATCGTATTCGACACCCTGTTCCCCGGGGGCGAGGGCCGCCTGGTGCTCACCGACCCCGAGGACATGCTCACCACCGGCGTCGAGGTCGAGGCGCGGCCGCCCGGCAAGAAGGTCAAGCGGCTGTCCCTGCTCTCCGGCGGCGAGCGCTCGCTGACCGCGATGGCCCTGCTGGTGGCGATCTTCCGCGCCCGGCCGTCGCCGTTCTACATCCTCGACGAGATCGAGGCGGCGCTCGACGACGTCAACCTGCGCCGGCTGATCAGCCTGCTGGAGGAGCTGCGCTCGACCAGCCAGCTCGTCGTCATCACGCACCAGAAGCCGACGATGGAGGTCGCCGACGCGCTGTACGGGGTCGCCATGCGCGGGGACGGCATCACCACGGTCATCAGCCAGCGGCTGCGCCCGGCGAGCTGAGGCGCGGCCGCGGGCCCGGGGCGGCGCGCCCACCTGTCGTGGTGCCGGCACGCACCGGTCGCGGCCGGTGTGCGAGGCGCAGGAGCGGGCTGCGGGGTCGCCGTCCGGGTGGTCGTGTCGCGCCGGGACGGTGGGTCCCCGTGCCGGGCGGGGTCCCGGACCGGCATGACAGGGTGGGGGCGTGACCACGGAGACCTTGTGGATCGTCGTCGCGGTCGTGGCGGCGGTCGTGCTCATCGCCGTCGTGCTGGGTCTGGTGCTGCGGCAACGACGACGGATCAGCCTGCGGCAGGCCGACGAGCTGGCGGGCGACACCCGTCCCGACACCGCCCCGCCCCGGCACGGCGGCACCTACCGGGCGGACAGCGGGTTCTCCTTCTCCGCGGGCGGGGACACGGCCACCCCGCCGCGCACCCCTGACACGCCGGCCGCTCCGCCGCCCACCCCCGACGCCCCCGCCGATCCGACGGTCGCGGACCCGGCCGAGCCGCCGAAGCGGTCGCTGCACGGTGCCACCACCCTTCCCGACGCCCCGCGGCCCGACCCACCCGCCGCCGATGCCCCCCCGGTCGCCGGCGCCGTTCCCTCCGCCGCCGCCGGGACGGTCGCACCCGCGGACACCCCGTCGGCGGACCCGGCGCGCCCCGCCGACCCGGCGGACGCGCCCGCGGACACCGGGCGGGCGGCGGCCACCACCGCCGGCGCCGGCCCGACCGGCGCCCCTGACACCGGCGCCCCTGACACCGGCACGGCGGACACCGGCACGGATCCGACGGACACGGCCGCTCCGACGGACACGGCCGCTCCGACGGGTACCACCGACACCGGCACGGCCCCGGTCGCCGCCGCTGACACCGCCACCGTTCCCGTCGGTACCCCGACCGGGACCGCACCGGCGGGGACCGCACCGACGGGGACCGCTCCTGCCGGGACCGCCCCGACCGAGACCGCCCCGCCGGTGGCCGCCCCGCCGGTCGGCGACGCGGCACCGCCGCCACCCGCCGAGGAGATCGCCCCGCCGGGCGGGCGGCTGGAGCGCCTGCGCGGCCGACTCGCCCGCTCCCGGTCCGGCTTCGGGCAGAGCCTGCTCGGGTTGCTCGGGGCCGGGGAGCTCGACGAGGAGTCCTGGGAGGACGTCGAGGCCACGCTCCTGCAGGCCGACCTCGGCCCGGAGATGACGGCCGAGCTCGTGGACGCGCTGCGCACCCAGCTCGCCGCCCGTGGTGTGCGCACCGCGGAGCAGGCGCGTGCGTTGCTGCGCGACGTCCTCACCGACGCCCTGCGCTCCGACCTCGACCGCTCGGTGCGCGCGCTGCCGCACGACGGCCGCCCGGCGGTGCTGCTCGTCGTCGGCGTCAACGGCACCGGCAAGACCACCACCACGGGCAAGCTCGCGCGCGTCCTCGTGGCCGGTGGGCACCACGTGGTGCTCGGCGCGGCCGACACGTTCCGTGCCGCGGCCGCCGAGCAGCTGATGACGTGGGGCGAGCGCGCGGGCGCCACCGTCGTTCGCGGGGCCGAGGGCGCCGACCCTGCGAGCGTCGCGTTCGACGCCGTCAAGCAGGGCACGGCCGAGGGCGCCGACGCCGTGCTGCTCGACACCGCGGGTCGCCTGCACACCAAGACCGGCCTGATGGACGAGCTGCAGAAGGTCAAGCGCGTGGTCGAGCGGCAGGCCGAGGTCGACGAGGTGCTGCTCGTCCTCGACGCCACCACCGGCCAGAACGGGATGACGCAGGCGCGGGTGTTCGGAGACGTCGTCACGGTCACCGGCATCGTCCTGACCAAGCTCGACGGCACGGCCAAGGGCGGCATCGTGTTCCGCGTCCAGCGCGAGCTGGGTGTGCCGGTGAAGCTCGTCGGCCTCGGCGAGGGGCCCGACGACCTCGCCCCGTTCGAGCCCGCGGCCTACGTCGATGCGTTACTGAACTGATACGCACAGTCCGCGTAATGCGGATGTAACTCCACTCCGACGGTCGTTCACGTGTTCGCAACAGCGGTGGAGAGCCGTCGAAACATGCCGATTCGATAGTTCCCGCACCTGCCGCAGAAACCGCCCAGAACGGGCGGGTCGCGGCGATGACGGGAAGGAGTCGACGTGCCTGGAGTGCCCGATACCGGCGATACCGCCTGGATGATGACGGCCACGGCCCTGGTGCTGCTCATGACGCCGGGCCTGGCGCTGTTCTACGGCGGCATGGTGCGCAGCCAGAGCGTGCTGAACATGATGATGATGAGTTTCGGCTCGATCGGACTCGTCGGGGTGCTGTGGGTGCTCTACGGCTACTCCATGGCGTTCGGCACGAGTGTCGGCGACGCGGGCCTGGTCGGGGACCCGACGGAGTTCGCGGGTCTCTCCGCGATCGCCACCGGCTTCTCCGGTGACGAGGTGCCGCTGGTCGCCACGATCCCCTCGGTGGTCTTCGCGGCCTTCCAGGCCACGTTCGCCATCATCACCGTCGCCCTGATCTCCGGCGCGGTCGCGGACCGCATGAAGTTCGGCTCGTGGCTGATCTTCGCGGGCATCTGGGCCTCGATCGTCTACTTCCCCGTGTCGCACTGGGTGTTCGCGTTCGACGACACGACCGCAGGCGCCGGTGGCTGGATCGCCAACGACCTCGCCGCCATCGACTTCGCGGGTGGCACGGCCGTCCACATCAACGCCGGTATCGCCGCGCTGGTCCTGGCCATCGTCCTCGGCAAGCGCCGTGGCTGGCCGCGCGAGCCCATGCGGCCGCACAACCTCACGCTCGTGATGCTCGGTGCCGCGCTCCTGTGGTTCGGCTGGTTCGGCTTCAACGCCGGTTCGGCCGTCGGGTCCGGCGCGATCTCCGGCTTCGCGTTCCTCAACACCATCGTCGCCACCGCCGCGGCCATGATCGCCTGGCTGCTCGTGGAGCGCTTCCGCGACGGCCACCCGACGAGCCTCGGTGCCGCCTCCGGCGTGGTGGCGGGTCTCGTCTCGATTACCCCGGCCTGTTCCTCGGTCTCGCCGGTCGGCGCGATCGCGGTCGGCGCCGTCGCCGGTGTGCTGTGCGCACTGGCCGTCGGCCTGAAGTTCCGCTTCGGCTTCGACGACTCGCTCGACGTCGTCGGCGTCCACCTCGTCGGCGGCCTCGTCGGCACCCTGCTCGTCGGCTTCCTGGCCACCGCCGAGGCGCCGGCCGGTGTCGACGGGCTCTTCTACGGCGGCGGCGCCGACCAGCTGTGGCGCCAGGCCGTCGGGGCACTCGCGGTGCTCGCCTACTCGGGCATCGTCACCGCGATCATCGCCTACGCCCTGAAGTTCACCATCGGCCTGCGGATCTCCGACGAGAACGAGGTCACGGGCATCGACGAGACCGAGCACGCGGAGACGGGCTACGACTTCTCCACTCTGCGCGGCGGCGGCGGCCTCGGCACCTCCCGGCCGGCGGCGTCCGAGCCCGTCCCGGCGACCGCCGGAAAGGAGTCCTGAGAGATGAAGCTGGTCACGGCGATCGTCAAGCCGTTCGTGCTGGAGGACGTGAAGGGGGCGCTGGAACAGATCGGCGTCCTGGGCATGACCGTCAGCGAGGTCCAGGGGTACGGCCGCCAGAAGGGCCACACCGAGGTCTACCGTGGTGCGGAGTACTCGGTGGACTTCGTGCCGAAGGTCCGTGTGGAGGTCGTCGCCGACGACGCGCTCGCGGAGAAGGTCGTGGACGCCGTCGTCGAGGCCGCCCGCACCGGCAAGATCGGTGACGGGAAGGTCTGGGTGACCCCGGTCGAGGGCGTCGTCCGGGTCCGTACTGGCGAGCGCGGGACCGACGCGATCTAGCTCCACATCTCGTCCGCCGGGCCCGCCGTACCTTCGAGAGGTGCGGCGGGCCCGGCGCCTTTTTCCTGGAGAATGACCGCTTCGTCACCGATCGGAGAGAACCGCGATGATGCTCGTGACGGCGATCGTGAAACCGTTCGCCCTGGATGACGTCCGTGCGGGACTGGAACAGCTGGACGTGGCGGGTATGACCGTCAGCGAGGTGTCCGGCTACGGTCGCCAGCGCGGGCACACGGAGATCTACCGGGGAGCCGACTACCAGGTCGACTTCGTGCCGAAGGTCCGCGTCGAGGTCGCCGTCGAGGACGGGTTGGTGGAGAGGGTGATCGACACCGTGGTCCTGGCCGCCCGCACCGGCAAGATCGGCGACGGGAAGGTCTGGGTGACCGCGGTCGACACCGTGGTGCGGGTCCGCACCGGCGAGCGGGGTGCCGACGCGCTGTGAGTGCCGAGGCTGTCGGTTCGGGGGACGCCCAGGACCTCGTGCGCGCGAAGGCGGTCCTGCTGGAGTCCGACGGCAAGCGCCGGCTCACCCCGGAGGCGCTGCGCACGGCCCTGGTCGACCTGCACGACTTCTGGCTGTCCACCCGTGCCGCGTCGATCGGCCTGACCGACCGCGCCGCGCTCGTGGCCGTCGGTGCGCTGGGCCGCCGCGAGCTGGCGCCGTGGTCGGACCTCGATCTCGTGCTGCTGCACGACGGCCGCAAGGACATCGACCGCATCGCCGACGGGCTGTGGTACCCGCTCTGGGACGCCGGCATCGGCCTCGACCACTCCGTGCGCACCCCCGGCCAGGCGGTGCAGGTCGCGGCGACGGACCTGCGGGCCGCGTTCGGGCTGCTGGAGATGCGCCACATCGCCGGCGATCCGGCGCTGACCGACACCGTCCACGCCGCGGTGCGCCAGGCGTGGCGCGCCGGGATCCGCAGCCGGTTCGACGAGATCGTCGAGGGCGCGAACACCCGCTGGGCGAAGGTCGGCGACGTCGCGCACCGTGTCGAGCCGGACCTGAAGAACGGTCACGGCGGCCTGCGCGACATCCAGCTGGTCGACGCGCTCGCGGCCGCCCAGCTGATCGACCGGCCGGCCGGCGACGTGCTGGAGGCGCGCACGCTGCTGCTCGACGTCCGCACCGAGCTGCACCGCCTCGCCGGCCGCGCCCGTGACGCGCTGCGCGCCCAGGACGCCGACGAGGTGGCGGCCGTGCTGGACCTCGGCGACCGCTTCGAGCTCGCCCGCGCGCTGTCCGGCGCGGCGCGGGCCGTCGCCTTCTCCGCGGAGGTCGGCCTGCGCTCGGCCCGCAACGCGCTGCCGCGGCGCGGGCTGGCCGCGCTGGGTCGGCGGAGCCTGGGCCGCGGCCCGGTGCGCCGTCCGCTGGACTCCGGTGTCGTCGAGCACGGCGGCGAGGTGACGTTGGCGCGCGACGCCACGGCCGCCCGCGACCCCGCGCTGGTGCTGCGGGTGGCCGCGACGGCCGCGCGCACCGGGCTGCCGGTGGCCGCGGGCACGCTGCACCGGCTCGCCGACACCGCGCCCGAGTTGCGCGCGCCGTGGCCGCGCGACGCGCTGGGGGAGCTGCTGTCGCTGCTGGGCACCGGCCGCCCGCTCGTCGACGTCGTGGAGGCGATGGACCGCACGGGGCTCTGGGGGCGGTTGTTCCCGGAGTGGGGCGCCGTGCGCGACCTGCCGCCGCGCGATCGCGCGCACGTGTGGACCGTGGACCGGCACCTCGTGGAGTCCTGCGCGCAGGTGGCCCGCCTGACCACGCGCGTCGCCCGTCCCGACCTGCTGCTGGTGGGCACGTTGCTGCACGACATCGGCAAGGGCCGGGGCGGGGACCACTCGGTGGTGGGGGAGTCGCTGGCCGTGCAGGTGGGGCGCAGGCTCGGTTTCCCCGAGCCCGACGTCGCGGTGCTCGGGGCGATGGTCCGCCACCACCTGCTGCTCCCGCACACGGCCACCCGCCGCGACCTCGACGACCCGGCCACCGTCAGCCGGGTGGTCGACACGCTCGGCGGCGCCGTCGCGCAGGGCGCGCCGGGCACCGCCGCGCTGCTGCTCGACCTGCTCACCGCGCTGGCCGAGGCCGACTCGCTGGCCACCGGGCCGGGCGTGTGGAGCCCGTGGAAGAAGGCGCTGATCGGTGACCTGTCGATCCGCTGCCGCGCGCTGATGACGGGCCAGGTGCTGCCCGCGGCCCCGGAGGGCGACGGCGGTGAGCTGGCCGCCGCCGTCACGGCCGAGGGTCGCGCCCAGGTGCGCTTCGCCGACGAGTCGGCCCCGGCCACGGTGCTGGTGGCGGTGCCCGACCGGCGCGGCTCGCTGGCGGCGGCGGCCGGGGTGCTGGCGCTGCACTCGCTGGAGGTGCACGCCGCCGAGCTGAGCACCGTGAACGACGTGGCGGTCTTCACCTTCACCGTGTCACCCCGGTTCGGGGGCCTGCCCGACCCGGCGCTGCTGCGCACGGACCTGGGCCGCGTGCTCGACGGCACGCTCGTGCTCGCCGACGCACTCATCCGCAAGGAGCGCGACTACGCGCCCACCACCGCGTCGGAACCCGTGGCCCCGCCGCGGGTGCTGTGGTTCGACGACGAGGCCACCGGCGCGGTGGTAATGGAGCTGCGCGGCACCGACCGCATCGGGCTGCTGCACCGCATCGCCACCGCGCTGGAGGGTTGCGACGCCGACCTGCGCTGGGCTCGGGTGGCCACCCTCGGGGGGTCGGTGGTGGACTCGTTCTGCCTCGCGGGACCGGCCGGCGACGGAGGGTTCCGGCGCGAGGAGCGCAGGCGGATCGAACAGGCGGTTCTCGCCGCGGCGGGCTGAAATGTCCGTTCGCGGCGTGTTGTCATCGTCGTTTCATGTTCACGGGTCATGCTCTCGACCATGACCACGTCGCTGCGTGTCGAGCCGGGGCCCGACCCCCTCGCCGCGCCGGTGGCGTCCGATGTGGTGCTGGTGGCCGCCGGGCGCCGCTGGCGGCGGGTACTGCTGCGCACGCCGTGGCTCGACGCCGACGACGATCTCGGTGGTGCGCTGGCGGCGGCGCTCGCCACCATGCCCGACGGCTCGCCGCGCCCGGGCGACGTCGTGGCCGTCGCCACCATGCCCGACGGCTCGCCGCGCCCGGGCGACGTCGTGGCCGTCGCCGAGAAGGTCGCCGTGGTGACGAGCGGTCGCACCGTGGACGCCCACGGGCTGCGGGCGGGGGCGCTGGCGCACCTGCTGGCCCGCTCGGTCCGCCCGGTCGGCAACAGCCTGGGCCTGTCCCAGCCGCGCAAGATGCAGTTCGTGCTCGACCAGGCCGGCCCGGCGCGTGTCGTCGGGGCCGCGCTGGCCGCCGCGCTCGCCCGCCCGTTCGGCTCCACGGGCACGTTCTACCGGCTGCTGGGCAGCACCGCCCGCGACCTCGACGGCCTGCGCGGCGCCTATCGCGACGCGCTGCTGCCCCCGCTGCTGCCGGGGGAGGCGGCGCTGCTCGGGCATCACCTGGCGTCCCGGCTGGGGCGGGCGGTGGCGGTCGTGGACGTCAACGACCGCGGCGGTTCGGTCCGCTCGGTGTCCGCGGGCGGGCCCGACCCGGAGGTACTGCTGCGGCTGCTGGCCGACAACCCCCAGGGCAACGCCGGCCAGAGCACCCCCCTGGTCCTGCTCCGCCCCTCTGACCCGCCGTCCTCCCGGGCGCCTCAGCGGCGGCGGCGCAGGTCCGACGGCAGGCTCCTCAGCAGCCGGAACTGCTCGGGGCAGGTCAGGCGCAGCACCGGCAGGTAGCCGGCCAGCACCCCGACGCCCACGGCCGAGCACACCAGCGCCGCGCCCAGCGGACCGTCCGCGGGGGACCCCACGAGCAGCCGCGCCGCCCACCCGGTGCCGACGCCCGCCGCCGCCGCGAGGGCCAGCCCACCGCCCAGACGCCCCAGCGGGGGCACGGCCCGGTGCCTGCGGTGCAGCCCCGCCAGCGTCACCCCGGTCGCCACGGCCACCGAGACGACGGTCGCCGCCGCGATCCCGGCCACCCCGAACACCGGCGCCAGCACCAGGTCGAGCACCACGTTGACGGCGACCCCGACGGCCGCCGACACCACCGGCACCGTGCCGTCCCCCAGCGCGTAGCAGGTACGGGCCGCCACCTCCCGCACGGCGAGCACCGGGATGCCGACGGCGAAGACCCCCGCGGCCGACGCCGTCAGCGCCACCGCGGTGTCGTCGAACGCGCCGTAGCCGTACACCAGCCGCACCAGCGGGGTGGCGGCCAGCGCCATCCCGGCCGCGATCGGCACCATCACCACCGCCAGCACGGCCACCCCGCGGGCCGTCAGGTCACGCAGCTCCGCGCGCCGGGCGGGGGTGACGGCCGCCGCCAGCCTCGGGTAGAGCGCGGCGAGCAGCGTGGCCACGAGCAGCAGGTCGATCGTGGACGACAGGCGCCCCGCGAAGTTCACCGCGGCCACCGACCCGGGGCCCAGCGTCGAGGCCACCGCGCGGTCCACCAGCGTGTTCACCGACGACAGCGCGCTGCCGACGACGAGCGCGGGCACCAGGCGCAGCATCTCGCGCAGCCCCTCGTCGCGCAGCCGCAGCGTCGGCCACGCCGGCAGCCGGGCCGCGCGCAGCGGGATCAGCTGCAGGACCAGCCGGACCGCCGAACCGAGCACGAAGCCCCAGGCCAGTGCCGTGGCGCCGAACACCGGTCCGGCCACGGCCGCGGCCGCGATCATCACCAGGTTGAACCCGACGCTCTGCAGCGCCGAGGGTCCGAACCGGCCCAGCGCCTGCCCCGCACCGGCCAGCAGGTTCGTCGCCGTGATCAGCACGGTGGCGATCAGCACGATCCGGCTCAGCTCCACGGCGAGCGCGGCGGTGGGCGCGTCGAACCCGGGAGCCAGCAGCGCGACCACGCCGCCGGCCCCGACCCACACCGCGCCCGCGCCGACCGCCAGCACGAGGCAGGCGAGCCCGAGCGCGGCCCGCACCGACGCCATCCCGGCCGCCGGGCGCCCGGCGTCGACGGCACGGGCCATCACGGGCACCGCCGCCTTCGCGAGCGCCCCGGTGATGAGTCCGAGCACGAGGTTCATCAGCCCCTGTGCCACGAGGAACGCGTCCACATCGGGCCCCGCACCGAACACGACGGCGATGGCGAGGTCGCGCACCAACCCGAGCGTCGACCCGGCGAGGGCCAACCCCGCGGTCAACAGAGCCGCCCGGCGCACCCCTCCCACGCGGGCAGTCTGCCCGCCCCGGATCCGCACTCCGGAGCCACACCGCTGTCCCTGGACCGGCAGGACAGCAGTACGGCTCCGACATGCGTCCCGGACCGGCGCATCTGAACGGAACGGACGCCGGGCCGAGCACGCCGAGACCGGCGACGACGTCACCCCGCTGTCGACCGCGGCCCGCGGTGGCGGCATCGTGGCGCGTACCGCCGAGGAGGAGACGACCCGATGATCCTGGTGACCGCCATCGTCAAGCCGTTCGCGCTCGGCGACGTCAAGAACGCGCTGGAGCGCCTCGGCGTGCTCGGCATGACCGTGTCCGAGGTGCAGGGCTACGGCCGGCAGAAGGGCCACACCGAGGTGTACCGGGGCGCGGAGTACGCCGTCGACTTCGTGCCGAAGGTCCGGGTCGAGGTCGTGGTCGACGACGCGCTCGCCGAGAGGGTGATCGATGCCGTCGTCGAGGCCGCCCGCACCGGCAAGATCGGCGACGGCAAGGTCTGGACCACGCGGGTGGACCAGGTCGTCCGCGTGCGCACGGGGGAGCGCGGCACTGACGCGCTCTGACCTGCCCCGCCGGGCGCCGACATGGTCGTGCAACGCGAACTCGGCCCGATCCGGGCCGGATTCCCGTTCCAGGATCATGGGAGGGTGCGGAACGATCGGCCCCCACCCTGCGTTGTACGCGGCGTGATCGGGGGACCTGGCGTTCCGGTGCGCGTGGAGCTGTCGTGCCGCGCGCTGGTGCTGGTCGCGGGGATGCCCGGGGCGGGGAAGTCCACGCTGCTCGCCGGGCTGCCGGTGGACGCGCGGGTGGTCGTGCTCGACTCCGACGTCCAGCGCGCCGCACTGCGCCGTGCGCTGCCGGGCGTGCCCTACCGCTCCTACCGAGGGCTGGTGCACCTGCTGCACCGGCTGGCGGTGGTGCGGGCGGCGGTGTCACGCGTGCCCGTCGTCGTCGCCCACCTGCCGGCCACCGACCCGGGCACCCGCGCCGCGCTCGCCCGGCTGGCCGCGCTCACCGGCCGGTCCGCGCACCTGCTGTGGCTGCACGTCGAGCCCGCGGACGCGCTGCGCGGGCAGGCCGTGCGGGGCCGGGTGGTGCCGGGACGCTCGTTCACCCGGCACGCCGCGGCCGCGGCGCGGCCGCCCGGGCCGTCACCGGAATGGGCGAGCGTGACCGTGCTGGACCGCGCCCGGGCCCGCGCCGGACTGGTGCTCGACCCGCCGGTGCAGCGGACCCGGGTCGGCGCCCAGTAGGCTTGTCCGGGTGTTCAACGACCTCTCCGAGCGCCTGTCCGGCACGCTGGCGAACCTCCGTGGCAAGGGCCGCCTGTCCGAGGCCGACATCGACGCCACCGCGCGCGAGATCCGCATCGCGCTGCTGGAGGCCGACGTCGCGCTGCCCGTGGTGCGCGGTTTCGTCGCGCGCGTCAAGGAGCGGGCCAAGGGCGCGGAGGTCTCGGGGGCGCTGAACCCGGCGCAGCAGGTCGTCAAGATCGTCAACGAGGAGCTCGTCGGCGTACTCGGCGGCGAGACGCGGCGGCTGCGGTTCGCCAAGGAGCCGCCGAGCGTGATCATGCTCGCCGGCCTGCAGGGCTCCGGCAAGACCACGCTCGCCGGCAAGCTCGCGGCATGGCTGAAGGGCCAGGGACACGCCCCGCTGCTCGTGGCGTGCGACCTGCAGCGCCCCAACGCGGTCAACCAGCTGCAGATCGTCGGCGAGCGGGCCGGGGTCACGACGTTCGCACCCGAGCCGGGCAACGGTGTGGGCGACCCGGTGGACGTCGCCCGCCGCGGGATCGCGCACGCCCGCTCCACGATGTTCGACATGGTCATCGTCGACACCGCGGGCCGCCTGGGTGTCGACGAGGAGCTGATGCGCCAGGCCGCCGACATCCGCGACGCGGTGTCCCCCGACGAGGTGCTGTTCGTCGTCGACGCCATGATCGGCCAGGATGCGGTGGCCACCGCCGAGGCGTTCCGTGACGGCGTCGGGTTCAGCGGCGTGGTGCTCACCAAGCTCGACGGCGACGCCCGCGGTGGCGCGGCGCTGTCGGTCCGTGAGGTTACGGGCCAGCCGATCCTGTTCGCGTCCAGCGGGGAGAAGCTGGAGGACTTCGACGTCTTCCATCCCGACCGCATGGCGAGCCGGATCCTCGGGATGGGCGACCTGCTCTCGCTCATCGAGCAGGCCGAGCAGGTCTTCGACGAGGAGCAGTCGGCCCGCACCGCGCAGAAGATCGGCTCCGGTGAGCTGTCGCTGGAGGACTTCCTCGAGCAGATGCAGGCCATCCGCAAGATGGGCCCGATCGGCAACATCCTCGGCATGCTCCCGGGCGCCAACGCCGGGCAGATGAAGGACGCGCTCGCGCAGGTCGACGACAAGAGCCTCGACAAGCTGCAGGCGATCATCCGCGGCATGACCCCCGCCGAGCGGGCCGACCCGAAGATGATCAACGGATCGCGGCGGCTGCGCATCGCCAACGGGTCGGGGGTGTCGGTGGGCGATGTCAACGACCTGGTCACCCGCTTCTTCGAGGCCCGCAAGATGATGCAGCAGATGGCCGGACAGTTCGGCTTCGGCGGCGGGAAGCGCAGCGCCACGAAGAAGCTGGCCAGCAAGCGGAAGTCCAAGAAGGGCAAGGGGCGCCCGACCCCGTCACGCTCGGGCGGGGGCCTGCCGGACATGTCCGGGCTGCCGCCCACCCTGCAGCAGCTCCCGCCCGGTCTCGACCAGCTCCCGCCCGGGTTCGACCCCAGCAAGCTGCGCTTCCCGAAGGGCAAGTGAACGTGAACCGGGTACGCGGGGTCCTGCTCGGGGCGGGCGGGCGGGACGCCGACCGGTCCGTCGAGCTGACGGTCGACGGCGGGCACGTCTTCCTCGACGCCGCCCGGGGCGGCGACCTGCTCGTCGACGGCGGCTGGATCGTCCCCGGTCTGGTCGACGCGCACTGCCACGTGGGCCTGGGCCCGGCCGGGCCGGTCGACCTCGACGAGGCCGACGCCCAGGCCCGGACCGACCGCGACGCCGGCACGCTGCTGATCCGCGACTGCGGCTCCCCGGTCGACACGACCCCCCTGCAGGCCCGCGACGACCTCCCGGAGATCATCCGGGCCGGGCGGCACCTGGCCCGCCCGAAGCGCTACATCCCCGGCCTGTCCGTCGACCTCGACGATCCCGCGCTGTTGCCCGAGCACGTGGCCGAGCAGGCGGCCCGCGGCGACGGCTGGGTCAAGCTGGTCGGCGACTGGATCGACCGGGGCGTCGGTGACCTCGCCCCGCTGTGGTCCGACGACGTGCTGCGCGCCGCGATCGGGGCCGCGCACGCCGCGGGGGCCCGGGTCACCGCCCACGTGTTCGGCACCGACGCCCTGCCCGGTCTGATCGGCGCGGGCATCGACTGCATCGAGCACGGCACCGGGCTGACCGACGACCTGATCGCGCAGATGGCGGCCCGCGGCACCGCGCTCGTACCCACGCTGATCAACGTGGAGACGTTCCCCGGCATCGCCGACTCGGCGACGAAGTACCCCACCTACGCCGCGCACATGCGGGAGCTGCACGCCGGTGCCCACGACGTGGTCCGGCGCGCCACCGAGGCGGGCGTGCCGGTGTTCGCGGGCACCGACGCGGGCGGTGGCATCTCCCACGGCCGCATCGCCGACGAGATCCGCGCGCTGGCCGCGGCCGGGCACCCCGACGCGCTCGGCGCCGCGAGCTGGCACGCCCGCGAGTGGCTGGGCCGTGCCGGCCTCACCGACGGTGCCCCGGCCGACCTGGTCGTCTACCGCACCGACCCGCGCACCGACCCCGCCGCCCTCGACGACCCGGCGCTGGTCATGCTCCGGGGGCGCGTGTTCGCGACCTGACGCCCTCCGGCCGAGGTGGCCGTCGGTGATCGCGGCCCGCCCGTCCCGCGTCCGGGCGAGCACGGCGCGTCACGCCGGATCGACGACGTCCGGCGGAGGACGGCTGTTCCGGGGCCGGGTCCTGGAAGTCACGGTCAACGGATGCGCGGCCTCCCGGCGGCTCCCCGCGGCACGGGTCCGGGGCCCGCAACCGACCGACCGTCGAATCCTCGCCGTCCTGCGGGCGCGCACGGTCGGTCGCCTCGTCCGCCGGCCTCCCCTCGCCGGGCACGGGGATCGGCGGGTGTCCGCCAGGATCGGGCCGGGTCCACCCGCCGCCGGGTCGGCGGGGCGGGCGGCCGGTAGCGTCGGGTCGTGCGATCAGTGGGAGGCAGCGGGGGTGAGCGGCCTCACAGGGCCGCCCGGACCGGAACGGCGGGCGTGCGCGCGATGTGGATCGTCGTCGCCGCGGTGCTCGCCGCGGCGGTGGTCGCCGTGGGGCGGGGGATCGTCCGTCGCCGTTCGCGGCACCGTCCCCTCCCGGCGCCCGGGCCCGTGCCGCGCCGCAGGGACGGTCGGTCCGCGGAACCCTCCCCGCCGGGGTCCTCGGCGCCGGCGGGTGCGGCCCGCGCGCACGGCGTCGCGGCGGGCGGGGCACCCGCGTCCGACGACACCGCGACCCCGCCGCACGGCCTCACGGCCCCCGCCGGGGCCGGGTCGCCGGACGGTGAGGCGACCGACCCCGGCATCCGGCTCCCGGTGACTCCGCCGCCCGTTCCGTCCCGGGCGGTCCCGCCGATGGCGGGACCGGCAGGTGCGCCTGCACCTGCCGGGCCGCCCGCACCTGCCGGGCCGCCCGCCGCTGCGGCGTCTGCACCCGCCGCCGCACCGCCGCCCGCCGCGTCCGTGCCCGTTACGCCGCGGCCGCCCGCCGCGCCTGGGTCGTCCGCCGCGTCTGCGCCCGCCGCGCCTGGGCCGCCCGCCGCGTCCGTGCCCGTGCCCGGTCCACCGGCGACCGGTCCGTGGGGCCCCGGCGCGACCGCAGCGGGCCCGCCGCCCCCCGCCTGGGGTCCGCCGCCCCCCGCGCCGTGGCCGACCCGCGACCACGGGATGCGGCAGGCTGTGCCCGTGGGGGCCGGCCCCGGGTCGATGGCGCCGTACCCACCCCACCCGGTGTCGATGCCGACCCACCACTCCGCCCCGGCGTCGGCGCCCCCCGCCGCCCCGCGGCACCGCTGGGGCATCGGCGCCTACCTGCTCGCGCAGGCCGTCTTCCTGCTCGTGTCGCTGGTGATCGGCGTGATCCTGCTCGGCTCCGGGCCGCCGTCGACCGCGGCACTCGCGGTGGCCGTCGCGGTGCCGGGCCTCGTCACGGCCGCGGTCGCCGTCGTGATCACGGTCGTGCGCGGCAACGGGCCGTTCGTCGACTTCGGGCTGCGGTGGAGCTGGCGCGAGCTCGGGATCGGCCTGGCGTTCGGATTCGGCGGGCTGTTCGTCAGCCTGCCGGCGTCGGCGGTCTACGTGTCGGTGGTGGGGGAGGACGCCTCGTCCGCGGTCGGGGACATCTTCGGTGACCTCGTCATGCCCCCGGCCGAGGCACTGCTCATCGCGTCGCTGGTGGTCCTCGTCGTGCCGGTGTGCGAGGAGATCCTCTTCCGCGGGCTGCTCTGGGGCGGGCTCACCCGACTCGGGGCGAACGTGTGGGTGGTGTTCGGCGTCAGCACGGTGATCTTCGCTCTGGCCCACTTCGAGTGGCCCCGGGCGATCCTGTTGCTCGTGGTGGCGGTGCCCATCGGCCTCGCCCGGATCTACGGCGGCGGACTGCTGGCGCCGATCGTGGCGCACCAGGCCAACAACCTGCTCCCCGGCATCGGGCTCTACCTCATGCTGACCGGCACCTTCCCCGCACTCTGAACGACCGGGGGGTGCGCGGGCGGCGGCGTCTGGCACAATGGCTGGTCGGTCCCGCGGCCGGCCCTCTACCAGCCGCGGCCCCACAACGTCGAGCGACGCGCAGCCCGTAACCCCACGCGAGCAGTGCGGCCTCATCGCCGAAAGTCCGATCCAGGGAGCAGTTAGCGCGTGGCCGTCAAGATCAAGCTGATGAGGCTGGGCAAGATCCGTCAGCCGTACTACCGCATCGTCGTCGCCGACGCCCGTAGCCGCCGCAGCGGCCGGGCGATCGAGACCATCGGCAAGTACCACCCGAAGAACGAGCCGAGCCTGATCGAGGTCGACTCCGAGCGTGCGCAGTACTGGCTCGGCGTGGGCGCGCAGCCCACCGAGCCGGTGCAGCACCTGCTCGAGATCACGGGCGACTGGCAGAAGTTCAAGGGCCTGCCGGGCACCGAGGGCACCCTCAAGCCGCAGAAGGAGAAGGTCGACAAGATCGCGCGCTTCAACGCGGCGCTCGCCGCGGCGGGCGAGGAGCCCACCACCGAGGCCACCACCGCGAAGAAGAAGACCGACAAGCGTCCGCCGAAGGCCGAGGAGCCCAAGGCCGACGACGCCAAGGCCGACGACGCCGCTCCGGCCGAGTCCGCCCCGGCTGAGACCGCCTCCGCGGAATCGTGACGGTCCTGGCCGACGCCCTGGAGCACCTCGTCCGGGGGATCGTCGATCACCCCGACGAGGTGCAGGTGGACCTGGTCACCAGCCGGCGCGGCCGCACCCTCGAGGTGCGGGTGCACCCGGAGGACCTGGGCAAGGTCATCGGGCGCGGCGGCCGCACGGCCACCGCGCTGCGCACCGTCATCGGCGGAATCGGTGGTCGTGGCGTGCGGGTCGACGTCGTCGACACCGACCGCTGAACCCACAGCCGTGCCCGCACCCGTCCGCGGACGAGCCGGAGAACTGCTCGTCGGTGTCGTGGTGCGGGCGCACGGCCTGCGCGGCGAGCTCGGTGTGGACGTCCGCACCGATTCGCCCGACGAGCGGTTCGCCCCCGGCGCGGCGCTCGTCGGGCGCTGCGCCGGCGCGGCCGACGTCACGCTCACCGTCGAGTCCCTGCGCTGGCACTCCGGGAAGCTGCTCGTCCGCTTCACCGAGATCCCGGACCGCACCGCGGCCGAGCCGCTGCGCGGCACCCGCCTGCTCGTGCACGTCTCCGAGCTGGGCCCTACCGGCGATCCCGACGAGTTCCACGACCACCAGCTCGAGGGCCTGCGAGCGGAGCTGGCCGACGGCACGGTCGTCGGCACCGTCCGCGAGATCCAGCACGGCCCCGCAGGCGAACTGCTCGTACTCGCCCGCGCCGATGCCCCCGACGCGCTGGTGCCCTTCGTGCACGCCATCGTCCCCACCGTCGACCTCGACGGCGGCCGGATCGTCCTCACCCCGCCCGATGGCCTGCTCGACGCCGATCTGAACCCGGCAGGATGACCACGCCGCGTTGCTGACGGCGGACCCGGGGGAGCGGCCCGGGCGGAGTTGTTCTGACCGATCGGCCGCTGTCGCAGATCCCTCGGTCGCTCGCACAGGGTGGGTCCTCTGCGACCAGCGGGAAGATGTGCGCGAGCGGTGGCGAAGCGCGCTGCGGCACGCTGCCGTCGCCGGGCGAACAGCGGCAGCGCCGGACTCGGGCACCGTCAGGTCACGGCCGCCACCACGCCGGCGAGGGGACCCGGTATCCGCTCGGGGGGGGGCAGGGCGCGGGCCAGCGCGCGGGCGGCGGCGATCTTGCGGCCGCTGCGGGTGCCGAGGAACCGGCGGAGCTGGGCGGCGACGGGCCGGTCCCGGTGGAACGGCTGGCGCTGGAAGCGGCGGAACGACCCGAGCTCGCCCATCGTCCCCAGCACCCGCTCGACCCCGTCGACACCGAGGGCGGAGATCAGCTCACCCTCCAGGTCCGGGTGGCAGACGTGGAAGGTGGAGCCGTCGACACCGGCGGCGGCGATGTGGCGCCGCATGTAGGGCGCCTCGGCCTCGTCGCACAGCCCGGCGAGCCGCAGACCGCGCCCGGCCGGGCCGAAGGTGGCCAGGAACCGCCCGATCCCGGTGAACCCCTCCATGGGCACCACGGCGACGCCGTGGACGGCGGGTCCGCTCCGGGCGACCAGTACCTCCAGGGCGGCGTGGTCGGAGGCCCCCTCGACGAAGACCACCGCTCGCAGGTCGGCCTGCTCGGCCAGCGCCCGAGCCGTGCTCGCCGCGCGCTGTCCCGTGTCCACGCTCCGAGCCTTCCACCCCGCGGCCCCCGCTGCCGGACGCGACCGCCCGGTGCGTGCCGGGCCGCGACCCGCGCCCGCGGTCAGTGCCCGCAACCGGCGGCGGGCGTGGGTCGGCGGGCATCCGTCGTCGTCAACCGTGGTTGACATGGCGCCTCTTGTCAACGTAGGTTGACGACATGGCTGATGCGACGAAGGTGGCGGCTGCGGCGTCCAGCAGGGACCCGGCCGTCGGGCTGGCGGCCGTGGCGTCCCTGCGGGGACTGCTGGAGTCGCTGGAGGAACTGCAGGTGACCAACGCCCGGGACCAGGGCTGGTCGTGGCAACAGATCGCCGAGGTGCTGCGGGTGAGCCGCCAGGCCGTCCACAAGAAGTACCGCCGGTTCGGGTTCTGAGGGAGGCGACATGTTCGAGAGGTTCACCGACAAGGCGCGCCAGGTCGTCGTGGCGGCGCAGGAGGAGTCCCGTTCACAGGGGGCCGAGGCCATCCGCACCGAGCACCTGCTGCTCGCGCTGTACCGGGTGCCCGACAACCTGGCCCTGACCGTGCTGGCCGGGCACGGCGTCGATCCCGCCGATGTCCGCGCCGACGTCGACGCGCTCCGCCCGCTCGGGCCGTCGGACGCGGACGCGCTGGCCACGCTGGGCATCGACCTCGACGAGGTGCGCCGCCATGTGGAGGACACCTTCGGCGCGGGCGCGCTCGACCGCACGCGCGCGGCCTCGGGCCGGGGTCGCTGGTTCGCCGGACACGTCCCGGTCGACCGGAGCGCGAAGAAGGCGCTGGAGCTGGCGCTGCGCGAGGCACTGCGGTGCACGCACAACTACATCGGCTGCGAGCACCTCCTGCTGGGCCTGCTGCACGCCGAGGGGTCCGCGCAGACGATCCTGCTGGCCCGCGGCGCCCGCCTGGACACGGCGCGGATCATGGTGGAGGAGTTGGTCCGCGGCCGCCGGGCGAGTTGAGCCCGCCCGCACTTCGGAGCCACACTGCGGACCAGGACGCCCGCGAACAGCGGTACGGCTCCGAGGTGCGGCGGCGTTCGGGCGCGTACGGTGCGGCGCGTGCGGATCGACGTCGTCACCATCTTCCCCGGGTATGTCGCGCCGCTGCGGGAGGCGCTGCTCGGGCGGGCGATCGACGCCGGGCTGCTCGACCTCGCCGTGCACGACCTGCGGGACTGGACCCACGACGTGCATCAGGCCGTCGACGACTCGCCCTACGGCGGCGGGCCCGGCATGGTGATGCGCCCGCAGGTGTGGGGGGAGGCGCTGGACGCGGTCCTCGGTGCACCGGCCGCCACCGCGGCGGGTGCTGTGCAGGCGGGTGGTCCCGCGCGGCTCGTCGTCCCCACCCCGGCGGGGCGGCCGTTCACCCAGGCCGTCGCGCAGGCCTGGTCGACCGAGTCGCGGCTGGTGTTCGCCTGCGGGCGGTACGAGGGGATCGACCAGCGCGTCGTCGACTTCTACGCCGAGCGCATGCCCGTCGACGAGGTCAGCATCGGCGACTACGTCCTCGTCGGTGGCGAGGTGGCCGTCCTGGTCATGGTGGAGGCGGTCGTACGGCTGATCCCCGGCGTGCTGGGCAACCCCGCGTCCGCGCAGGAGGACTCGTTCTCCGACGGGCTGCTGGAGGGCCCGGCCTACACCCGGCCGGTCAGCTGGCGCGGCCTCGACGTCCCCGAGGTGCTGCGCAGCGGCAACCACGCCGCGATCGACCGCTGGCGCCGGGACCGGGCGTTGGAGCGCACCGCGCAGCGCCGCCCCGACCTGCTGGCCGCGCTCCCCGACGACGCGCTCGACGCCGCGGACCGCAGGTTCCTCGCCCGCGGCGACGGGTGATGTCGGGTTGCCCGAACCCGTCTGGCACACTGGTCTGCGAGCGCATGTGCCCGACGGGCCTGCCCGGTGCCAACCCCCGAGAAGAGGAGTGGCGCCCCCGCACGACCGCAATCTGACACCGAGGACGGATCTCCGCGATGAACACCCTGGACGCCCTGGACGCGCAGCTGCTGCGCTCCGACATCCCCGCCTTCCGGCCGGGCGACACGCTCAAGGTGCACGTGAAGGTCATCGAGGGCACCCGCTCCCGCGTGCAGATCTTCCAGGGCGTCGTCATCCGCCGCCACGGCTCCGGTGCCCGCGAGACGTTCACCGTCCGCAAGATGTCGTTCGGCGTCGGTGTCGAGCGCACGTTCCCGGTGCACTCCCCGAACCTGGACAAGATCGAGGTCTTCATCCGGGGCGACGTGCGCCGCGCGAAGCTGTACTACCTCCGTGACCTGCGCGGCAAGGCCGCGAAGATCAAGGAGAAGCGCGAGACGACCTCCGCGTCCTGAGTTCCGCGCACCCCGGCTCCTAGCTCGACGTGCCCGTCAGGCGCCGTCCGCGCGTCGTCCTGCCCCCGCAGTGGCGGCCGTCCCGTGCCGTCGTCCGCCGCTCGGCAGGCACCTGGACGCTGCAGAGCACCCTGCACCGGCACGGACTCGGCCCGGTCGCCGGCGTCGACGAGGCCGGCCGCGGGGCCTGCGCCGGGCCGCTGGTCGTCGCGGCCTGCGTGCTGCGCCCCGGGGACGCGCGCGCGCTCGACGGGCTCACCGACTCCAAGCTGCTCACCGCGGCCGCCCGCGAGGACTTCTACGCCCTGATCCGGCGGCGCGCGGTCGACCACTGCGTCGTCGTCATCCCGCCGGCCGACATCGACCGGCGCGGTGTGCACGTCGCCAACGTCGAGGGGATGCGCCGGGCCGTGGCCGGGCTCGCCGACCCTCCCGGCTACGTCCTCACCGACGGGTTCGCGGTGCGCGGGTTCGGCCGGCCCGCCCTCGCCGTGCCCAAGGGGGACCAGGTGGCCGCGTGTGTGGCGGCCGCGTCGGTGCTGGCCAAGGTGACCAGGGACCGGATCATGGTGGGGCTGGACGCGGAGTTCCCACGCTACGGCTTCGCGGAGCACAAGGGCTACTGCACGCCGATGCACGACGCCGCACTGGCCCAGCACGGCCCGGCGCCGGTGCACCGCTTCTCGTTCGTCAACGTGCGGGCCGCGAGGGACGGCGGCGCGGTGCTGGTCCACAATGAGTACGTGACCGAGGACCCGGTGGACGAGGTAGTGCGATGAGTGCCGAGGATCTCGAGAAGTACGAGACCGAGATGGAGCTCACGCTCTACAAGGAGTACCGGGACATCGTCTCCCAGTTCTCCTACGTCGTGGAGACCGAGCGCCGCTTCTATCTCGCCAACTCCGTGGACGTCACCCCGCGCAACGCGGACGGGGAGGTCTACTTCGAGGTGCGCATGTCCGATGCCTGGGTGTGGGACATGTACCGCCCGGCCCGGTTCGTCAAGAACGTGCGGGTGCTGACGTTCAAGGACGTCAACGTCGAGGAGCTCGACAAGCCCGACCTGCGACTGCCCGAGGGTACCCAGTTCGGCTCCTGACGTTCCACCGTTCCGCCGCCCGCGCGGCAGGTTGTCCACATCGGCCTCCGGCCATCCACAGATTCTGGTGATCGCCGCCGCGGCCCGCCCCGGACTCCGATCCTGGGGGCATGGCCGACAAGGACGAGCTCGGACGCCGCGGCGAGGACGTCGCGGTGCAGTACCTGGAGGGGCAGGGCCTGGTGGTCCTGTCGCGCAACTGGCGGTGCCGCCACGGTGAGCTCGACGTCGTGGCGGCGCAGGGCGACCGGCTCGTCGTCTGCGAGGTGAAGACCCGGTCGGGCACCCGCTTCGGTGAGCCCGCCGAGGCCGTCGACGGTCGCAAGATCGCCCGTATCCGCAAGGTCACCAACGCCTGGCTCGCCGCGCACCGGGTGCGCTGGAGCGACGTCCGGTTCGACGTCTGCGCGGTGCTGATCGAGCCGGGGCGTCCCGCCACCGTCCAGCACTACCGCGAGGCGTTCTGACATGGGCCTCGCCAGAGGGTGGTCGGTGGCGCTGCGCGGCGTCGACGGGCACGTCGTCGAGGTCGAGGCCGACGTCGGCGGCGGCCTGCCCGGCGTGCACCTGCTGGGGCTGCCGGACGCGGCGCTGCGCGAGTCGCAGGACCGGGTGCGTGCGGCGGTCGTCAACTCCGGGCTGGTGTGGCCCAACGAGCGGATCGTGCTGGCCCTGAGCCCGGCCACGCTGCGCAAGACGGGAAGCGCGTTCGACCTGGCGCTCGCCTGCTGCGTCCTGGCGGCGGCCGGCACGGTGCCGCAGCGGTCGCTGGAGCGCACCGTCCTGCTGGGGGAGCTCGCGCTGGACGGGAGGCTGCGGCCGGTGCGCGGCGTGCTGCCCTGCCTGCTCGCGGCCCGCGACGCCGGGATGGCGCGGGTGGTCGTGCCGGAGGTGGCGCTGTCGGAGGCGGCGCTCGTCGGCGGCATCGAGGTGCACGGCGCGACCGATCTGGCCGAGGTGCTCGGGTGGCTGCGCGACGGGGCGCTGCTGCGCCGCCCGGGCCCGCCGCCCGGACCGGGCGGCGACGAGCCACCCGACCTCGCCGACGTGCTCGGGCAGGACGACGCGCGGCACGCGCTGGAGGTGGCGGCCGCCGGCGGGCACCACCTGCTGCTGGTGGGCCCGCCGGGCACCGGCAAGACGATGCTGGCCCAGCGGATCGTCGGCCTGCTCCCGCGGCTCACCACCGACGACGCGCTGGCGCTCGCCGCGATCCGGTCGGTGGCCGGGCGGCTGCCCGACGGTGCTCCGCTCGCCACGGTCCCGCCGCTGGTGGCCCCGCACCACTCGAGCTCCATGGCCGCGCTCGTCGGCGGGGGTGGTGGGCTCGCGCGCCCCGGCGCGGTGTCGCTGGCCCACCGCGGCGTGCTGTTCGTCGACGAGGCACCGGAGTTCGGTGCCCACCTGCTCGACGCGCTGCGCACCCCGTTGGAGGAGGGCGAGGTCCGGCTGGCCCGGGCGGAGGGCACGGTGCACTACCCGGCCCGCTTCCAGCTCGTGCTCGCCGCCAACCCCTGCCCGTGCGCACCGGCCCACGACCGCGACTGCGTATGCCCGTCGCTGGTGCGCCGCCGCTACCTCGGCCGGCTGTCGGGCCCGCTGCTGGACCGGGTGGACCTGCGGGCGCGGATGTACCCCGTCACCACCTTCACCACGGAGGCCGCCGAGGGGGAGGACACGGCCACGGTGCGCGCCCGGGTACTGGCGGCCCGTGCGGCGGCGGCCGAGCGCTGGGCGGCCGACGGCTGGCGCACCAACGCGGAGGTCCCCGGGCCGGTGCTCCGGTCGCGGTACGCGTTGCCGCCCGCGGCCGTGCGCCCCCTCGACGCGGGGATGCGGGCGGGCGAGCTCACCGCGCGCGGGGCGGACCGCGCGTTGCGGGTGGCGTGGACGCTGTCCGATCTGTCCGGCACGAGCCGGCCGGACCGCGAGCACGTGGAGGCGGCGCTGTACTTCCGCGACCGGAGGGCGGCATGAGCGCGCGGGACGACGCCGTGGTCCCCCGGGAGCCGCGGTGGGCTCCGGACCTGTTGGCCCGGGCCTACCTCTCCCGGGTTGCCGAACCACCCGCCCCGGGGCTGGCCGGCTTCGTGGTGGAGGTCGGTCCGGTCGAGGCGGCCGAACGGGTGCGGCGCGGCGACGTTCCCGCACCGGTCGCCGCCGAGACCGCGGCCCGGCGGGGGGTGGAGCGCGCGGCCGCCGACCTGGCCGCGGCCGCGGCGTCGGGGATGCGCCTGCTCACCCCGGAGCATCCCGAATGGCCGGCCGGACCCTTCGAGGCGCTGGCGGGCTGCGGCGTCGGCGAGCTGGCGCCGCCGGTGGCGCTGTGGGTCACGGGACCGGGGCGGCTCGCCGCGCTGTGCGAGCGGGCGGTGGCGGTGGTCGGAGCCCGGGCGGCCACCGGGTACGGCACGCACGTCGCGGGGGAGCTGGGCGCGGCGCTGGCGCAACGGTCCTGCACCGTCGTGTCCGGTGCGGCGATCGGTATCGACGGCGCCGCGCACCGGGGAGCGCTGGGCGCGGCCGGTGCCACCGTGGCCGTGCTGGCCTGCGGCGCCGACCGGGCCTACCCGCGGGCGCACGAGACCCTGCTCGCCCGGATCGCCGGCACCGGGCTGGTGGTGAGCGAGTACCCGCCCGGCAGCGTCCCCGGCCGGCATCGGTTCCTGGTCCGCAACCGGCTCATCGCCGGCCTCGCGGCCGGCACCGTCGTCGTCGAGGCCGGACTGCGCAGCGGAGCCACCCGGACCGCCACCGACACGGCCTCGCTCGGTCGCCCGGTGATGGCCGTGCCCGGTCCGGTCACGTCCGGGATGTCGGCGGGGTGTCACCGGTTGCTGCGGGAGGGGGCGGTGCTCGTCACCCGCGCCGAGGAGGTGCTGGAGGGGATCGGTCCGATCGGCGCGCAGCTCGCTCTCGACCCGCCCGTCCCGAGGCGGGCGACCGACGGGCTCGAACCCGCCGCGCAGCTGGTGCACGACGCCTTCCCCGCCGGTGGGGCCTGCGGGACGCGATGGCTGGCGGAGGAGGCCGGCGTGCCGCTGGGTGCGGTGCGGGTGGCGCTCGTGGAGCTCGAACGGCGCGATCTGGTGGAGCACCGCGATGGTTCGTGGCGGCTGCACCCGCGATCGGTGGGGCGATGAGCCGCACCGTGCACCGGCGCCGACACGGCCCTGCGGTGCTTGACCGGGGGCGGGGGATCGCGGAGCGTCCGGGCCATGCCCCCGTCGCGCGTGCCGGAGCCCGCGCCGGCCGTCGGCGCGGTGCTGGAGGAGTTCGTCCGCCACCTGGGTCTGGAACGCGGGTGTTCGGCGCACACCGTGCGGGCCTATCGCGGGGACCTGCTGCCGTTGCTGAGCCGGATCGACGACGTCGCGGCGATCGACCTGGCGCTGCTGCGTCGCTGGCTCGCCGACGGTCACGCGGGGGGTGCGGGTCGGTCCACGCTGGCCCGGCGCGCTGCCGCGGCCCGGACGTTCACGGCCTGGGCACACCGCACCGGCCGGCTCGCGACCGACCCGGGCGCACTGCTGGTGTCGCCACGGCCGCGCACGGCACTGCCCGCCGTCCTCGACCCGGCGGAGACCGGATCCCTGTTCGACGCGGCGGTGTCCGGAGCCGCGGAGGGCGAGCCCGCAGCCGTGCGCGACCTGCTGATCCTCGAGCTGCTCTACGCCACCGGGATGCGGGTGGGAGAGCTGTGCGGGCTCGACGTCGACGACGTCGACGAGGAACGGCGGGCGGTGCGCGTGCTGGGCAAGGGCGGCCGTGAACGCACCGTCGTCTACGGTGTGCCGGCCGCCACCGCGTTGCGGCGCTGGCTCGACGGTGGGCGGCGCGAGCTCGCCCGCCCGGGTTCACCGCCTGCCCTGCTCCTCGGGGCCCGCGGTGGGCGGCTGGACCCGCGGATCGCGCGCGAGGTGGTGCACCGTGCGGTGGCTGCGGTGCCGGGCGCCCCGGACACCGGACCGCACGGTCTGCGGCACGCCGCAGCCACTCACATGATGGCCGGCGGCGCGGACCTCCGTTACGTACAGGAGTTGCTCGGTCACGCTAAGCTAGCAACCACTCAGCTCTACACACACGTGACCGTCGAGCGGCTGAAGGTGGTACATGAGCAGGCGCACCCCAGGGCTTAGTCCGGTCCTGGACGGATCGGCGCAGCTCAGGGCGTTCACCGGGGCCGTGGTCACGGCACTGGCCCACCGCGAGACGGTGCTGACGGAGCCGTCCCCGCCGTCCCCGGCACCGGTATCCCGGGTCGTCCCCAGCGGCGACCGCAGCCCCGTGGACCGGCTGTGGGACGCCTACCTGGCGTGCCCGACACGCCCGGTCCGCGACCGGTTGCTCGTGCACTACACGCCACTCGTGCGCGCCGTGGCCCACCGCACGGCTGTCGGGCTGCCCACCTACGTCGACCTCGCGGACCTCGTCTCGGCCGGGGTGTTCGGGCTGATCGACGCGGTGGAGCGGTTCGACCCCGAGCGCTGCCCGCGGTTCGAGAGCTATGCCGCCCAGCGCATCCGCGGCGCCATTCTCGACGAGCTGCGCGCCCAGGACTGGGTCCCGCGCACCATCCGCGGCCGCGCGCGCGAGCTCGACCGCGCGCGCGAGCGCCTGGAGGCGGTGCTGCGCCGGGCGGCCACCGACCGCGAGCTCGCCGACGAGCTCGGGCTGCCCGTCCGGGACCTGCGCACCCTCACCCGGCACACCCAGCTCGTCTCCGTGGAGGCGCTCGACGAGGGCAGCGGAGGTCTGTCCGAGCTGCTGGCCGACGACGCCGCCCCCGATCCGATGACGATCGTGCAGGCCCGCGAGACGTCGCGGCAGCTGGAGGCGGCCGTCGCGCAACTCGGCGAGCGCGATCGACTCGTGGTCCGCATGTACTACCTGGAGAACCGCACCCTGGCAGAGATCGGCCGGGAGCTGGGCATCACCGAGTCGCGGGTGTGCCAGCTGCACACCCGGCTGGTCGGTCGGCTGCGTGGGCGGTTGGAGGAACTGGCCGCCGGGTAGACGGGCCCGCGACGGAGCGATCCGGGCGGGAGTCGCGCCGGACCGGCGCCGACGAGGCGCCACGCCGGTCACCGACGGACCCGCGACGCAGGTGCCGCTGACCACCACGGCCGCCACCGCCGCCGGGTCACCCCGCGCGCTGCCGCGGCGCGCCGGGCCGTCAGCCGGGCCAGGGCTCGGGGACCGGAAGCAGCCGTACCCGCGGCGGTCGCAGCAGCACCAGCGGATCGAGGTAGTCGGCGCGGTCCCGGCGCGCACCCCAGTGCAGGCACGTGTCGCGGCAGCCGGCATGTCCGGTCTCCAGCACGCCCAGCACCGCGCCCGCCGCCACGACCGTCCCGGCGACGACGAGCGGGGCGACCGGCTCGTACGTCGTGCGCAGCCCGTCGTCGTGCTGCACCGACACCACCGGACGACCGGCCACCGCACCGGCGAACACCACCGTGCCCGCCCGTGCGGCCAGCACCGGCTGCCCGGCGGTGCCGGCGAGATCCACCCCGCGATGGCCGGGGCCGTATGCGTGGGCCGGTGCCCGGAACGGCGTGCGCACCGCGGGCACGGGCAGCAGCGGCCACGCGTATCCCGCGCCCGGCGCGGGCACTCCCGCCCCGGCCGGTGCGGCGGGTACCCCCGCCCCGGCCGGTCCGGTGGGGAGAACCACATCGCCTGCGGCCGGGCCGCCGCCGTCCGGGCTCCCCGAGGACGGCTCCCCGGCGGCGGGGCCCTCTCCGGCGGGGCCCTCGTCGGCGGGGCCCTCTCCGGCGGGGCCTCCTCTGGCCGGGCCCCACTCGGCCGGGTCGCCGGCGGGGCTGCTGGCGTGCGGGCCGTTGGTGTCCGGGCCGTCGTCCGGGCTGCGCTTGTCCGGGCTGCGCTTGTCCGGGCGGTCGCCGCCGGGGCCGCCGTTGTCGGGGTCGCTCTTGTCGGGGTCGCCGTGTTCGGGGTGGCTGTTGTCGCGGTCGCCCACGGAGAGGGCGGAGCCGTACGCGGTGGTGGTGTGGTGGCCCGGCCCGGCCGGCACCGGGGCCGTCTCGGCCGGTGCGGTTCGGATCGGTGGCGCTGCGCCGGCCGGGCCGGATGCGACGGCGGTCATCAGCAGCACGGCGACAGCCACCGCGGGACCGCCGCCCGCCGCGCGGCCTGACGGCCGCCCGCCGCCGGGACCCGGTGCCGCGCGCCTCCCTGTTCGCCACGGGCCTGTCCTCCACGGGAGCTTCGCCCACCAGCGCCCGCACCGGACCCCCGGTACGGCCGCCCGGAAGGCCGGGTGGTGCGGGTCGGCGGTAGCGGACATGGCGCCAGCGTGCCGCTGATCCGCTGCGGAGAACCCCTGGTCGCAGATCCTGTGGACCGGTGGCGGGCGATGTGGACAACCGGGGCACACCGGGTGAGGCCGTCCCGGGCCGCGGCGTACACTCGACCCGCACCCCGGACTCCGGGGTGACTTCGCGCGCTCGCGTACCCGCCGGTCCCGGCCCCCGTGGCCGACCGGCACGAACACGGCGGACGGGCGGTCCCGCGGCACGTGTGCGGGTCCGGACGCCGACGCGACGCCAGGGCGGATCCGCCGACCGGCGCTCCGCACAACCGCGTGCGTGGTCGCCGGGCGATCGCGCCAGAGGAGAGAGGTGAACACCGGCCATGGCCGTCGTCACCATGAAGCAGCTGCTCGACAGCGGCGTGCACTTCGGGCACCAGACCCGCCGCTGGAACCCGAAGATGAAGCGCTACATCCTCACCGAGCGCAACGGCATCTACATCATCGACCTGCAGCAGACGCTGTCCTACATCGACCGGGCCTACGAGTTCGTGCGCGAGACCGTCGCGCACGGCGGCACGATCATGTTCGTGGGCACGAAGAAGCAGGCGCAGGAGGCCATCGCCGACGAGGCGGGCCGCGTCAACATGCCGTATGTCAACCAGCGCTGGCTGGGCGGCATGCTCACCAACTTCCAGACCGTCCACAGGCGCCTTCAGCGGATGAAGGAGCTCGAGGCGATGGAGCAGACGGGGGGCTTCGAGGGTCGGACCAAGAAGGAGATCCTCATGCTGACCCGGGAGAAGACCAAGCTGGAGAAGACGCTCGGCGGCATCCGGGACATGACCAAGGTCCCGAGCGCGGTCTGGATCGTGGACACCAAGAAGGAGCACATCGCCGTCGGCGAGGCCCGGAAGCTGGGCATCCCGGTCGTCTCCATCCTGGACACCAACTGCGATCCCGACGAGGTCGACTTCCCGATCCCGGGCAACGACGACGCGATCCGCTCGGCCGCGCTGCTCACGAAGGTCGTCGCCCAGGCGGCGGCCGACGGCCTGATGCAGCGCTCCGCGCGCGCCCGCGGCGGCGACGGCACCGAGGACAAGCCGGCCACCGAGGAGCCGCTCGCCGAGTGGGAGCAGGAGCTGCTCGCCAGCGGAACCGCGAGCGCCGGATCCGACGGCGCCAGCCTCACGGCCGCCGCTGCGCCGGCCGAGGCGCCCAGCCCGGCCGCCGAGCCCGCCCCGGCCAGCACCAGCAACGGCACCCAGCAGACCACCAGCTGATCTGCACCGCCCCGGGCCCGCGGCCCGGGGCGGTCGCGGTATCCCTCCAACTCACAAGGGACGAAGAGACCCACCATGGCGAACTACACCGCCGCCGACGTCAAGAAGCTCAGGGACCTCACCGGTTCCGGGATGATGGACTGCAAGAAGGCGCTGGAGGACTCCGACGGCGACTTCGACAAGTCCGTCGAGCTGCTGCGCATCAAGGGCGCGAAGGACATCGACAAGCGCGCAGGCCGCGAGACCGCGAACGGCCTCGTCGTCGCCGAGGGCGGCACGATGGTCCAGCTCAACTGCGAGACCGACTTCGTCGCCAAGAGCGCCGACTTCCAGGCCCTCGCCGACTCCGTGCTGAAGGTCGCGGTCGACGAGCAGCCCGCCGATCTCGACGCCCTCAAGGCCGCCAAGCTCGGGGACGGCACCGTCGAGGACGCCGTTCTCGCGCTGTCCGCCCGCATCGGCGAGAAGCTCGAGCTCAAGCGCTACGTCCACGTCGACGGGCCGGTGGCGCTGTACCTGCACCGCCGCGCGTCGGACCTGCCGCCCGCCATCGGCGCGCTGGTGTCCTACGAGGGAGCCTCCGACGAGGCCGCCAAGGGCGTCGCGATGCACGTCGCCGCGGCCCGGCCGAGCTACACCACCCGCGACGAGGTCCCGGCCGAGGTGATCGAGAACGAGCGCCGCATCGCCGAGGCCACCGCCCGCGAGGAGGGCAAGCCCGAACAGGTGCTGCCCCGCATCGTGGACGGCCGCATCAACGGCTTCTACAAGGACGTCGTGCTCCTGGAGCAGGCGTCCGTCCAGGACTCCAAGAAGACGGTGAAGGCGCTGCTCGACGAGGCCGGCGTCACGGTCAAGAAGTTCGCGCGCTTCGAGGTCGGCCAGGCCTGATGGCAGACGACCCGAGGATCGACACCGACCACACCGGCCCCGGATTCCGCCGAGTGCTGCTCAAGCTCGGCGGGGAGATGTTCGGGGGAGGTGCGGTCGGTGTCGATCCGGAGGTCGTCGAGACCGTCGCCCGGCAGATCGCCGAGGTGGTCACCTCGGGTGCGCAGGTGGCGGTCGTCATCGGCGGCGGCAACTTCTTCCGCGGCTCCGAGCTGCAGGAACGCGGGATGGAGCGGTCCCGTGCCGACTACATGGGCATGCTCGGCACGGTCATGAACTGCCTCGCCCTGCAGGACTTCCTGGAGCGCGAGCACCACATCGACACCCGCGTCCAGACCGCGATCACGATGGGCCAGGTCGCGGAGGCCTACATCCCGCGCCGGGCGATCCGGCACCTGGAGAAGGGCCGCGTCGTGATCTTCGGTGCTGGCGTCGGGATGCCGTACTTCTCCACCGACACCGCCGGTGCCCAGCGGGCCCTGGAGATCGGGGCCGAGGCGCTGCTGCTGGCCAAGGGCGTGGACGGCGTCTTCACCGCCGACCCGAAGCTGGACCCCGAGGCGAAGCGCTACGAGGAGATCACGCACCGCGAGGTTCTCGAACAGGGCCTGAAGGTCGCCGACGCCACCGCCTTCAGCCTCTGCATGGACAACAAGATGCCGATCATCGTGTTCAACCTGCTCGTCGAGGGCAACATCGCCCGCGCGGTGCGTGGTGAGAGGATCGGCACGTTGGTGAGCACGCCCGGGGAAAGGTAGGTACGTCGTGATCGACGAGACGCTCTTCGACGCCGAGGAGAAGATGGAGAAGGCCGTCTCCGTCGCGAAGGACGACCTGGCCTCCGTGCGCACCGGGCGGGCCACACCCAACATGTTCGCCCGGGTGATGGTCGACTACTACGGCGCGATGACCCCGATCAACCAGCTCGCGTCGATCACCATCCCGGAGGCGCGGATGGTGGTGATCAAGCCCTACGACGCGAGCTCGCTCAAGGCGCTGGAGAAGGCGATCCGGGAGTCCGACCTCGGGCTCAACCCCGGCAACGACGGGCAGATCATCCGCGTGGTCGTGCCGCAGCTGTCCGAGGAACGCCGCCGCGACATGGTCAAGGTCGCGCGCGGCAAGGGCGAGGACGCGCGCGTGACGATCCGCAGCGTCCGCCGCAAGGCGATGGAGGAGCTGCACCGCATCGTGAAGGACGGCGAGGCGGGCGAGGACGAGGTGAACCGGGCCGAGAAGGAACTGCAGGGCACCGTCGACAGGTACGTCCACCAGGTCGACGAGCTGGTGAAGAACAAGGAAACCGAGCTCCTCGAAGTCTGAGCCGGTGTCCACCTCCGCTTCCCGCGACCTGCCGTTCGCGGCCGCCGGGTCCCCCATGACGCCCGGCGAGTCGGCGCAACCGCGGGTGCCGAAGCGGGCCCGGCTGGGGCGCAACCTCGTCGCGGCGATCGTGGTGGGCGTGGCGATGGGCGGGATCATCCTGTCATCGCTGCTGTTCGTGCGGTACTTCTTCATCGCGGTGCTGGCCGTGTCCGCCGCGATCGCGTCCTGGGAGCTCGCGGGCGCGCTGCGCCGCGGTGCGGGCATCGAGGTGCCGCTGCCGGTCCTGCTGGTCGGCGGCCAGGCGATGATCTGGCTGGCGTGGCCGTTCGGGACCGGCGGCCTGGCGGCGGCGTTCGGGCTGACGATGGTGACGGCGCTGCTCTGGCGCATGCGCGGCGGCGCGTCGCACTTCGTCCGCGACGTCACGGCCACCGTGTTCACCGCCGCCTACGTGCCGCTGTGCTGCGGGTTCGCCGTGCTGATGACGGTGGCCCCCGACGGCCTGGGCCGGATCCTCACGTTCATGCTCCCGGTGATCGCCTCCGACGTCGGCGGCTACGCGGCGGGCGTGCTGCTCGGCCGGCACCCGATGGCGCCCACGATCAGCCCGAAGAAGTCCTGGGAGGGCTTCGCCGGCTCCCAGGCGGCCGGCATGGCCACCGGCGCGGTGTGCGTGGTGGTGTTCCTCGGCGGGCCGTGGTGGGCGGGCGTACTCACCGGGTCGTTGCTGGTGATCTCCGCGACGCTGGGCGACCTCGTCGAGTCCATGATCAAGCGGGACCTGGGCATCAAGGACATGGGCAACCTGCTGCCCGGCCACGGCGGGATGATGGACCGGCTCGACTCCCTGCTGCCCACCGCGGTGGTGGCCTGGCTGCTGCTCAGCCTGCTCGTGCCCGTATGACCGGCACGATCATCCCGAGCCCGAACGTCTGGAACTGGCCCGAGGTCTACGCGCAGGAGAACGCGGCCCAGGACGTCGACGGCGCCGTCTGGCGGGCGCTGCGCGAGGAGGCGTCGTGGGCCGGGGCCGACGTGCTCGACGTGGGCTGCGGTGACGGCTTCCACCTCCCGATCTTCGCCCGCGAGGCCGCCTCGGTGCTCGGCGCGGAACCGCACCCGCCGCTGGTCGCGCGGGCCCGGGCGCGGGGCTTCCGCGTGCTGGAGGCCGGCGCGGCCGCGCTGCCGCTGCCCGACCGGTCGGTCGACCTGGTGCACGCCCGCACCGCCTACTTCTTCGGCCCCGGCTGCGAACCCGGCCTGGCCGAGGCGGACCGGGTGCTGCGCCCGGGTGGAGCGCTCGTGATCGTCGACCTGGACGCCACCGTCGAGCCCTACGGCGGCTGGATGCGCGCCGACATCCCGCACTACGACCCGGTGGCGGCCGAGCGGTTCTTCGCCCGGCGGGGGTTCTCCACGCGCCGGATCGCCACCCGCTGGGGCTTCCCCGACCGGGCCACACTCGAGTCCGTGCTGCGCATCGAGTTCTCGCGCGCGGTGGCCGACCGGGCGCTCGCGGCGGTCCCCGGCACCGAGATCCCGGTGGGCTACCGGATGCACGTGCGCCGCAGGGTGATCAGCCCAGCGTGAGCTGGTCCCCCTCGACGGTCACGGGCACGCTCGCGAGCCCCTGCTCCGCCGGGCCGTTCAGGACGGCGCCGTCGAGGCCGAAACGGCTGCCGTGACACGGGCAGACGATCTCCGCGTCCTCGACCGACGCCACGTTGCAACTCTGGTGCGGGCACTCCGCGGAGAACGCGGCGAAGTCACCCGCGGTGGCCTGGGTCACCACGACGCCCTGTTCGGCGAAGATGGTGGCCCCGCCGACGGGCACGTCGGAGGTGGGGGCGAGCGGGCCGGTGACCGGGGCGGGCGGTGTCGCGGCCCCGGTGCAACCGGCGACGGCCAGTCCCGACCCGAGCGCGGCGGCCCCGACGACGACGGCCCGGCGGCCTATCCGGGGTGCGGGGGCGTGGGAGTCGGGGGCACCGGGATCGGCGACACGGGGCTCGGGGGCGGCATCGTGCGGGGACATCGTGGTCACTCCAGGTGGTGGGGAGCCGGTCGGGGGCCGGGCCTCGGGTCCGACGTCGGACCCCTGGGCCGGTGCCAACCGTAGCGATCACCGTGTGCGGCGGCCGTGGGGTGGCGGGCCCGCTACCGTGGACCCATGGCGCGAACCGTCACCCTCTCGGCCGCCGCGGTGCTCGCCCTCGGCGGCGGAGCCGGCTGGCTCGTCGGCAGCTCCGCGCTCGACGCCGGAATGGGCACGCTGGTGCTGGCCATCGGCATCGGCGTCACCGCATGGCTCGTGCTCACCGGCAGTCGCGATGCGGTGGAGCGGCCGATCGCGCGCTGGCGCAGCCGCCGGCTGGTGCGCCTGGCCGTGACCGGGCTGGTGCTGATCGTCGGCGGTAGCGCGGTGCTCGGCTTGACCTCCTACGGCGAGCTCGCCGTGCCGCTGGGCTTCTTCGTCGTCGGCGCGCTGCTGATACCGGCGTCGTCGACGCTGGCCGACCGCACCTACCTGGCCCTCGGGGCCGCGCTCATGCTGCTCGCCGCCACCGGGGGGCTGCTCGCCCTGAACTCCGCGGGCGAGCTGTACCCGCGCGGGCTCGTCGGGCTGGGCGCCGGGGTGCTGTTGTGGGCCGCGGCGGCGTATCGCGCCGGGCTGTTCGTGCGCTACCGCACCCGGTCCTGACGGCGCGGCTCGCGCGCCGGAACGTGTCCTGCGTGCCGCCGGCGGCGCGCGTGAGCCGGGTGGGCACGCGAGTCGGTCCGGCCGGGACGCGGCGGTCACGGCGGCTGGCACACTGGGAGGGCCATGACCAGTCTCCCCCTCGTCTTCGACGCCCCCCGCCGCGCCCTGCCGCCCCGCCACCTCGCCGACCTCGACCCGGGAGAGCGCCGCGCCGCGGTGCAGGAGCTCGGGCTGCCCGGCTACCGCGCCGACCAGCTCGCCCGGCACTACTTCGGCCGGCTCACCGCCGACGTGGACGTCATGACCGACCTGTCCGCCGCGGCCCGGGAGACCCTGCGACCGCTGCTGCCCGCGCTGGTCACACCCGTGCTGGAGCAGGACTGCGACGGGGGCAGCACCCGCAAGACGCTGTGGAAGGGCCACGACGGCACCCGCGCGGAGTCGGTGTTGATGGGGTACCCGGACCGGGCCACGGTGTGCGTGTCCAGCCAGGCCGGCTGCGGGATGGCGTGCCCGTTCTGCGCCACCGGGCAGGGCGGGCTGGAGCGCAACATGTCCACCGGCGAGATCGTCGAGCAGGTGCGGCAGGCCGCCGCGGCGGCCCGCGACGGCGCGCTGGGGGCCCCCGCCCGGCTGTCGAACGTCGTGTTCATGGGCATGGGGGAGCCGCTGGCGAACTACAAGCGCGTGGTGGCGGCCGTCCGCCGGATCACCGCGCCCGCGCCGGACGGCCTGGGCATCTCCGCGCGCGGTGTCACCGTCTCCACCGTCGGGCTGGTGCCGGCGATCCACAAGCTCACCGACGAGGGCCTTCCCGTCACGCTCGCGGTGTCGCTGCACACCCCGGACGACGAGCTGCGCGACACCCTCGTGCCGGTCAACAACCGGTGGAAGGTCGACGAGGTGCTCGACGCCGCGCGCGGCTACGCGATCGTCACGGGGCGGCGGGTGTCGATCGAGTACGCCCTGATCCGCGACGTCAACGACCAGCCCTGGCGCGCCGACCTGCTCGGCAAGCGGCTGGCCCAACGCATCGGCCGCCACCGCGTGCACGTCAACCTGATCCCGCTCAACCCCACGCCCGGCAGCGAGTGGGACGCGTCGCCGCGACCGGTGCAGGACGAGTTCGTGCGCCGCGTGGAGGCGGCCGGGGTGGCGTGCACGGTGCGTGACACGCGGGGCCGGGAGATCGCCGCGGCCTGCGGTCAGCTGGCGGCGTCGCAGGTCTGACCGGCGGAGGCCGGACGTCGGGGCCGCCCCCGGGGCGGCCTGCCGCGGTCACGCGTCAGGTCAGCCCCAGCACCTCGCCCAGGTCGAAGTCGACCGCCACCTCCAGCTGCGCGTACGTGCACGACTCGGGGGTGCGGTCGGGGCGCCAGCGCACGAACTGCGCGGTGTGCCGGAAACGCACGCCCTCCATGTAGTCGTAGCGCACCTCCACCACGCGTTCGGGGCGCAGCGGCACGAACGACAGGTCCTTGCCGTTGTTCCAGCGGCTGCCCTCGCCCTTGCGCGGCGTGCGTTCGCCCTCCTCCTGTTTCGCCCAGGCCCACGGGTGGTCGTCGAAGGTGGTGACGAGGGGCTGCAGCTCCTCGAACAGCTCGCGGCGCCGCTGCATCGGGAACGCCCCGATCACGCCGACCGAGGCCAGCACGCCCCGGTCGTCGAACAGCCCGAGCAGCAGCGAGCCGATCGCGTCCGGGCCGGACTTGTGCACCCGGTACCCGGCCACCACGCAGTCGCAGGTGCGCTCGTGCTTGATCTTGGCCATGACGCGCTTGTCCGGCTGGTAGGGCTGGTCGGGCTTCTTCGCGATCAGCCCGTCGAGCCCGGCGCCCTCGAACTGGTCGAACCACTGCCGCGCGAGGTCGTGGTCCCGCGTCAACGGCGTGATGTGCACCGGCGGACCCGCGTCGGCCAGGGCCCGCTCCAGCGCCGCCCGACGCTCCTCGAACCGGGTGCCGGTGAGGTCGTCGTCGCCCAGCGCGAGCAGGTCGAAGGCGACGAAGCTGGCGGGAGTGGTCTCCGACAGCATCGTCACCCGGCTCGCGGCCGGGTGGATGCGTTGCTGGAGCACCTCGAACTCCAGCGTGTTGCGGTCGCGGTCGACCACCACGATCTCGCCGTCGATCACCGCCCGGGGCGGGAAGTGCTCCTTCACCGCCTCGACGACCTCGGGGAAGTAGCGCGTCATCGGCCTCTCGTTGCGGCTGCCGATCTCCACCTCGTCCCCGTCGCGGAAGATGATCGACCGGAAGCCGTCCCACTTGGGCTCGTAGCACTGGCCGGTCGGGATCGCGGAGACGGGCTTGGCCAGCATCGGCTTCACCGGCGGCATCACGGGCAGGTCCACGACCGCCATCCTGCCCCGTCGGTGCCCGAACCTGTCGGTGGGCGCCGCTACGGTCGGGCGCATGACCGAGGTCGTCGTCTTCCATCACGCGCAGGGCTGCACACCCGGGGTGCGCGCCTTCGCCGACGCGCTGCGCTCGGACGGGCACCGGGTGACCGTGCCCGACCTCTACGACGGTGCCACCTTCGGCACCCTCGAGGCCGGGATCGCCCACGCCGGGGAGATCGGGTTCGGCACGCTCCTCGAGCGCGGGCGGGCCGCGGCCGAGACGCTGCCCGGTGCGGTCGTCTACGCGGGGTTCTCGCTCGGGGTGCTGCCCGCGCAGCTGCTCGCGCAGACCAGGCCGGGGGCGCGGGGGGCGCTCCTGCTGCACTCGTGTGTCCCGCCCGCGGAGTTCGGGCCGTGGCCCGACGGCGTCCGCGTGCAGGTGCACGCGATGGAGGGCGACGCGCTGTTCGTGGACGGCGGCGACCTCGCCGCGGCCCGCGACCTCGTCGACACCGTGCCCGGGGCCGAGTTGTTCCGTTACCCCGGCACCGCGCACCTGTTCGCCGACGCCGGCCTGGCCGGGTTCGACGAGCCCGCGGCGACGCTGATGACTCAGCGGGTGCTCGCCTTCCTCGGCGAGGTCCGGTAGGCGCACCGGCCACGGTCCCGGTGGCGCGGTCGCGTGCACCGGCGACCGCTGCGATGCGGGTGCGGTCGGTCCGGACTCGTGCACTCGGTGCGTGGGCCTGACGTTCCGGCGTCCGGCTCCGGGCCCCGGCGTCCGGCTCCGGCCGTGCCGGCGGAGAACCGCGTGATCGGCGTCCTGGAACCGGGAGCCGTGCTGGGCGCGCCTGCTGGTTCCGGGGCGTCGATCATGGTGACGGGGAGGTCGGCGGTGGTCGGTCCGGCGGTGAGTGCGTGATCGGCGTCCTGGAACCGGGAGCCGTGCTGGGCGCTCCTGCCGGTTCCCGGTCGTCGATCATGACGCCGCCGTGTCGAGTCGCCGACCGGCGTCGTCGCGGAGGACCATCGACCCGTGACTGACGTCCTGCGCCGCCTGTCCGGCATCCCCGCATGACCGCACCTCGGGAACGGGGTGGGCCGGGGGCGAGGCTCACCGCGGCCGACCTCAAGGCCGCCCGGGCGCTGACGATCGCCGACGTCCTGCCCGGCCCCGGCGACCCCCCGCTGCGGGTGCTGTTCTGCGGCATCAACCCGGGCCTGGTGTCGGCCGCCACCGGCCACCACTTCGCCCGGCCGGGCAACCGGTTCTGGCCGGTGCTGCACCGCGCGGGCTTCACGTCCCGCCTGCTCAGGCCCGCCGAGCAGGGGGAGCTGGCCGGGCTCGGGCTCGGCGTCACCAACCTCGTGGCGCGGGCCAGCGCGCGGGCCGACGAGCTCACCGCCGCCGAGATCGTCGCCGGGGGCGAGCGGCTGCGGGCGTTGGTCGCGCAGTGCAGGCCCGCGTGGCTCGCCGTCGTCGGCATCACCGCCTACCGCACCGCCTTCGGGGCGCCCGGGGCCGCGGTGGGGCCGCAGCCCGAGCCGTGGGGTGACACGCGCGTGTGGGTGCTGCCCAACCCGAGCGGCCTCAACGCGCACTGGACCGTTGAGGCCATGGCCGAGGAGTACGGGCGCCTCGCCGTCGCATCCCGGTAGGCGCGGATCGTCGGGTGGTCGGCGCGACGGCCACGTGAACACGTCGGCCGCGCCGGCGTGAGGGGGACCCCGACGATGCGGCCCTGCGCCGGTCGCCGACGGCGGTTCGCGGTTCACGGTTCGCGTAGCACCCCACTAGAATCTGGAGCGTTTGCTCAGGTTTCTGTCGACGGGTGGTCGAGATGTGGTTCTGGCTGGCGGGAGCGGTTCTCGCCGAGGTGACGGGCACCGTCGCTCTCAAGTTCTCCGAGGGGTTCACGCGGCCGGTGCCCTCGGTCGTCGTGGCGCTCGGGTACGGCGTGGCGTTCTATGCGCTGAGCCAGGCGCTCGCGCTGGGCATGGCGATCGGCGTGGCCTACGGGGTGTGGGCCGCGGCCGGGGTGGCCCTGATCGCGCTGATCGGAGCGGTCTTCCTGGGCGAGGGCCTGACCTGGGTCCAGATCGGCGGGATCGTCCTGGTGATCGGCGGGGTGCTCGCACTGGAACTGGGGCGGGCCCCGCATGCCGGCTGAACTCCGTGACGGGCGGCGACTCAAGGGCGACCGCCGCCGGCGCGCGCTGCTCGAGGCCACGGTGCGGCTGGTCGGGCACGCGGGTGTCGCCGCGGTCACCCAGCGCGCGGTCGCGGCCGAGGCCGGGGTGGCGCCGAGCGCGGTCCTCTACTACTTCCCGACCGTCGACGACCTGCTGGTCGCCGCGCTCGTCGACGTCAACGACCGGTGGCTCGCGGCGCTGGAGGCCGTACCGTCCGAGCCCGCGGCGGCGCTCGACGCGCTGGCCGCGCTCGTGGCCGGCAGCGGCGCAGGCGGTCTCGCCGAGTACGAGCTGTGCCTGCTCGCCGCGCGACGCCCGGCCCTGCGCGCGGAACTGGACCGCTGGTGGCAGGGTCTGGACGCGCTCGCGGCCCGCCTCGCGCCCGACTGCGCGGCGGCGTTCTCCGCGGGCCTGGACGGGTTGCTCCTGCGTGCGTGCGCCGGTGGCCCCGTCGACGCCGCGCGGGTGCGGGCGGTGCTGGAGCAGCTGCGTCAGCCGTCGAGATCCTGAACCTCGGGTGGGTCCTCGACGCCGTCGTGGGTGTCGCGGTCGGCCCAGTCGAGCAGCTCGTCGAGCCCGAACACCGCGTCGTCGATGCCGGCGTGCAGGTCGCCGAGCTCGGCGAAGCGGGCGGGCACCGTGGCGATGGAGAACTCGCGCGGGTCGGCGTCGTCGATCTCGTCCCACCGGATCGGGGTGGAGACCACCGCCTCCGGCACGCCGCGCACCGAGTAGGCGCTGCGGATGGTGTGGTCGCGGGCGTTCTGGTTGAAGTCGACGAACACCGACGCCGGGTCGCGGTCCTTGCGCCACCAGGTCAGGTCCACCAGCGAGCAGCGCCGGCCCACCTCGCGCGCGAAGGCGTGGGCGGCGCGGCGGACGTCGGCGAAGCCGTGGTCGGGCGGGATCCGCACGTAGACGTGCATGCCCGTGCCGCCGGAGGTCTTCGGGAACCCCACCGCACCCAGCTCGTCGAGCACCTCGTGGACGACGTGGGCCACCCGCTGCACGTCGGCGTAGGCCGCTTCGGGCATGGGGTCGAGGTCGATCCGCCACTCGTCGGGCCGCTCGACGTGCCCGCGCCGGGAGTTCCACGGGTGGAACTCCACCGTGGACATCTGCACCGCCCACACGACGTCCGCCGGATGCTGCACGCACAGCTCGTCGGCGGTGCGGTTCCACCGGGGAAAGGTGATCCGCACGGTCTGCACCCAGTCCGGTGCGCCGCGCGGCAGGCGCTTCTGGTGCACCTTCTCGCCGGTGACGCCGGTGGGGAAGCGGTGCAGCATGCACGGCCGGTCGCGCAGCGCGCGCACGATGCCGTCGGACACGGCGAGGTAATAGCGGGCGAGGTCGAGCTTGGTCTCCCCGCGGGCCGGGAAGTAGACACGGTCGGGGTTGCTCAGGCGGACGGTGCGGTCACCGACCTCCAGCTCGACCGCGTCACCCATCGCCGAGTCCCGACGAGGCTGCTCAGCGACGCCAGGAGTTGCGCTTGCCGGCCGAGTGCCACACCAGCGCCGCCGCCATCACGATGGCCACGCCGACCAGCCAGAGGTTCTCGGTCTGGCCGCTGTGGTTGCCGATCAGCATCAGGAGCAGGCTCGCGACGGAGACCCAGCCCGCGACCACCATGGCGCGGGGGAATCCGCCGTGCCATCCCCACTCGGCCGACGGCTCCTCCTCGGGGTCGACGGCCGGTTGCTGCGCCAGCTCACGGGAGTTACTCGCCACCGGTGTCCTCCTGATCTAGGTGCCGGGCCACATGGTCGCACAACACGTGGGCGAGGATGATGGTCGGTGATGAACACCCGCTCCGTCCTCGTGCTGGGCTCCACCGGCTCGGTCGGCACCCAGGCCCTCGACCTCGTCGACGCCCACCCCGACCGCTTCACCGTGGCCGGGCTGGCCGCCGGGGGCGGGGACGTCACGCTGCTGGCCCGCCAGATCCGCGCCCACGGCGTGCGGCAGGTGGCCGTCGCCGGCCTCGACGCCGCGCAGGCGCTGCGCCGCGCGCTGCCCGGCATGGGACTGCGCGGCGTCGAGGTGCTCTCGGGCCCCGCCGCCGCCACCGAGCTGACGGCGGGGGCGGGCGCCGACATCGTGCTCAACGGCATCACCGGCTCGGTGGGGCTGGGCCCGACGATGGCCGCGCTGGCGTCCGGGGCCACGCTCGCGCTGGCCAACAAGGAGTCGCTGGTCTCCGGCGGTGCGCTGGTCACCGGCGCCGCGGCGCCCGGGCAGATCGTGCCGGTCGACTCCGAGCACTCCGCGCTCGCGCAGTGCCTGCGTGGCGGGCGGGCCGAGGAGGTGGCCCGGCTGGTGCTCACGGCGTCCGGTGGGCCGTTCCGCGGCCGCACGCGCGCCGAGCTGGCTGACGTCACCGTCGAGCAGGCGCTGGCCCACCCGACGTGGGCGATGGGCCCGGTGATCACCATCAACTCCGCCACCCTGATCAACAAGGGGCTGGAGCTGATCGAGGCGCACCTGCTGTTCGACGTGCCCTACGACCGGATCGACGTGGTGGTGCACCCGCAGTCCATCGTGCACTCGATGGTGACCTTCGTCGACGGCTCCACGCTCGCCCAGGCCAGCCCGCCGGACATGGCCCTGCCGATCGCGCTGGCGCTGGGCTGGCCGGAGCGACTGGCGGGCGCGGCGCTGCCGTGCACCTGGGCCGCTCCGCAGACCTGGGCGTTCGAGCCGCTCGACGAGGACGCCTTCACCGGCGTCGCGCTGGCCCGGCGCGCCGGGGAGGCCGGGGGGTGCCTGCCCGCTGTGCTCAACGCGGCCAACGAGGAGGCGGTGGCCGCGTTCGTCGCCGGGGCGCTGCCGTTCACCGGTATCACCGACCTGCTGGAGCGCGTCCTCGACACCGCCGACGCGTGGACGGCTGACCCGGCTAGCGTGGACGACGTGCTGGCGGCGGAGGACTGGGCACGGGCGCACGCCCGCGAGGCGACCGGGGTGGCCCCATGATGTTCGTGCTCGGCATCCTGATCTTCTTCGTCGGGATCCTGTTCTCGGTGGCCTGGCACGAGCTGGGCCACTTCGTCACCGCCCGCTGGTTCGGCATCAAGGCGCCGGAGTTCATGGTCGGCTTCGGCCGGACGCTGGTCTCGGTGAAGCGGGGGGAGACCGAGTACGGGCTCAAGGCCATCCCGCTCGGCGGCTACGTCCGCATGATCGGCATGATCCCGCCGGCGAAGGGTGAGCTGCTGGGCAGTAGCCGCCGCACGGGCCCGTTCCAGGGCCTCATCGACGACGTGCGGGCGCAGTCCGCGATGGACGTCCGGCCCGAGGACGCGCACCGGCAGTTCTACCTGCGGGCGCCGTGGAAGCGGATCATCGTGATGGCCGCGGGGCCGGTCATGAACCTGATCCTGGCGATCGTGCTGTTCGCGATCCTGCTGATGGGGATCGGGACGGATACCGGCACGACCACCACCGTGAGGCAGGTCAACGCATGCGTGATCAGCGCAGAGCAGGCGGAGCAGGGCGTGACGGAGTGCCCGCCCGGGGCACCGCCCTCCCCGGCGGCCGCAGCGGGTTTCCTGCCTGGCGATCGCATCGTGGCGGTGGAGGGTCGCGCGGTCACCGAGTCGGAGTGGCCGGTGGTCCAGGAGGCGATCCGCGGATCGGTGAATCGCGCGATCACGGTCACGGTGGAGCGTGACGGGCAACTCCGCGAGTTGACGCCGACGCCGATCCGGAACGAGCTCCGTGCGCTCGACGACCCAGAGAGGGTGGTGCAGGCCGGCTTTCTCGGCTTGGCCCCCGTGACGTTCTACGAGCAGCAGAGTCTGGGCACGGTGATCGTCGAGATCGGCGACATCATCGGGCGCACCGGCCAGGCGATCGCCGAGCTCCCGTCGCGGCTGCCGAACCTGGTCGGCGCGGTGGCAGGCGGGGAACGCGACGACAACGGCCCGATCGGCATCGTCGGGGTCTCCCGGATCGGCGGCGAGATCCTGGACCGGGACATCCCCCTGGCCGCGGAGGCGTCGCTGCTGCTGAGCCTGCTCGCGGCGGTCAACATCTCGCTGTTCCTGTTCAACCTGCTCCCGATCCCGCCGCTGGACGGCGGGCAGATCTTCCCGGCGATCTGGGAGTCGGTCCGCCGCCGGCTGGCGCGGCTGCGCGGGCGCCCGGACCCCGGCCCGGTCGATGTGGCGCGACTCATGCCGGTGGCCTACGTCGTGGCGATCGTGTTCATCGCGTGGAGCGGGCTGCTGGTCGTCGCCGACCTCGTCAACCCGGTGCAGCTGTTCCAGTGACGGCGGCCCCCGAACCGTCGAGCCGCCCGCTGGCCGTGTTCGACGTCGACGGGGTGCTCGCCGACGTCACCCACCGGCTGCACCACCTGCGGGCCCGGCCGCAGCGCTGGGAACGGTTCTTCCAGGCCGCGGACCGCGACCCGCTGCTCGTCGAGGGCGCCGACCGGCTGCGTGCCGCGCTCGCCGACCACGACGTCGTCTACCTGACCGGGCGTCCCGAGCGCACCCGGCGGCTCACCGAGCGCTGGCTCGCCCGCCACGGCCTCCCGACCGGCCCGCTGATCATGCGTGAGGACGGCGACTCACGCCCGGCGCGCTGGATGAAGCGAGAGGTGCTGCGCCGCCTGGCCGCCACCCGGGAGGTGGTGTCGGTGCTCGACGACGACCCGGCCGTGGTCGCGGTGCTGGCGGCCGACGGCTGGCCGGTGGAGCTGGCCACCTGGCTGCCCCACAGCTCGACATTGCACACCGCGCAGGAGCGCGACGGTCGCACCTGACCCCGCATTTCGGAGCCACAGCGCTGTTCCCGGGCTCCATGTGCAGCACTGTGGCTCCGAAGTGCGTTTCGCGCCACCGTCTACGGCGAGGGCGGGGCACGCGGGGGATACTGGGGGCTGTGACCGTCTCACTCGGTATGCCCGTTCCCCCCGCTCCCACCCTGTCCGAGCGGCGGCCGACGCGTCAGCTGCAGGTGGGTGCGGTCGGCGTCGGGTCGGACCACCCGATCTCGGTGCAGTCGATGACCACCACCCTGACCTCCGACGTCAACTCCACCCTGCAGCAGATCGCCGAGCTCACCGCCGCGGGCTGCGACATCGTGCGCGTCGCGTGCCCCAGCCAGGACGACGCCGAGGCGCTGCCGGCGATCGCGGCCAAGTCGCAGATCCCGGTGATCGCCGACATCCACTTCCAGCCCAAGTACGTGTTCGCCGCGATCGACGCGGGCTGCGCCGCGGTGCGCGTCAACCCGGGCAACATCCGCAAGTTCGACGACCAGGTCAAGGAGATCGCCCGCGCCGCGAAGGACCGCGGCACGCCGATCCGGATCGGGGTCAACGCGGGCTCGCTCGACAAGCGCCTGCTGGAGAAGCACGGCAAGGCCACGCCCGAGGCGCTGGCCGAGTCGGCGATGTGGGAGGCGTCCCTGTTCGCCGAGCACGACTTCCACGACATCAAGATCTCGGTCAAGCACAACGACCCCGTGGTGATGGTCCGCGCCTACGAGCTGCTCGCGCAGCAGTGCGACTACCCGCTGCACCTGGGCGTCACCGAGGCCGGGCCGGCGTTCCAGGGCACGATCAAGTCGGCCGTCGCGTTCGGGGCGCTGCTGCGCCAGGGCATCGGCGACACGATCCGCGTCTCGCTGTCCGCGCCGCCGGTGGAGGAGATCAAGGTCGGCGCGCAGATCCTGCAGTCGCTCAACCTGCGTCCCCGCAAGCTGGAGATCGTGTCCTGCCCGTCCTGCGGGCGCGCGCAGGTGGACGTCTACAAGCTGGCCGACGAGGTCACCGCCGGGCTCACCGGTATGGAGGTGCCGCTGCGGGTGGCGGTCATGGGCTGCGTCGTCAACGGCCCGGGGGAGGCCCGCGAGGCGGACCTGGGCGTCGCATCGGGCAACGGCAAGGGGCAGATCTTCGTCAAGGGCGAGGTCATCAAGACCGTGCCGGAGCACGCCATCGTCGAGACGCTGATCGAGGAGGCGATGAAGATCGCCGAGTCGATGGAGGCCGACGGCGCCACGGGGGGCGACCCGCAGGTGACCGTCGGCTGATCGAACCCGGCGATCGCCTGCCGAATCCGGGTGGTCCCGTCGTGGGCAACGCGGCGTCGGTGTGGCACCGTAGGCAGGTGCTCAGAGTCGCCGGCGCCCGGCTTCTCGACGACCGTGACCGGCCGGCGGTCCGGGCTGCCCTGGACAGCGATCCGGTGGCGGCCTGCATGGTCGCGGCCCGTATCGAGCTCGCCGGGCTCGACCCGTGGCGCCTGGGCGGCGAGGTGTGGTCCGCGGGCTCGCGGCTGGACGGGCTGTGCTTCTCCGGCGCCAACCTCGTGCCCCTGCGCGGCGAGCGCAGCGCCCTGCGCAGCTTCGCCGACCGGGCCCGGCGCCACGGCCGGGCCTGCTCGTCGGTGGTGGGCCGCGCGGAGCTGGTCCTGCCGATGTGGGACGAGCTTGCACCGCACTGGGCGCCGGCCCGGGAGGTGCGCGCGGACCAGCCGCTGATGGTGCTGGCGGGACACCCCGCCGTCACGCCGGACCCGCTGGTGCGTCCGGTGCGTCCCGACGAGCTCGACCGCTACCTGCCGGCCGCGATCGCGATGTTCACCGAGGAGGTCGGCGTCGACCCCCGCGGAGCCGACGGCGGCGCCGGATACCGCGCGCGCGTCGCGGAGCTCGTCGGCGCGGGACGGGCGTTCGCCCGGTTCGAGGGCGACGAGGTGGTGTTCAAGGCCGAGATCGGGGCGCTGTCGGGCCGGGTCGGGCAGATCCAGGGTGTGTGGGTGCACCCGGCCGTCCGCGGGCGCGGCCTCGGCACGTCCGGCACGGCGGCGGTCGTGGCGCGGCTGGCCGCGATGAATCGGGTGTCGAGCCTGTACGTCAACGCCTACAACCACGTGGCACGGTCGAGCTACACGAGAATCGGCTTCACCCAGATCGCCAGCTTCGCCACGATCCTGTTCTGATCCGCAGGTGCGCGGGTGATCACCCGCGGCGCAGGCGCCGTGCGGTGGCCACCGTGGCGAGTCCGGCGTGGGCGAGGTACCGCGTGCCGGGGGTCGACAGGCGGCGCATCCACGCCAGCGGCGCGAGCGACTCCCGGATCGCGTCGGCGGCGTACGCCGGCATCCGGCGCTCGTAGCCGTGTACGGCCAGGGGGATCGTCGTCGTCCCGGTGCGGGCCTCGATCAGCCGGGTTGCCAGCAGGTCGGCGTCGCGGATCGCCGTTGCGGCCGCGCGACCCCCGGTCGGCGGCATCGCGTGCACCGCGTCGCCGATCGCGGTGACCACGCCGCTCGGCCACGGCGTGGGGTCCCCGTCGGGATCGGCGGCGTGGAAGCCGAAGAAGCCGACGGCCCCCGCCTCGGCGGCCACCAGTGCCCGGAGCGCGCCGTCCCAGCCCTCCAGCATCGCGGCGGCACTGCGCTGCAGCTCCATCGGAGCCGCCGACCGCAGGCCGGCGGGGAAGGCCCGGTCGGCGGCGTTGACGCCCCACACCAGGTCGCCCGGTTCGACGTCCGCGGGCACGTCGGTGCACGTCGTGGCGTCGACGGCGGTCCCGGCGACCGGATCGTGGACGCTGAGGAACACCCCGATGCCGCCCGGTCCGACCGCCAGTGCCGGCCCGCTCCGCAGTGCCGCGGGAAGCAGCGCGCGCGTGGCGTCGGTGAGGTGCGTGCGGCCGGCCAGCCCGGAGACGCCGAGCGGGTGCGACGTCGGGCGCCCGGCGAGGGCGCGGGCCACCCGGGACCCGACGCCGTCGGCGCCGACGAGCAGGTCGCCGTGGACGGTGGAGCCGTCGGCGAAGCGGGCCACGACCGTCGCGTCGCCGCGGACCTCGTGGCCGGTGTACGCGGAACCGAAGCGCAGTGCGTCGTCCAGGCCGTACGTGAGCAGCCGGCGCAGCGGGATCCGCCCGACGAGCAGCGTCTCGTCGCGCTCGCGGGGCTCCTCGGCGAGCAGGCGCATCCGGTGGTCGAGCACCGCGAACCGCCGGAACGACGCGTCACCGGCCGAGCTGCCCAGCAACGCCTGGTACAGCGCGGGCGGGAGGTGGCGGCGCAGCGCCGCGCAGGCGGTCCCGTCCAGGTGCAGGCGGTAGCCGCCGGTGTCGGCGACGGTGCGGTCCCGGTCGTGCACCGAGACCTCGATCCCGGCGCGGTGCAGCGCCTGGGCGAGGGCCAACCCGCCGATGCCCGCACCGATGATGATCACTCTCATGCCGCCCTCCCTGGTATCAGGCACCTGCTAATTAGAAGGTACCTGATACTTTGCGGGCGTGCCGGAAGAGACCTTCCCCGCCTGGACGCTGGTGCAGGCCGCGCACGTGGTGGCCCGGGGGTTCACCGCGGTGTTCGCCGAGGTCGGGCTCACGCCGTCGCAGTTCGGCGTGCTGGCCTACCTCGCCGACGACGACGGCCTCACCCAGGCCGAGCTCGCCCGCCGGGTGCTGGTCCGGCCGCAGAGCCTGGGTGAGCTGGTGGGCCCGCTGCTGGAGCGCGGGCTGGTCCGCCGCGACGGCCCCGGCGGGCGCGGGCGCCGCAGCGCGATCGTGATCACCGACGAGGGGCGGGCCGTGATGGCCGCGGCGCTGCCGGGTGTCCGCGCCTTCAACGCGCCCGGGTCGCTGGGTCTCACCGCCGAGCAGCTCCGCGAGCTCGACGAGCTGCTGCACATCGTCCTGCGGACCGTCGGGGACGCGCACTGACCGCGGTCCACGGGCCCGGGCCCGGGCCGTCATCCGCTCGTGTCCGGGGGCCGGTGGGCATACTCGGCCCATGCCTGGCCCCCGCCCACTCCGCGCCGTGCTCGTCGTCGTCGCGATGCTGGGTGTCACCGCGGGGTGTGGGCTGTTCGGAGGCGGGGGGCCCGAGCGCACCGTCGAGCAGTTCCTGGCGGCCTGGAGCGCCGGGGACGCCGCGGGGGCCGCGGCGCTCACCGACGACCCCGACGCCGCCACGACCCTGCTGACCGCCACCCGCGACTCCCTGACACCGGTCGCGCTCACGGCCACGGCGGCGCAGGTGCGCACGGCCGCCGACCGCGCCACGGCGTCCGTCGACGTCACCTGGGACCTGGGGGAGGGGCGGACCTGGTCCTACCTCGGCGAGCTGGAGCTCGATCCGTCCCCCGCCGCCGAGACCGGTTGGCGGGTGCGCTGGGCGCCGACCGTCGTGCACCCGCAACTCGGCGCCGGGCAGCGCCTCGCCGTCGCCACCGAGGAGGCGCAACCCGCCCCGGTGGTCGACCGCAACGGCGCCCCGCTGCTCGAGGCCACCCCGGTGGTGACCGTGCTGCTCGACCGCACCGCGGCGGGCGACCTGCCGGCCGTCACCGGGGCGCTCGCGGCCGCGCTGAACCCGATCGACCCCGCCATCACCCAGCAGTCGATCACCGACGGCGCCGCCCGCACCCCCGACGGCCAGGCCTACGGCGTGGCCGTCCTGCGCGACACCGACTACCGCTCGGTGCGTGACGCGATCTACGACCTGCCCGGTGTGCGGTTCACCACCGGAGAGCGGCTGCTGGCCCCCGACGCCGGGTTCGCGCGGCAGGTGCTGCCTGCGGTGCGCGCCGAGGTCGCGGATCGGATCGAGGGCGTCGCCGGGTGGTCGGTCCGGGTGCTCGGCCGGTCGGGCAGCTCGGTCCGCTCGCTGGCGGAGACCGCCCCGCAGCCCGGTGCCACCGTCGCGGTCGGGCTGGACCGGAGTCTGCAGACCGCGGCCGAGGACGCCGTCGAGCCGGTGCCGCAGCAGGCGATGATCGTGGCCGTGGCCCCGTCGACCGGGCAGATCCTCGCCGTGGCCCAGAACGGTCCGGCGGACGCCGCGGGTGCGCTCTCCCTCACCGGCCGCTACCCCCCGGGCTCCACGTTCAAGATCGTGACGACGGCGGCCGGGATCGTCGAGGACGGGCTCACCGGGGACGCTCAGGTGGCCTGCCCCGGCGAGACGACCATCGGCGGGCGGCCGGTACCCAACGCGGGCCGCTTCGATCTCGGCACCGTCTCGCTCACCACCGCCTTCGCCCGCTCCTGCAACACCACCTTCGCCGAGATCGGCGCGGGGCTGGCGCCGGGCGCGCTGCCCGCGGCGGCGCTCGCGCTGGGCCTGGGTGCCGACTACGCGGTGCCCGGCATCGTCACGGTCACCGGGTCGGTGCCGGTGGCGGACGAGCAGGTCCAACGCGCGGAGAACGGCTTCGGGCAGGGCGACGTGCTCGCCTCGCCGCTGGGGATGGCGCTGGTGGCGGCCACCGTCGCCCGGGGGGCCCCGGTCGTGCCGCAGCTCATCGACGGGGCCGCCACCGAGCGGCTGGTCCCGCCCGCGACACCCGATCCGGCGGTGCTCGACGTGCTGCGCCCGATGATGCGCGCGGTCGTCACCGACGGCACCGCGGGATCGCTCGCGGGCCTGGGCGAGGTGTTCGGCAAGACCGGCACGGCGGAGTTCACCGCGGACGGCCGCGCCCACGGCTGGTTCGTCGGCTACCGTGGCGACGTCGCCTTCGCGGTGCTCGTCGTCGACGGCGCGTCCTCCGCCCCGGCCGTCGACGCCGCCGCCCGATTCCTCTCTGCCTCCTGACCCCGACTCGCGCGCACGCAGGCCCCGACTCGCGCGCACGCAGGCCCCGACTCGCGCGCACGCAGGCCCCGACTCGCGGGGGTTGCCGGGTGTGCTTGCGCGAGTCGGGGTCTCGGGGTGCGCGTGTCGGGGTGTGAGTGATCCGGCAACCCGCCACCGTCCGCAGCCGTCGCGTCGTATCCTGGCGGGATGCCGCGCAGCCGCATCCCCGCGCTCGCCCTCGCCGCCGACGTGGTGGCGGTGGTGGTGTTCGTCGCCGTCGGCCGGATCAACCACGCCGGGTCCGCGGATCTGCTGGGTCTGCTCGGCACCGCGGCACCGTTCCTGGCCGGGCTCGCGGCGGTCTGGTCCGCCCCGATCGTGCGGGTCGATCCGGCCGGCCTGCGCGCGGGTGCCGTCGTGGTGGCCGGCACCGCCGGGGTCGGGCTCGTGCTGCGCCTGGCGTTCACCGGCGACCTGCCGCCCACCTTCGCGGCGGTCACCGCCGTCTCGCTGGCCGTGCTGATGCTCGGCTGGCGGGCCCTCTCGCTGGTCGTGGCGCGGCGGGCGGCCCACCGCGTCACCTGAGCGCCGGACATACACTGGATCCATGCCTGCCCGCACGCTGCTCACCCCCGGGACCCCCACGCCGATCCGCCCGGTGCCCGCGCACATCCCGCGGCCGGAGTACGTCGGCAAGAAGTCCCCGGCCCGCAGCACCGAGCCGTGGGTGCAGACGCCGGAGGTGATCGAGGCGATGCGGCACGCCGGGCGGATCGCCGCCCGGGCACTGGCCGTCGGCGGGGAGGCGGTGGCCCCCGGCGTCACCACCGACGAGGTCGACCGCGTGGTGCACGAGTTCCTCGTCGACCACGACGCGTACCCGTCCACACTGGGGTACAAGGGCTTCCCGAAGTCGTGCTGCACCAGCCTCAACGAGGTGATCTGCCACGGCATCCCGGACTCCACCGTGATCTCCGACGGCGACATCGTCAACATCGACGTCACCGCCTACGTCGGCGGGGTGCACGGCGACACCAACGCCACGTTCCTCGCAGGCGAGGTCGACGAGGACAGCAGGCTGCTCGTCGAGCGCACCCGCGAGGCGACCATGCGCGCGATCAAGGCGGTGCGCCCGGGCCGCGAGCTCAACGTGGTCGGCCGGGTGATCGAGTCCTACGCCAAGCGCTTCGGCTACGGCGTGGTGCGCGACTTCACCGGCCACGGCATCGGCCGCAGCTTCCACAGCGGGCTCGTCGTCCTGCACTACGACGCCCCCGACGTGCACACGCTGCTCGAACCCGGCATGACGTTCACGATCGAACCGATGATCACCCTCGGCTCGGTCGACTACGACATCTGGCCCGACGACTGGACGGTCGTCACCAAGGACCGCTCGCGCACCGCCCAGTTCGAGCACACGGTGCTGGTCACCGCCGACGGCGCGGAGATCCTCACCCAGCTCTAGGCCGAGGATCCGGGAGCGGCGGGCCGCCCGGGCCGCCCGCCCGGGCGGCCCGCCGGTCAGGCCCCGGCCGGCGCGCCGAAGATCGTGACGAGCCGGCGCAGCGTGTCGCGGATCGACTTCGCGTTGCCCCGGGGCATCTTCAGCAGCTCCATGCCCTTCGCGACCGGGGACCCCGCGTAGTCGAAGGTCTCGGTGACGCGGGTGCCCCCGTCGACGGGTTCCAGCTCGTAGCGCCAGATCGCCCGGGCCGGGTGACACCACCCGATGAGCCGGTCCTGGTCGAACTCCACCACCCGGTTGGTGATCCGGTACGGGACCTTGATCTTCATGTCCATGCCGAAGCGGTCACCCAGCGCGAGCTGCTGCGGCCCCGAGGTGGCGCCGCGGACGGTGCCCGAGCCGTCGAACTCGTGATGCCGGTGCGGGTTGGCCAGCAGCGCGAACACCTCGGCGGGAGGGGCGGCCACCACCGTGGATGCGGTGACCGTCCGCCCGTCGATCACGGCGTGATCAGAGCTCATGCGGCGTGCCCCGGGTTCCCGGCCGCACGGTGCTTCTTCAAGGCGGCGAGCGCGTCGTCGGCGTGCATGTCGAACTTGGTCTCGCTCGCGATGACCTCGATGATGCGCCGGTCCTGGCCGATCACGAACGTCTTGCGCTTGGTCTGCAGGCCGCCCGGCAGCCACGAGCGCTTGGCGCCGAGTTCCTTGGCCACCTTCTTGCCCGCGTCGGAGAGCAGCGGGTAGCCCAGCGAGTGCGCCGTGGCGAACGTGCTCTGCGCGGTGACGTTGTCGCCGCTGATGCCGACGGGCTGGGCGCCCAGCGCCGCGAACTCCGCGGCGAGGTCGCGGAAGTGGCAGGCCTCCTGGGTGCAGCCGCCGCTGGAGGCGATCGGGTAGAAGAACAGCACGACCGGGCCGTTCTCCAACAACGCGGACAGCCTGCGGGGGGTGCCCGTCTCGTCCTTCAGCTCGAAGTCGCTGACCTGGTCGCCGGGGTTCATGGACGTCCTCTCCGAAATGGTGTGCTCGATATCTGGTTCGCAGGGGGAGCGCCCGCGGTTCAGGCTTTCCGCGGGGGGAGCGGGAAGAACCCGCTCGTGCGCTGCACGTACTCCGCGTAACCGGGGCGGCGCGTGCCGATCGACGACTCCAGCAGCTTCGCGCCGGTGCCCTTGGCCAGCAGCCACGTCATCAGCGCCGCGCTGAGCAGGCCGATCAGCCCGGCCGGGTGGTGCAGGGCGAGCAGCGTGAGGCCCCACCAGACCGCGGCGTCGCCGAAGTAGTTGGGGTGGCGTGTGTAGCGCCACAGCCCTCGGTCCATCACCCGGCCCTTGTTCGCCGGGTCGGCGGTGAACGCGGCGAGCTGGGCGTCGCCGACGGTCTCGAAGAAGAACCCGACCGCCCAGGACAGCACGCCCAGCACCGTGACGGTGACCGCCAGCACGCCGTCGGCGAAGCCGTACTGGCCCAGCTGCACCGGCAGCGACACGACCCACATGATCACGGCCTGCGGCACGTACACCGTGCGGACGAGGTGCACCACCGGGTTGCCGCGCGCCCGCTCCATGATCGCGACGTAGCGCGGGTCCTCGGGCTTGCCCCGGTTGCGGCGCTCGATGTGCCAGGCCAGGCGGAAGCCCCAGACACAGGTCAGGACCGTGATCAGGATGCGGCGCCAGTCGTCGCCCTGGCCCGCTGACAGCAGGAACGTGGTGATCGCGACGACGCCGAACCCCGCGCCCCACACGACGTCGATGCCGTCGTGCCGGTTGCCGCGCACCGTCACGGCCACGAGCAGCGCGGCGGTGAACAGGACCACGACGACGACGGCGCTGACCCACAGGTTGGTCAGCGCCGCGCCCCAGGGGTACGGAGTCATGTGCCTATCGTGTCGACTCGGTCAGCGCGGTGCGCGCCGAACCGTTGGCCGCGACACCGTTCGTGGCCGGACCGTGATCGAGTTCGGGATCGCCGCCCAGCGTCGAGGTCCGGCCGCGGGGCAGGCCCGAGCGACCGTCGGCGTCGGGGCGGACCATGAGCATCTGGTGCACGCCCATCCGGTTCTCCTCGAACGCCAGCGCCGCGCCCGCGAGGTAGAGCAGCCACACCCGGTACTGCTCCTCGCCGATCAGCGCGATCGCCTGCGCCTTGTGGTCCTGCAACGTGTCCAGCCACGGCCGGACGGTCCAGACGTAGTGCTCGCGCAGCGAGTGGACGTCCACGACCTCCAGCCCGGCCGCCTCCAGGAAGTTCAGCGTCTCCCCGAGCGGGCGCATGTACATGTCCGGGGCCACGTAGGACTCCATGAACGCGCCGCCCCCGGGAGCGGTGTTGCCGCCCGACGCCCCGCGCGACATCTGCTGCAGCAGCAGCCGCCCGTGGGGGAGCAGCAACCGGTGCAGCTGCGCGGCGTAGACCGGGTAGTTGTCCTGGCCGACGTGCTCGCCCATCTCGATCGAGGAGATGGCGTCGAAGGGCTGGTCCGGGCTCGAGTCGGTTCCGATGGCCCTGTAGTCCTGCAACCGGATCTCGACCTTGTCCGAGAGGCCCAGTGCCGCGACCCGGGCCATACCGAACGCCCGCTGCTCCGCGCTGAGGGTCACCCCGACGGCCGTGACCCCGTAGTGCGTCGCTGCGTGGATCAGCAGCGACGCCCACCCGCAGCCGACGTCGAGCAGCCGCATCCCCGGCTGGAGTCCGAGCTTGCGGCAGATCAGGTCGAGCTTGTCGCGCTGCGCGTCCACCAGGCCGTAGGTCGCCGACGCCTCCCGGGTCCAGTAGCCGCACGAGTACGCCATCTGCGGGTCGAGCAGGAACTCGTAGAAGTCGTTGGACAGGTCGTAGTGGTGCGCGATCGCGGCCCGGTCCCGCCGGCGGGTGTGCAGCCCGCCGGACAGGCGCGCCTCCGAGGCCGGCGGCCTCGGGCGCGGTCCCAGGATGCCCAGGCGTGCGGCGAGCTTCGCGGCGTCGAGCTTGTCGGCGGTGGAGAGCTGCACCGCGCCCAGGTTCTGCGCGCGGGCGAGCTTCCAGAAGCGCGAGAGGCCGTCGGCGATGTCGCCCTCGACGTCGAGCTCCCCGGCGACGAACGCCCGCGCCAGCCCGAGCTCGCCCGGGTTCCACAGAAGCCGCCGCAGGGCGCGGCGGTGCCGGATGATCGCCACCGGTGCGTCGGCGGGACCGCTCTCGCTGCCGTCCCACGCGCGGATGCGGATGGGCAGCGGCGCGCCGACGAGTCGTTCGACGAGGCCCGCGAGCTGCGGGGCGACGGGGCTGGTGCCCGAGATGTTCATTGCCGTCGATCTCCTGGAGGTCAGTGCGCGCGGCGGTGCTGGAGCGAGAGCTGGTAGACGTCGAGGTAGCCCACGCGGAACCCGGCCTCGCAGTAGGCGAGGTAGAACTCCCACATCCGGCGGAAGGTCTCGTCGAAGCCCAGACCGGCGACGGTCTCCCAGCGGGCCAGGAACGTCTCCCGCCAGTGCGCCAGCGTGCGCGCGTAGTCCGGACCGAGGCTGCGGCGCTCGGCGATGCGCAGGTCGGTGTGGTCGCGCAGGTTCTGCTCGATCGCCTCGACCGAGGGGATCAGCCCCCCGGGGAAGACGTACTTGTGGATCCAGGTGTAGTCACCGCGGGCGCACACCATCCGGTCGTGCGGCATCGTGATCGACTGCAGTCCGACCCGGCCCCCCGGCTTGAGCAGCCGGTCCAGGGTGGCGAAGTAGGTGGGCCAGTAGCTCTCGCCGACCGCCTCGATCATCTCGACGCTGACCACGGCGTCGTAGCTGCCCCGGGCCTCGCGGTAGTCGCGCAGCAGCACCTGCACGCGGTCGGCGACGCCGGCCTTCGTCAGCCGCTCCTCGGCCAGCTTGGCCTGCTCCGCGGAGATCGTCAGGGTGGTGACCCGTGCCCCCCGCTGGGCGGCGCGGGTGGCGAGCCCGCCCCAGCCGGTGCCGATCTCCAGCACGTGACTGCCCGGGCCGACCCCGGCCATGTCCAGGACGCCGTCGATCTTGCGCTGCTGGGCGAGCACCAGGTCGTCGCTGCCGTCGGCGAACCAGCCCGCCGAGTACGACATCGTCTCGTCGAGGAAGGTGGCGAACAGCTCGTTGGACAGGTCGTAGTGGCGGTGGATGTTCTCCCGCGACCCCTCGACGGTGTTGACCTCCTCCTTCGGCTGGCGCGCCTCGGCGTAGCGGCGCCCGATGCGCTGCAGCGTGGGTGGGATCAGCGTGGAGAGCGTGGCGGCGAACGGGGTGAGCAGGTCGGCCAGCTCGGTGGTGGTCCAGTCGCCGACCATGTACGACTCGCCGAAGCCGATCTTCGAGCCGGCGCCGAGGCGGTGGAAGAACGCCGCGGGCCGCACCAGCCGCATCACCGGCGAGTCGGGCCCGCCGGCGCCGAGACGCTCCCCGCCGGGGAACACGACCCGCACCGGGAGCCGCTTCACCGCGCGCCGGAACAACGCCTCCGCGATGCGGGCCCGGCCCGGCGAGAACGGCGGCGTGGCCAGGCCCGGCCACACGCCCTCGTTCGGGCGGGGCACGAGGTGGTTGTTGGACCTCTTGACGACCGGCCGTGTGGTGCTGGCGGGTTCAGTGTTCACTGGACGCCCTTCTGGGGTGTGTGCTGCGGGCGGCGGATCACGGGTAGGCGGCGCAGCCACAGCGCGATGCCGTGTCGGCGGATCAGCGCCGAGGTGCGGTAGGTCATGAGCGGGCGCCGCAGCAGCATCCGGGCCAGGGACGCGGGCGTGGCCGGGCGGCGGGTGCCCACGACGGTGGCCGTCAGCGCCGTGGATCCCTCCTGGTGCAACGTCACCGCGATCGCGAGGCGCTCCCCGGGCAGCGGCAGCGACATCCGGTACCGCCCGTCGACGGACAGGAACGGTGAGACGTAGAAGTCCTTGGCGGTCTCCGCGCGCCCGGCGTCGTCGGTGTGCAGCAGGTAGCAGTGGCGCTCGCCGTAGGTGTTGTGCACCTCGGCGACCACGCACTCCAGCTCGCCGTCGGGGCGGTGGCACCAGTACACGGTGATCGGGTTGAACACGTAGCCGAGCAGTCGCGCGTTGGCGAGCATGAGCACCTGGCCGCCCGCGAGGTCGACGCCCTGGGTGGCCAGCCACGCGTCGAGGTTCTCTCGGATGGTGCGGGCCGGGTCGCCGAGGTGGTCGCGCGCCTCGAACCGGGCGAACGGGCGCAGCCACGCGGGCAGCCGCGGCAACGCGTCGAGGTCGACGAGCCACAGGTAGACGGCGTGGCCGAACGCCCGGTCCAGCGCCCTGCGGCGCACGTGCCGGACCTCGGCGTCGTACAGCGCCGGAACCGCCACCGGTGCCCGGACGGCCTGTTCCTGGGACGCGGTCACCAGCCCGCCCCCAGCGACGCCGCCGCGCGCACGCCCGCCGCGCAGCCGTCCTCGTGGAAGCCCCAGCCGTGGTAGGCGCCCGCGTAGGCGACGGTGCCGTCGTTCAGGGCGGGCAGCCTGCGCTGCGCGGCCACCGAGTCCGGGGTGTAGATCGGGTGCTCGTAGTGCATCGTCGCGACGACGCGGTCGGCGTCGATCCGGTCGGTGCCGTTGAGGGTGACCACGTAGTCGTCGGGCTCGGACAGGCGCTGCAGCCGGTTCATGTCGTAGGACACCAGCACCGGGCGGTCGGCCGAGGAGCAGGCCGGCTTGAGGTAGTTCCACGACGCCCGCGCGTTCGCCCGCCGCGGCAGCACCGAGGTGTCGTGGTGCAGCGCGGTGGTGTTGCGCGAGTAGGTGAACGCGCCGAGCACCGCCCGCTCGTCGGCGGTGGGTTCGGCCAGCAGGGTGAGGGCCTGGTCGGGGTGCGTCGCGACGACGACCTGGTCGGCGCGGTGCACCTGGTCGGCGTCGTCGCGGATCTCGACGCCGTGCGCCGCCCGCGCGACGGCACGCACGGGGGTGGACACGTGCACGGCCGAGAGGCCCTTGACCACGCGCTCGACGTAGGACCGCGACCCGCCGGTGACCGTGCGCCACTGCGGCGACCCGCCGATCGCGAGCAGCCCGTGGTGGTGCAGGAACGTGAACAGGTACCGGGCCGGGTAGGCCATCGACACGGTCTCGCCCGCCGACCACACCGCGCTGACGACCGGCAGCATGAAGTGCTCGACGAAGTAGCGCGAGTAGCCCCCGATCGCCAGGAACGCCCCCAGCGTCACGTCGCCCGCGCGCTCGTCGGCGAGCACCCGGCGGGCGTGCCGGTGGAACCGCACCACCTCACCCAGCATCCGCAGGTAGGCGGGCCGCGCGGCGTTGGACGCCTGCGGGAACAGCCCGCCCAGCTTCCGGGCGCCCGCGTACTCCAGGCCGCATCCCTCGCAGCGCACGCTCATGGACATGTCCGATTCCTGCGTGGCCACGCCGAGCTCGGCGAACAGCCGCAGCAGGTTCGGGTAGGTGCGCTCGTTGTGCACGATGAACCCGGAGTCGACGAACGCGGTGCCGCCGTCGGAGGTGGGCAGCTCGTGGGTGTGCGCGTGCCCGCCGACCCGGGCGTCGGCCTCGAACAGGGTGACGTCGCGACCGGCGCGTTGCAGCAGGTGGGCGGCGGTGAGCCCGGCGACGCCGGACCCGACGACCGCGACGGTCGGGACCTTCGTCATGGGTGGGCTCCGTCCAGCATGGCCCGCAGGCCGCTCGGTGTGGGCTGACGAAGAGCGTTCGCAATCACCGGGTCCTCGGGTTCGATGCCGAGCACGCCGAGCACGAACCGGCGGGTGAGATCGTGCCAGTCCCGCGACCGCACGATCATGAAGTGACCGGCGCCCGGAAGGTCGAACCGGCAGATCCGGACGCCACGCTCCTTCGCGCGAACGGCGTAGCGGTAGGACTCCGCGGGGTCGGTCCAGTGCTCCCGGTCACCGTGCGCGATCAGCACGGTGCGCCCGTCGAGCTGCACGACCGGGTCGGACCCGTCGAGCCACGGGGCCAGCGCGCACACGGCGACGACGTTCGACGCCCCGGCGGCACCGAGCGCCGCGCGCCCGCCCATCGAGTGCCCGAGCAGCACCACCGGCACGCCCGGATGGCGCTCGGCCAGCTCCCCGAGCGCCCACTGGGCGTCGCGCAGGGCGTCCTTGGCGGGGGCGTTCCACCCGCGGTAGCGGTAGCGGACGACGTGGACGGCGGGGCCTGCCGCGCTCAGCGCGCGGGCGAAGGGCAGCATGCGGCGGTAGGTCAGGCGCTTGCGCTCGCCGCTCTCCCGGCTGTGCGCGCGGCCGCCGTGCAGCACGAGCACGACGGCGGACGGGGAGGCCTGCTCGGACCCGACGGGTTCGAGACGGGGCAGGCCGGAGTTCTCGGGCACGGGGCACCTCACGGACAGGGTCGTCTCCGACCAGTGTGGGCGGGCATTCTGCTGCGCACGCGCCGACGGATGGCGGCTGGGACGCACGTCACACGGCTTCCGCAGGTCCACCGTGGCCGCCGGTGCGGACCGCACGGGAGGATCGCGGCACGCCAGTCCCCGGAAGGAATCACCGATGACCCCGCCACGGCCGCTCACCGCGGCGCAGAAGCTCGCGCTCACCTTCTCCCGCCGCTACCGCACGTCCGGGTTCTGGTACGGGTTCGCGATCTGGCTGCTCTGGCCGTTCACGATGTTCGGCACCCGAGTGGGCTGGAGCGGCGGCGAGCACATCCCGCGCACCGGTGGCGCCCTGCTGGCGATCAACCACGTCTCGTTCTCCGACCCGATCTTCGACGTGGCGTTCACGATCTCGCACGGGCGCATGCCGCGGTTCCTGGCCAAGTCGGAGCTGTGGGAGGTCCCGGTCGTCCGGTCCGTGCTGGGCAAGGGCGGGCACATCCCGGTCTACCGCTCGTCCGCGCGGGCCGGTGACGCCTACCGCGACGCCATCGCCGCCGTGCAGCGCGGTGAGATCGTCGCGTTCTACCCGGAGGCGACCTACACCGCCGACCCCGACGGCTGGCCGATGAAGGCCAAGAACGGCATCGCCCGGATCGCGCTGGTCAGCGGCATGCCGGTGATCCCGGTCGCCAACTGGGGCACCCAGGACGTGCTCCCGCCCGGCAGCAACCGCCCCCGGCTGTTCTTCCCGCGCCGGCGGGTCACGGTCGTCGCGGGCCCGCCCGTGGACCTCTCGGCCTGGCTGGGCGGGCCCCGCACCCGCACCGCGCTCGACGGCGCCACCGCGGCGATCATGGCCGACGTCACCGCGCTTTTGGCGGGGATCCGCGGGGAGACGCCTCCCGCGGTGCCCCACGACCCGGCGGCGCCACCAGCCCCGGCGATCCCGCCGTCCCCGGCAACCCCGCTGGCCCCGGCGGCCCCGGCCCTGCCGGACTCGCCGGCGGAGCGCCCGGCCAGCTGAGGTCGTGATCGCCACCAGCGGTGCGACCGCGACAGAGTTGTCGTCCCTGCACCGCTGCCGCCGATCACGGCGAAGCGCCCGGCGGGAGACGGCGATCATGAAGGCGGGTTGTGCCGTTCGGCCACGGTGATCATGGTCCGCGCCGCATCCTGCGCCGGTGACGATCGACGTCGTGCTGGCCCGCCAGGCGGGCGTCATCTCGGCCGCGCAGGCGGTGGCGGCGGGGATGAGCATGCGCACCGTGCAGCGGCGGGTGCGCGCGGGACGATGGGTCGCGCTGCATCCCGGTGTGTACCTGGTCGGCGGGCACCGGCTCACCGACGAGGCCCGGATCCGGGCGGCCTGGCTGTGGGCGGGGGAGTCCTCGCTGGTCACCGGCCCGGCCGCCGCCTACTGGCACCGGATGCTCGATCGGGCCCCGGACGACGTGGAGATCACCGTGCCCCGGCGGACCCACCTGCGGCCGCAGCCGGGCATCATGCTGAGGCGGCGGGACATGTGGCCCGTCGACCGGGTCGTCGCCCGGCACGTCGGGGTGTCGGCCGAGCCCCTCACCGCGTTGGAGACGGCCGTGGCGCTGCCCGACGGCTCGGTCTTCCTCGACCGCGCACTGCAGAAGCACGTCAGGTTCCCCACGCTGTACCGGGCGTACTGCCGCAACATGGGCCGCCACGGGGCGTCGGCGGCCGGGCGGTTGATCAGCGCGGCGGCCGACCGCGCCGACTCCGTGGCCGAGCGGCTGCTCGTGACGCTGTTGCGGCAGGCCGGCATCGCGGGGTGGGTGCTCGGGTACCCGTTCGGGCGCTACCGGATCGACCTGGCGTTCCCTGCGCAGAAGGTGGCGATCGAGGTGGACGGCTGGGCGTGGCACGTCGACGCCGAGCGGTTCCGGGCCGACCGGCGCAAGGGCAACGCGATCACCCGCGGGGCGTGGGACCTGCTGCGCTTCACCTGGCACGACCTCGACAGCCGGCCGGCGGAGACCGTCGCGGAGATCACCGGGACCCTGGCATGACCTGCCCATGATCGGGACCTGCGGTGCAGGGACGACATGGTTGTCGTGATCGCACCGCAGGTGACGATCATGCGGTCGCCTGTCAGCGGGCCAGCTTCTGCAGGCGCTTCGCGGTGGGCCAGCGCACCGAGTGGGCCCAGCCCAGCTTCTCGAACGCCCGGATGACCCGCGCGGAGATGTCGACCTGCCCGCGCCCGACGCCGTGGCGGGCGCAGGTGGGGTCGGCGTGGTGCAGGTTGTGCCACGACTCGCCGAAGCTCAGCACGGCCAGCGGCCACACGTTGCGGGAGTGGTCGCGGGAGGCGAAGGGCTGCTCGCCGATCATGTGGCAGATCGAGTTGATCGACCACGTGACGTGGTGCAGCAGCGCCACGCGCACCAGCCCGCCCCAGAAGAACGCCGTGAGCGCGCCCGCCCAGGACGTCGTCACGAGCCCGCCGATGACGCCGGGCAGCACGAGGGACAGCGTGGCCCACAGCACGAACAGCCGGTCGACTCGCACGATGTCGCGGTCGGCGAGCAGGTCGGGGGCGAAGCGCGCCTCGTTGGTCTGGTCGCGCCCGAACAGCCAGCCCATGTGGGAGTGGTAGAAGCCCCGGGCCAGCGCGCGCGGGCCGGTGCCGAACAGCCACGGGGAGTGCGGGTCGCCCTCCTTGTCGGAGAACGCGTGGTGGCGGCGGTGGTCGGCCACCCAGTCGATGACCGGGCCCTGCAGCGCGAGGCTGCCCGAGATCGCCAGCGCGACGCGCAGCGCGCGGTTGGCCTTGAACGAGCCGTGGGTGAAGTAGCGGTGGAATCCGACGGTGATGCCGAGGCCGCTGACCACGTAGAACGGCAGCGCGATCGCGATGTCGACCCAGCTCAGCCCCCAGCCCCAGGCGATCGGCACGGCGGCCAGCAGGGCGACCAGGGGAACGATCACGAAGACGTAGACGGCGACGGTGGACGCGACACCGCGCTGCCCGTCGAGCAGCGGCTTCGGGCCGGTGGGCCGGGTGGGGCTCTCGGCTACGGACATGGGCGGCACCTCGGGGCGTCGGCAGGAGGAAAGGGTGGCCTTACTGGTTCCCCAGTATCCAGCATTCGGCGCCCGAACCCCTACAGATCGAGGCCGAGCAGTGCGTTCTCCACCACTTCGGGCAGGGCGGGATGGATCCAGTACTGGCCGGTGGCCATCTCGCGGGCGCCGAGCCCGAACGACATGGCCTGGATCAGCGGTTGGATCACCGTGCTCGCCTGCGGGCCCATGACGTGCGCACCGAGCAGCTTTCCGGCGCCGCGCTCGGCGAGGACCTTGCAGAACCCGGTGGTGTCCTCCATCGCCCAGCCGTAGGCGACGTCGCCGTAGGCCTGGACCTTCACCGTGTAGTCGAGCCCGTCGTCGCGGCACTGTGCCTCGGTGCGCCCGACCCCCGCGATCTGCGGGTCGGTGAACACCGCCCACGGCACGAACCGGTGGTCGGTGGCGCGCAGGTCCTCGGGGTGCAGCAGGTTGTGCTGCACGATCCGCATCTCCTGGTTGGCCACGTGCTTGAGCTGGTAGGGCGAGCTGACGTCGCCCAGCGCCCACACCCCGTCGGCGGGGGTGCGCTGGAACTCGTCGACGACGATGCGGCCGTCGTCGTGGGTCGGGATGCCGGCCTTCTCCAGGTCCAGCCGGTCGCCGTTGGGCTCGCGGCCGGTGGCGACGAGGACCAGGTCGCCGCGCACCCTCGCCCCGTCCTCCATCGTGAACTCGACGCCGCCGTCGACGGTGCGGGCGGCGGCGATCGGCTGCCCCAGCCGGACGTCCCAGCGGTCTCGCACGGCCGCGGTGAACCGCTGCGACACCGTCTCGTCCTGCGAGCGCAGCAGCGCCTGCCCGCGCCCGATGACCGTGACCCGCGACCCGAGCGCCGAGAACACGTGCGCGAACTCCGCCCCGATGTACCCGGCGCCGACGACGAGCAGGTGCTCGGGCAGCTCGTCGATCCGCATGATCGTGTCGCTGGTGTGGAACGGGACACCGGAGTCGGTGATCACCGCGGGGATCATGGGCCGCCCGCCTGCGGCGACGACGACGCGATCGGCGGTGAACGGTTCCCCGCCGTCGACGCTCAGCTCGCGCGGCCCGGTGAACCGCGCGTGCCCCTCGTAGACGGTGACGTGCGGCGAGCGGTCGACGCGGTACTCGCGCCCCCCGGCGGAGATCGGGTCGATGCGGCCGAAGACGCGGTCGCGGATGTCGGTCCAGCGCACCTTGTCGATGCGGGCGTCGACCCCGTAGCGCTCCGCGTGCCGCACGTGCTGGGCGATGTCGGCGGGGTAGACGTACATCTTGGTGGGGATGCAGCCGACGTTGAGGCAGGTGCCGCCGAAGACGCCGTGCTCGATCAGCGCGACGTCGAGATCGGCGAACCTGTCGTCGATGATCGAGTTGCCGGAGCCGGTGCCGATGACGGCGAGATCGTGGTGGCGCACCGGTCGAGGTTAGCCGGGCGTCACGTCGGCGGCCCGGGCCGTCGGTGGACCGTCACAAGTTCCCCGGGCCCGGACCGGCCGTGCCGCGCACCTGCCCGACCCGGAACGCCCCGTCCTGTTCGACGCGGCGCTCGAACGGCTGCTCGACCGCGTCCGGTCCCGCCGGTCTGGTAGGCAGGCGCCATGACGACCGAGACGATCGCGGCCAGGGTGCACCGTGCCTGGGCGGCCGACCTCGACCCCCGCACGCTCTACGAGCTGCTGCGGCTGCGCGTCGAGGTGTTCGTCGTCGAGCAGGGGTGTGCCTACGCCGAGCTCGACGGCCGCGACCTGGAGGATCGCGCCCGGCACTACTGGCTCGGCGGGGACGGGCGGCCCGAGCCGGTGCTGGGCACGCTGCGGCTGCTGAAGGAACCGAACGGCGAGCACCGGATCGGGCGCATCTGCACGGCGGCCTCGGTGCGCGGCCGGGGACTGGGGCGGCGGCTGATCGAGGCGGTGCTGGCCGAGATCGGCGACCGTCCCAGCGTCCTGGACGCCCAGGAACACCTGGTCGAGCTCTACCGGGCCCACGGCTTCGAGGCGGTGGGCGAGCCGTACGACTGGGACGGGGTGGCCCACGTCCCGATGCGCCGACCCGCCCGCTGAGCCGCGACCGGGCCACCGTGGACACGGCGACGTCGCGCGGCCCGTGCGGAGGCCGGATCCGGCGGTAGCGCGAGCCGTGCGCGGCTCCCGGTCGGCGTTGCGGGATACTCCCCGTCGGCAGGCGAGGACAGGCACGACCGGGACAGGTACGACAGGACGGTGGCGTCAGCATGAGTGAGGATCCGACGCGGGCGAACCGCTCGAGCGATCTGCCCGCGCACGGCAGCGTCGGGCCGGTCGATCCCCATGCGGACCCGGCCACCGATCCGGGCATGCGCCCGGTGCGCCCGCCGCAGGACCACGACGGGCCGACCCAGCCGGTGTCGTCCGACCCGGACACCGCCCCGGTGCCGACCACCCCCGCGCCGCGCGACCCGCTGGTCGGTCACACGCGCAGCGGCGGCCTGTGGACCGGGCTGATCCTCTCGGCGATCGTCGGGATCTTCCTGCTGGTGTTCATCCTGCAGAACAACGTGCCCGTCGCCATCAACTTCCTGTGGCTCAGGGGCTCGCTGCCGACCGGGGTGGCGCTGCTGCTCGCGGCCATCGCGGGCCTGCTGCTCGTGGCGATCCCCGGCGGGCTACGGATCTTCCAGCTGCGTCGCGCGGCCAGGCGCGCCGTCCGGGGCCGCTGAGGTGCTGCGGATCGGGGGCAGCCCGCTGCCCGTCGTCGGCCGGGCCCGCATGTACGTCTGCGGCATCACGCCCTACGAGACCACCCATCTCGGGCATGCGGCCACGTTCGTCTGGGCCGACGTCGCGGCCCGGGTGCTGCGGCACCTGGGCGTCGAGGTCGAGGTGTGCCGCAACGTCACCGACGTCGACGACGTGCTGGACGCCGCCGCGGCCCGTGCCGGCTCGCGGCCGGACAGTTTCGCCGCCGTCCAGCAGTTCCGCTTCGACCGCGACATGTCCGCGCTCGGCGTGCGCAGGCCCACCCACGAGCCGCGGGCGCACACGCACGTCGGCCAGGTCGTCACGCTCGCCGCGGCACTGCTGGAGGGCGGCGCGGCCTACCTGCGCGACGGCACGGTCTGGTTCCGCGGCTCCGGGGTGCCCGCCCGTGCGGGTCTCGACACCGCGGCGGCCGCCGCGCTCGCGGCCGAGTTCGGACAGGTCGCCGACCCCGCCGCCGAGCACCCCGCCGACGTGCCCGTGTGGCGCCCGGCGGTCGCGGGCGAGGCGGCGTGGCCCAGCCCGTGGGGCGACGGGCGGCCCGGCTGGCACGCCGAGTGCGCCGCGATGGCGCTGACGACGCTGGGGCCCGCGCTGGACCTGCACGTCGGTGGTGCCGACCTGCGCTTCCCGCACCACGCCTACGAGTCGGCGATGGCCGAGGCCGTCACCGCGGTGACACCGTTCGCGCGGTCCTGGATGCACGTGGGCACGGTGCGGGTCGGAGGCGTCAAGATGGCGAAGTCGACGGGCAACCTCGTGCTCGTCTCCGACGTGCTCGAGGTCTGCCCGGCCCCGGCCCTGCGGCTGCTGCTGCTCGACCGGCCGTGGGCGCAGCCGTGGGACTACGACGCCGCGTCCCCCGCGGCCGCCACCGCCCGGCTGGAGCGGCTCTACGCGGCCGCCGCCCGCGGCGTCGGCGAGGACGCGCCGTCGGCGGCCACCGACGCGGTCACCGCCGCGCTGCTGGCCGACCTGGACGTGCCCGCCGCCCTGGACGTGGCCGAGGAGGCGGGCGGGCCGGCGGCCCGCCTGCTCCTCTCGGTCCTGAATCTGACCTGACCTGACCTGAGCCGCGCACCCTCGGGCCACCCGCGCACGGCCCGACATGCGCGGATGACCACGAGGTGCGCGGGTCGTCAGCTGTAGGAGTGCTCCGCGTCGGGGTACTCGCCGCCGCGGACGTCGCCCGCGAAGCGCTGCGCCGCGTCGAGCAGGACCGCGCCCATGTCGGCGTACTGGCGGACGAACCGGGGCTTGCGACCGCGGTTCATCCCGGCCATGTCCGACCACACCAGCACCTGGGCATCGCAGTCGGGGCCGGCGCCGATCCCGATCGTCGGGACGACGAGCTCGGCGGTGACGCGCTTGGCGACGTCGGCGGGCACCATCTCCAGCACCACCGCGAACGCCCCGGCGGCCTGCATGGCCAGCGCGTCCTCGATCAGCGACTCGGCGGAGTCGCCGCGGCCCTGGATGCGGAACCCGCCCAGCGCGTGCTCGCTCTGCGGGGTGAAACCGAGGTGGGCCATGACCGGGATGCCGGCGCCGGCGAGCGCGTCGACCTGCGGGGCGTAGCGGGCCCCGCCCTCCAGCTTGACGGCGTGCGCCCCGGCCTCCTTCATGAACCGGAACGCGGTCGTGAGCGCCTGCTCCGCGCTCACCTGGTAGCTGCCGAACGGGAGGTCGGCCACGACCAGCGCGCTCTGCGCCCCCCGCACGACGGCCTTCACCAGCGGGATCAGCTCGTCGACGGTGACCGGGATGGTGTTGTCGTACCCGAGGACGTTGTTGCCTGCCGAGTCACCGACCAGCAGCACCGGGATCCCGGCCTCGTCGAAGATCTCCGCGGAGTACACGTCGTAGGCGGTGAGCATCGGCCACCGCTCGCCGCGCTCCTTCATCTCGCGCAGGTGGTGGATCCGCGTGCGCGTGGGCCTCGCGGTCGTGCGGTAGGGCGCGTGCACCTCGGGTGCGCCGGCGATCGATGCGTCAGACATCGTTGTCCGTCCTCCCTCGAGGCCCGCGTCGCGGGTCCCCGGGTCATCGGGTGTGACACCACAAAGCGTGACACCGCCCGGGCGGCGTGGCAGCCACGAGCGACGAGGTTCACACGCGCGGGTAGCGCCGCCCGGGTTGGCGCGGGGGCGGTGGCATCCGGCTGGCATGCTGGTCGGCGATGGACGCCCGCCGCGTTGCCCCGCTCGCGCTCGCCGCGGTGCTGCTGACCACGGCCTGTATCACCACCACCGGAGGTCGCGGGTCGGCGGCGGGCGGGGCGGTGCCGCCGCCCGGGCTGGAGTCGTTCTACGACCAGCAGCCGGCCTGGGGGCCGTGTGCCCCGTTCGCCGTCGGCGACGGCGATGGCGAGGCGTTCGCCGATCCGGCGCTGGACTGTGCGACGGTCACGGTGCCGCTGGACTACTCCGACCCGGAGGGCGAGACCGCGCGGATCGGCATGCTGCGCAAGCGCGCCACCGGCGACCCGATCGGCTCGCTGCTGGTCAACCCGGGCGGCCCGGGGGCCTCGGGCATGAGCTTCGGACCCGCGCTGGCGCAGGCGATGGCGGGCACCCCGCTCGCCGAGCGGTTCGACCTGATCGCCTTCGACCCGCGCGGTGTCGGTGCCAGCGAGCCCACGATCGACTGCGAGACCGACGACGAGCGGGACGAGGAGCGCGCCGACCTCGACGTCGACGGGTCACCCGCGGGCGTCGCCGTGGCCGAGGCCGACTCGCGGGAGTTCGTCGATCGCTGCGTCGAGCGGGTCGGTGTGGACGTGCTGGCCAACGTCGGCACCCGCGACGTCGTGCGCGACATCGACATCATGCGCGCGGCGCTGGGCGACGAGCAGCTGACGTTCCTGGGCTACTCCTACGGGACGTTCATCGGCGCGAAGTACGCAGAGGCGTTCCCGGGCCGGGTGCGTGCCCTCGTCCTGGACGGCGCGGTCGACCCGTCGCAGAGCGCGGTGGAGGGGGCGGTCGCGCAGAGCGCGGGCTTCCAGCTCGCCTTCGACGCGTTCGCGGCGGACTGCGCCGCCCAGCCGTCCTGCCCGCTGGGCCGCGATCCGGCCCGGGCGTCGCAGCGGTTCCAGGAGCTGGTCCGCCCGCTGTACGACGCGCCGGCCCCGGTCGGCGACGGCCGCACCCTGGGCTACTCCGACGCGGTCACCGGCACGGTCCAGGCGCTCTACAGCGAGCAGCTGTGGGAGGTGCTGCAGCTGGGGCTGATCGAGCTGACGATCGGTCGGGGCCGGATCCTCATGCTGCTCGCCGACCAGTACGAGAGCCGCGCCGAGGACGGCAGCTACGACAACTCGCTGGAGGCGTTCCCGGTCATCCGGTGCGTGGACGAGGAGCGGGTCACCGACCCGGCCGTCTACCTGGAGATCGACACCCGCACCCGGGAGGTGGGCCCGTTCCGCGACGACGGCCGTGGCCCGAGCGCGGCCCGCCCGCCGTGCGCGTTCTGGCCGGTGCCGCCGACGACCGAGCCCGCGCTGCCGCAGGTCGACGGGCTGGCTCCGGTGCTGGTGGTGTCGGTGACCGGTGACCCGGCCACCCCGTACGAGGCCGGGGTGCGGCTCGCGGAGCTGCTCGGGGGCCGGCTGCTGTCGGTGCAGGGCAGCCTGCACACCGTCGCGCTGACCTCGGGCGTGCCGTGCGTCGACGAGGCCGTCACGCGCTACCTGGTGGACCTGCAGCTGCCCGCGGCCGGGGCCGACTGCACGATCTGAGGGTGATCCTCCCCTCGTGACCAGCGATGAAACACGCCCGTAACGCGACGTTCCTAGGCTCCGGCCCATGGACCGCCAGCAGGAGTTCGTGCTCCGCACCCTCGAGGAACGCGACATCCGCTTCGTGCGGCTCTGGTTCACCGACGTGCTCGGCTATCTCAAGTCGGTGGCCGTCGCGCCCGCCGAGCTGGAGGGCGCCTTCGCGGAGGGCATCGGGTTCGACGGCTCGGCGATCGAGGGCTTCGCCCGCGTCTACGAGTCCGACATGGTCGCCCGCCCGGATCCCTCGACGTTCCAGGTGCTGCCGTGGGAGACCACGTCCGGCGACCACTACTCGGCGCGGATGTTCTGCGACATCGCGATGCCCGACGGCTCGCCGTCCTGGGCCGATCCGCGCCACGTGCTGCGTCGCGCGCTGAGCAAGGCCGCCGAGGCCGGGTTCACCTGCTACGTCCACCCCGAGATCGAGTTCTACCTGCTGCGCGACCTGCCGGCCGACGGCAACCCGCCGGTGCCCGCCGACAACGGCGGCTACTTCGACCAGGCCAGCCACGACATCGCCCCGCACTTCCGGCGCAACGCGATCGAGACCCTGGAGTCGATGGGGATCTCGGTGGAGTTCAGCCACCACGAGGGCGGCCCGGGCCAGCAGGAGATCGACCTGCGCTACGCCGACGCGCTCACCATGGCCGACAACATCATGACCTTCCGGTACGTCGTGAAGGAGGTCGCGATCATGCAGGGGGTGCGGGCGTCGTTCATGCCCAAGCCGTTCTCCGACCACCCCGGGTCGGCGATGCACACCCACTTCTCGCTGTTCGAGGGCGACCGCAACGCCTTCCACGACCCGTCCGACCCCTACGAGCTGTCCGAGACGGGCAAGGCGTTCGTGGCGGGCGTGCTGCGGCACGCGCGGGAGATCAGCGCCGTCACCAACCAGTGGGTGAACTCCTACAAGCGCCTCATCACCGGCGGGGAGGCGCCCACCGCGGTGTCGTGGGGGCACGCCAACCGCTCGGCGCTCGCGCGGGTGCCGATGTACTCGCCGGGCAAGTCGTCCACGCGGCGGGTGGAGATCCGCACGCTCGACACCGCCTGCAACCCCTACCTCGCGTACGCGGTGATCCTCGGCGCCGGGCTGCAGGGCGTCGCCAAGGGCTACGAGCTGGGCGCGGCCACGGAGGACGACGTGTGGTCGCTCACCGAGACCGAGCGCCGCGCGATGGGCTACGAGGCGCTGCCGCAGAACCTCACCGAGGCGCTGCACGCGATGGAGGGCTCCGAGCTGGTCGCCGAGGTCCTCGGGGAGCACGTGTTCGACTTCTTCCTGCGCAACAAGCGGGCGGAGTGGGACGGCTACCGCCGCCAGGTCACCCCCTACGAGCTCTCGACCTACCTGCCGGTCCTGTAGCGAATCCCGCTCGCGCCGGGCGACTCCGGGCGCTCACCATGTCGCCATGCGTGTCACCGTCCACCGTCGCGTCGCCGCGTTCGACGCCGCGGCGGCGCCGCTCTACGACGCCGATCCGGTGCGGCACACCCTCGCCGAGACCGTGCTCGACCGGCTGCGGACCACCGGGGCCCCGCAGCTGCTGCTGACGGTGGCGCGGGGCGGGGCGACGGTCGGTGCGGTGGTGCGGGAGGCCGGCCGCAACGCCGCGGTGTCGGCCCTGCCGCCCGCGTACGCGGTGGCCGCCGACGAGGCCGCCGCCGCGGCCGACCCGGACCTGCCCGGGGCGGTCGGTCCGGTCGCGGAGGTGGAGGCGTACGCCCGCGCCGTCGTGGCGCGCACCGGGGCGCGGGTCGAGGTGGTGATGCGGACGCGGCTGTTCCGGCTGGTCGCCCTCACCGAGCCCGGGTGCGTCCCGGGCGGCGCCCGCGTGGCCGGTCCGGACGACGTCGACCTCATCGTCCGATGGCAGGCGGCGTTCGCGGCCGAGGCCGTGTCGGCGCTGGACCCGCCTGCCGACCCGCGCCCCGGCCTGGTCGAGTCGATGGGTCGCGGTGCCGGGCATCTGCTGTGGGAGGTCGAGGGCGAGCCGGTCGCCTACGCGACCGCCCGGCGACCGGTCGCGGGCATGTCGCGGGTCGGCCCGGTCTACACCCCGCCCGCGTCCCGGGGCCGCGGGTACGGGTCCGCCGTCACCGCCGCGGCCACGGCGTGGGCCGGCCGGGCGGGGGCCCGCGAGGTCGTCCTGTTCACCGACCTCGCGAACCCGGTGAGCAACGCGATCTACCCGCGGCTGGGATTCCGGCCCGTGGACGACGGGCTGGAGCTGCGATTCACGACCCCGTGAGGCCACCGCCGCGTACGGCCTAGACTCGGTCCCGTGGCAGGACGGATCCGGGACTCCGACATCACCGAGGTCCGCGACCGCACCCGCATCGACGAGGTCATCGGCGAGTACGTGGCGCTGCGCCGGGCCGGGGCGGGCTCGCTGAAGGGACTCTGCCCGTTCCACGACGAGAAGTCGCCCAGCTTCAACGTCCGCCCCACGCACGGCACGTTCCACTGCTTCGGCTGTGGCGAGGGCGGCAGCGTCTTCGACTTCGTGATGAAGATCGAGGTCGTCGGTTTCGCCGAGGCCGTGGAGCGCCTCGCCGACCGCATCGGCTTCCGTCTGACCTACACCGGCGGCGGCGCGTCGGTGCAGCGCGACAAGGGCACCCGCTCGCGGCTGCTGGAGGCCAACCGGCGCGCCGCGGAGTTCTACACCGCGCAGCTGCAGACCCCCGAGGCCGCCAGGGGTGTGGAGTTCCTCGCCTCCCGCGGGTTCGACGCCGCGGCGACGGCCACCTTCGGCTGCGGCTGGGCCCCCGCCGGCTGGGACACCCTCACCAAGCACCTGCTCGCCGCCGGGTTCTCCGTCGACGAACTGATCAAGGCCGGGCTGTCCAAGGAGGGCAGGCGCGGGCCGATCGACCGCTTCCACCGGCGCCTGCTGTGGCCGATCCGGGACCTGGGCGGCGAGGTCGTCGGCTTCGGGGCGCGGCGGATCTTCGACGACGACGGCATCGACGCGAAGTACCTCAACACCGCCGACTCGCCGGTCTACCGCAAGTCCAGCGTGCTGTTCGGCCTCGACCTGGCCAAGCGCGAGATCGCCAAGCGCCGTCAGGTGGTGGTCGTCGAGGGCTACACCGACGTCATGGCCATGCACCTCGCGGGCGTGCCGACCGCGGTCGCGTCCTGCGGAACGGCGTTCGGCACCGAGCACATCGCGGTGATCCGCCGTCTGATCGGCGACGACTCGTTCGATCTCGGCGAGGTGATCTACACCTTCGACGGCGACGCGGCCGGGCAGGCCGCCGCGCTCAAGGCGTTCGAGGGGGAGCAGAGCTACACCGCGCAGACGTTCGTCTCGATCGCGCCGTCGGGGCTGGACCCGTGCGAGCTGCGCCAGACCGGGGGCGACGCCGCGGTGCGCGACCTGGTGGCGCGGCGCGAGCCGCTCTACGAGTTCGTCATCCGTTCGATGCTGCGCGAGCACGACCTGGAGACGCCCGAGGGCCAGACGGCCGCGCTGCGGCGCACCGTCCCGCTGGTGGCGCGGATCAAGCGCGAGGAGCTGCGCGACGCGTACGCCGCGAAGCTCGCCGGCTGGGTGGGCTGGGACGACATGGCCATGGTCGTGCGGCGGGTCCGCGAGGAGGCCGGGGCCCCGGCGGAGAAGGTCCGCGGCCGCCGCGCGGCCCCGGCACCGCCCGCGCGCGACGACCCCCGGTTGCACCGCCAGCGCGAGGCGCTGAAGGCCGCCCTGCAGCTGCCGGCGATCGCCGGTCCCGCCTACGACGAGCTGCCCGAGCAGGTGTTCTCGCATCCCGCGCTGGCCGGGGTGCACCGCGCGGTGCAGGCCGCGGGCGGGGTGTGCGCCGGGCTGGAGGGCCCGACCTGGCTGGAGGCGGTCTCGGCGCAGTGCACGCCGGAGGTCCGGCCGCTGGTGCACGAGCTCGCGGTGGAGCCGCTGGACCTGCCGCGGCGCAACCCCGACGAGGGTCGCTACATCGGCAGCGTGATCGCCGGGGTCCGGCTGGCGCTGGTGGAGGCGCAGGTGGCCGAGCTCAAGGGCCGGCTGCAGCGCACCAACCCGGTCGAGGATCTCGACGCCTACATGCAGATCTTCGGCGACCTCGTGCCGCTGGAGCAGTACGGCAAGGCCCTGCGCGAGAGGACCTACTGATGCGGGCACCGCGGCTGAGCCCGCTCCAGGCGATCCGGAAGGTCCTGGGGCGCGACGAGTTGCCCGCGGGGTTCACCGGGCGGCTGGAGCCCGACGAGCGGGTGCTCGCCACGGCCGCGCTGACCGACGGTGGGCACGTCGTCGTCACGTCGTGGGGCCTGTGGATCCCCGACGTCGACGGCACGCGCCGCGTCGGCTGGCACCTCGTCAGCAAGGCGGCCTGGAGCTCCGGGCCCGGTTCGGGGGGCGCGATCGAGCTGATCGAGGCCCGCGAGGAGGCGGCCGGAGGCGCGGTGCTGCTCGCCGACCTGCCGCCGCGGCGGCTGCGCCTCGCCGCTGCGGGCCGGGTGCCCGAGACGGTGCACGAGCGCGTCACGTCCTCGATCCGCAGCCGCCACCACCGCGACCTGCCCGGCGGCGGCGCCTGGTTCGTGCAGCGCAAGGTCGCCGGCCGCGACGGCTTCGTCCTGCAGGTCCGCCCCGACCCCGGCACCGACCCGGCGGCGGTCCGCGCACTCGCCGCCGACGCCGCCCGCACCCTCGGGCTCTCCGGATGAGCGCCACCACCTGGGACCCGGCGCTCTACCTCGACTTCGACGACCACCGCTCCCGCCCCTTCCACGACCTGCTCGCGCGCGTCGGGGCGGCCCGGTCCCGGCGTGTCGTCGACATGGGGTGCGGTCCCGGGCACCTGACCGCGGTGCTCGCGGCCCGCTGGCCCGGCGCCGCGGTCACCGCCTTCGACTCCTCCGCCGAGATGGTGGCGGCCGCGCGCGAGCGGGGCGTCGAGGCGGAGCAGGTCGACGTGCGCGACTGGACGCCTGCCCCCGACACCGACGTCGTGATCACCAACGCGGTGCTGCAGTGGGTGCCCGAGCACCCGGTGCTGCTCCCGCGCTGGCTCGCCGCCCTGCCGGCCGGGGCGTGGTTCGCGATGCAGGTGCCCGGGAACCTCGACGCCCCGTCGCACGCGCTGGTCCGCGAGCTGCTCGACGAGCCGCACTGGCGGGGCAGCACCGACCTGCGCGACGGCACCGCCGTCCTCGACCCCGCCGGCTACGCCGACCTGCTCGCCCCCGCCTGCGCCGTCGACGCCTGGGAGACCACCTACCTGCAGCGGCTCACCGGCGACGACCCGGTGCTGAACTGGATCAGCGCCACCGCGCTGCGCCCCGTGCGAGCCGCCCTGCCCGAGGCCGACTACCGCGCCTTCCGCGCCGAGCTGGCGCCCCGGTTGCGCGCCGCCTACCCGGCGCGCGCCGACGGCAGCACGTGGTTCCCGTTCCGCCGGGTCTTCGCGGTCGCCCGCGTGTGATCAACACGGACGAGATCCACCTCAGGGGGCTCGGCGGTCCGTGGAACCCCGCTGGTGTGGATCTGGTGCGTGGCCGGTAAACCGGGCGCCGCCCCGGCGGGCGGCTGTCATGATCAGTTCATGCAGCAGATCGCCAAGGGCCTGCTGAACTGGGCGTCGATCCTCGAGGAGAAGACGCGCGCGCAGGCCCTGCAGACCGCAGGTATGCCGTTCGTCCGCCCGCACGTCGCGCTGATGCCCGACGCGCACCTGGGCATGGGCTCCACGGTGGGCAGCGTGATCCCCACGGTGCGCGCCGTGATGCCCGCCACCGTCGGAGCCGACATCGGGTGCGGCATGGCCGCCGTCCGCACGCAGCTGACCAGGGCGGACGTGGACGCCCGCCCGCTCGGTGCGCTGCGCGAGGCGATCGAGGCGGCGGTCCCGCCCGAGGCGATGGTGGGGATCGAGTGGCGGGCGGAGAACGCCGAGGCGTTCCTGGACGAGATCCCACGGGCCTACAAGGACATCGACCAGGTGATGGAGGACGCGAAGGACCTGGTGCGGATCGACCACACCCTCCGCCAGGTCCTCAACGTCAAGGGCGACTGATCGATTGGCGGCCGCGAACACCGCGGCCGTCGAGCAGTTGTCCCGAGCCGCCCCGAACTGTCGGCGCCACCGGATACCGTCTCGTCCATGACCAGACCCGACATCGCCCGGCTGGAACGCCGGCTCGACGCGCAGGGCCGCCGCATCGACGCTCACGACGAGAACTTCCGTGCGTTCTCCGACACCATCGTGCACATCAGCCAGACCGTCGATGCGCACACGGCGACCCTGGATGCGCATACGGCGACGCTGAACGAGCACACGGCGACGCTGAACGAGCACACCAGGCAGCTCACGACCCTGCAGGAGACGCAGGCCGAACACAGCGAGCAGTTCGTGGCCGTGCGGGAGACCCTGGCGGAGATCCTGCGCCGGCTCCCGTAGCCGCCTGCGGCCTCGCCGCACGGTCCCGACCCGCGCTAGTTTCGACGGCAGCCGTGCAGCACCGCACGCACCGCCCGCCGCTGGGAGCCCCGTTGCCCAAGCCCGTCCTGATGACCGTCGACGACGACCCCGGCGTCAGCCGCTCGGTCGCCCGTGACCTGCGCCGCCGCTACGGCCAGGACTACCGGATCGTGCGCGCCGAGTCCGGTGCCGACGCCCTCGACGCCCTGCGCGAGCTGACCCTGCGCGGCGAGCCGGTGGCCGCGATCCTCGCCGACTACCGGATGCCGCAGATGAACGGCATCGAGTTCCTGGAACAGGCCATGGACGTCGCGCCGCACGCCCGCCGCGCCCTGCTCACCGCCTACGCCGACACCGACGCCGCGATCCAGGCGATCAACGTCGTCGACGTCGACCACTACCTGCTCAAGCCGTGGGACCCGCCCGAGGAGAAGCTCTATCCGGTCGTCGACGCGCTGGTGGAGACCTGGCGTGCGGTGGGGCAGCGGCCGGTCGACGAGATCCGGGTGGTGGGGCACCGGTGGTCGGCCGAGTCGTTCGCGGCGCGCGACTTCCTGGCCCGCAACTCGGTGCCCTACCGCTGGTACAGCTGCGACGACGCCGAGGGCGCCCGGTTGCTCGACGCGGCGGGCGCCGGCACCGACGACCTGCCGGTCATCGTCACCACCGACGGCACGGCGCTGCGGGCCCCGAGCGACGCGGAGATCGCGAGCGCCTGCGGGCTCACCGTGGACCCGGCGGGGGAGTTCTACGACCTGATCGTCATCGGCGGCGGCCCGGCCGGGCTGGGCAGCGCGGTGTACGGGGCGAGCGAAGGTCTCGACACGGTGCTGGTCGAGCGGCAGGCGACCGGCGGGCAGGCCGGGCAGAGCTCGCGGATCGAGAACTACCTCGGCTTCCCCGACGGGGTGTCCGGTGCGCAGCTCACCGACCGGGCGCGCCGGCAGGCCGCGAAGTTCGGCGCCGAGGTGCTCACCGCGCGCGACGTCGTGGCACTGGAGGCGCGGGGCTCGGCCCGGGTCGTGAAGTTCGGGGACGGCACCGAGATCGCCGCGCACTCCGTCGTGCTCGCCACCGGCGTGTCCTACCGGAGCCTCGACGCGCCGGGAGTCGCCGAGCTCGCCGGCCGCGGGGTCTTCTACGGCTCGGCGGCCACCGAGGCACCCGCCTGTGCGGGGGAGGACGTCTTCGTCGTCGGCGGGGCGAACTCGGCCGGGCAGGCGGCGGTGTTCTTCGCCCGGCACGCGGCCACGGTCACCGTGCTGGTGCGCGGCCCGGACCTGGCGGCGTCGATGTCGCACTACCTGATCAAGCAGCTCGACGCGATCGACAACGTGCGCGTGCGCACCGGCACCGAGGTGGTCGAGGCGTGCGGTGACGGGCACCTGCAGCGGCTGGTGCTCGCGGACCGGAGCACGGGGGAGAGGGAGACCCTCGACGCCGGGTCGATGTTCGTGTTCATCGGCGCCGCGCCGCGCACCGAGTGGCTCGACGGGGTGGTGGAGCGCGACGCGCGCGGGTTCGTCCGCACCGGGCCCGATCTCGTCGTGAACGGGAGCCCGCCCCCGGGGTGGAACCTGGACCGGGCGCCCTACCACCTGGAGTCGAGCGTGCCCGGCGTGTTCGTGGCGGGCGACGTGCGGGCTGAATCGGTGAAGCGGGTCGCCAGCGCCGTCGGCGAGGGCGCGATGGCGGTGACGCTGGTGCACCGCTACCTGTCCGAGCAGTAGCCCTCAGGCCAGGCGCTCGGCCGCCTCGATCCCGCGCGTGCAGCCCCGCTCCAGCGCCCGGGCCCGGCGCAGCCGCTCCAGCAGCCGCAGCGGTGTGGCGGCCAGCCCGGGCCTCCCGTCCCGCGCGGTCACGTCCAGCCGGTCGCCGCGCAGCGTTCCCCGGACGCTCCAGCTCTCCCAGCGCTCCCGGTCCGGGGAGTGGTCGTGGCCGTGCGCGAGGGTCGGCGCTCCGTCGCCGCGCAGCGGGCCCGGCCCCAGATCCACGGTGGGGCCCGACCAGTCCGGTGCCGAGGCCACGTCGAGGCGCAGCCCCGCGCCGTCGTCGCGGACGAGCAGCGCGTCCCGGTCGGCGTCTCGCCGCGGAGGCAGCTCCACCGTGCGGTCCACCCGGTCGAGCCGCACGAGCACCCGGGGCAGGTACCACCAGTTCTCCCGCCGCAGCAGCGGGGTGTCGGCGATCGCCCGGGCCGGGGGGAACTTGCGCAGCTCCTGTTCGAGCAGGTCGTCGGCGAAGCGCTCGCCGGTCAGGTCCGCGGCCACCGTGACGCGCCCGATCGCGGCGCGGCCGGCCGCGCCCCCGGGCAGCGAGCGCGAGTCCGTGACGGTGAACGCGACCGCGACCGCCTCGGCGATGGGTGTGGCGAGCGCGGCGCGGTCGTAGGTCAGCGCCACGCAGGGCACCGCCGCGCCGGTGGCCGTGCGCTCCACGAGGGGCAGCACGGTGGCCGCCGACGGGGTCCCGTCGGCGCCGAGCCAGGCCAGCTCGCCGCTGCGGGCCTGCCGCCACAGCCGCGCGAAGTCGGTCACCTCGTGGATCCTGCCATCGGCCCGGACCGGTGCTAGCGTCCCTCCATCCGGTGACGTCGGGGTCGCCGCGCGTGTCGAGGAGGTCCGATGCCCGCCATCGTCGTGGCGCTCACCGTGTTGGCGATGTTCGCCCTCGGCTACCGCTACTACTCCAGCTATCTCACCCGCAAGGTGTTCGCCCTCGACGCGGCGTTCGTCACCCCCGCGCACACCATGGGCGACGGCATCGACTTCGTGCCGACCAACAAGCACGTGCTGTTCGGGCACCACTTCACCTCGGTGGCCGGCGCCGCGCCGATCGTCGGGCCGTCGATCGCGGTGTTCTGGGGCTGGGGCCCGGCGCTGGCGTGGGTGGTGCTGGGCACGATCTTCGCGGCCGGGGTGCACGACTTCGGCTCCATCGTGGTGTCGGTCCGCCACCGGGCGAAGAGCATCGGTACGCTGGCCAGCGACGTGATCAACAAGCGGGCCCGGGCGCTCTTCCTGCTGATCATCTTCTTCCTGCTCACGCTGGTGAACGCCGTGTTCGCCGTGGTCATCGGCAACCTGTTCGTGGCCAACCCGGGCGCGGTGCTGCCGATCCTGCTGGAGATCCCGCTGGCGATCGGCATCGGCCAGTACATCTACCGCACCCGCACGCCCGCCCTGATCCCGTCGATCGTCGGCGTCGTCGTGCTCTACCTGACGATCCCGCTCGGCCAGCTGGTGCCGATCTCGGTCGCCCCGATCGCCGAACTGCTGGGCGTGGAGCCCGAGCGCAACGTGTGGGTGGTGCTGCTGTTCGCCTACACGTTCATCGCCGCGCGGCTGCCGGTGTGGATGCTGCTCCAGCCGCGCGACTACATCAACTCCCACCAGCTGTTCATCGCGCTCGGGGTGATCCTGCTCGGGATCGGCGTCGGCATGAACACGATCGTCGCGCCGGTGCTCAACGACACCCCCGAGGGTTCGCCGAGCTGGTTCCCGTTCCTGTTCATCACGATCGCCTGCGGGGCGATCTCGGGGTTCCACAGCCTGGTCTCGTCGGGCACCACGTCCAAGCAGATCGACAAGGACACCGACGCGCGCTACGTCGGGTACATGGGCTCGCTCGGCGAGGGCTCGCTCGCCATGGGCGCGATCCTCGCCTGCACCGCGGGCGTGGCGGCCACCCAGGTCGAGTGGAACGCCCTCTACGCCGACTTCTCCACCGCCTCGGGCGGGGCCACCGGCAACTTCGTGGCCGGGATCGCGTCCTTCGCGGGCAACCTGGGCGTGCCGATCGCGCTGGGCACGATCTTCGCCGCCGTCGTCGTGATCAGCTTCGCGGCCACGACGATGGACACCGGTGTCCGCCTGCAGCGCTACATCGTGCAGGAGATCGCCGAGGTCGCCGGGGCGCGCAGGCTCTCCCGCAACGCCACCGCCGCCACGACGGTCGCGGTGGTCGTGCCGATGGCGATGGCGCTGCTGCCCGGCGGCGGCGACGCGGGCTACACCTTCGGCGTCCTGTGGCAGCTGTTCGGCACCACCAACCAGCTCACCGCGGGCCTGGCGCTGGCCGTCATCGCGGTCTGGGTGACTCGCAACGGCCGCAACGCCGTCGCCGTCCTCGTCCCGCTGGTGTTCCTGCTGGTGATGACGTCCTGGGCGCTGATCCTGAACCTGGTGCGGTTCGTCGGGGAGGGCGAGTGGGTGCTGGTGCCGCTCGACGCGATCATCTTCGTGCTCGCCGTGTGGCTGATGGTGGAGGCGGCGACGGCCCTGCGCAGCGCCCGCCGCGCCGCGGCGACCGGGTCTCCCGACCCCTCGGTGGCGCAGGCAGGACCGGGCGACGGGCGTGGCGCAGGTCCCGACGAGCGTGAGCGCTGAGGGCGGCCCGGGCCGCCTGCGGGCGGCCTGGCGGGCGGTCGAACGCGTCCACGACGAGGTCTTTGTCGAGCCGCTGCGGCGGGCGGGGGCCCGGGAGGTGCGCCGCCAGGACGACGTCCTGCGCGCGCTCGTGCTGCTGGAGTCGCTGGGCGTGGACAACCCGGTCGCCTACGAGACGCTCGACCTGGTGCCCTACCTCGTGGCCGACCTGCACGCCTGGCACCAGCGGATGGGGCGGGCCGAGTTCGGCGACGCGGGCGTCTGCTGTTGAGCGAGCTGCGCTTCCTGGGTGGCAAGGGCGGGGTGGGCAAGACCACCCTCGCCGCCGCGATCGGGCTGCGCGAGGCCCGGCGGGGCCTGCGGACGCTGGTGGTGTCCACCGATCCGGCCCACTCGCTGGGGGACGTGCTGGGCACCGGCCTGGGGGAGGAACCCCGGGAGGTCGTGCCCGGGCTGTGGGCCGCGGAGATCAGCGGCCGGGGCCAGGCCCGCCGGCGCGTCGAGCAGATCGTCGCGGACGCGGCGGACGCGGTGCCCCGCGAGGTCCTGCCCGCGGTCCGCGCGCACCTCGAGCGGGCCGTCGACAGCCCGGGGACGGTCGAGGCCGCGCTGCTCGACCGGCTGACCGAGCTGGTCGAGCGCGTCCCCGCCGACTTCGACCGGCTGGTCGTCGACAGCGCCCCGACCGGGCACATGCTGCGGCTGCTCACCCTGCCCGAGCTGGTCACACCGTGGATCGAGGGCCTGGCCGGGCAGCGCAGGCGCTCCCGGGACACCGACCGCATGTTCGCGGGCATGCTCGGCCGGGGCGAGGAGACGCCCGACCCGCTGCTCGCGCGGCTGCACGCGCGCCGCGACCGGATGGCCGCGTTGCACCGGCGGTTGCGGACCGACGCCGAGGTCAACCTGGTGGTGGTGCCCGAGCGGGTGGTCTGGGCCGAGACGGTCCGCGCCCTCGACGTCCTCGGCGGGGCCGGGATCGCGGCCGGTGCGGCGGTGGTCAACCGGGTGGTGCCCGCCGGCGAGACCGGGCTGCTCGGTGCGCGCCGGGTCGCCCAGACCGAGGTGCTGGACGCGGTCCGGGCCCGCTTCGGCGCGACGGTCGAGGTCCCGCTGCTGCCCGAGGGACCCACCGGCCCTGACGCGCTGGGCACCGTGATCGACATACTGGTCGACGCGGGATGGTGAGCCGACCCGCGGACAGGCCTACTCTCGAACTGTGGCCATCTCATCCGGTGTCGCGCTGCGCGAGCTGTTCCTGTTCGAGAAGCTGACCGACGCCCAGCTCGCCTGGGTGGCCGAGCACGCCGAGGAGGCCGAGTTCGCCGCGGGCTCCGACATCGTCGTCGAGGGCGACCCGTCCGGCTGCTTCCACGTGCTCCTCTCGGGCACGGTCGCGATGAGCCGGCTCATCGGCGGCGACCCCGTGGAGACCACCCGCACCGACCATCGCGGCGTCTACTTCGGCGCGGTGCAGTTCTACCTCGACGACGAGAGCGCCCGGACCTACCCGGCCTCGGTGCGGGCGATCACCGACTGCTGCGTGCTGGCGCTGCCGGCCGCCGAGTTCGCCCAGGAGTTCCAGCGCTGGTTCCCGATGGCCGTGCACCTGCTGGAGGGCATGATCCTGGGGCTGCGCAAGGGCAGCCAGATCACCGCCGAGCGGGAGCGGCTGCTCGCACTCGGCAAGCTCTCGGCCGGGCTCACCCACGAGCTGAACAACCCCGCCGCCGCGGCCGGGCGGGCCGCGGACGCGCTGCGCGACAAGGTCACCGGCATGCGGCACAAGCTCGCGATGATCGCCGACGGGCGGATCGCCGGTCCGACCCTGCAGAAGCTGGTGATGGCGCAGGAGGAGTTCGTCAAGAAGGTGCGCCACGCCCCGCAGCTGTCGCCGATGGAGACCTCCGACCGGGAGGACGAGCTGTCGGACTGGCTCGACGACGCCGGCATCGGCGGCGGCTGGGACCTTGCGCCGGTGTTCGTGGCGGGCGGGTTGGAGGTGTCGGACCTGGAGGCGGTGCGGACGGCCTCCGACGAGGGTGTGTTCGAGGGCGCGATCCGGTGGCTGGCCTACACCGTGGAGACCGAGAGCCTGTTGCGCGAGATCACCGACGCCACCGCCCGGATCTCCGACCTGGTCGGCGCGGCCAAGCAGTACTCGCAGATGGACCGGGCCCCCTACCGCTGGATCGACGTCCACGAGGGTCTCGACGCCACGCTGGTGATGTTCGGCCGCAAGCTGGGGCCCGACAGCGGCATCACGATCGTCAAGGACTACGACCGGTCGCTGCCGCAGATCCCGGCCTACGCCGCCGAGCTCAACCAGGTCTGGACCAACATCGTCGACAACGCCGTCGACGCGATGGCGGGCCGCGGCACGCTGACCGTCCGTACCGCCCGCGACGAGGACCGGGTGCTCGTCGAGATCGCCGACACCGGACCCGGCATCCCGCCCGAGGTCCGGAAGAAGATCTTCGACCCGTTCTTCACGACCAAGGGCGTCGGCAAGGGCACCGGGCTCGGGCTCGACGTCAGCTACCGGGTGGTCGTCGGGCGCCACCACGGCGACATCGCGGTGCTCGCCGATCCCACCCGGTTCCAGGTGCGGCTGCCCACCACGGAGGTCACCTCGTGATCGGGATGCCGATGGCGTCGGCGCAGGCGCACGTGGACCCCGACGGCCCGGCCGCAGTGCACCTCGGACGCCACACGGTCACCGTCGACCACGCCGATGCCGGGCCCACGCCGCTGGAGCTGATGACCGGCGCGCTGGCCTCCTGCAGCGCGCTGGCGGCGCGCTCCCATCTGGCCCGGGACGGCGACCGGGGCGAGATCGACGTCGTCGTCACGCTCGACGCCGGGCCGCCCACGCTGCTCTACCGTCGGGTGCTGCTGCCCTTCCGCCTCGGGACCCGTGACGCCCACCGGCTGGTCGACGCGCTGGAGCGCACCGAGCTGACGATGATGCTGCGCCCGGCGTTCCAGATCCGCACCCAGGTCGAGCACGCCGGGGAGCTGCTCACCTGAACCGGCGGCCGGGCCGGCTCCGTCTCGGGGCGCGTAGGCGGAAACGGCGTGCACGGGTGGGTGCGTCCACCTACCGTTCGGCCGTGATCGAGGCCGGGACCCGGCGCCGGAACCTGCCCGCGCCGCCGCACGTCGTCGGGGAGTCGCTGGGCGAGCCCGACCGCGACCCGGCCCGCCCGTGGCTGTTCCTGCTCGACGGCGAGGAGCGCCCGGTGGTCCTGGAACGTACGGCGCAGCGGGTCGTGTGGTCGTCGCTGTGGCCGCGCCGGCCCGAGGCGTTGATCGTGTTCGACCTGGACGCCGGGGGCGGCGGCACCGACCTGCGGTGGACGCTGCTGGTCGACGAGCTGCCCGACGCCTCCCTGTTGGGCCACTACCGCAGGCGGATCAACGTCCTGATCAACGCGAACCTGCGGTACTCCTACGGTCAGTGAGCCGCGTTGTCCGAGGCCCCTCCGTCCGGCGCCCCCGGCCGGGCAGCGCGATCCGGTCGGCGGCCCGCAGCAGGGTCCACCCACGGGTCGCGGCCGTGCTCGATCACGCGCCCCCGTGGGGAGCGACCTGCTGCACGCGTGGCGGGCGCCGGCGCAGAGGCGTCGCGCCGGCACGGTCATCCCACCCGGGAGGCGCCCGCCGACGGTCTCGCCTGCCGGATCGCCGGGGCTCGGTAGCCGCTGGCGGCGAACGCGTTGCCCACCGCGCGGGTCACGTCGTCGACGCGGCTGCGCGGCACCAGCGCGATGGCCGAACCGCCGAAGCCGCCGCCGGTCATCCGCGCCCCGAACGCGCCCGACAGGCGTGCCATCTCGCACGCCAGGTCCAGTTCCCGGCACGACACCTCGTAGTCGCGCCGCAACGACTCGTGCGAGGCGTCGAGCAGCGGCCCGATCGAGGCGAGCTCGCCCGCGTCCAGGGCCGCGACCACCTGGCGCACCCGCGCGATCTCGGTGACGACGTGGCGGGCGCGCCGCCGGAGCCCGTCGTCGAGCCCGTCGAGGTCGGAGACCGTCGCCTCGCGCAGGCTGGCCAGACCGAGTGCCGTCGCCGCCTTCTCGACCGCCGCCCGTCGCGCGCCGTACTGCCCGTCGGCGAGGCGGTGGCGCACCCGGGTGTCGATCACGAGCACGGCGAGGCCGTCGCCGGTGGGGGAGAGGGGGACCTGGCGGGTCGCGCCGTCGCGGGTGTCGAGCAGGAGCGCGTGGTCCGCGGTGGCGAGCATGGCGACCGCCTGGTCCATGCCGCCGGTCCTGGCCCCGACCACCTCGTTCTCCGCGCGCACGCAGGCCGCCGCCAGCTCGGTCCGGGAGAGCCCGAGGCCGGACAGCTCGTCGGCGGCCAGCGCCACCGCGCACTCCAGCGCGGCCGACGACGACAGCCCGGCCCCGAGCGGCACGGTGTCGGTGACCAGCAGCTCCATGCCGCGGACCGGGTGCCCGGCCACGCGCAGCGCCCACAGGACGCCGGCCGCGTACCCGGCCCATCCGGGTGGTGAGCCGGGGCCGACGTCGTCGAGCGCGATGTCGACGGTGCCCGGTTCGGCCCTGCTCCGTGCCCGCACCCGGGGTTCGTCCAGCAGCGACGCCTCCACCACCGTCCGCTGTGCCAGCGCGAACGGCAGGCACAGCCCCCCGGCGTAGTCGACGTGCTCACCGATGAGGTTGACCCGCCCCGGCGCCGCCCACCTCGCTGCACCGGTCGTCATGGCCCGACCTCCCGCAGCCGCGCCGCGATCCGCTCCGGGGCCGCGTCGTTGACCCAGGCCCCCATCGCGGACTCCGAGCCCGCGAGGTACTTGAGCCTCCCCGGTGCGCGGCGCAGCGAGAACAGCTGCAGGTGCAGGCGGGTGAGGTCGCGCCCGGTGCGCACCGGCGCCTGGTGCCACCCTGCGACATAGGGCGGGTCCTCCCCACCCGGGCCGTGGAAGCTCTCCATCCGCCCCAGCAGGTCCCGGTACACCACGGCGAGCTCGTCGCGCTCCTCGCCGGTGAGCCCGGTGAAGTCGGGCACCGCGCGGTGCGGCACGAGGTGCGCCTCGACCGGCCAGCGGGCCGCCGCGGGCACGTAGGCCGTCCAGCGCGCGGCGTCGATCACGACCCGGGACGCGGCCCGGCGCTCGGCGTCGAGGACGTCGGCGAACAGGTCGCGGCCGGTGCGGCGGCGGTGGTCGGCGGCGCGGTCGAGCAGCTGCGTCGTACGCGGGGTGACGAACGGGTAGGCGTAGATCTGCCCGTGCGGGTGCTGCAGCGTCACGCCGATCTCGGTGCCACGGTTCTCGAACGGGAAGACCTGCTCGACCCCGGGCAGCGCCGACAGCGCGGCGGTCCGGTCGGCCCACGCGTCGATCACCGTGCGCACCCGGCCCACCGGCAGCGACGAGAACGCGGCGTCGTGGTCGGAGGTGAAGCACACGACCTCGCAGCGGCCGGTGGCCGGGCGCTGTGGCCACAACGGGTCGCCGTCGACCTCGGATGCCACGTCGAGCACAGTGGGCGCGAACGACGGGAACCGGTTGTCGAACACCACGACGTCGTAGTCCTCGGCGGGGATCTCCGACGGCGCGCTGCCGCGCCCGGCCGGGCACAGCGGGCACTCGTCGGCCGGCGGCAGGTGCGTGCGCGACATGCGGTGCGCGGCGATCGCCACCCACTCCCCGGTGAGCACGTCCAGGCGCATCACCGATGCGTGCTCGACCGGGGGCAGCTCGCGCGGGTCCGGCGGCGGCACCCGGCCGGGCCCGGACTCGTCGAAGTAGTGCAGGGCCCGCCCGTCGGCCATGCGGGCGTCGGTGCGGTGGGTCATGACGCCAGCTGGCGTTGCCGGGCGAGCGGGCACCGCGTCATGATGCCCGGTGGCGGGACACGGATCACCGTAGAGGGACACACCCTCGATGATCCGGCCCGTCATCCGTCGAGCACGTCCCGGACCGCGCGGCCGGGATCGGCGAGGAACCGGCGGGTCGTGTGGACGGGGAGCGCGTCGTCGTAGGCGACGGGGACGAGCGCGCCGTCGCCGTCGATCTGCAGGATCCGGGCGCCCGGCACCGCGAGCAGGATCGGCGAGTGCGTGGCGATCACGAACTGCGACCCCTGCCGGGCCAGCTCGTGGACGCGGGTGAGCGCGGCCAGGCAGCCGCGGGTCGACAGCGCCGCCTCCGGCTCGTCGAGCAGGTAGAGCCCGCCTCCGCGGAAGCGGTGGGTGAGCAGGTCGAGGAAGGACTCCCCGTGGGAGCGCTCGTGCGGCGAGACGCCGCCGTAGGCCGGCAGCAGCGGTGGTCCGCCGGCGCGGTCGAGCCGCTCGATCTCGGTGGCCACGTTGTAGTATGACTCCGCCCGCAGGAAGAACGACGACCGCTCCCGCCCGGGCGCCCGCCCGATCCGCAGCGCCCGCCCCAGTGCCGACTCGCTGCGCCGCGTCGCGAACGTGAACGACCGCGACCCGCCCTCGGCGTTGAACCCGGCCGCCACCGCGATGCCCTCGACCAGCGTCGACTTCCCCGACCCGTTCTCCCCGACCAGGAACGTCACCCCCGGCCCGAGCGTCAACCAGGCTCGGCGCAACCCGTCGACGACGGGCAGGTCGAACGGGTACCCGTCCACGGCCGCACCCTCGTCGAGAGCCACGTAGCGCAGGAACCGCCCGGGGTTCAGCGCTGCGACCCGGCGTGCCGCCCCGTCAGCCTCTGCTCGACCCGTGCCCGCACGACCCCCGCGGCCCCCTGGACCGCCGGGTGGTCGGACACCCGCTGGCAGGTGCGGACCAGCTGCTCGTACCGCCCGTGCCCGGCCCGCGCCCCCAGCACGTAGCCCACCGCCGCCCCCACCAGGAACCCCAGCATGACGCCTCCCCGCGCTCGCAGTACCGCCCGCCCGTCGCATCCTGCCGCAGCGTCGGGCCGTGGGGGCAGGTGAACCCGGCGGAGGCGGTGCGATAAGGTTTCCGGGGTCGGCGGCGCAGAGCCCCGACTGCGGCGGTCCTCCGTAGCTCAACGGCAGAGCACTCGACTGTTAATCGAGTGGTTGCTGGTTCGAATCCAGCCGGAGGAGCAACATCCCTGGTCAGGGACCTGCGAAGATCACTCTGCCCGGTCGAGCGTTCGCATCGCGAATAGCAGCAGCGGGATCGTGCGGTGCCCCGGAGTCGGACTTCGTCCGCCGGACCCGCAGCGGGCCACATCCCGGGATAGCTGGGCGAAGCGGAGCAGGCGCTCGCCTGGGCGGCTGATCAAGGGCACGAGTTCGTATGGCAGCTCCGCAGGGCGGTGGCCGAGCTGACGGCCGGATCATCACCGAGCCGGTGCGGGACGAGGCACTCGCGACGCTGCGCGCGGAGATGGACCGGGAGACGAGCAGGTGACCGAGCTGGCGAGGTCGCCCTTCAGTGCAGCGCAGGCAACCATCAACTCAGAGTTTGTCATTCGCCAGGAGGGCTCCAGGAGCATCCGCCGCGAGGTCGGCCCCGTCCACCCGCGTTCAGGCGATATCGAGCCGCATCGTGCCCACCCGGGCCACCACGTCAACCTGGCCGCCGAGCCCGGTGATGTAGGTGCGGAGGGTGTCGAGGCTGACGCCGTCGCCGTTCTCGATCTGACTGATCCGAGCCTGCGTCAGCCCCGTTGCCTCGGCCAGCTGAGCCTGCGTCATGTCCACGCTCCGCCTGATCTCGGCGAGGCGTTCGCCGTTGACCCGCGCCAGCAGCTCCTCGCGGATGCGGCCTCGCGTCGCCACCCGAGCGGGTGAGTCCCAGTCGGGATCGATCTGCCGTGCCTTGGCCTTGACATCTCGCCACGACGACATCTCGCTCATCGTTCTCCTCCCAGCATCTTCAGATGGAGCATGTACCGCTCGTCAGCGAGCGGCACGGCCTCGCGGTACCACGTGCTCCACGACCCCGCCTTGTCCCCGCCGACCAGGAACATCGCTTCCCGTCGAGGATCGAAGGCGAACAGCAGCCGGATCTCCGTGGAGCCCGACGACCCCGGCCTGAGCTCCTTCATGTTGTGGTCCGTGCTGCCCTCGACCCGGTCGACCAGCGGGCGACCGAGACCTGGCCCGCGTTCGGCGAGCAGATCGATCGCCTCCGCGATGCGAGCTGCGGTGGCCGGATCGTCGCGGCAGAGGCCGAGGAACCAGCTCTCGACCTCGGGGTGGAGCAGGACCTCCCACACGCCACCGAGCATAAGTCTTCCTAATATCCCTGTCACGGGAGTGGTTCGGAGGCGCAGCGGGTGACGGAAGGAGAACGCCTGCTGAGCGGGCGCTACCGGATCGACGCGCTGCTCGGCCGCGGCGGGATGAGCGAGGTCCACCACGGCTACGACGAGCGACTCGACCGTCCGGTCGCGATCAAGATGCTCCGCCAGCCCATCGGCGACGTCACCGGTGAAGGTCCCGAGGCGCTGGAACTGCTGGACGCACAACAGCGTGACCGGGCCCGCTTCCTGCGGGAGATCCGCACCGCCCCCGTCGCACCGGTTCGTCGTCGACTACGCCCACCACGCGGGGCACGCCTACGCCGAGAGCGGTGAGCCGGCGCGGGCGATGTCCCACCTGCGCCGCGGCAGAACGGAGGAGACCGGTGGGCTGGGACGACGCGCACGAGGTGTGGACGATGGAGGTCGTCCCGGCCGCCGCCGACCAGGCTCGGCGGGCCGTGGTGGTCTCGCGGGTCCGCGGCCTGCTGCTGGGGCTCGTACTCGGTGATGTGCTGGCGACCGAGCCGGGTTCGGGGACCGCCGGCACCGTGCGTTCGACGGTGACGACCCAGCTCGCGTGCTTCACCGTCGAAGGTCTGATCCGTACCTGGGTCCGGGTCGATCACCAGGGAATCGGTCCGTCGACCCCGAACGTCGTGTGGAACGCCTACCGGCGCTGGGCGACGATCCAGGGGATCGACCTCGGCCCGTACGGACACGAGCTCGACGGGTGGCTGCACGAGGTGCCCGCACTGACCCAGCGACGCGGGAACGCGCCCGCGATTGTGGCGGCGCTGAAGGCGGGCCAGGGCTCTACCCCCGCTCCCGCGCCGGCGACATCACGCGCTGACCAGGCTCCTGCCTGCCGCGGCCGTCCCGTGGCTGGATGATCGACAGGTTCGTGAACTCGCCTCGGCGGCACACGGCAGCGGGACGGCGATCGACGCCGCCGTCCTCGGCGTGGCATTGGTGCGCACGGCGTTGACGGCCTCGTCGATGCGTGAGGTGGCCGAGCGGGCCGGCCGCTCGCCGCTGCTCGACGGGGTCCTCGATCCCACCGTCCCACTGGCCGATCTCGGCCGTGGTCACAGTGCGCGGTCGGCGCTGCGCGGCGGTGTCGTGGTCGCGACGCGGTGCGCGGACGGGTCGCCCGCTGCTGTCCGAGCGGCGCTCCGCGAGGCACGAGGAGCGCGGGTGCCGGCTGCCGTCGGGCCGCTGGCGGGTGCGCTGCTCGGCGCCGTGCACGGCGTGAAGGCCTTGCCGATCGACATCATCGGCCGTCTGGTGATGTCGCGGCGCAGCGTGCCCGTCCTTCGCCACCACAGGATCTCCGCGGCGTGGGCGACGTCGACGCGGTAGCCGACGTCCCGAGGCATCGGGGCTCGCTAGTCTCACCGTATGGAGGCGGCGGTGAGTGCGAGCTACGGGCCTCCCGAGATCGTGCGGATCGCCGAGGTCCCCACTCCCCGACCCGGTGACGGCGAGCTGCTCGTCCGGGTGCACGCGACGACGGTCAACCGCACCGACTGCGGCTACCGGGCGCCGCACCCGTCGTGGGCTCGGGTGTTCTTCGGGCTGCGACGCCCGAAGGCGACGATCCTGGGCACGGAGTTCGCCGGTGAGGTGGTGGAGGTCGGTCCGGGAGTGGCCCGCTTCGAGGTGGGGGACCGGCTGTTCGGCTATGTCGAGGGCACGTTCGGTGCGCACGCCGAGTACCTGACGGTCGCCGAGGACGGCTCGGTCGCGACGATCCCCGACGAGCTGAGCCACGTGCAGGCTGCCCCGGCGACCGAGGGTGCCCACTACGCGCTGATGATGCTGCGCGCGGCGCAGGTGGCGCCGGGCAGCGACGTCCTGGTGTACGGCGCGACCGGGGCGATCGGCTCCGCGGCCGTGCAGCTGGCCAAGCACCTGGGTGCGACGGTGACCGCCGTCTGCGCGACCGACCACGTGGGCATGGTGGAGGGGCTCGGCGCGGACCGGGTGATCGACTACACCGCCGGTGACTTCACACGGCACGGCCGGACCTACGACGCGGTGATCGACGCCGTGGGCAAGGCGACCTTCGCGCAGTGCCGTCCCCTGCTGCGCGCTCGGGGGATCTACGTGTCGTCCGATCTCGGGCCGTACGGGCAGAACGTCGCGCTGTCGCTGATCACGCCATGGCTGCCAGGCCGGACGGTGAGGTTCCCGATCCCGCGCCACGACCAGGAGATGATCGCGTCGTTCCGCGAGCTGCTGGCGACCGGGGCGTTCCGTCCCGTGATCGACCGGACGTACCCGTTCGCGCAGATCGTCGAGGCGTACCGCCACGCCGAGAGCGGACGGAAGGTCGGCAACCTCGTCCTGACCGTGGTGGCGCCCGACGCTGATCGGACCTGAGGTGGTCGCCGTCGCCCGGCCAGGGCCCGTCGCCCGCTGCGTCGACCCGCTGCGTCGACCCTGTGCGAGCACGAGGCCCGGGCCGTGCGGTGGTGCGGTCGCCGGCCGGCCGCGCTGCCCGCATGATGGACCCGTGCTGGTCGACGATCTCCGCTCCCGTCTGGGCGCGATGCTGTTCGCGCGGGTGGCGGGCGCCGAGGGCGCGGCGCGACGTGCGCGCATCCACGACGCCCCCGGCCCGCGGTGGTTCGCCCCCGATCGGCCCATCCGGACCGTCCACGGGGACGCGTCGATGTTCGTGGGCGGGCTGCGGGCGCTGTTGCTGCAGTCGCTGCACCCGCTCGCGATGGCGGGGGTCGCGGGTCATTCGGGATACCGCGGCGACCCGTGGGGACGGCTGCAGCGCACCAGCTACTTCCTGGCCGTGACCACCTTCGGGGCCGCCACCGACGCGGCCGACACCGTCGCGCACATCCGGGCGGTGCACGAGCGGGTCCGGGGTCGGGCCCCGGACGGGCGGTCCTACTCGGCGTCCGATCCGCACCTGCTGCGCTGGGTGCACCTGGCGGAGATCGACAGCTTCCTGCGGGCGCACCGTCGCTACGGCGCGGTAGCGCTCGACGATGCCGCCTGCGACGGCTACGTCGGTGACGCCGCAGTGGTGGCTCGCGAGGTCGGCGTGCCCGAGCCGCCGGTGACCGTCGCGGAGCTGGCGGCCCAGCTCGACGCGTACCGTCCCGAGCTGCAGGGCACGCCGGAGGCGCGCTCCACGGCCCGGTTCCTGCTCCTGCACCCGCCGCTGCCGCTCGCGGCCCGCGCTCCCTACGCGCTGCTCGCCTCGGCCGCTGTCGGCATGATGCCGCGCTGGACCCGCCGCCCGCTGGGACTGCCGGACCTGCCGCTGCTCGACGCCACCGGGGTCCGGCTCGCCGGACACGCCGTCACCGGAGCCATCCGCTGGGCGATGTCCCCCGCGCCTCCCACTCCCTCACCTGCCACCCCCGCGTCCGACGGCGCGGGGCGGCGGTCCGGTTCCTGACCGCCGCCCGGCCCGTCGGCGGGCTCCTGGGGCCCCGACAGCACGAGGACTCTGTCCGTGCGAGATGCCGCGCCGGCCCGAGCGGATCGACGGGAAGTGGGCCGCCTACGGTCCGGGCAACCACATCGCGGCCGCTCGGGCTGCCATCCTCATGTGCGCACCTGCCCGTCGCGAGTACCTGCGCGACCTCCCGGCCGCGGCCGTAGTTCCGTAGATCACCCGCCCCGCCGCGGCGGGACCGGGGACAGTGGAGGCATGCACATCGGTATCGACAGCTTCGTCTCCGCCGTGACCGACCCGGACACCGGTGCGGTGGTCAGCCCGGAGGACCGGGTGGCGCACCTGTTGGAGGAGGTGACCCGCGCCGACGAGGTCGGACTCGATTCCTTCGGCATCGGTGAGCACCACCGGAGCGAGTACTACGACTCCGCGCCCACGGTGCTGCTGGCCGCCGCGGCGGCCCGCACCAGGCGGATCCGGCTCAACAGTGCGGTCACCGTGCTCAGCGCCGACGACCCGGTGCGGGTGTTCCAGGACTTCGCCACACTCGACCTCGTCTCCCGCGGCCGGATGGACATGGTGGTGGGACGCGGGTCGTTCACCGAGGCGTTCCCGCTGTTCGGACTGTCGCTGCGCGACTACGACTCGCTGTTCGCCGAGAAGCTCGACCTGCTGCTGCGCATCCGCGAGTCCCCGACCGTGACGTGGTCGGGCCGGCACCGCGCGCCGCTGACCGGGCAGGGTGTGTACCCGCGGCCGCTGCAGGAGCAGTTGCCGATCTGGTTGGGCGTCGGGGGCACCCCGGAGTCCTTCGTCCGCGCCGGGATGCTCGGGCTGCCGCTGATGGTGGCGATCATCGGGGGACAGCCGCACCGCTTCCGTCCGCTGGTCGACGCCTACCGGGAGGCCGGGCACCGTGCCGGGCACCCCGCCGAGCAGCTGAAGGTGGGGCTGCACGTGTTCGGCTTCGTCGGGGACACCACGCAGCAGGCCGCGGACGACTTCTACCCGGGCTGGTCGGAGATCTTCACCAAGATCGCGAAGGAGCGCGGCGGAGCCGCGCCGACCCGACAGGCCTACGAGGCCACCTGCGGCCCCACCGGCGCCTACTTCATCGGTGACGCCGACACGGTGACCGCGAAGATGCTGACGGTGTCCGAGTCGCTGGGCGGGGTCGACCGGATCTCGCTGCAGATGACCAACGTCCGGCTGGCGCATGAGAACCTGCTGCACGGCATCGAACTCCTCGGCACCGAGGTGGCGCCGGCGGTGCGGCGGCAGGCCATGGTGGCCGCCGGCGGGTGAGGCCGGTCCAGCACGGACTCAGCCCCGGATCGTGTCGATCACGTGCCGATACGAGCCGGGGTCGATCCGGGCGTCGACGAGCAGCGGTCCCCGACGGGCCGGCGCCAGTGCCTCGCGCAGTTCGTCGACACTCCTGGCGACGACGCCGGGCACGCCCATCGCGGCGGCCGCCACGGAGAAGTCCGTCGCCGTGTACGTGACGGCCGGGCCGCCGCCCTGGGCGTCGCCCTGCTTGAGCGCGATCAGGGTGAGCGCCGCGTCGTTGAACACGACGACGGTGACGTCCAGGTCCAGCCGGGCGATCGTCTCGATCTCGGCCATCGCCATGCCGAGCCCCCCGTCCCCGGTCAGGCAGGCGACCCGGCGTCCCGGACGGGCCAGCGCGGCCCCGATCGCCGCGGGCAGGGCGAAGCCCATGGTGGCCAGGCCGTTGGAGATCAGCACGGGGTCGGGCCCGTCCGTGGCCCATGCCGGCATCGTCACGAGCATGTGCGCACCGGCGTCGACGGTGAGCAGGACGTCGCCGAGCGCCGCCCGGGCTGTCCGCACCACGTCGAGCGGGGAGAGGGTGCCGTCCGTGGCCGGGGCGTGCTCGCCGAGCCGGTCGACGACGGCGTCGTGGGCGCGCCGACCCGCACCGGGCGGCCAGTCCGGCGCGGCGTTCTCCAGCAGGGCGGGCAGCAGCGCGGCGTAGGGCCCGGCGAGCAGCAACGGCTCGCCGAAGTAGGCGGTCTCGACCGGGTGGGAGTGCACGAGGACGACCGCCGCGTCGGTGCACCACGGCCCGGGCATCGCCTCGACGGCGTCCAGCCCGATCCCGACGACCAGGTCCGCGACCGCGAGCAGCGGCCGTTCGGCGGCGGCACCGGTGAAGAGCCCGGCGAAGGTCGACCACGACTCCGGAACCACGCCCTTCGCCGCGTAGGTGACCATGACCGGGCAGTCGAGACCGGCCAGCGCCGCCCGGACGGTGGCCCCGTCGGCGAGCGCGTCGACCCCGACGACGGCCACCGGGCGCCGTGCCGAGGCCACCAGCGTGCGCGCGCTCGCCAGGCCCTGGGGATCGGCGGTCGCCGGACCTGCGGGTACGGGGGGCGGATCGCCGTCCGCGGTCGGGTCGAACGCCAGGTGCACGGCGCCGGGCGGGGACTGCTGGGCCAGCCGGGCGGCCGCCGCGGAGGCGGTCGCCGGTTCGTGGTGGCCCAGCGTGCCGCTCCACTTCGTCAGGGGTGTCGCCGCGGCGATCTGGTCCAGCCGCTGGTGAGCGGTGCGGTCCGCCGTGGACGCCGCGACGGTGTCGCTGATCAGCAGCAGCGGGGCACGGTCGAGGGTCGCGTGGGCGAGGCCGTTGGCCGCGCTGGTCAGGCCGGGCCCGCGGGTCACGACCGCGGCGCCGGGCGTTCCGGTCAACCGGCCGTACGTCGACGCGGCGATGCAGGCGGCCGTCTCGCCGTGGGTGAGGACGAAGTCGATCCCGCGCTCCTGCGCCGCCCCGATCACGTCGAGGTTGGGCCCCCCGCCCGGGACCCCGAAGAGCCGGCGGACGCCGGCGGTGGCCAGTCCTTCGGCGAGCGCGTGGGCCAGCCCTCGGGATGTGGTCGGATCCACGCATTCCCCCAGGTGTCGACACTTGCATCGATGATGCCCCGGTCGTGGCCCAGAATGCTCTGTTCACAGCCTGGACACGCCGGTCTCCTCACCCTAGCTTCGATCGGAGTGTCAGCAGTAGTCGCATGTCGATCAGAGGGAGCCAACGATGGCGATCACAGTGGCCAAGTTCCGGGACGTCTCCGAGGGGACCCAGCCGGGCCAGTTCGAGGTCGGTGAGCGTGACTCGGTCTCGAGCCTCGGCGACCTCGACCCGATCTACAAGCAGCTGATCGACGAGCCGGTCACCGCGGTCGTGTCGGTCACCGGGAGCACCGGCCGGTCGAACCTCACACCCGTCTGGTTCGACTACGAGGGCGACACCGTGCTGCTCAACCTGGCCACGCACCGCAAGAAGGTCGACTGGCTGCGCACGGCGCCGCAGGCCACGTTCCTGCTGATGAACCCGGCCAACGCCTACCACTGGATCAGCATCAAGGCCACGGTCACCCGGGAGGTGTCCGAGGACGACCCGGAGGAGGGCCCGCGCGTCACGGCCCAGCTCGACCGGATCTGGACCAAGTACACCGGCGACCCCGGCGCCTACGCCCTGCGTGACCCGGGCCGTGAGGAGCGCCGTGTGCTCTTCGAGCTCGCGGTCGACTCGATCGCCACCTTCGGCCGTCCCTGAGCGGCGTGCGGGCGACCGGGTCGGCGGCGACGGCGATGCCCGGCGTCGCGGTCGTCGGCGGCTCGCTGGGCGGGCTCACCGCCGCGCTGCTGCTGCGCGACATCGGCTGCGACGTCACGGTGTACGAGCGCTCGCGCGAGACGCTGCAGGCCCGTGGCGCCGGTATCGCGGTGCTGCCGGAGACGCTGCGCTACCCGGTGGAGCGCCTCGGCGTGCCGGTCGGCCGGATCACCTCCAGCACGGAGTGGATCCGGTTCCTCGACCGCGGCGGCTCGGTCCGCCACGCCCAGCGGCACCGGTACCGGTTCTCCTCGTGGAACACGATCTACGGCACGCTGCTCGGCGCATTCGGTGCCGAGCGGTACCTGCTGGGCCGCGACATGACCTCCTTCGCTACCGACGGAGCGGGCGATGTGCGGGTGCGCTTCGCCGACGACGACGAGGTACGCGCCGAGCTGCTCGTCTGCGCCGACGGGATCGGCTCGGTCGCGCGGGCGGCGTTGCTGCCCGAGGTCGGGGCGCGCTATGCCGGCTACGTCGCGTGGCGGGGGACGGTGCCCGAGCGCGAGCTCGACGGTCCGGCGTTCGAGGTGCTGCACGACGCGCTGACCTATCAGGTGCTGCCCGGCAGCCACGTACTGGTCTACCCGATCCCCGGACCCGACGGGGCGGTCGGCGTGGGGGACCGGCTGATCAACATGGTCTGGTACCGCAACGTCGCGGAGCCCGACCTGCCCGCCCTGCTCACCGACCGGGACGGGCAGCCGCGGCCGGTGTCGTTGCCGCCGGGGTCGGTGCGCGACGAGCTGGTCGGGGAGTTCCGGAGCTCCGCGGCGGCGCTGCTCGCGCCCCCGATCGCCGAGGTCGCCGCCCGCATCGGGCAGCCGTTCGTCCAGGCCGTGTTCGACATCGGGGTGCCGCGGATGGTGTTCGGCCGGGCCTGCCTGCTCGGCGACGCCGCGTTCGCCGTCCGCCCGCACGCCGCGGCCGGCACGGCGAAGGCCGCCGAGGACGGCTGGGTCCTGGCCGCCGAGCTCGAGGCAGCGGGCGGGGATGTGCCGCAGGCGCTCGCGGCCTGGGAGGCCGCGCAGCTCGCGCTGGGCTCCCGGCTGCTCGAGCGCAACCGGGAGATCGGCGACAGCTCCCAGTTCACCGGCACGTTCCGGCCGGGCGACCCGCGGTTGATCTTCGGTCTGCACGGGCCCGGGCGATGACGCGCGCCGTGGCGCCCCTGCCGGCACCCGGGGAGCCGGTCGCCCGCCCGCTGGTCGTCCCCGGCGGCCGCGACGCCACCGACGTCATCCACGCCGACCTGCGCGGGCGCATCCTGTCCGGGGACATCGCTCCGGGGACCGGCCTGTCCCAGGCCCGGATCGCGAAGGAGTGCCTGGTCAGCAGGGGCCCGGTGCGTGAGGCCTTCCGGCTGCTGCAGCGCGAGGGCCTGATCGAGGTGGAGGTCAACCAGCGGGCCCGGGTCACGGACCTGTCCGTGGAGGAGGCGGAGCACCTCTACGCGCTGCGGGTGTCCAACGAGACGCTGGCCCTGGGGTTGAGCGTGTCCCGCTTCAGCCCCGCGGATCTCGACGAGCTCGACCGGCTCGTCGACGAGGTCGCCGCGGCGCAGGACCGGGGCTTCGACCGGTGGGAGGCCCTGCACCACCGCCTCCACATGCGGCTGGTCGCCCACGCCGGGCGGCGGATGCTGCACTCGGTGACGCTGTGGGCCGAGCACACCGGCCGCTACCGCAAGGTCTACGTGGGCCGGGACGGCAGCGGCTGGACCCTCGGGGCCCGCGAACACGCCGAGCTCGCCCGGCTGTGCCGCGAGCGCGACGCGCGGGCGGCCGCCACGCTGCTGGCCCGGCACCTGTCGCGGGCCGGGCTCGCCCTGATCGCCTCGATGGACCCGGCGCACGAGCCGGCCCTGCTCCGCGCCGCCATCCGGCAGGCGCTCGCCGCCGCCGCCCAGGGAGGGACTCCGCCATGACGCGACCCGACACCCCCGTCCCCGTCCCCGTGGCCGTCGCGGACCGCATGGCGGTCGCGGCCCGCGCCTGGTTGGACACGCTCGACACCGACCAGCGGGTGCTCGCCCACTGGCCGGGCCCGGCCGCGGAGCCGGAGTCCGAGGCGGAGCGGCTGCGCTGGTACTACACGCCCACCGATCACGGCGGCCTGGCGATCGGCGCCCAGCGCCCGGCCCAGCAGGGTCGGGCCATGCAGGTCGTCGCCGCGGGGACGTCCACCGCGGGCTACGTGACCGTCGCGGCGATCATGGGCCTGGAGAACGTGCTGGACCACGTCGAGGACTTCGCCGTCGACTGGGGTCGCGAACGGGGCCGCGACCCGGGCCTGTACTACCTGCGGGTCTTCGGCGAGCCGGGCCCGGTCGGGGTGTGGGGCTGGCGGTTCGGCGGGCACCACGTCTCGCTCAACGTGCTTGTCGTCGACGGCGTCGTCCGCTCCACCACACCGTGCTTCCTGGGGGCCGACCCCGCGTCGTCACCACTGGTCGGAGGCGGTCTGCTGCGCCCGCTGGGCCGGGTGGAGGACCTGGCGCGGGAGCTGGTGCGCTCGCTCTCGCCCGAGGCCGCGGCCCGCGCCGTGCTGCTCGACCGCGCCCCGAGCGACATCGTCGGCGGCAACCGCAGCCGCATCGCGCACGGCGACGAGATGATGGCGCTGCCCGACATCTGGCGCGGGCACTTCACCGAGGAGCGGCTGCGCGAGCGGGTCACCGCCATGAGCGCGACGGCGGAGGAGGCCTCCGGCCTGGACGCCGCGGACCACCGGTTGCTGGCCCTGACCGACGAGCCGAAGGGTCTGCCCGCCACCGCGCTCGACGCGGCCCAGCGCGAGATCCTGCGCGGCCTGGTCGCCGCCTACGTCGGGCGCGTGCCCGCCGGGCTCGCCGCACCCGTCGACGAGGACGCCGTCCACTTCGCCTGGGCCGGGCCGACCGAGCCCGGGGCGCCGCACTACTACCGGCTGCAGGCGCCACGGCTGCTGCTGGAGTGGGACGACACCGCGCGCGACGCCAACCACGCGCACTCCGTGTGGCGCGATCCGGGGGCCGACCTCGGGATCGACGCGCTCGCCGCGCACCGGGCCGCGCACCACCGCTGACCGGCGGCGGCGTGGATGACGGCGTCCGGCCCCTTGCGGGTCAGCCACCGCAGGGTCACCGTGCTGGGGTGGGCACACCGGAGGCGCCGTCGACCCTGCGCTCGTGGATGAGCGCGGTGGGGGAGATCGCGCGGTCGGTCAATGCCGCCGAGCCGCTGGACGGGGGTGCTGGCCGGGGTCGCCGAGCAGGCCAGCGCGCTGATCGGTTTCGACCACTGCGCGGTGTGGCTGGCCGAACCCGGCGGGGCGCGACTGCGGGTGGCGGGCTCGTGGGGGCTGTCGCGCGACTACGTCGCCCTCGTCAGCGACACCGGGTCGTTGCTCATCCACCCGGCGGGCCCGCAGCTGGACTCGCCCGCCGCCGAGGCCTACCGGGCCGGGCGCACCGTCACCGTGTCCGACGTCGGGAACGCGGCGCGGTACGGGCGCCTGCGGCACCTGGCGCCCACGCAGGGGTACCGGGCGCTGATCGCGGCACCGCTGCACGCCCCCGACGCGGGAACCCTCGGCGCCGTCGTCGGGTACTCGGTGGCCGCCCGGGAGTTCGGTGCTGCGGACGTGGACCTCGTCGAGTTGCTGGCCGACCAGGCCGCGCTGGCGTGCGAGGCGGCGCGGCTGCGCAACGACCAGCAGAGCGTGATCATCGCGTTGTCGCGGACGAACGCGGAGCTGCAGCGCAGCCGCGCCCTGACCGAGTGGGCGGAGCAACAGCACCGCGCGCTCATGCGGCTGGTGCTCGACGAGGTCGGGTTGGCCGGGCTGGTCACCGCGCTGGCCGACACGCTCGGTGCGTCGATCACGGTCGAGGACCGCCACGGCAGGGTGCTCGCCCGGGCACCCGTCACCGGCTACCGCCCGCCGCCGGACGCCGCCGCGCGGCGGCGCAGGCCGGTCCGGTCCGCGCTCGAGGCCCTCGACCGCCGCAACGAGGTGGTGGAGGTCCGCGTCGACCGCTCGGGCCGCCCGGGTGCGTCGGCCGTCGGTCACCCCGTCGGACGCGACGGCGTCTGGGTGGCGCCCGTGGTGGTCGGCGGCGAGCTGGCCGCGCGGCTGTGGGTGACCAACCCGCGGGCGGCGCCCGCACCCGTCGAGCGCCGGGTGATCGAGCGGTTCGCGCTGGTGGTGGCCCTCGAGGTGCTCAAGGCTCAGTACCTGGTGGACGTCGAGGAGCGGCTGTCGGGAGACCTCGTCGGCGACCTGCTCCACCCGGGCGGGCCGCAGCACCTGCAGGGAGTGCTGGACCGGGCGGCCGCGCTGGGGCACGACCTCGCCCGCCCGCACGTCGTCGCGGTGCTGGGGCTCGACCCGCCCGGGCCGTCACCCCGGCTGACCGAGGTCGTCCGAGCGGCCGCCCGGCCGGGCGCGACGCCCCTCGTCGGGCCGCACGAGGACGTGCTCGTCCTGCTGTTCCCCGACGGTCCCGGTCTCGACGACGTGCTGCGCGGCGTCCTCGCGCACGTCGAGCAGGCCCACCCGGAGCGGACCGCGACGATCGCCATCGGTCCGGTCGCGGACGGCCCCGCCGAGCACGGGTCCGCCTACCGCGTGGCCCGGGGCGCGGTCCGGTTGCGTCGCACGGTCCGCCCCGGGGGGCTCGTCGACGTCCGCGACCTCGGCCTGGCGGCGTTCCTGCTGGAGGAGGGCGCTCCCGACACCCTGCGCCGGTTCGCCCGGAACCTGCTGCGGCCCGTCGTGGCCCACGACGACCTGCGCGGTGGCGACCTGCTCCCGACGCTGCGGGCGTGGCTCGCCGCGGGCTGCTCGACCTCGGCCACCGCGCGGGCGCTCGTGGTGCACCCCAACACGGTGGGCTACCGCATCGCGAGCATCGAGAAGCTGACCGGGCGCAGCCTCCGCGGCACCGACACCCGGTTGGATCTCCAACTCGCCCTGACCGTGCGCGACATCGTGCGGATCGAGTAGCCACCGGCGGGCCTGTGGGCCTGCCCAGGACATCGCCGGTTCTTCTGGGCGACCACCCATGGCCCGCCGGCCCGCAGGCTCGACACGATCGACGGGCGCCTGCGGTGGCTCGATCGGGCCGCCCACGGACGTCGAGGAGGTCGCCGTGAAACCGCCCCCGTTCCACTACGCCGCGCCGACGAGCGTGGCCGAGGCCGTCGCGCTGCTGGGTGAGCACGCCGACGAGGACGCCCGCGCGCTCGCCGGCGGGCAGAGCCTCGTGCCGTTGATGAACTTCCGGCTGGCCCAGCCCGGCTACCTGATCGACCTGCGGCGCATCGAGGAGCTGACCCGGATCCGTACCGAGGGTGAGACGCTCGTGATCGGGGCGATGGTCCGCCAGTCCCACGCCGAGCACTCGCCCGAGGTCGCCCTCGGCGCGCCGTTGTTGGCCGAGGCGCTCGGGTACGTCGCGCACCCGCCGATCCGCAACAGCGGCACCGTCGGCGGCAGCTTCGCGCACGCCGACCCGGCCGCCGAGCTCCCGGCCGTCGCGCTCGCCCTGGACGCCGCGCTCGTCGTCGTCGGTCCGCAGGGGGCGCGCACGATCCCCGCGGCCGACTTCTTCGTCGGCCCGTTCACCACCGCGATCGAGGCGGGCGAGCTCCTCACCGAGATCCGGTTCCCGCACCGGGACGGGGGGCAGGCCTTCGTGGAGTTCGCGCGCACCCACGGCAACTTCGCGCTGGTCGGGGTCGCGTCGGTGATCGAGACGGACGGCGGCACGGTCACGAGGGCGTCAATCGCGATGAGCGGCGTCGCCCCGGTGCCGGTGCGCGCGCCCGCGGCCGAGCGGGCGCTGACCGGCACGGTGCCCGACGACGCGTCGATCCGGGCCGCCGTGGATGCCACCGTCGCCGAGCTCGCCCCGTCCGGGGACGCGCACGCCAGCACCGAGACCCGCACCGACATCGCCCGCAACCAGCTGCGTCGCGGCATCGAGCTGGCGCTGACCCGCGCCCAGGACCGGAGGTGAGCGGAATGGAACACCACGACGTCACGCTGACCGTGAACGGCCGCACGTCGACCGTGTCGGTGCAGCCCCGCAGGCTGCTCGTCGACGTGCTGCGCGAGGACCTCGGGCTCGTCGGCGCCCACATCGGGTGCGAGCACGGCGTGTGCGGTACCTGCACCGTGCTGCGCGACGGCGAGAGCATCCGGTCCTGCACGACCTTCGCCGTGCAGGTCGACGGCGCGCAGATCCGCACGGTCGAGGGGCTCGCCCGCGGTTCCGAGCTGCACCCGCTGCAGGACGAGTTCTGGGACAAGCAGGGCCTGCAGTGCGGCTACTGCACGCCCGGGATGCTCATGCGAGCCTGCGAGATCGTCGAGCAGAACCCGGACGTGACGCGCGAGCAGGCGCGCGAGGGCGTCGCGAGCAACCTGTGCCGCTGCACCGGCTACCAGTTCATCACCGACGCCGTGTGCGCCGCCGCCGCGCGGATGAAGGCCGACGCAGCCGAGACGAGCGGAGCACAGGCATGACGACCATGGACCGTCCGGACGCCCCGCCCGTCCGCACGCACAAGACCGACCGGAACTGGGTCGGCCAGTCGATCCGCCGCGTCGAGGACCCCAAGTTCCTGCGCGGCCGCGGCGGCTACGTCGGCGACATGACCGTCACCGGCATGCTGCACGCCGCCGTCCTGCGCAGCCCGCACCCGCACGCCCGCATCACCGGGATCGACACCGCCGAGGCGCTCGCCGCGTCCGGGGTGCACGCGGTGATCACCGGTGCGCAGGCCGCGCAACTGTGCGACCCGATGCCCGACTTCGGGCCGAACCCCGGGGCCCACACCTGGCGCTGCCTGGCCGTCGACAAGGTCCGCTACGTCGGCGAGGGCGTCGCGGTGGTGGTCGCCGAGAGCCGCTACCTCGCCGAGGACGCGCTCGCGCTGATCGACGTCGAGTACGAGCCGCTGCCCGCCGTCGTCGACCCGGAACGGGCACTGGCCGAGGATGCCCCGCTCGTCCACGACGACCTGGGCTCCAACTGCGCCTACGACCGCACCTTCGACTTCGGCGACGTCGAGCGCGACTTCGCCGAGGCCGACGTGATCGTCACCGACCGGCTGCGCTGGCACCGCTCGGGCGGGCAGCCGCTGGAGACGGTCGGCGCGATCGCCGACTTCGACCACGCCACCGGTGCGCTGACCGTGCACACCAACTCGCTGAGCTTCACCAGCTACCTGTTCATGGTGGCCGGCACCCTGAAGGTCCCGGCCAACAAGCTCGACGTCCGGCCCCTGCCGGCCGGCGGCAGCTTCGGCTCGAAGCTGTTCGCGACCAAGCCCGCGGTGATCGCCGGGATGTGCTCGCGCGAGGTCGGGCGGCCCGTGCAGTACCTCGAGGACCGCGTCGACAACATCGCCAACTGCGACCACCACGGCTCCGACCGCGTCTACGAGGTGCGCCTCGCGATGATGCGCGACGGCACGATCCGCGGCATCGACATCGACACCGTCGATGACTACGGCGCCTACATCCAGTTCGGCGTCGGCCACCACGGCAACGCGCTGGCCCAGGTCGTGGGGCCGTACGCGATGACGAGCGTGCGCTACCGGGTGCGCGCGGCACTGACCAACAAGAACCAGCAGGGCGCCTACCGGGGCTTCGGCTCCGAGGTGAACAACTGGATGCTCGAGCAGATCGTGGACAAGGCCGTCCGCGAGCTCGCCCTCGACCCGGTCGAGGTCCGGCGGCGCAACTTCATCCGCGAGTTCCCGCACTTCATCCCCACCGGCAACGTCTACGACTCCGGCGACTACGACGGCGTGCTGGACAAGGCGTTGGAGCTCTCGGAGTACGAGCACTGGCGCGGGGTGCAGGCGAAGGCCCGCGAGGAAGGCCGCTGCATCGGCATCGGGCTGATCACCGCGCAGGAGCGCTCGGTGTTCTCGGCGACGGAGTTCTGGTTCTGGTTCGACGAGCCCGGCGCACCGGTGACGTCGATGCCGGAGAGCGTGACGCTCAAGGTCGACGCCACCGGCGGCATCACCGCGACGCTGTACTCCTGCGCGTTCTGGGGCAACTCCCCGGAGACGATGGTGGCCCAGCTCGTCGCCGAGGAGTTCGACTGCGACCCGCACGACGTCTCGATCGTCTACCAGGGCAGCAAGAACGGCCTGCCCGCGACGGGCCCCGGTGGCTCGCGCACCACGGTGATGCTCGCCGGCGCGGTCGAGGGCGCCACCGCGAAGATCAAGGCGAAGGCGCTGCGCGCGGCCGCGCACCTGCTGGAGGCCAACCCCGACGACCTGGAGTGGGTCGACGGCGGCTACCAGGTCAGGGGCGTGGCCGAGCAGCGCAAGTCGCTCGCCGACATCGCCGTGATGCTGCACCTGTTCAAGCACAGCTTCCCCGAGGACATGGAGAGCGGGCTCGAGGACTCCAAGGTCTTCGACCACCCGTACACGACGATGCCCTCGGCCGACCGCACGGACCTCGGCGTCTTCTACCCGTTCATGGGCCACGCCTGCCACGTGCCGGTGGTGGAGGTGGACCTCGAGACCGGCGCCGTGTCCTTCCCCGCCTACGCCGCCGTGCACGACTGCGGCACGCTGGTGAACCCGCGCTCCCTGGCCGGGCACATCGTCGGTGGCACCGCGCAGGGCATCGGCACGGCGCTCTACGAGGAGTTCGTCTACGACGACGACGGCCAGCTGCTCACGTCCAGCTACCTCGACTACCTCATCCCCTCGGCGATGGAGGTGCCGGAGCTCACGATCGGACACCACGAGACGCCGTCGCCGTACACCCTGCACGGCATCAAGGGCGGCGGCGAGGGCGGCCGGATGATGGCCCCGGCGGCGATCAACGTGGCGGTCAACGACGCGCTGGCCCACCTCGGCGTCCGGGTGACCGAGCTGCCGATCACCCCGGACCGCCTGCGGGCGGCGATCCGGGCGGCCGGGGGCTGACGGTGATCCCGGCCCCGCCACGTTGCAGGAAGGCCACCTTGCCGCAACGTCGTTGCATGAAGGTGGCCTTCCTGCACTCGGGAGGGGTGCCGTGAGCGCGCGCGTCGCCGTCGTCACCGGCGCGGGCCGCGGGATCGGGCGCGCCGTGGCCGTCGCGCTGGCCGCGGACGGCTTCGCGCTGGCGCTCACCGCACGGGACCCCGCGACCCTGGCGGGGACCGCCCGCGAGGTCGAGGAGGCGGGCGGCACCGCGTGGGCGCTGGCCTGCGACGTGCGCGACGAGGACTCGGTGGCGGCGATGGCCGACGCCGCGCGCGGGCTCGGGCCCGTGCACACCGTCGTCGCCAACGCGGGGATCGCCGGGCCGACGGCGCCGCTGCACGAGATCACGCTCGCGGACTGGCGGGACTGCCTGGCCACCGACCTCGACGGGGTGTTCCTCACCTTCCGCGCGTTCGTGCCGGCGCTCGTCGCGGCGGGGGAGGGCAGCCTCGTCGCGATCTCCTCGATGACGGGCAAGCGCCCGTTGCACGGCCGCACGCCGTACGCGGCCGCGAAGATGGGGGTGATCGGGCTGGTCCGGACGCTCGCGGTGGAGCTCGGGCCGCACGGGATCCGCGTCAACGCGGTCTGCCCCGGTGCGGTGGCCGGACCCCGCATCGACGACGTGGTCGCCCGCCAGGCCGCCGCCCGCGGCATCAGCGCGGCCGAGGCGCTCGCCGCGTTCACCGGCGCGTCACCGCTGGGGCGCCTGGTCGAGGCGGGGGAGGTGGCGGCGGCGTGCGCATACCTCGCCTCCGACGTGGCGGCGTCGATCACCGGTGAGGACCTGAACGTGACCGCAGGCGTCGTCATGTACTAGGAGTGGACATGCAGCTGATCGATCTCTCACAGGACATCTACGAGGGCATGAAGGTCTACCCGGGCCACCTCAAGACCGTGCAGTTCGACCACGCCACGCACGAGGAGACCGCCCCGCGCTTCGACGGCGGCTTCTCGTTCCAGACCACCGGGTTCATGCTCAACGACAACGGGCCGACCCACGTCGACTCCTTCTCCCACCTCGACCCGGATCCCTCCGCGGAGACGATCGAGAAGATGTCGCTGGACCTGTTCTACGGCACCGCGGTGTGTCTGGACATCACCGGGTTCGCGCCGCGGACCGACATCAGCGCCGACGACCTCGACCGGGTCGTCGGCGACTCGCCGGTGGACGTGCGGCGCGGTGACATCGTGCTGTTCCACACGGCCACGTGGAACCGGTACAACGGCGACAAGCGCTACCTCAGCGAGTTCCCCGGGCTGGGCGGGTCGGCCAGCGAGTGGATCGTGGAGCGGGGGATCAAGACGTTCGGCGTCGACAGCCCGACGCCCGACAACCCGGCGAGCACCAGCTATCCGTGCCACATGATGTGCCGCCGCGAACACATCACCCACTACGAGAACCTGGCCAACCTCGACAAGGTCGTGAACACCCGGTTCACCTTCGTCGGGTTCCCGCTCAAGCTGCAGGGCGCCCACGGCGGGCCGACCCGGGCGGTCGCGCTGGTGGGGTGAGGCCGCGCCCGGTCGCGCGGCACAGGCGACGACGGGACACCGGGATCGCTAGGTGCGTCGCATGCCGCGGCGGTGAGCGCGAGCTTCGGGCCCCCTGGGGTCGTGCGGATCACCGAGGTCCCCACGCCCCGTCCCGGCCACGGTGAGCTGCTCGTCCGGGTGCACGCGGCGACGGTCAACCGCACCGACTGCGGCTACCGGGCGCCGCACCCGCCGTGGGCGCGGGTGTTCTTCGGGCTGCTGCGCCCGAAGGCGACGATCCTGGGCACGGAGTTCGCCGACGAGGTCGTGGAGGTCGGGGCGTTCCGTCCCGTGATCGACCGGACGTACCCGTTCGCGCGGATCGTCGAGGCGTACCGCCACGCCGAGAGCGGACGGAAGGTCGGCAACATCGTGCTGACCGTGATGCCACGCCGCCGCCGGCCCGGGCTGAGTCGACTCGCGCCGGTCGTTCGGCGGGTGCGGGACGCCGTTGCGTTCCGTGGGCCACCGCCCTGCCGGCGGGACATCTCCGGGGCTGTCCGGCACGCCCGCGGCCGGCCGGCTCCGTCCTTCCCCCGAGCCCGGATTCGAAACGTCGACATGCGACAGCAGGCCGTCGGGTCGGGAATGTCACGGATCGGTCACATCCGGGTTGATTGGCGTCGCGTCGGACATCCCCGGGTCGCCCCGCCCCGGGGCGGGCACGAACCGCGAACACATCCGACGAAGGAGGACGACCATGTCCGCAGACCCAGGATCCGGCGCCACCCGGGTCGGCGCGAGAGGCGGGGCCACCCACGACGGCTCGTACGCTCGCGCGGACACCGATCCGACCGCGGCGGCGGTGACGCCGTCCACGACGAGCGGCGACATCCGCCACGACCGCATCCGCTGGGGTGCGGTCTGGACCGGCGTCGTGACGACGGTCTCGCTCTACATCGTGCTGCAGTTGCTGTTCTTCTCGCTGGGCTGGCTCGACCTCGGCTACACCGGGGCCGAGAGCGGTACCGCCCGAGGCGTCGTGAGCGGCGTGCTCGGTCTCGTCGCGTTCCTGCTCGGCGGAATGGCGACCGGAGCATCGGCGCTGTGGCGCCGCGCGAACGACGGCATGATCAACGCAGTGGTCACCTGGGCCGCGGCGGTCGTGACGCTGCTCGTGCTGGCCCTGGTCGGCGGCGGTGCCCTGCTCGGCTCGCTCGCCGACGTGGTGGCGCAGTCGGTGAACCTGCAGAGCGCCCCGCCGAACGTGGACGTCGGCGGCGCCGTGCAGGCCGCGCGGCAGAGCGCGGGCTGGGCCGCCCTCGCCCTGGGCCTCTCGGTGGCCGCGAGCGGGCTCGGCGGCTCCCTCGGCGCGAAGCTGTGGCCGGGGCGCGGGGACCGGAACGCCGACCGCCGCTAGCACACCCGACGGCGATCCCCCCGGCAGCACCGGCCGGCATGGCCGGTGCTGCTCGGGGGACGTCGCTGCGCTGCGGCCCGCGCACCGCGCGACCATCCGCGCACGTACCGACGTGCGCGGGTGGCCGGACGGTGCGCGGTCGCCGGACGGTGCGCGCGTTTCGATCCGGCCGCCACCGGGCACGCCACTGGCATGTCCGTGAGTTCGCGGACCCGGTCCTGCCCGGACCGCCGGCAGCCGACCACCGCTCCAGTCCTGCCCGAGGAGAGCCAGCAATGACCGATCAGTCCACCCGTCCCACCACCACGGACGCCGGTATCCCGGTCGAGAGCGACGAGCACTCGCTGACCGTCGGCGCGGGTGGCCCGATCCTGCTCCAGGACAGCTACCTGATCGAGCAGATGGCGCAGTTCAACCGCGAGCGCATCCCCGAGCGGCAGCCGCACGCCAAGGGCAGCGGGGCCTTCGGCCGCTTCGAGGTGACCGGGGACGTCAGCGCCTACACCCGGGCCGCGGTGTTCCAGCCGGGGGCGACGACCGAGATGGCCGCCCGGTTCTCCACCGTCGCCGGTGAGCGGGGCAGCCCCGACACCTGGCGCGACCCCCGCGGGTTCGCGCTGAAGTTCTACACCTCGGACGGCAACTACGACATGGTCGGCAACAACACGCCGGTCTTCTTCGTCAAGGACCCGATGAAGTTCCAGCACTTCATCCGCAGCCAGAAGCGCCGCGCCGACAACAACCTGCGCGACCACGACATGCAGTGGGACTTCTGGACCCTGTCCCCGGAGTCGGCGCACCAGGTGACCTGGCTGATGGGCGACCGGGGCATCCCGCGCACCTGGCGGCACATGAACGGCTACACCAGCCACACCTACATGTGGGTCAACGCCCGCGACGAGGAGTTCTGGGTCAAGTACACGTTCAAGACCGACCAGGGCGTCGAGTTCTTCACCCAGCACGAGGCCGACCAGATGGCTGCGGCCGACACCGACTACCACACGCGTGACCTGTTCGAGCACATCCGCGACGGGCAGTTCCCGAGCTGGACGATGTACGTGCAGGTGATGCCCTACGAGGACGCCAAGGACTACCGGTTCAACCCGTTCGACCTGACCAAGGTGTGGCCGCACGGGGACTACCCGCTGATCGAGGTCGGCCGGATGACGCTGGACCGCAACCCCACCGACAACCACACCGAGATCGAGCAGCTGGCCTTCCAGCCCAACAACCTCGTGCCCGGGGTCGGGCCGAGCCCGGACCGGATGCTGCTGGCCCGGCTGTTCTCCTACGCCGACGCGCACCGCCACCGCCTCGGCGGCAACTACCAGCAGATCCCGGTGAACGCGCCGACCGCGCCGGTGCACTCCTACAGCAAGGACGGCGCGATGCGGGTGCAGAAGGTGTCCGACCCGGTGTACGCGCCCAACTCGAAGGGCGGGCCGGCCGCCGACATCTCCCGGACCGGGCGGATCCCCGGCTGGCAGGCCGACGGCGAGATCACCCGGGCGGCCTACGTCGATCACGCCGAGGACGACGACTGGGGCCAGGCCGGCACCCTGGTGCGCGAGGTCATGGACGACGCGGCGCGCGAGCGCCTGGTCGACAACGTCGTGGGGCACCTGCTCAACGCGGTCAGCGAGCCGCTGCTCGAGCGGGCGTTCGAGTACTGGCGCAACGTCGACAAGACCGTCGGCGAGCAGATCCAGGCCGGTGTCCTGGCCAAGAAGGACGAGAAGGACCCCAAGGTCGCCGAGCAGGGCAACCCGGCCCGCAGCTCGATGCAGGTCAAGGCCTGACCGCTCGGGAGCCGTGTCGCTCCGGGCCCGGGGACGGCCCGGGCCCGGCGGCATGTCCGCGACACCGGGGGGTACGGACCGACCATGGCTGACACAGGTGGACCCGTCCCGAAGAACGTCCTCGTGCTCGGGATGGACGAGCACAACCGGCGGGTCCTGGAGGCCATGCCCGACGCCGCCGGGTACCGCTTCCACGCGCTGCTGGGCGCCGAGGAGATGCTCATGCAGGAGCAGATCCCGTTCGCCGAGCTGCTCGACAGGGCCCAGCAGCGCGTCGACGAGTTCGACGGCACGGTCGACGCGATCATCGGGTTCTGGGACTTCCCGGTGAGCACGATGGTCCCGATCCTGTGCGAGCGCGCGGGGCTGCCCGGGGCGAGCCTGGAGTCGGTCGTCAAGTGCGAGCACAAGTACTGGAGCCGGCTCGAGCAGCAGGCCGTGATCGACGAGTACCCGCGCTTCGGGCTGCTGCAGCTGACCGATGCCCCGGAGCTGCCCGAGGGCGTCGGGTACCCGGCGTGGGTCAAGCCGGTGAAGTCCGCGTCCTCCGAGCTGGCCTACCGCGTCGCCGACGGCGACGAGCTCGCGCAGGCCGTGGCGCGCATCCGGGCGGGTATCGAGCGGATGGGGGAGCCGTTCGGGTACGTGCTCGACATGCTCGACCCGCCGCCCGAGATCGCGCAGGCGGGAGGTGACGCCGCGCTGGCCGAGGAGGCCGTCACCGGGGTCCAGGCGACGGTGGAGGGCTACGCGTTCGACGGCGGGATCCACGTCTACGGGGTCGTCGACTCGGTGACCTGCCCGGGCAGCCCGAGCTTCGAGCGCTACCGCTACCCGTCGACCCTGCCCGACGAGGTCACCGACCGGATGACCGAGGTCTCCCGACGGGTGATCGAACGCGTCGGGCTCACCGACGGGACGTTCAACATCGAGTTCTTCTGGGACCGGGACCGCGACACGCTGACCCTGCTGGAGGTGAACCCGCGCCACTCGCAGTCGCACGCCGAGCTCTTCGCCGACGTGGACGGCTTGCCCAACCACCACAGCCTGGTGCAGATCGCGCTGGGCCGCGACCCCGGGACGCCGAGCCGGGAGGGGGACTACGCGATCTCGGCGAAGTGGTTCGTGCGCCGGTTCACCGACGGGATCGTCCGGCGGGTCCCGACCGCCGACGAGATCGCCCGCGCCGAACGCGAGGTGCCGGGCTGTTCGGTGGACGTCGCCGTCGAGCCGGGGGACCGGCTCTCGACCCTGCACGACCAGGACGGCTACTCCTACGCCTACGCCTACGTACACGTCGGGGGCGCCGACGACGAAGACGTCGCGCAGCGCTACCGGCGCTGTCTGGAGGTGCTGCCGTTCGAGTTCGAGGACGTCGACGGGGACGACGTGCAGGGCGACGCGCGGTGAGGATCGTCGAGGACTTCCCCCACGACGTCGTCGAGGAGCAGGTGCGGATCCCGCTCTCCGACGGCGTCGCGCTGAGCGGTCGCGTGTGGCGGCCCGCGGGCTCGGACGCCGACCCGGCGCCGGCCGTGCTGGAGTTCATCCCCTACCGCCAGCGCGACCTCACCGCGGTGCGCGACTCCATGCACCATCCCTACGTCGCCGGGCACGGCATCGCCGGGGTGCGGGTCGACCTGCGCGGCAGCGGCGACTCCGACGGGGTGCTCACCGGCGAGTACCTCGAGCAGGAGCTGCGCGACGCCGAGGAGGTGCTCGCCTGGCTGGCGGGCAGGCCGTGGTGCTCGGGGCGGACCGGGATGATGGGCATCTCGTGGGGCGGCTTCAACGCCCTGCAGGTCGCGGCGCGGCGTCCACCGGGGCTCGGGGCGATCGTGACGGCCTCCTCGTCCGACGACCGCTACGCCGACGACGTGCACTACATGGGCGGCTGCCTGCTCACCGACAACCTGTCGTGGGCGTCGACGATGTTCGCCTACAACTCCTGCCCGCCCGATCCCGACGTGGTGGGGGACCGGTGGCGGGGCCTGTGGCTCGAACGGCTGCGCGGCAGCGGGCTGTGGCTGCAGGACTGGCTGCACCACCAGCGTCGCGACGGGTTCTGGCGGCACGGTTCGGTCTGCGAGGACTTCTCGGCGGTCGAGTGCCCGGTGCTGGCGGTGAGCGGCTGGGCCGACGGCTACTCCAACTCGGTGTTCCGGCTGCTCGAGGGCCTGGACGTGCCGCGCAAGGGCCTGGTCGGGCCGTGGTCGCACAAGTACCCGCACCTCGGGCAGCCCGGGCCGGCGATCGGGTTCCTGCAGGAGCTGGTCGCCTGGTGGGACCACTGGCTGCGGGACGCGGACAACGGGGCCATGGACGGGCCGATGCTGCGGATCTGGATGCAGGACAGCGTCCCCCCGTCGACGGCGTACACCGAACGGCCCGGCCGGTGGGTCGGGGAGCCGTGCTGGCCCTCGCCGCGCATCGAGACCGCCCGTCATCCGCTCGGGGCGTACCGCATCCACCCGGCCGGTGCGGCGCCGTCGCCGCCCACCGAGCTCACGGTCTGCTCGCCGCTGTCGGTGGGGCAGTACGCCGGCAAGTGGTGCTCCTACAACGCTCCCCCCGACCTGCCCTACGACCAGCGTGAGGAGGACGGCGGCAGCCTGGTCTTCGACGGCGCGGTGCTGGCCGAGCGGACCGAGATCCTCGGCCGTCCGGTCGCGGAGCTGGAGGTGACCGTCGACCGCCCCGACGCCATGATCGCGGTCCGGCTCTCCGACGTCGACCCGGACGGGCGCGCCACCCGGATCAGCTACGGGCTGCTCAACCTCACCCATCGCGGGGGGCACGCCGAACCGGAGGCGCTCGTGCCCGGGCGGCGCTACCGGGTCGAGGTGCCGCTCAACGCGATGGCCCAGTCCCTCGCGCCGGGACACCGGCTGCGCCTGGCGCTCTCGACGTCGTACTGGCCGCTGGCCTGGCCGCCGCCCGAGCCGGTCCGGCTCACGGTGCACCCCGAGCACAGCTGCCTGGTCCTGCCGGTGCGCCCCGACGGCCCGGCCGAGCCGCCGGTGCCGGTCTTCGGTGAGCCCGAGGCGGCGGCACCGGCCGCCACGACGCCGCTGGAGGTCGGGCGCGAACGCTGGGCGGTGACCCGGGACCTCATCGGGTACGAGTCCGCGCTCGAGGTGGTCAAGGACCTCGGCGTGCTGCGCCTCGACGGGATCGACCTGGAGGTGACCCGGCGGGCGGACGAGCGGTACAGCTGGACCGGTGGTGCGTCCTGAAAGCTGGATCAGGCCAGCGGGTGTGAGTCCCGCCTGGGTAGGTACCGGAGCGCCCAGTAGCAGGCCCCGGTTCGTCGGAGAGATCCGGCGGGCTGAGCGGGGCGTCGAGAGCCTCTTCGGAGGG
>NZ_JAJCYB010000077.1 GCF_029263155.1 Pseudonocardia sp.
ACCGCGTATCTTCCGCATCTGATGGGTGCCCTTCCGCCCGGGACTTTGATCTCTTCGCACAGACCATTTTCCCAGCTCAGCAGGGCACCCATCCTCATTTCGGGGCCCGTGTCGCGCACCTACCTGCGGATTCGGGTCAGAGCATCTCGGTCTTGATGATCATGCTGCATTCGGTGCACCGGTGGTGATAGCCGATCACGTTCCCCTTGCCGTCCTCGATCACTTCCGCGCGGGCGGTCGAGGGATGGCGGCATGCGTTGGGTGCTGTCGGCATGATGTCACTTCTCCGCAGCTAGTCTGACGATGTCGATGAGCGTATCCGAGGCGGCCGGTGAGGGGAGTGCGGTGGACGTCGTGCAGTCGCCGGTGACGCTGGGGCTCGCCGGACTGCTCGTGCTGGCGACCGGTGCCGCGGTCTTCTTCTACCTGCGCAGCCGTCGCAACGCCTTCGACAACCCGCTGCAGAAGGCCACCTTCGGCACCCTGCACGCGGTCGCGCTCGCCGCCCCGGCGCTGCGGGTCGGGCTCTCCACCCAGTCGGCCTCGTTCGCGCTGCCCTACCTGCGCACCCTGCTGGAGACCTGCGCGCTGGCGATGACCGACGCCCGCGGCGAGCGGCTGGGCTGGGACGGCGACTCCGACCAGCACCAGCCCGACGTCCGCACGCTGGCCGAGCTCGTCATCTCCACCGGGCGCCAGCAGGTGCTCTCGCACTCGTCGCTGTCGTGCGACCACCCCGGCTGCGAGGTGCGCGGCATCGTCGTGGTGCCGCTGGAGACCGACGGCAACATCGTCGGCACCCTCGCGGCGCTGACGACCTCCACCGCCAGCCCGGTGCTGCTGCGCGCCACCGCCGAGGTGGCGCGCTACGTCTCCAGCCAGCTGGAGCTGGCCGAGCTCGACGAGTCCCGGGCACGGCTCAACCGCGCCGAGGTCCGGGCCCTGCGCGCGCAGATCTCACCGCACTTCATCTACAACGCGCTCACGACCATCGCCTCGTTCATCCGCACCGACCCGGTGCGCGCCCGCGAGCTGCTGCTGGCCTTCGCCGACTTCACCCGCTACTCCTTCCGCTCGGCCGGTGAGTACACGACGCTGAAGGAGGAGCTCACCAACATCGAGCGCTACATCGAGCTGGAGAAGGCCCGGTTCTCCGACCGGCTCAACATCAAGCTCCAGATCGCGCCCGAGGTGCTCGGGGTGGTGCTGCCGTTCCTCGCACTCCAGCCGCTGGTGGAGAACGCGGTGCGGCACGGTCTGGCCGGCAAGCCCAGCGGCGGCACGATCACGCTGACGGCGGAGAACGCCGGCTCCGAGTGCGTCATCATCGTCGAGGACAACGGCGTGGGCATGGACCCCGCGCGGCTCTCCGAGGATCTCGACGACGCCCACCTCTCCGGCGCCCACGTCGGCCTGGGCAACGTCGACGACCGCATGCGTTCGGCGTTCGGTGACGACTTCGGCCTGGTGGTGGAGACGAACATCGGCGAGGGCATGAAGATCACGCTGCGGGTGCCGAAGTTCCGGGCGAACGTCCGCGTCTGAACGACCCCGGTCCGGTGCACGCGTAGCGTGAGACCACATGGACGGCCTGCGCATCCCGGACCTGCTCGCCTCCCGGCTCCCCGGCCGGACCGACCGACCGGTCGTGTCGGTCGTGCGCCTGCAGGGGGTGATCACGCCGACGGCCGGGCCGGTGCCCCGCGCGGTGATCAACGCGATCACGATGGAGAAGACGCTGGAGCGGGCGTTCGCGCCGGACGGGCTCGTCGCGGTGGCGCTGGCGATCAACTCGCCGGGCGGCTCGCCGACGCAGTCGGCGCTGGTGGCCGACCGGATCCGCGGGCTCGCCGAGGACAAGGGCGTGCCGGTGCTCGCGTTCTGCGAGGACGTCGCCGCCTCCGGCGGGTACTGGCTGGCCTGCGCCGCCGACGAGATCCACGCTCACGCGACCTCGCTGGTCGGGTCGATCGGGGTCGTCAGCCAGGGCTTCGGTCTCGACGGGTTCATCGAGCGGTTCGGCGTCCAGCGGCGCCTCTACACCGCGGGAACGTCGAAGGCGCGCCTGGACCCGTTCCTGCCCGAGAAGCCCGAGGACGTCGAGTGGCTGCGCGACCTGCAGGACCAGCTGCACGAGATGTTCCGGGCGTGGGTCACCGCCCGGCGCGGTGACCGGCTGGCCACCGGTCCCGACCTGTTCACCGGCGAGGTCTGGACCGGGGAGCGCGCCGTCGAGCTGGGACTCGTCGACGGCCTCGGCACCGCACGTGGCGTGCTCGCCGAGCGTTTCCCCGACGCCGAGCTCGTGACCGTCGAGGGTCGCAAGCCGCTGCTGGCCCGCCTGGGGCTGGCGGGGGCACCGGCGGCCGGCTCCCCGTTCGGGACGGACGGACTGCTGGGGATGGCGCAGGCGGCCGAGATCCGGGCCACCTGGGCGCGGTACGGTTTGTAGCGGCGTGTGATCGGACGGACCCGATTGGTGTCTGCCACTGGCACTCACACGGATTCGCCGTCACCATGGTCCGCGGACCTCGTGATCGTCGCGAGATCCGTGGCTCAGCGGGTTCGGTTGGCGGGCAGTGTCAGGGCCGGCGCAGGATGAGGAGATCGTGGACAGCATCGACAGCTCCGGTGGACTGGTCGTGCTCGCCGTGGACGACGAGCAGCCGGCACTCGAGGAACTCGCGTATCTGCTCGGTGAGGATCCGCGGGTCGGGATCGTGCTCAAGGCGGCCGACGCAACCGACGCGCTGCGCATCCTCAACAGCCGGCAGGGCGTGCGCGAGGCGGCCCCGGCCGGGCAGGCCGCCCGCGGCACCGTGAACGCGGCCACCGGCACGCGGGTGGCCGAGCGCACCGACGTCGAGGTGGTGTTCCTCGACATCCGGATGCCGGGCCTCGACGGCCTCGAGCTCGCGCGGGTCTTCTCGTCGATGGCCGTGCCGCCCTCGGTCGTGTTCGTCACCGCCCACGACGACCGCGCGGTCGACGCCTACGAGGTCGGTGCGGTGGACTACCTGCTCAAGCCGCTGCGCTCGGAGCGTCTGGCCGCCTCGATCGACCGCATCCTGGCCAGCCGCACCGCGGCCACGGCCGAGCCGGCCCGCGAGGAGAACGGCGAGGACGAGGTCATCCCCGTCGAGCTCGCCGGCACCACGAAGCTGGTGCCGCGATCCGCCGTGCGCTACGTCGAGGCGCAGGGCGACTACGCCCGCCTGCACACCGCCGAGGGCAGCCACCTCGTCCGGATCCCGCTGTCGGTGCTCGAGGACCGCTGGCGCGACGCCGGTTTCGTGCGCATCCACCGGTCGTTCCTGGTCTCGCTGCCGCTGGTCACCGAGCTGCGCCTGTCCGGCTCCGGGTACGTCGTGCGCGTGGGGACCGGGCCCGACTGCGCCGAGCTGCCGGTGAGCCGTCGCCACACCCGCGAGCTGAAGGACCGCCTGGTCCGGGCCACCAAGCAGGCGTGGAGCCAGCGATGACCGCCGGCCCGGGCGCGGGTTAAGTCGTGAGTACAGACACCGACGGCGCGCCGTCGTCGGTGGAGGCCGGGACCGGGGAGGACGCCGAGCCCGCGCCCGAGCAGCGCCCCGGCCCGGAGCCGACGAGTGCCGGGTCGAGCTGGCTGCAGGAGGAGATGCGCCGCCGGATGGCCGAGCGCAGCGCGGGCGGCGGGGCCCGGCACGCCCGGCGCGACGGTTCCACCGAGCCACCCCGCGGCGTCGAGCACGTCCCCCGCCACTCGGTCGCTCCCGAGGCCGCCCCGCGACCCGGCCCGTACGCACCACCGGTGCCCGACGCGGCGCCGCCGCCCGAACGGCCCGCCCCCCCGCCCGTGCCGTTCGGCGGACCCTCGCTGCCCCCCGGCGGGGTGCCGGCCCGCCGCCGTCACTCCCCGGATCCGGCGGGCGGTGGATGGTCGGGTCCCGAACCGGCCGCCCCACCCGCCCCCGCCGACCCGCCGGAGGCCGCGCCCCGGCGGGTGCCCACGGCGTTCCGTCCCGGTGCCCGGGGTGTCGCGAGCGCCGCGCCCGCCACGTTCGGCGGGCCGGGCTTCGACGCTCCGGCGACCCGCCCCGAGGCGGACCCCGCGCCGCCGGTCCACGACGCGCGGCCCGCCGTCCCGGGCGAGGCGGACCCGTCCACCCGCGATCTCACCCGCGACCCCGGCGGACCGCCCGGCGACGCCGCGCCCACCACCGCCACCGACGGGCCGCCCGCGTCGTGGGCACCCGGACGGACCCGCTCCGCGGCTGACCCGGACGGTGCGACGGACATCCGCCCGCCGGCCCGGCCCGGCCGCCTGCTGGCCGCACCGGCCCCGCCCGCCGCACCGTCCGACGTCGAGGAGCCGGGCAGCCGCCCGGCGCCGGGCGGACCCGACGCGGCCGACCGGCTCGACCGGCTCGACCGGCTCGACCGGCTCGACCTGACCGGCCCGGTGCAGCCCGCGCAGGATCCGACGCGGGACCCCGCCGACGACGACACCGTGCTCTGGTCGGCGAGCACCCCCGCCCTCGTCGACGGGTCGACGACGACGGCCACCCCCGCGGTCCCGGTCGAGGTGCCGAACCAGCGTGCGGCCGAGGTGGCACCGAACCGCGTGAAGATCGTGTTCTCGGAGCGACGGGGCGGGGCCCACCCGGTGCGCACGGTCGTGGACATCCAGGAGGAGGGAGCGGTAGGCGACCTGCTGCGCAGCGACCTCATCGGGTCGCAGCTGCGGGTGGCGCTGCGGTTCGCGCTGCTCGCGGGCCTGACGCTCGGCCTGCTCCCCGTGGTGTTCGCGGTGTTCCCCGCGATCGGCCGGGTCGAGCTGCTCGGGTTCCGCCTGCCGTGGCTGTTGCTGGGCTTCGCCGTCTACCCCGTGCTGTGGGGTCTGGGCTGGTGGCACACCCGCATGGCCGAGCGGGTGGAGCAGAACTTCGCCGACCACGTCCAGGAATGACGTGACGATCTCCGCGCAGGTCGCGCTCATCTCCATCGCGCTGGTGGGCATCGTGTCGGCCGTCATCGGCTCGCTGGGCGTGCGCGTGGCGCGGAGCACGTCGGACTTCCTGGTGGCCTCGCGCACCGTCGGCCCGGTCGCCAACGCCAGCGCGATCTCCGGCGAGTACCTGTCGGCCGCGTCGTTCCTCGGCATCGCCGGGCTCATCCTGCGCGAAGGTGCCGACGCGCTGTGGTATCCGGTGGCGTTCGTCGCGGGCTATCTCGCGCTGGTGCTGTTCGTGGCCGCGCCGCTGCGGCGCTCGGGCGCCTACACGGTGCCCGACTTCGCCGAGGTGCGCCTGCAGTCCCCGCTGCTGCGCCGGGTCTGCACGGTGTTCGTGCTGCTGATCGGCTGGCTGTACCTGCTCCCGCAGCTGCAGGGCGCCGGGCTGGCGCTGACCATCCTCACCGCGCTGCCGGCGTGGACCGGTGTGGCGGCGGCGGGAGCGGTCGTGCTGCTCACCGTCGTGGGCGGGGGCATGCGGTCGATCACGTTCGTGCAGGCGTTCCAGTACTGGCTCAAGCTGACCGCGCTCGCGGTGCCCGCGGTGGTCGTGGCGGGCATCTTCCTGGGCGGCGCCCACACCTTCGACCGGCCCTCGGCCCCGGACTTCCCGGCCGACACCACGGTCACCATCCGCACCGACGTGCTGCTGGAGGTCGTCGAGCCGGTACAGCTGACCGCCACCGGCGACGTCGACGGGACGCGGGTCGACGGTCCGCTGACGTGGGACCCCGGCCGGCACCAGGTACTCGCCGGCAGCAGCCTGGAGTTCACCGAGGGCACACCGGTCCCGACGGTCGCCGGCACCCCACCGACGGACGCGGCGTGGCTGGAACCGATGTCCGGCGACGCCGAGAACCAGCTGCTGGAGATCTACTCGATCCTCATCGCCGGGTTCCTGGGCACGATGGGCCTGCCGCACGTGCTGGTCCGCTTCTACACCAACCCCGACGGCCGGGCGGCGCGGCGCACCACGGTCGTCGTGCTCGCGATGATCGGTGGCTTCTACGTCCTGGTCACGCTGATCGGCGCGCTGTCGCGGCTGTACACCCCGCAGCTGCTGGTCAGCGGGCAGACCGACGCGGCCGTGCTGCTGGTGCCGGTCGCCGCGCTCGGGCCGGGCTGGGTCGGCTGGCTGCTCGGCGGGCTCGTCGCCGCGGGGGCGGCGGCGGCGTTCCTGTCGACGTCCTCGGGCCTCGTCGTCAGCCTGGCCGGGGTGCTGTTCACCGACGTGCTGCGCGGCAGGCTGCACGACTTCCGGTTCGCCGCCGTGGTGTCGACGGTCCCCCCGCTGGCGTTGGCGCTGCTGGTGCCGCGGCTGGACTTCGCGCTCACCGTGCCGCTCGTGTTCGCCGTGGCGGCCTCGACGTTCTGCCCGCTGCTGGTGCTGGGCATCTGGTGGCGCGGGCTGACCGCACGCGGGGCGATCGCGGGCGTGCTGGTGGGCGGCGTGCTGTCCGGGGGGAGCACGGTCGTCAGCATGTTCGTGGACCTGCCGCCCAGCTGGGTCGAGGTGCTGCTCAACCGCCCGGCGGCCGTCACGGTGCCTGCGGCGTTCCTCACGATGGTGCTGGTCAGCCGCTGGACGCGCGCCGAGGTGCCCGCCGACGTCGACCACGCCCTGCTGCGGCTGCACGCCCCGGAGCGACTCGGGCTCACCCACGACCGCCTCGACAGCGATCCCGAGCCGGCCCGGGACCGGTCGCTGTGACGGGGTGGGGTAGTGACCGTGGACCGCACCGCTTGCCATAGTGGCGCCCATGACCACGGCCGGGGTTTCCGCGCTGGTCGCGATGGCGCTGGTCGCCCTCGCGTCCGCGGTGATCGGCTCGCTCGGCGTCCGGGTGGCGCGGAGCACCTCGGACTTCCTCGTGGCCTCCCGCACGGTCGGCCCGGCGGCGAACGCGGGCGCGATCTCGGGGGAGTACCTGTCGGCGGCGTCGTTCCTCGGCGTGGCCGGGCTGATCCTGCGCGACGGTGTCGACGCGCTCTGGTACCCCGTCGGGTTCACCGCCGGGTACCTCGCGCTGGTGCTGTTCGTGGCCGCGCCGCTGCGCCGGTCCGGTGCGTACACGGTGCCCGACTTCGCCGAGGCGCGGCTGGGCTCGCCCGCGCTGCGCCGGGTGTGCACGGCGTTCGTGCTGCTCATCGGCTGGCTCTACGTCCTGCCCCAGTTCCAGGGCGCGGGCCTGACCGTCGCCACGGTCACCGGGCTGCCGGCGTGGACGGGGATGCTCACGGCGGGTGTCGTCGTCGTCGGCACGGTGGCACTGGGCGGGATGCGGTCTATCACGTTCGTGCAGGCGTTCCAGTACTGGCTCAAGCTCACCGCGATCGCCCTGCCCGCGGTCATCGTGGTCATCTTCTTCCTCGGGGACGCCCGGGACTTCAGCCGCCCGTCGTCGCCGCAGTTCCTCGACCGCACGACCGTCGACATCCGCACCGACGTGCAACTCGAGGTGCGGGTGCCCGCGGAGCTGGTCGCCACCGGCACCGTCGACGGGATCGAGGTGTCGGGCGCCGCCCTGCGCTGGGAGCCGGGCCTGCACGCGGTGGAGGCGGGTGCGGAGCTGGAGTTCCCGGCGGGTGACCCGGTGCCGGTCGTGGCCGGCACGCCCGCGGACACCGAGGTGTGGCTCACCCCGTACCCGGACGGCCCCGAGCAGGGCCTGCTCGCCACCTATTCGCTGATCATCGCCACGTTCCTCGGCACGATGGGCCTGCCGCACGTGCTGGTCCGCTTCTACACCAACCCCGACGGCCGTACGGCCCGCCGCAGCGCCGTGGTCGTGCTGGCGCTGCTGGGTGCGTTCTATGTGACGGTGACGGTGCTCGGCGCGCTGTCGCGGCTCTACACCCCGCAGCTGCTGGTCAGCGGCGACACCGACGCCGCGGTGCTGCTCCTGCCCTCGGCCGCGCTGGGCAGCGGATGGCTCGGCGTCACGCTCGGGGCGCTGGTGGCCGCCGGCGCGTGGGCGGCGTTCCTGTCCACGTCGTCCGGCCTGATCGTCAGCGTGGCCGGCGTGCTGTCCACGGACGTGTTCCGGAGGCGGCGGGTGCGCGACTTCCGGCTCTCCGCCGTGCTGGCCGGGATCGTGCCGCTCGGGCTCGCGCTGGGCGTCACCCGGCTCGACTTCTCCGAGGCCGTCGCGCTGGTGTTCGCGGTGGCGGCCTCCACCTTCTGCCCGCTGCTGCTGCTCGGGATCTGGTGGCGGGACCTGACCGACCGCGGCGCGGTGGCCGGGATGCTCGCGGGCGGGCTGCTGTCGACCGGCGCGGTGGCGGTGAGCCTGGCCGGCCTCGGCGACGACGGCGTGCTCGGCGTGCTGCTCCACCGGCCCGCGATCATCAGCGTTCCGGTGGCGTTCCTGACGATGGTCGGGGTGAGCCTGCTGACGCGCGAGCGGCGCCCGGCCGACGTCGACCAGGTGCTGCTGCGGCTGCACGCCCCGGAGCGGCTGGGCCTGAGTCGCGACCGGCTGGATGAACGGAGCCGGTCGGGCGGTCGCTGAACGTCATCGATCCCACCCGATGGGGTCATGCGCCGTTGCGGATGCTGCTGCCCTATCGTTCGCTCCGTAGTGGCCCGGGTGGGTACGCGTGGTGACGATCTGGGAGGCGTGCCGTGAGCAGCACCGGTGAACGGTCGACGAGAACCGTCTACGAAGAGGTCCAGGACACCGCGGAGTTCGCCGCACTGCGGTCGCGGCTGCGGCGCTTCGTGTTCCCGATGAGCGCGGCGTTCCTGATCTGGTACCTCGCGTACGTGCTGCTGGCGTCCTACGCGCGCGACTTCATGGCCACCCCGGTGTTCGGCAACATCAACGTCGGCCTGATCATCGGGCTGCTGCAGTTCGTCACCACGTTCGCGATCACCACGATGTACGTGCGGTACGCGAACCGACACCTGGACCCGGCCGCCGCCCGGTTGCGGGAGCGGGTCGAGGGAGCGGTCCGCTGACCTCACCGGCCCGGGCGGAGCTCGACCCCACCCAGGTCGGCAACGTCGGGCTGAACATCGGCATCTTCCTGGCCTTCGTGCTGGTCACGCTGTACGTCGTCTACCGCGCCAGCCGCACCAACCGGTCCGCGTCGGACTACTACGCCGCCGGTCGTTCGTTCACCGGCCCCCAGAACGGCGTGGCCATCGCGGGTGACTACCTGTCCGCGGCGTCGTTCCTCGGCATCGCCGGGGCCATCGCGCTCAACGGCTACGACGGTTTCCTGTACTCCGTCGGCTTCCTGGTGGCCTGGCTGGTCGCCCTGCTGCTGGTGGCGGAACTGCTGCGCAACACCGGCAAGTTCACGATGGGCGACGTCCTGGCGTTCCGGATGCGCCAGCGCCCGGTGCGCGCGGCCGCGGCCACGTCCACGCTGGCGGTGTCGTTCTTCTACCTGCTCGCGCAGATGGCAGGCGCAGGCGGCCTGATCGCGCTGCTGCTGCAGATCCCGAACTCCGACCGGTTCGGGCAGAGCGTCGTGATCGCCGTCGTCGGCCTCATCATGGTCGTCTACGTGCTGGTCGGCGGCATGAAGGGCACCACGTACGTCCAGATGATCAAGGCGGCGCTGCTGATCGTCAGCGCTGCGGCGATGACCGCGTGGGTGCTCGGGATCGTCGGGTTCAACCTCTCCGAGCTGCTCGGCCGGGCGGTCGAGAACAGCCCGGAGCGCGGAGCCGACCTGCTCAGCCCGGGCCTGCAGTACACCAACCCGGTCGACTTCATCTCCCTCGGACTCGCGCTGGTGCTCGGCACCGCGGGTCTGCCGCACATCCTGATGCGCTTCTACACCGTGCCCACCTCCACCGAGGCACGCCGCTCGGTGGTCTGGGCGATCTGGCTGATCGGGCTGTTCTACCTGTTCACGCTGGTCCTGGGGTACGGGGCCGCGGCACTGGTGTGTCCGGAGAACATCGCCGCGGCGCCGGGTGGGGCCAACTCCGCGGCGCCGTTGCTGGCCTACCGGCTCGGCGGTGAGATCCTCCTGGGCATCATCTCGGCGGTCGCGTTCGCGACGATCCTCGCCGTGGTGGCCGGGCTGACGATCACCGCGTCCGCGTCGTTCGCCCACGACTTCTACGCCAACGTGGTCAAGCGCGGGGCGGTGTCGCCCGATGCGGAGGTGCGCGTCGCCCGGTTCACCGCGCTGGTCGTCGGATGCGTCGCGATCGCGGGCGGGATCCTGGTCAACGGCATCAACATCGCGTTCCTGGTGGCACTGGCCTTCGCCGTCGCGGCGTCGGCGAACCTGCCGACGATCCTGTACTCCCTGTTCTGGAAGCGGTTCAACACCACCGGCGCGCTGTTCAGCATCTACGGCGGCCTCACCAGCTGCGTGCTGCTCATCGTCTTCTCGCCGGTCGTGTCCGGGCCGCAGAGCGTGATGTTCCCGGACGGCGGCTGGGACCTCTTCCCGCTGGAGAACCCCGGCATCGTGTCGATCCCGCTGTCGTTCCTGCTCGGCGTCATCGGCACGTTCGTGGGCGGGTCGAAGAACTTCGACCACGAGAAGTACGCCGAGATGGAGGTCAGGTCCCTGACCGGTGCGGGCGCGGAGAAGGCGGTCGCGCACCGGCGGGCCCCCGGGCTCACCGGCCCCTGACCGGATCCCATGGCAGGATCGCCCGCATGACGGTCCCATCCCTGCCCGCCGCCGAGGTGCCCGCCGATGCGGCACTGCTCGACGTCCGCGAGGCCGACGAGTGGAACGCCGGACACGCACCCGGTGCGCGGCACCTGCCCATGTCCGAGCTCACCGTGCGCATCGGCGAGGTGCCTGCCGACGACCCGCTCTACGTCGTGTGCCGCTCCGGCGGTCGCTCGGCGCGGGTCGTGCAGTACCTCGTCGCCCAGGGCCGCCCCGCGGTGAACGTCGGCGGCGGTATGCAGCAGTGGGCCGCCGGTGGCCGCCCGCTCGTCGCCGAGGGCGGCGGGGCGCCGGAGATCATCTAGCCGTGGCGCCCGGACCGCTGACCTGCCCGCGGTGCGGGCGCGCCTCGACACCCGACGCCGGTCCGTTCTGCCCCTTCTGCGGCCGCCACCTGGCCGCGCTGCAGTGGGTGGCCGAGCCACCGCGCCCGGGTCCGCCCGCGGCCGTGCCGGCTCCGCGCGCGCCCTACGCCGGACCGCCGCGGTACCGGGAGCGGCCGCGCGGAGGTTTCGCGCCCCGTCCGTGGCCGGCCCCGGACCGGGCGCGTCCACCGGACGCGCCCCACGCCGCCCGCTCGACCGCCGGCACCGTCGTACCGCTGCTCTGGGCGGTCGCGGCGGTCGCGACCGTCGCCGCCGCGGCAGAGGTCTGGCGCTACGTGCTGCTGCTGGCGAGCCGGTCCGACGCGCTGGAGGCCGGGGTGGTGGCCGCCTCGGACGCACTGGTGCTGTCGGCGGGCACGATCGCGCCGATCCTGGCGCTGCTCGCGGGTGGGCTGGTCGTCCTGTGGACGGTGCGGGCCGCCGAGGCGGCGGCCACCGGCGCCGGCGTCGTGGCGTCCCGGCGGCCCCGGGAGATCGTCCTGGGCTGGCTCGTGCCGGGGGTCAACCTCACCGTCCCCGGTTCGGTGCTCGCCGAGATCGAGCACGGCGCGCTCGGCCTGCCCGCCGGTGCGCGGCCGCGACCGTCGCGGCTGGTGCTGGGCTGGTGGGCGCTGTGGGCGGCCGGGGTGGTGCTCGCCGCGGTGGTGCTGCTGTGGGGGCTCCGGACGGGCGTGCAGGCCCGCGCGGACGGGGTGCTGCTGCATGCGGTGCTCGACCTGCTCGCCGCCGTCACCGCCGGCGTCACCGCGGTGCTGATCGGGCGCCTCACCCGGCTGCTGGGCCCCGCCGTCGCCGCCCGCCGCGAACTGCTGGTCCGGACACCCCCCCCACCCCCACCCCCACCCCTGACCCACCCCACCGCGCCCCCCCGCGGCTTGCAGTGGGGTGGCTTCACTCCAGCCCGGCTGCAGCAAGGCCACCCCACTGCAACCGGGGTGTGGGCGCGGCGCGGGCGCGTCAGGCCGTCACCCGGAGCTCGCGCAGCCCGCGCATCACGAAGTCGGGGCGGCGGAGCGGTTCGGCGGTCAGGGTGAGCCCGGGCATGCGGGTGCGCAGGGCGTCGAGGGCGGCGGCGACCTCCAGGCGGGCGAGCGGGGCGCCGAGGCAGTAGTGCACGCCGAGGCCGAACCCCAGGTGCGGGTTGTGGGTGCGGCCGACGTCGAGCTCGTCGGGGCGGTCGAACACCTGCGGGTCCCGGGCGGCGGCCCCCAGCAGCGCGGCGATCCGGGTGCCTGCGGGGACCGGGTGCCCGGCCACCTCGGTGTCGACGACGGCCGTGCGCTCGAACAGCTGCAGCGGCGGGTCGTAGCGGATCAGCTCCTCGACCGCGAGGGCGAGCGGCCCGGTTCCCGCGGGTAGGCCGCGCAGCCGCTCCCACTGCTCGGGGTGCCGCAGCAGGGCGAGCACCCCGTTGCCGATCACGTTGACGGTGGCCTCGTGGCCCGCCATCAGCAGCAGCGCCGCGGTGCCCACCAGCTCGTCGGCGTCGACGCCCGCCCGCACCAGGTCGCTGACCAGGTCGTCGCCGGGGTGGCGCCTGCGGTGGTCGGCGAGCCCGCGCAGCGTGTCGACGAACTCCGTGGCCGCCCGCTCGGCGGCCGCGCGCCGGGCGTCGCCGGAAGGACCGGACACCGTCGGCTCGTACATCGTCACGATCGCGTTCGACCACCCCCGCAACGCCGACCGCGCCGGTTCCGGTACCCCGAGCAGCTCGGCGATCACCTCGACGGGCAGGGCGGCGGCCACCGTGGCGATGACGTCGCCGCCGCGGCCCGTCCCGTCGGCCAGCTCGTCGACCAGCCGTACCGCGAGGTCGTGCACCCACGGGGCGAGCCGCGCGGTGTGGCCCCGGTTGAACGCCCCCGCGACGGTCGCGCGCAGCCGGTGGTGGGGCTCGCCCTCACGCTCCAGCAGGGAGTTGCGGTGCAGCAGGTTGAACGCGGACAACTCGGTGGCGGGCTCGGCGTCGGCCCAGATCCGCCCCAGCCCGCGGCTGCGCAGCACCGCCGCGCAGGCGGCGTGGGTGACGGCGACGGGCGTGCCGAGCAGGGGGTGGTCGTGCACCGGTGCCCAGGTCCGCAGCACCGCGAACGCCGGGTACGGGTCGTCGAGGAAGCCGGGATCGGCGGGGTCGAAAGGGGCCACTGCGCATCTCCTGACGTGACGGATCGGTGACTTTCCGCAGCGGCGGTCGTTGGATGACACGGGCGGTCCTCGCATTCTGCCCCGGAAGGATGTTCCCGTGCTCCTCGCGCAACCGGCGTCGGTCGGCAACCCGGCGGTCAACATCGCGGTCTTCGGCGCCTTCGTGGTGCTGACCCTCGTGGTGGTGTTCCGCGTCAGCCGCAGCAACCAGACGGCCTCGGACTACTACACCGGTGGGCGCGGGTTCACCGGCGGCCAGAACGGTGTGGCGCTGGCCGGTGACTACCTCTCCGCCGCCGCGTTCCTCGGGATCGCGGGCGTCGTCGCCGTCTTCGGCTACGACGGCCTGCTCTACGCGATCGGCGCCTTCGTGGGCTGGCTCGTCGCGCTGCTGCTGGTCGCCGAGTGGATGCGCAACACCGGCCGGTTCACGATGGGCGACGTCCTGAGCTTCCGCCTGCGGCAGCGACCGGTGCGTGCGGCCGCAGCCACCTCGACGCTGCTCATCTCGCTGATCTACCTGATCGCGCAGATCGCAGGCGCGGGCGGGCTGGTCGCGCTGTTGCTCGACATCCCCAGCAGCAACCGGCTCGGGCAGAGCATCGTGATCGCGGTGGTCGGGGGCCTGATGATGGTCTACGTGCTGGTGGGCGGCATGAAGGGCACCACCTGGGTACAGATCATCAAGGCCAACCTGCTCCTCGTCTGCGGGCTCGTGCTTGCCGCGTGGGTGGTCGGCAGGTACGGGTTCAACCTCTCCGCGCTGCTCGGCGCGGCTGCGGAGAACAGCCCGGAGGCCGGGGAGCAGGTGCTTGCTCCCGGGCTGCTGTACGGACAGACCGAGCTCTCGAAGATCGATTTCATCTCGCTGTCGCTGGCGGCCGTGCTCGGCCCGGCGAGCCTGCCGCACATCCTGATGCGCTTCTACACCGTGCCGAACGCGCAGGAGGCCCGTCGATCCGTGGCCTGGGCGATCTGGTTGATCGGCGGCTTCTTCCTGATGGTGCTGGTGATCGGCTACGGCGCAACGGCGCTCGTCGGCCCCGACACGATCCTCGCCGCACCCGGAGCGTCGAACTCCGCGGCTCCGCTGCTGGCGTTCCGGCTCGGGGGGACGCTCCTGCTGGGGATCGTGGCCGCCGTCGCCTTCGCGACGATCCTGGCCGTGGTGGCCGGCCTGACCATCGCGGCGTCGGCCTCCTTCGCCCACGACGTCTACGCCAACGTCATCAAGCGCGGGGCACCCGAAGCCGGACAGGAAGTCAGGGTGGCGCGGCGCACCGCGGTCGGCGTGGGCGTGCTCGCGATCGCCGGCGGGATCCTCGCCATCGGGCAGAACGTCGCCGTGCTCGTCACCCTGGCCTTCGCGGTGGCGGCGTCGGCCAACATGGCGCCGCTGGTGTACTCGCTGTTCTGGAAGCGGTTCAACACCACGGGCGCGCTCTACAGCATGTACGGCGGCATGGGCACCGCCCTGTTCCTGGTGATCGTCTCACCCGCGGTGTCGGGTTCGCCGTCCTCGATGATCCCCGGTGCCGACTTCGCCCTGTTCCCGCTGGCCAACCCGGGCATCGTCTCGATCCCGCTGTCCTTCCTGCTCGGCGCGATCGGCACCTTCCTCGGCCCGCGCGACGAGGACGCGGACCGCCGGTTCGCCGAGATGGAGGTCCGCGCCCTGACCGGTGCCGGGGCCGAGGGCCGCCAGGCGGTCAGCGAGGCCCCGCGCGCACCGCGGCCGCAGCACGCCTTCGTCGAGGGTCCTGCCCCCCGGCCCGGCCCCCGCCCCCGCTAGCCCGGCCCACCCCCGGATAGGGTCCTCGGAACCATGGCGAAGAAGACACGTGTGGCAGCCCCGGCCGGGGAGAACCCGCGCCGGCCCTGCCCCTGCGGATCCGGTAAGCGCTACAAGGCCTGCCACGGAGCGGGTGACGACGTCATCGTCACCCGCCCGTTCGCCGGCCTGGCCGCGGAGTGCGACCTGGTCGCGCTTCGCGAGTTCCTCCCGTCGGCGACGGCGCCGCTGCCGCTGCGCGAGGGCACGGCCACGCTGGCGTCGGTGCTGCCCGGCGCCTCCGCGGCGGTCGTGCGCCCCGGCGGCGACATCCTGCTCGGGATGCAGGTGCAGACCCGCTCCGGCGACCTGTCCGCCGACCTCGCCCGCGCGCTGGACTGGGCCCGGGCCGCCGAACCGGGCAGCGCGCTGCCGGTGGTGGGACCCGGGCTGACGGGCACCGAGCGGCTCCAGGACGTCCTCGACGCCGACGCGCCGCTCGAGGTCACCCTGCACGCCGACTTCGCGTGGTGGGTGGCCCCGGAGGACGGCAGCGAGCCCACCGCGGAGGTGCTGGCCACCGTCGAGCGGGCCAACGCGGTGATCATGCCGACGGAGGCCGTCACGGGAGAGGGCGTCCGGGCCGCGTACTGGGTGGACACCGGCACCAAGGCGCACCTGCGCTGGGTCCGGCCCGAGCCCGAGGAGCAGCTGATCGCGGCACTGGCCCGGCTGCAGGCCCGGGGCGAGCTCGCGCTCGGCCCGGAGACCCGCTACGCGGGGTCCTTCCGAGCGCACGGCCTGCTCGTGCCCGTCTGGGACCTCGACCGCGACCAGCACCCCAAGGAGTGGAGCGAGCCCGTCACCGCGTTCGCGAAGCGCCTGACCGAGGCCCTGGCCGACGACGCCCCGCTGACGGCAGACGAGCGCCGTGCTCGCGACGCGCTCGCCGGCAAGCAGGTCACCCTGCGGTAGCTCGGTCCCGACCTACACACACCTGAGCCTGCTAACATCTACACATGGCTGTGTTGACCCAGCGGCTGCAGCTGTTGCTGGACGAGGACCGCCTGGCCCGCATCACGCAGGAGGCCGAGCGTCGCGGTAGCTCGGTGGCCGCGCTCGTGCGCGAGGCCATCGATGCCTGCTACCCGCCGGACGGCCCGAGCCGCAGCGCGGCCGGGCAGCTCCTGCTCGACGCCGAACCGCTCGATCTCGGCGACTGGGCGGATGCCAAGTCCGAGATCGAGTCGATGTACCCGGGCGACGCGTGACGCGGTTCCTGTTCGACACCGCCGTCTTCCTGTACGCGCGCGGCCGGGAGCACGAGTACCGGGCCCCGTGTCGGGAGCTCGTCCGGCTCTGCCAGCACGGGTCGCTCACCGGCGAGGCCAGCGTCGAGCTCGTGCAGGAGTACGCGCACGTGTTGCGCAGGCGGGGTCTGGACGGCGCCGTGGTGCGGGACGAGGCGCTCGCGGTCGGCTCGCTGTGCCTGCTGCACGACTTCGGCGCACCCGAGCTGCGCACCGCGCTCGGGCTCGTCGCCACGAGCACCGGGCTGGGGATCCGGGACGCGGTGCACGCGGCGACGGCCCTGCGCCGGGGCATCGGCGTGATCGTCTCGCCGGACCGGGCGTTCGACGGGGTCGGCGGCCTGGACCGGGTCGATCCGCTCGACGCCGCCCGCCTGCTGGCCACCGGCCCGCCCGCGCCACGCGAGGCCGACCGACGGCCCGGCGCCCACATCGCTCCCGGCCCCCGAATCGCTCCCGGCCGTAGCGCATCGGACCGTTGATCATTCTCGGGAGCAGGCAGCGCGGAACACGTAGGCGAACGCGGTCCTGGTGTAGGCGATTCCCCGTCCCTGGCTGCGGATCCGCTCGGGGTCGGCCGCGTCCGGCCTCCTCGGGACGAGGTGGCTGTCGAGTCGCTCGGTGTCGAGGCGGTACTTGCCGTCGCGCTGGTGCACGGCGGCCACCAGTCGCAGGGCCGGGTCGAGCGCGGCGAGACTCGCGTCCCCGTGACTGGTGTTGGCCAGGAGCAGCCCCTGCGGGGCGAGGTGCTGGCGGCAGTGATCCCAGACCGGGCCGGCGTAGAGCGAAATGAGCAGGTCGAAGCCGGCCCGGGGGAGCGACAGCGGCGTGGTGTAGTCCCGGTGCAGGAACGTCACTTCCGCGCCCGCCCCGGGCAGCGTGCGCCCCTCGAGCTCGGCGGCCACGAGCGGTTCGTCGGCGAAGTAGCGTGCGGCCCGGCGGTCGGAGTCGACGTAGGTGACCGAGGGGATCGCCGTCGACGGGGACAGGTCGAGATAGCTGCCCGGGTAGAGCGCCGTCGCCGGGTTCCACCGCTCGCGCAGGGCGGCGAACAGCCCGCAACGGTCACCGATGCTGCTGCGGTAGGTCGCCCACGAGGCCTTCACGTGCCCGGCCCGTGCGGTGTCGCAGTGCGCTGCGGTGCGGCCACCTGCTCATCGTCCCCCACCAGCGCGGCACCGCCGGACGGGCGGTGCGCGGGCGTGCTCGGTCACACGCGTGCAGTACGTCACGGCTGCGCGGTTACCGGCGGGTCATATGCTGCTGGGCATGGGACTACTGGACGGCAAGGTCGTCATCGTCACCGGCGCGGGCCGGGGGATCGGGCGCGGTGAGGCGCTGGAGTGCGCGGCACAGGGTGCCGCGATCGTCGTGGCCGAGTTCGACCCGGACACGGGCGAGTCGGTGGCCAAGGAGATCGTCGCCGCGGGTGGCCGGGCGGTGGCCGCGAGCGGCGACGTCGCCGACGCCGACGTCGCGAACGGCCTCGTCGCCACCGCGCTGGCCGAGTTCGGGCGGCTCGACGCCGTGGTCAACAACGCCGGCATCCTGCGCGACCGGACGCTCGCCAAGCTCTCCGACGACGACTGGGACGCGGTGATCCGCGTGCACCTGCGCGGGCACTTCCTGCCCACGCGTGCCGCGGTGCAGCACTGGAAGGAGGCCAAGCAGCCCGGTCACGTCGTCCACACGGCGTCGACCTCGGGGATCCTGGGCAACTTCGGCCAGAGCAACTACGGCGCGGCCAAGGCGGGCATCGCCGCGTTCTCCACGATCGTCGCGATGGAGGGCGCCCGCGGCGGGATCACCTCCAACGCGATCGCGCCCACCGCCCTGACGGCCATGACGCTCGACCTGATGCCGCAGGAGTTCCGGGACGACCGCGAGGCCGCCCTCGCGCGCGGCGAGTTCGACTTCTTCGCCCCCGAGAACGTCGCGCCGTTGGTGGCGTTCCTGTGCTCGGACGCGTCGAACCACATCAGCGGCAAGGTGTTCGGCGTGCAGGGTGACAGCATCGAGATCTTCCAGCCGTTCACCAGCGTCGCCGAGGTCCGCAACGACGGGAAGCGCTGGGACCCCGAGGACATCGGCGCCCGCATCGACGAGCTGTGGACGGCCAGCGGCATCACGCCCGGCGCCGAGAACATGATGGCGAGGATGCGTTACCAGATCCTCGGCACCTGAGCCCGATCCGCCCAGGACCCGGGAACGACGCGGCCGCCGGTGGGGTGACCCACCGGCGGCCGCCTCGTCGGACCGTGGACCGCGGCTCAGCCGCCCGCGGGTGGCACGACCTCACCGTCGGCGGTGAAGCCCGTGCCGTCGCCGTCCTGGTAGAGGTCCGGGCCCGTCGGCGACTCGTTGCCGCTGACGTCGGTTCCCGTCACCGTCATCGTCCCGGGAGCGGAGTTCCACAGGCCACCGCCCTGGTTGGCCGCCATGTTCCCGGTGACCGCGCCGCCGTCGAGGGTGACGGTGCCCGCGCCGGTCAGGTGCACCCCGCCGCCGTTGCCCGGGCTGTCGCCGGTCGAGTTGCCGGTCATCGTGGTCCCGGAGATCTCGGTCGTGCCGATGTTGGCCTCGATCGCCCCGCCGGCGCGGACCGAGGTGTTGCCCGAGAACGTGGTGTTCTCCACGACCAGCGTGCCGTCGTCGTTGAGCGCGCCGCCGCCGGAGCCGGCCATGCCGTCGGCGACGTTGTCGGTCACCTCGGAGTCGCGCAGGGTCAGCTCACCACCGATGGTGAACACGCCGCCGCCGCCCATGGTGGCCTCGGCCCCGCTGGCGGTGTTGCCGCTGATGGTCGTGCCGGTGACGGTCATCGTGCTCATCGTGTCGTTCCACAGGCCGCCGCCCTCGGACGCCGCCCGGTTCCCGGTGACCATGCTGTCGGTCACGGTCACCGTGCCCGACTCGGTGATGTGCAGGCCGCCGCCGTTGCCCGGGCCGGGCCCGGCCTCGTTGTCGGACAGGGTCACCCCGGTCAGCTCGGTGGTCGACCCGGCGACGGCCTCGATGCCGCCGCCCGCGCGCACGGCGGTGTTGCCGGTGATGGTGGCGCCGTCGGCGGTCAGCTCGCCGGCGTTGCGGATCCCGCCGCCGGAGGCCGGCATCCCCTCGCCCTGCGCGGAACCGCCGGTGACGGTCACCCCGGTCAGGGTCAGCGCGCCGCCCTCGAGCACGTCCAGGGCACGGTCGACACCGGCGGCGTCGATCGTGGCCTCCGGGCCCTCGATGGTGACGGTGCTGGTGATGTCGAGGTCGCCGGTGGCGCCCTCGTCCTCGTCGATCCCGTCGATCCCGATGGTGTAGGTGCCGGCGGGCAGCGTCACGGTGCCCCCGCCCGCGGCGTTCGCCTCCTGGACCGCGGCCCGCAGCGAGCAGGCGCCGTCGGCGTCGGCACAGGTGCCGTCACCGGGCGCGGCGTCGACGGTATCGGACTCGGTGGCCACCGCCAGGCCGCCACCGGCGGCGTCGGTGGCCGGTGGGCTGCCGGTGTCGGTGCCGGACCCGCAGGCGGCGACGACTCCCACCACCAGGGCCGCGGCCGCGAGCCGGCCGATCACGGTCTTCTGCATCAGGAGTGGATCCCTCCTCGTCGCGAACATGTCCTGAGGGGGTACGGGAGGTGACCGTGCGGGCGTTCACCGATCGGCCCCGGATCGGGGTCACGATCACGTCACGGTCGCCGCTGCCGTGTCCCGCCGGGTCAGGGCAGCCAGCCCACCCGCCCGGCCAGCAGCGCGTAGCCGACGAAGGCCACCACGTCGATCAGGGCGTGCGCGCCCACGAGCATCCACAGGCGGTTGGTGCGCTGCCACACCCGCCCGAACACCAGGCCCATCACCACGTTGCCGACGAACCCGCCGAGCCCCTGGTAGAGGTGGTACGCCCCGCGCAGCAGGGCCTGGGCCAGCAGCGAGGTGTTCTCCGACCACCCGAGCTGGCGCAGTCGCGTGATCAGATACGCCACCATGACCACCTCCTCGGCCCAGCTGTTCGCCGCCGCCGAGGCCAGGAGCACCGGAAGCTGCCACCAGGTGGCGTCGAGCGTGGTCGGCGCGATGGTGACGCTGACCCCCAGCGCCCGCGCCACCAGGTAGAGCCCGAGCCCCGGGACGCCGATCAGCGCGGCGAGCCCGGCCGAGCCGAGGGCGTCGCGGCCGGGTTGCCGCGCGTCCAGGCCCACGGCGCGCAGGGCGAACCCGGCGCGGATGAGCAGGTAGGCCCCCAGCGCTCCCCAGCCGACCAGTTGCAGCACGCGCGTGAGCTGCAGGGCGAGGTCGACGAGATCGGCCTGGGCCGCGGGGGCGTTGAGCGCCACCTGCTGCTCGTTCAGCGGCACCGGCTGCAGCAGTGCGTCGGCGAGGTTCAGCGCGCTGCGCACCGCGGAGAGCCCGAGGGTGACGGTGAGGACGACCAGCACCTCGGTGCCGATCAGCCGGCGCGCCCCGGGGTCGGTGACGACCGCGGTGGGGGAGGGCCGGGACACGATCGGCGACGCTACCCGCGGCGTAGTCTGGTCCCCGTGTTGCGGCTCGCGCTGTCCCCCCGCTGGCTGGTCTGGCACGCGCTCACGCTCGGCGCGATGGTCACCTGCGGGTGGCTGGCGGTCTGGCAGTGGCAGCGGGCCGGATCGGCGCTGGGCAGCGCGCTCAACGTCGGCTACGGCCTGCAGTGGCCCGTCTTCGCGATCTTCTTCGGCGTGATGTGGTGGCGGTTCCTGAGCCTGGAGGCCCGCGACCTGCCGGCCGAACCGGAACCGGCGCCCGCCGCCGGCCCGGAGCCCGCCGTCGACGACGGGCCCAGCCCGTTCACCGCCCGACCGGCCGCCGCGCCCGCGCTCACCGTCGACGAGAACCCCCAGCTCGTCGCCTACAACCGGATGCTCCGCGAGCTCGCCGAGCGCGAGAACTGAGAGGTACCACGACGTGTCGATCCCGACCGCCCTGCGCAGCTACCGCGTCGCCGCCTGGATCACGGGCATCGGCCTGATCGTGCTGGTGTTCGTGGCGATGCCGCTGAAGTACTTCTTCGACACCCCGGGGCCGGTCGCCGTCGTCGGCGTCACCCACGGCTTCCTGTACATGATCTATATCGTCTGCACGCTGATCCTCGCCGAGCGGGTGCGGGCCAAGCCGCTGGAGGCGCTGGTGGTGCTGCTCGCGGGCACCGTGCCGATCGCGTCGTTCGTGGCCGAGCGCATGGTCACGCGTCGGGTGCGCGCCGATCTAGCGCCGTCGGAGCGGGCAGCCGACCAGCCGCTGTAGCTGCACCCGCAGCTCCTCCGGTGTCGCGATCGGGTGTTCCCATGCCAGCCGCACGTCGTGGTCCTGATCGCCGGCCTCGACGCGCAGCCGCAGCCCGCAGCGATCCACCCCCAGCGGGCGGACCCGTGCGTCCCGGACGTCGCGCAGGGGTGTCGGCAGGTGCCGGGCCAGCGCCGTGAAGACCTGCGGATGGGCCTGTTCCAGGTGCGTGAGCCACTGCTGCTCGTAGTGGCAGAACGGGTCGGGTCGGGCCGCGGCGAGGTCGACGGGGGCGAACACCGCGCTGCCCTCCGCGTCCGACAGCACCGCCGACCCGGGTGTCAACCGCACCATCGTGGCGCCGTGGCCGAGCTCGAGCAGTGCGGGATGCGGGTGGTGGTCGGCGAGGCCGACGGCGATGCGCCGGGCTCGTTCGGGGTCGACGGACGTGAGGTGCCCGGTGATCCACAGCAGGCCCCGCACCGGCTCGCGCAGGTCGACCGGGGCCGGGTCGGCGAGCTCCAGCATCACGGCCAGCCCGCCGGCTGTGGAGGCAGGTTCCAGCCCGCCGGCTGTGGAGGCAGAAGCCGGCCCGCCGGCTGTGGAGGCGGGCCCCGGCCCACCCTGCATCCGCCGCAGCACCGGCTCGTCGTCGGCGAGCAGCAGGACCGCGGACCCGTCGGCGTGCACGTGGTGCGTCCGAGGCTGCGCGATCGGCGATCCGGTGCCGACGAGCGCGGCCACGCTGCCCGAGCGGGCCGCGACGCTGCGGGCGCGCTCGGCGGCGGTCGGGGCCGGGGGCCTGCGCAGGCGGGTGGTTCCCAAGGCGCACCTCCAGTTTAGGTGAGCCTAAGCTAGCTTCGGAGGGTGGATCTGCGCAAGCAGCAGCCCTTGTCGGGTCGCCGTGACCCACCCGTTAGCGTCTGTGGCCGTGACGACGGTGCCGACGGCGGGAACCCCGCCCCTGTTCGCGCAGCTCGTCGACGACACGAGCCTGCTGCGCCCCAGAGCGGCAGGCCCGCCGACCGAGACGGTCGTGGCGCGCTACCTCCGGGCGCGCGACGGGCACAACGGCGGGCTCGTCGGCCAGCTGGTGTGCCCGGTGTCGCGGCTTCCCGCGCTGGTCAAGGAGCTGGCGCGAGCCGCGCCGAGCCGCCCGGTCGACCTGTCGCTGGTCGTCGACACCGGGCTCGGGGCGGTGCCGAAGGCGCTCTCCACGGTCCTGTCGCGGCCCAACCTGCTCACCCCGCGCACGATCGAGACCGCCGCCCCTCCGGACGTCGACGCCGTCTGGCTCGACCGCGTCGCCGAGTTCGTGCCCGAGGACGTCGTGGCGGTGGTGGAGCCGCGCAGGCCGGTCGAGGGCGACCCCGGCGGCACCGGCGCCTGGCTCGACGCCGTGCGCCGCGTCGCCGACCAGGGGTGCGCGCCCCGGCTGCGCTGCGGCGGTCCGCGGCCGTCCGACGCGCCGTCCACACGGGACGTCGAGGAGTTCGTCGGCGTCGTCGTGGCTGCGGGTCGGGGGTTCACCACGCTGGGCCTGTACGAGTCGGTGCGCGTCGACGGTGCCGGGCCACGTCGCCACGGCATCGTCAACATGCTCGTCGCGGTGGCCCGCGCGCTGGGCGGCGGTGACGTCGACGGCGCCCTGCGCAGCACCGACGGGGCCGCGCTGGCCGCGGAGCTGGCGGCCCTGTCCGAGCGGGCCGTCGCCGGTGTCCGCGGCCTGCTGTCGCGTTGCGGCACCGATCCCGACCAGGGCCCGAACACCACCCTGGCCGGCCTGGGCCTGCTTCCCCGCTGACCGGCCGGGACCGGCGGGTGTGGGCGCTCCGCGTGCCCGCGACGCCCGGCGCTAGGGTTCCGGGCGTGGGTCGACTGGCGTTTCTCGGACCGCACGCCACCTTCACCGAGCAGGCGCTGCGGTCGCTCCCCGAAGCCCGTGACGCCGAGTTCGTGCCGTGTGCGGGGAGCCCGGCGGTGCTGGAGGCGGTGCGCCGCGGGGAGGTCGACGCCGGCTGCGTCCCGATCGAGAACAGCGTCGAGGGGGCGGTCGGTGCCGTGCTCGACGGGCTCGTCGGCGACCCGCCGTTGGTGATCGTCCGCGAGGCGCTGGTGGCCGTCCGGTTCGCGGTGATGGCGCGGCCGGGCACGGTCACCGCGGACGTCCGGCGCGTGGGTTCGCACCCGCACGCCGTCGCGCAGACCCGTGGCTGGTTGTCCGCGCACCTGCCCGCCGCGGAGGTCCTGCTGACCTCGTCGACGTCCGAGGCGGCGGCGCAGGTGGCGCGCGGGGACCTCGACGCCGCCGTCGCCGCCCCGCTGGCCGCCGAGCAGCACGGGCTCGACGTGATCGTCGACGACGTGGCCGACAACCCGGGCGCGGTCACCCGATTCGTGCTCCTGGCCCCGCCCGCGCCGCCGCCCGACCCCACCGGCCGCGACCGCACGACGTTCGCCGCCACCACCCGCAACGTGCCGGGCTCGCTGCTCGGCCTGCTCACCGAGCTCGCGATGCGGGGCATCGACCTGACCCGCATCGAATCCAGGCCGATCAAGGACAGGCACGCCGAGTACTGGTTCCACATCGACTGCACGGGCCACGTGGCCGAGCCCGCGATGGGCGAGGCGCTGGCGGCGCTGCATCGCCGCTGCGACCGCGTGCGGTTCCTCGGCTCGTTCCCGCGAGCGGGCAACGGGGTCCCGGCCGACGGCTCGGGCGATCCGGCCGCGCCGCTCGGCGGGAGCGGTCACGCCGAGTTCGCCGCGGCCCAGCAGTGGGTCGACGGCCTGCGCGCGGGCAGCGCCTCGTGACCGGGCAGGCGCGTTCACCGCGGCGCACCGCACGTCGCGGCCCGTCGCCGGTCGGCGGGGAGGGGGCATGACGCGCCTGATCCTGGTGCGGCACGGGCAGACCGACGCCAACGTGGGTCGCGTGCTGGACTCCCGCCCGCCCGGCCCGCCGCTCAACGCGCTCGGGCTGGGGCAGGCGGCGGCGCTGGGCATGCGCCTGGCGGGGGAGCCGATCGTCGCGGTGCACGCGTCGGCGGCCACGCGGGCCCAGCAGACCGGCGCGCCCGTCGCCGCGGCCCACGGGCTGGCCGTCGGCGTGGTCGAGGGCGTGCACGAGGTCTCCTGCGGCGACCTGGAAGGCCGTGCCGACGACGACGCTCGCGAGCAGTTCGACGCCGTCTACGGCGCGTGGGCCCGCGGCGAGCTCGCCGCGCGCCTACCCGGTGGTGAGTCGGCCCTCGACCTGAACGCCCGCTTCGTCCCGGCCGTCGCGCGGATCACCCGCGACGTCACCGGCACGGTCGTGCTGGCCAGCCACGGAGCCGCGATCCGGCTGGCCGCGGCCGCTCTGCTCGGTGACCACGCCGAGACCCGGTACGTGCCCAACACCGGCCTGGTGATCCTCAACCGCAGCGGGGCGGGCTGGACCCTGGAGCACTGGGACGACGCGGTCCCCGTCCCCGGCGACGTCACCGCCGGCGGCCCCCCCGACTGACCGACCCGCCCCTCCGCGAGTCGGGGTGTGCGTGCGCGCGAGTCGGGGTGTGCGTGTGCGCGAGTCGGGGTGTGCGTGTGCGCGAGCCGGTGCAGGCTGCGCACGGAGGGCGCGACTCGCGGGCACGGAGGGCGACTCGCGGGGTGGGGGTGCGTCAGCCCCAGCCGAGGGCGTGCAGGGTGTCCTCGTCGATGCCGAAGTGGTGGGCCACCTCGTGCACCACGGTGACGGCGACCTCGTGCACCACCTCGGCATCGGTGTGGCAGATCGACAGGATGGCGTCCTGGTAGATGCTGATGCGGTCGGGCAGGACGCCGCCGTAGGTGGAGTCGCGCTCGGTGAGCGCGACTCCCTCGTAGATCCCGAGGAGGTCGGGCTCCTCGTCGTTGCGGGCCTCCACGAGGACGACGACGTTGTCCATCGCCGCGGTGAGCTGGGCGGGGATGGTGTCCAGTGCGTCGGCGACGAGCTCCTCGAAGTGCCGCCGGGTCATCTCCATGACCCGGCGGTCACGCCCCGCCGACGGGCACGGGGAGCTCCGGCGGCAGGAGCGCCGGTGCCCCGTCCGCCGGGGCCTCCGGCTCGCCGGACGGGGCACCGGGTTCGGCGGGCGAGGTGGGCGCGGTGGCCTCCGACGGGGCGGCCGGAGTGGGGGTGGGCGGGGCGGGCACCCCGGCGTCGGGGGTGTCCTCCGTCTGCGGCGCCACCTGGTCGCCGACCACGACATCGCCCTTGACCGAGCCGGTGACCGGCGCGAACCCGCTGCGGTCGGGCAGCAGGGTGGCCACGTTGCAGTTGGCGCGGCGGGTGCCGGCGGCCCAGGACTCCTCCTGGATGTTGTTCCAGTACACCGTCAGCCCCTTGTCGGCGACGACCGTGGGCCCGCCCGCGTACTGCGCGGCCAGCTCGTTGCAGCGCGGCTGCAGCAGCGCGTCCTGGTCGGCGATGGACGGGAAGGCGTCGGGGAAGTCGGCGCTCAGGTCGACGATGCCCACGGTCTCCAGCGCGTGCGTGCCGGCGCAGTCCACGGGGTCGCCGACGCTGCGGCCGCTGATCCCCAGGCACACGCCCGGCTCCTGGACGTCGGCCTGGTCGCCGTCGGCCACCTTGCCGGTGAGCGGGTAGAGCGCGCCCGAGCGCGACGCGCTCTGCAACCCGCAGCGCAGCTCCCGGTCGCCCTGCTCCCACTTGCTCGGGGACGGCTTGAGCGCACCGATCCGGTAGCGGCCGTAGGGGTCGAAGACGTCGTTCAGGTAGGTCATGACGACCGGGCCGCAGCGCTCGTCGACCAGCTGGCGGAAGGTGGCGTCGGTGGGCAGCTCCACCTGGTCGAGCAGCGTGACGGTGCCCGCCTGCTCGAACAGGTGCGGCTGGGCACAGTCGACGAGCGCGGTGTCGGCGGCGTCGGGGCGGGTCCAGTTCAGGCAGGTGCCGGGCACGGCGGGCGGGGCCTGCACCTCCACGACCTCGGGCTCGTCGGGTGCGGCCGGCAGCGCGGCGAACGAGCCGAGCACCGGGACCTCGGTGCCGGTGACGGTGTCGAACGCGGCGACACCGAACATCGCGAGCGCGCCGATGACGATGCCCGTGACGATCCGCCAGACCGGGTGCATCGGCGGGCCCGGCGGGGTGACGGGGAGACGCCCGCCGGCACTCGGAGACGGCGACTCGTACGGGGGAGCGTCGTCGTCTCTCACGGGCCGGGGAGCGGTGAGGGTGCGGTCCATATCGCCCGTCATCATGCCGTGACCTGGCGGGTGGCCCGTCGTCGCGGTCGCTCCCGCGCGACCATCGGTCGTCGCCGTGCTGCGAGCGTCGCCGTCCGTCCCGCTCGCCGTGGCCGGTACCGTGCGCGCGCGTGTCGGATCGGTGAGGGGGCGCTCATGAGCGACGAGGATCGGCCGGAACCCGGGAGTATGCGGTTCCAGGACGGCTCGACGACACCCCGCGAGCCCACCCTGGCGCAGCGGCGCGCCCGCGAGCAGGCGCGGCGCCGCCAGGAGGCCGCCGCCCGGCAGGCCGCGGACGACGAGGAGCGCTCGGCCCGCACGCGCAGGCGGGTCCTCGTCGGGGCGGGCGTGACCGTCGGCGTCGTCGCGCTCATCGCGGTCGGCTACTCCGTGGTGCGCTCCGAGGACGAGGTCGCGGCCCAGTGCGTGGACGAGGAGACCCAGGAGATCGTGGACGACTCCAACTGCGTCACGCCCGTGGCGAACAGCGGCGGCTACGGCGGCGGCTTCTACCCGATCTTCATCGGCGGCGGCGGGCGGCAGTACCACTACAACTACGGCGGCAGCGGCACGGTCGGTCAGCGGGTGAGCGGCGGCACCACGGTGGTGCCGCCGGACGGCACCCGCGTGCGCTCGTCCTCGGGCCGCGACGTCTCGCCGCGCGCGTCGAGCAGCAGCGTGTCCCGCGGCGGGCTGGGCGTCTCCGGCGGCGGTTCCTCGAGTGGCTCGTAGGTGGAGCGGGGCCGCGGTGAGCCGCGCGCGGGATGGGCGGACATCGTCCGCGAGCAGGGGATGGTGTTCGGCGCGCCGGGTCGTGGCCAGGGGGGCCTCGCCCGCCCGTACTGGGACGAGTCGGTGCACTACACGTTCACGATGGACGAGGTCCTGTCGCTGGAGGCCGACGTCGAGGTGCTGCACTCGATGTGCCTGGAGGCCGTCGACCACGTCGTGACCACCGAGCGCTTCCGCGACTTCGCGATCCCCGAGTACGCCTGGGACGGCGTGGCGGCGTCGTGGCGGCGCAGCGACCCGCACGTCTACGGCCGTTTCGACCTGCGCTACGACGGCTCCGGGCCGGCGCAGCTGCTGGAGTACAACGCCGACACCCCGACGACGCTGCTGGAGGCGTCACTGCTGCAGTGGTACTGGCTGAAGGACGTCCACCCGGCCGACGACCAGTGGAACTCGCTGCACGAGAAGCTCGTGGAGCGCTGGGCCGAGCTCAGGGCCCGGCTGCCCGGCGACGACATCTACTTCACGTGGTCGGGCGCCGACGCCAGCGGCGAGGACCACGTCACCGTCGGCTACCTGCAGGAGACCGCCGCCGAGGCCGGGCTGAACACCGTCGGGCTGGCGATCGAGGACATCGGCTGGGACTCCGCACTGGAGAGTTTCGTCGACCTCGAGGAGTCGCCGATGGCCGCGGTGTTCAAGCTCTACCCGTGGGAGTGGGTCGTCACCGACGACTTCGGCAGGCACGTGCTCGCGAGCCTGCCCGAGACGCTGTGGGTCGAGCCGCTGTGGAAGTCGGTCCTGTCCAACAAGGCCCTGCTGGCCGTGCTGTGGGAGATGTATCCCGGCCACCCCAACCTGCTGCCCGCCTACCTCGACCAGCCCGGGATGCTCACCGAGTACGTCCGCAAGCCCCGGCTGGGCCGCGAGGGCGCCAACATCTCGATCGTCTCGCCCGGCTCCGAGCACGAGACCGGCGGTGTCTACGGCGAGGAGGGCTACGTCTACCAGCTCTTCGCCCCGCTCCCCGAGTTCGACGGCTTCCGCCCGGCGCTGGGCGCGTGGGTCGTCGGCGACACGGCGGCCGGCCTCGGCATCCGCGAGACCGTCGGTCTGGTGACCGACGACGGCGCGGCGTTCGTCCCCCACCGCATCCCCGAATAGACCCGAAAGGCTCCCCGAATGATCAACCCGGGCTTCTTCTCCGTGATCGGCATCGGCATCGGTGCGATCCTGCTCTATGCCGTGCTCGGCGTGATCCTCATGCTGCTGGGCTTCTACGCCGTGGACCTGACCACGCCCGGAAAGCTCAACGTGATGGTGCGCGAGGGCCTGCCGAACGCCGTGGTCGTCACGGCCGCGGGCATGGTCAGCATGGCGCTGATCGTCGTCACCGCGATCTACACCTCGTCGGGTCTCCTCACCGAGGGGCTGATCCAGACCGCGGTCTTCGGCATCGTCGGGATCCTCGCCCAGGTCGGGGCGGTGCGGCTGCTGGAGTGGGTGATGGGCATCGACATCGGCGCGGTGCTGGCCGCCGACCGGATGCTCCCGCAGAGCTACGTGATCGCCGCCGCGCACGTGGCACTGGGGCTCGTGGTCGCGGTCGCGATCATCTGAGGAGTGGCCTACACGAATGCTACAGTCGTAGCATGAGTGAGGTGCCCAGCCGGGAGCTGCGCAACGACACCGCCGGCGTGCTGCGCCGGGTGCAGGAGGGCGAGCGGGTCACGGTCACGGTCAACGGGCGCGCGGTGGCCGAGCTGGTTCCCGTGCAACGGTCCCGTCGCGGCTGGATCGGCCGTGACGACCTCGCCGCGCGACTGCACCGGGTGCAGGCCGATCCGGGGCTGCGGGCCGACCTCGCCCGCCTCGCCGGGGACAGCACGGACGACCTGGGCCCGATCCGGTGAGGGGTGTTCTCGACACGAGCGTCTTCATCGCAGCCGAGAGCGGGCGCCCGCTGCGCACGGACCTGCTCCCCGACGAGTCCGCGGTCTCGGTCGTGACACTGGCCGAGCTGCAGGCCGGTGTGCTGGCTGCAGCCGACGTCGAGACCCGCGCGCGACGGATGCTCACCCTCGACGCCGTCGCCGACATCGAGCTGATCGGGATCGATGAGGCCGCGGCGCACATGTGGGCCCGGATGCGCGTGCAGCTCGCCGGGTCCGGGCGGCGGGTGAACGTCAACGACCTCTGGATCGCGGCGAGCGCGGCCGCGCGGGGCCTACCCGTGGTGACCCAGGACGACGACTTCGCCCCGGTCGAGGGCATCGCCGGGCTCGAGATCGTCCGCGTGTGAGTGGACCCTCGACCTGGTCGAGACGGGAGATTCGCGGGCATGGAGAGCTGGCGTGGCATCGGCCGGATGGCCCGGGAGTCCGGGTTGACGGTCAGCGCGCTGCGGTTCTACGACGGCGCCGGGGTGTTCGGGCCCGCCCACGTGGACCCGCACAGCGGCTACCGCTTCTACGCGCCCGACCAGCTCGTGGTCGCCCGGCTCGTGGCGTCGCTGCGCCGGGTGGGCATGCCGCTGGCCGGGATCCGGGAGGTGCTGGAACACCGGCACGACCCGGACGCCGTCGACGCGCTGCTCGACGGCCATCTGCGGCGCCTGGAACAGGGCGTGGCCGACGCCCGGCGCGAGCTCTCCTCCGTCCGCACGTTGCTGACCGCTCCGGAGGAGACCCCCGTGTCCACGACCGTGACCCTGCCCGCCGCCGACCTCGCTGCCGCCCTGCGGGCCGTGCGCTTCGCCGTCGGCTCCGACCCGACCTACCCCGCGCTGCGCGGAGTGCTGCTCGACGTCACGGCGGACGTCGTGACGCTCGTCGCGACCGACCGCTACCGGCTCGCCGTGTCCACGGTGCGGCGCGGCGCCGCCCCGGCCGTGGCGGCGCTGTTGCCCGCGAGGTTCGCCGACCAGCTCGCCGGGTTCGACGCCGGCGACGTTCTACTGCGGATCGACGGGTCGGCGGTGTCGGCCCGGTGCGGCGCCGCCACGGTGCAGGACCGGCTGCTCGACAACGCGTTCCCCGACTTCCGCCGCCTGGTGCCCGCCGCGGGCAACCAGGTACCCGTCGACGCGACCGAGCTGCGTACGGCCGTCGCCGCGGCCGGGACCAGGCAGGTGCGGCGCGAGCAGGACGGTGTGGACGTCGACGTCACGGTGCTGTCGGTGGACGCGGACGGGCGGCTGCACGTCGGCACGGGACCCGAAGGCACCGGGGTCAGCGTGGAGTTCCTGCTGGAGGCGGTGGACGCCGGCGGAGCGGGACAGCTGCGGCTGGAGCTGGACGGCCCGCTGGCCCCGGTGACGATCCGGCCGTCCGGCCGGCCGGGCACGTACTCGCTGCTGATGCCGGTCCGGCTCTGACCGACCCGCCGCGACGCCGGGTCGCCAGCGGGCCGGCCCCGTACGCTGGGTCCGTGCAGGCTCCCCTTCTGGTCGCCACCGACGTCGACGGCACGCTGCTCGACCCGTACGACCGGGTCACGCCGCGCGCCGCGGCCGTGATCGGGCGCGCGGTGGCGGCCGGCGTGGGGTTCGTGCTGGTCACCGGCAGGCCGCCGCGGTGGATCCATCCGGTCGTCGAACAGCTCCCGCAGACCCGGCTGGCCGTGTGCGCCAACGGCGCCGTCCTCTACGACGCGGTGGACGACCGGGTGCTGTGGAGCCGGACGCTGGCCCCGGACACGCTCGGCGAGCTCGCCGCCACCGTGACGGCCGCCCTGCCGACCGGCGGGCTGGCGGTGGAGCGCGTCGGCGCGAGCGCCTTCGACGACGCCCACGGACACTTCGTCGCCGAGCCCTCCTACCGGCACGCGTGGCCCGACGCCGACGAGCACGTCGTCGACCGCGCCGAGCTCGTGTCGCGGCCCGCGGTGAAGCTGCTCGTCCGGTGCGCCGAGCTGCCCAGCGAGATCATGATGGCGGCACTGGCCCCGGCCGTCGGCGATGTCGCCGACCTCACGTTCTCCCATCCCGGCGGGCTCGTCGAGCTCTCCCCGCCGCGGGTCACGAAGGCCACCGGGCTGGCCGAGGTGGCGCGGCGGCTCGGCGTCGCCACCGCCGACGTCGTCGCGTTCGGGGACATGCCCAACGATCTGGAGATGCTGCGCTGGGCCGGGCACGGCGTCGCGATGGGCAACGCGCACCCGGTGCTGCACGGCGTGGCCGACGAGGTCACGGGGAGCAACAGCGACGACGGGCTGGCGCTGGTGCTGGAACGCTGGTTCTGAGCGTCCGCGTAGCATCCATCCCGATCCGATCCCTGTCGCCGATCCGCCCGCGGACTCCGATTCGCGCCGCCCTGGAGGCCCCTGTCGTGGCCCAGCCACCCACCGGCACCGTCCGCGCCATCGAGGTGCGCGCGCTCAGCGCCGTCCAGCGCACCGTCGGCCCACCGCCCGTGGTCCGGGTGGCGCGCGGGATGTCGCTGTTCGGCGAACACGCCGCGGGGTGGCTCGCGTTCGGTGCCGCGGGCGCGGTGCTGGACCGGCCGCGCCGCCGTGACTGGCTCGTCGCCACCGCCGGTGTGGCTCTCGCCCACGGCGTGTCGATCGGCGTCAAGCGCGTGGTGCGCCGCCCGCGGCCCGACGACCCGGCGGTGCAGGTGCGGGTCGGCACCCCCAGCAGGCTCAGCTTCCCGTCGGCCCACGCCACGTCGACGACCGCGGCGGCGGTGCTGTTCGGTGCGTTGCTGCACCGGCCGCTCGTGGCGGTGCTCGTGCCGCCGATGGCGCTGTCGCGGCTGGTGCTCGGCGTCCACTACCCGAGCGACGTCGTCGCGGGCTCCCTGCTCGGCGCCGCGGTCGCCGCCGCCGCGCGCCGCGTACCGAAGCGGAGGAAGACCCGATGACCAGCACCGACGTGCCGGCCGCCGCCACCGACATGCCCCGCACGCCGGGATCGGTGGCCCGCGGCGTGCTCCGGACGATGCGCCCGCGACAGTGGGTGAAGAACGTGCTGGTGCTGGCGGCGCCGTTCGCGGCGGGCGACCTGCTGGCGCCGGGCATCGCGTTCCAGCTGGCGATGGCGTTCGTGGCGTTCTCGCTGGCCGCGTCGGGCATCTACCTGGTCAACGACGCCAACGACGTGGAGGCCGACCGGGCGCACCCGACGAAGCGCAACCGGCCAATCGCGGCCGGGATCGTGCCGCCCGCACTGGCCGTGGGGGTGGCCGTGGTGCTGCTCGCCGCCGCGGTCGCGGTCAGCCTGCTGGCCAGCATGCAGCTGGTGGCCGTGCTGGCGGTGTACGTCACCGTCCAGCTCGCGTACTGCTTCTGGCTCAAGCACCAGCCGGTCCTCGACATCTGCATCGTCGCCTCGGGGTTCCTGCTGCGCGCCATCGCGGGCGGCGCGGCCACCGGGATCGCGCTGTCGCAGTGGTTCCTGCTGGTCGCGGGGTTCGGGTCGCTGTTCATGGTGGCCGGCAAGCGCTACGCGGAGATGATGCTGGCGGAGCGGACCGGTGCGAAGATCCGCAAGTCGCTGGAGAGCTACTCGGCGTCCTACCTGCGGTTCGTGTGGGGCCTCTCGGCCACGGTGCTGATCACCACGTACTCGCTGTGGGCCTTCGAGATCCGGGAGGCCGAGAACAACCCGATCTGGTCGGCGGTGTCGATCGTGCCGTTCGTGGTGGCCGTGCTGCGCTACGCGGTCGACGTCGACAACGGCACCGGCGGCGAGCCCGAGGAGATCGCGCTCGGCGACCGCGTCCTGCAGGTCCTTGCCGTGCTGTGGATCGCCACCCTGACCGTCGCCGTGTACGCGTGAAGGGCATCATCCTCGCCGGTGGGGCCGGTACGCGGCTGCACCCGATCACGCGCGCGGTGTCCAAGCAGCTGCTGCCCGTCTACGACAAGCCGATGATCTACTACCCGCTGTCGGTGCTCATGCTGGCCGGGATCCGCGACATCCTGGTGATCACCACGCCCGAGGAGCAGTCGATGTTCCGGCGCCTGCTCGGCGACGGTGCGGAGCTGGGCCTGGCGATCTCCTACGCCGCGCAGCCCGAGCCGAACGGCATCGCGCAGGCGTTCCTCATCGGCGCCGACCACATCGCGGGCGAGTCCTGCGCGCTGGTCCTGGGCGACAACATCTTCCACGGTCCCGGCTTCGCCGACACGCTGCGCGGCGCGATCGCCGGGGTCGAGCGCGGGGACGACGGTGCGGTGCTGTTCGGCTACCCGGTGCGCGACCCGCAGCGCTACGGCGTCGGCGTCGCCGACGCGGGCGGGCGGCTGGTCGACATCGAGGAGAAGCCGGCGAGGCCGCGGTCCAACCGGGCCATCACCGGGCTCTACCTCTACGACGACCGGGTCGTCGACATCGCCCGCGGCCTGTCGCCGTCCGCGCGCGGCGAGCTGGAGATCACCGACGTCAACCGGGCGTACCTGGACAAGGACGCGGCCCGCCTCATCGACCTGGGCCGCGGGTTCGCCTGGCTGGACACCGGCACCCACGACTCGCTGCTGGAGGCCGGGCAGTACGTGCAGGTGCTCGAGCACCGGCAGGGCGTGCGAATCGCGTGCCTGGAGGAGATCGCGCTGGAGCGCGGCTGGATCGACGCGGACGCCTGCCACGCGCTCGGCGCGGCGCAGGGCAAGTCCGGCTACGGGGAGTACGTCATGGCGGTCGCGGAGCGCGCACGATGAAGGTCCTGGTCACCGGCGGCGCCGGTTTCATCGGCTCGCACTACGTGCGCTCGCTGCTCGCCGGTGAGTACCCGGCGTTCGCCGGCGCCGAGGTGGTGGTGCTCGACCTGCTGACCTACGCCGGTACCCGCACCAACCTGCCCGCCGACGGGTACACGTTCGTCCACGGCGACATCCGCGACGCAGGCGCGGTCACCGCCGCGATGGACGGCGCGGACGTGGTGGTGCACTTCGCGGCGGAGTCGCACGTCGACCGCTCGATCTCGGGCGCGGCCGACTTCGTCTCCACCAACGTCGTCGGCACGCAGGTGCTGCTGCAGGCGGCGCTGGACGCGAGCGTCGACCGGTTCGTGCACGTCTCCACCGACGAGGTGTACGGCTCGATCGACTCCGGATCGTGGCCCGAGACGCACCCGCTGGAGCCGAACTCGCCGTACTCGGCGTCGAAGGCGTCCTCGGACCTGCTCGCCCGCTCCTACCACCGCACCCACGGCCTGCCGGTGTGCATCACGCGCTGCTCCAACAACTACGGGCCGCACCAGTTCCCGGAGAAGGTCATCCCGCTGTTCGTGTCCAACCTGCTCGACGGGCGCACGGTGCCGCTCTACGGCGACGGCCTCAACGTGCGCGACTGGCTGCACGTCGCCGACCACTGCCGCGCCATCCAGCTCGTCGCGGAGAAGGGCCGCGACGGCGAGGTCTACAACATCGGCGGCGGCACCGAGCTCACCAACCGCGAGCTGACCTACCGGCTGCTGGCCGCGGTCGGGGCGGGCGAGGAGATGGTCGAGCAGGTCACCGACCGCAAGGGCCACGACCGTCGCTACAGCGTCGACTGGTCCAAGATCGCCGACGAGCTGGGCTACGCGCCGCGCGTGCCGTTCACCCAGGGCCTGGCCGACACGGTGGCCTGGTACACCGCGAACCGCGCGTGGTGGGAGCCGCTCAAGACCCGCTGAGCGGTCCGCGCGGGCCGGGCCCCGGTTCGCGCGCTCGACCGGGTTCCGCGCGCCGTCGGCAGCGCGCGAGACCCGGTTCGGCGCGCGAAGCCGCTGCTCGGCCTCGGCTGCGTCGCTACCCGCGCCGCACGTACTCCGCGAGACGGTCGCGCCAGTCGGGTGGCCGCACGCCGACGTGCTCGATCCGGGTCAGGTCCAGCACGCTGTTGAGGGGGCGGCGGGCGGCGTGCGGCTTGTCGGCGAAGTAGGCCTCGGTCGTGGTGTCGGTGACGCGCAGATCGGCGTGCCCGGCCAGGCCGTAGGTGGCGCGGGCGACCTCGGCCCAGGACGCGGGCTCGCCGCCGCCGGTGAGGTGGTAGGTGCCGTGCGGGGCCCCGGTGCGCAGGAGGTGCACGACGGCGTCGGCGAGGTCCGCCGCGAACGTGGGGCGCCCGATCTGGTCGGCGACCACCGTCGGCTCGATCCCGCGGGCGGCGAGTCCGAGCATGGTGCGCACGAAGTTGCGGCCGTCCCCGACGACCCAGGTGGGCCTCACCAGGTAGTGCGCGGGGGTGCAGGCGACGGCGAGGTCCCCGGCCGCCTTCGACGCGCCGTAGGCGCCCAGTGGGGCGGGCGGTGCGTCCTCCGGGACCGGACCGGGCCACGTCCCGTCGAACACGTACTCGGTGGAGAAGTGGACGAGGGTGAATCCGTGCGTGCGGGCCAGCTCCGCGAGGCGGGCGGGACCGGTGGCGTTTGTCCGCCAGGCGGCGACGCGCCCCGCGGTCTCGGCGCCGTCGACGTCGGTGTACGCGGCGGCGTTGACCACGGCGTCGAACGCGGCCCAGTCGACCCCCGCCCGGTCGGCGCCGCCGGGATCGGTGAGGTCGAGCTGCGCCCGGGTCAGCGCCACGGCGTCGGGGAGCGCGGCGGCCAGGGCGCGCCCGACCTGCCCGCCCGCGCCGAGGACCAGGACCTTCACAGCGCCGCCAGGGCCGGGTGGGCGCGGTCCTTGTCCGACCGGATCGCGGCGTCCTCGCCGATCGGCCAGTCGATGCCCAGCGCGGGGTCGAACGCCTGGACCAGCGTGTACCGCGCGTCCGGCGACCAGTGCTCGTTGACCAGGTAGGTGTAGACGACGTCCGGGGTCAGGGTCTGGTAGCTGTTGCCGCAGCCCCGGGGTACGTAGAGCGCGTTGCCCGGGTGCAGCTCGACGGTCTCGACCCGGCCGAACGTCTCGCCGGGCCGCAGGTCCACGATCGCCGCGAACGCGCGCCCGTGCGCCAGCGAGATGTACTTGTCCCACGGTTCGGCGTGGATGCCGCGCGTGACCCCCACCTCCGCGTTGAACGACACGTTGTTCTGCACCGGCTCGAACCGCGGCAGCCCGGCGTCGGCCAGCTTCGCCCGCTGGTAGGACTCCTTGAACCAGCCGCGGCCGTCGGCGTGCACCGTCAGCTCGACGACCAGCAACCCGGGTATCGACGTCTGCACCATCTTCACGGCCGCGAGTGTCGCAGGCGGGGGAGCCGACGGTCCGAGGAAGGAGGATCCGGGGCGGGCAGGACGGTCCGGATGGTCGGGCCCGGGTGGTTCCCGGCACACTGGTCGGGTGACCGCACCCGAACCCCGCCCGGGCACCGACGCCGCCGACTACACCCAGCGCCTGGCGTCGATGGAGAGCGCAGGCTGGAAGCAGCGTCTCGACGTGCAGGCTCCCTACCGCTGGAACATCCGCCTGCTCGCACTGGGCCGCACGCTCGACGTCGGCTGCGGGCTCGGGCGCAACCTCGCCCACCTCGACGGCAACGGTGTCGGCGTCGACCACAACCCGTCGTCGGTGGCGCTGGCCACCGAGCGCGGGTTCGAGGCCTACACACCCGACGACTTCGCCGAGAGCCCGCACGCCCGGCCCGGCGCGTTCGACAGCTTGCTGCTGGCCCACGTCGTCGAGCACATGACCGAGGACGACGCGCTCGGCCTGCTGCGCGAGTACCTGCCCCACGTCCGCAAGGGCGGCAAGGTCGTGTTCATCACGCCGCAGGAGAAGGGCTACACCACCGACGCCACCCACGTCCGGTTCTGCGGGTTCGCCGAGGTCGCGGCGCTGTGCGGGGCCGTCGGCCTGGGCGTGGACCGGCAGTACTCGTTCCCGTTCCCGCGACCGGTGGGCAAGGTCTTCCCGTACAACGAGTTCGTCACGCTCGCCCGGACGTGATGGGCGGGCGCGCGCGGATCGGCACCGCGCTGCACCTGGCCCTGGGCCTCGGGGTACTCGGTGCGGCGGGGTACGCGTTCGTCGCCGTCGTCGGACACGTCTTCTCCCGGCCCGACGAGGCGGGCGCGCTGAGCGCGCTGATCTCGCTGTACCTGGTCGTGAACATCGTCGGCCCGGGCATCTTCGCCGCGCTGGAACAGGAGACCAGCCGCGCGGTGAGCGCCGCCGTCGCCCGCGGTGAGCCGGTGCGACCGGTCGCGCGACACGCCGCGGTCCTGGTGCTGCGGTCGCTGGTGGTGCTGGTCGCGGTGGTGCTGGTGGCGTGGCCGCTGCTGCTGCACCGGGTGCTCGACGGGCGGGTCGGGCTGCTCGCCGCGCTGCTCGTCGCGATCGCCGGCTCGGCGGCCGTGTACTGGGCCCGCGGCGTCCTCGGCGGGCAGCAGCGGTTCACCGCCTACGCGCGCACCCTCTACGTCGAGGGTGCGGTGCGGCTGCTGCCCGGACTCGGACTGGTGCTGCTCGCCGTGGCCGAGCCCGCCGCGTACGGGTTCGCGTTCGCGCTCGGGTCGGCGCTGGCCGCGCTGAGCGTCGCCACGACCGTCGCGACGCCCCGCGTGCCCGACGCGGCGCCCGCGGTCCCGGCCGGGATGGGCCGATCGCTGTCCTACCTGATGGTCGCCGTGGCGCTGAGCCAGCTGGTGGCCAACCTGGCACCGGTCGTGGTCACGTTCCGCTCGCCGGACGACCTGGTCTCGGCGAGCGTCTTCGCGTCCACCTTCGTGCTGGCGCGGATCCCGCTGTTCCTGTTCGCGCCGGTCCAGGCGGTGCTGCTGCCCAAGCTGACCCGCGCGGCCACGCTCGGCCACGGCGCCGAGCTGCGCAGGCGGCTGCGGCAGGTCGTCGGGGTCGTGGTCGGGGTCGGCGCGGTCGGCGTGCTCGGGTGCGTGCTGGTCGGGCCGTGGGCCGCGGAGGTGCTGTTCAACACCGCGCAGCGGCCGCCGGTGGCCACGTTGGGCCTGCTCGGGGCGGCCACGATGCTGATGCTCGTCGCGATGGTGATGCAGCCGACACTGATCGCGCTCGGCCGCCAGCAGGTGGTCACCGTGGCCTGGGTCGCGGGCACCGTGGTGTTCCTGGGCCTGCTCGTGCTGCCGCTCGACCCGATCACGGCGGCCCTGATCGCGCAGCTGGCGGGCCCCGCCGTCGTCGTCGCGCTGCTCTCCGGGGGCGCCGTGCACGCGCTGCGGGCGGGCCACCCGGACGTGGCCGCCGTCGCGCCGCGGGTAGGTTGACGTGCAGACGGCGGGAGGAGCTCGACGGTGACCGACCCCGGTCCGATCAACGGCGACGTCTGGGTCGTGATCCCGGTCTTCAACGAGGTGCAGGTCCTCGAGCAGGTCGTCCGTCAGACGCTCGCGGTGTTCCCGAACGTGGTGTGCGTCGACGACGGCAGCGGCGACGGCTCGGTGCCGGCGGTGCTGCGCACCGGCGCGCACCTGGTCCGGCACCCGGTCAACCTCGGCCAGGGCGCCGCCCTGCAGACCGGCCTCACCTACGCGCGGGCCCAGCCCGGTGCGCGGTACTTCGTCATGTTCGACGCCGACGGGCAGCACCGCCTGGAGGACGCGTCGGCGATGGTCGACCTCGCCCGCACCGGCGCCGCCGACGTGGTGCTCGGCACCCGCTTCGCCGACAACGCCGGCTCCGTGCCGCTGCTCAAGCGGATCGTGCTGCGCACGGCCGTGCTGCTGAGCCCGGCCGGTCGCAAGCTGAAGCTCACCGACGCCCACAACGGGCTGCGCGTGCTCACCCGACCGGTCGCCGACGACCTGCAGATCACCATGAACGGCATGGCACACGCCTCGGAGATCGTGTCCTACCTGGGCCGCTCGTCGTGGCGGGTGCGCGAGGTGCCCGTGACGATCCGCTACACGGAGTACTCGCGCAGCAAGGGCCAGTCGCTGCTCAACGGCGTCAACATCCTGTTCGACCTGTCGATCCGCCAGCGAGGGGGCTGAGCCGTGCTGATCCAGATCCTGCTGGTCCTGGCCGTGCTCGGGCTGCTGTTCCTGTTCGTGCGCAGCAGCGGGGCCGTGTACGTGCAGGCGAGCAAGCGCATCGCGCTCGTGCTGTTCGCGCTGGCCAACATCTACGCCGTGATGCGCCCCGACGACCTGACGACCATCGCGCGGGTCCTCGGTGTCGGCCGCGGCACCGACCTGGTGCTCTACGCGCTGGTCGTCGCGTTCATGGCCGGCATGTTCAGCTTCTACCAGCGCTTCCGGATCGTCGACCGCCGCTACACCGAGCTGGCCCGCACCGTCGCGATCCGCGAGGCCGAGGTGGTCAACGCCGAGCGCGGCGTCACGACCCCGCCGGTCGTCTCCACCGGTGAGGGCACCCCGGTCCCGACCGCCGACCGCACGTGACCGAGCCTGCGAGGGTGATCGTCGACGTCATGCTGCCCCACTACGGGCGGCTGGACCTCGTGCAGGACACGGTGCGCAGCGTGCTCGCCCAGGACGACCCGCACTGGCGGCTCACCGTCGTCGACGACTCCGGCGAGCGGCCCGACCAGGGCCTCGCGGCGTGGCTCGACGGCCTCGACGAGCCGCGGGTGCGGTACCTGCGCAACGAGCGCAACCTGGGCATCAACCGCAACTTCCAGCGCTGCGTCGACCTCGTCGAGCACGAGCTGGCGGTGCTCATCGGGATGGACGACCTGATGCTGCCCGGCTACGTCGCCACGGTGCGGGCCGCGCACGCGGCCCACCCGGACGTGGCGATGGTGCAGCCGGGCGTGGAGGTCGTCGACGGCGACGGCCGGCCGGCGCGCACGCTGGTGGACCTGTCCAAGCGCTGGGTGTACGCGCCGCGCATCGCCGCAGCGACCGTGCTGCGTGGGGAGGAGCTGGCCACCGGGCTGATGCGCGGCAACTGGCTGTACTTCCCGTCGATCTGCTGGCGGTCCGGGCCGTTGCGGCGCACCGGGTTCCGGGACGGTCTCTCGGTGGTGCAGGACCTCGCGCTCGTCATGGACCTGGTGCTGGCGGGTGAGTCGCTGCTGGTCGAGCCGTCGACCTGCTTCCGCTACCGCCGCCACGGCGGCTCGGTCTCCTCGGCCCAGGCCGCCGACGGGCGCCGCTTCGCCGAGGAGCGCGACTTCTTCGCCGGCACCGCCGACCGGCTGGCCGCGCACGGCTGGCCGCGCGCCGCCCGCGCCGCCCGCCGGCACCTGTCGTCGCGGATCAACGCGCTGATCCGGCTCCCGGTGGCCGTCCGCCACGGCCGGACCGACGGGATGCGCACGCTGGCCCGGCACGCCTTCGGTCAGCGCTGAGCGCGCCGGTTCAGCCTGCGGCGAGCTGGTCGTCGATCTGCACCTCGTACACGATCGTCGTCGGCGAGCTGTACACGATCCGCAGGGAGTCGACCGCGTCGAGGCCGACCATCCCCGGGGCGTTGCCGGGCGCGCTGTAGACCAGACCGGCGGACACGATCGCGTGCGTGATGTTCATCCGCCGCACCACCTCGCGCACCACGGGATCGGTGTCGATGTCGCGGAAGGAGGTGTAGAGCAGGGCCCGGTCGGGGGTGAGTCCCGCCAGGTCGAGTTGCTGGTGCAGGGGCTGGGGGAACACCGGGCGCACACCCCTCAACGCGTACATCAGCGGGGACCCGTCGTAGGGGTCGTTCATGACGAGCGAACCCGGCGGGACGATCGTGGCGAGGCGGGTGAAGGCCCGCTCCTCCGCGTAGCTCACCGCGGGGCCGTCGGTGAACCCCTCGGAGATCCGCTGGCTGTTGCGGCCGAAGTAGAGGCCGTCGCTGGCTTCGACGACACCGAACAGCAGCACGGCCAGCAGGGCGGCCGGGAGCAGCCGTCCCCGTGCGGCCGGCACGGCGTCCGGGACCCGCAGCCTGCGCAGCGCGTCGAGTGCGACGTCGCGGACGACGACCAGGCCGCTGCCGGCCAGGGGCACCAGCGCCACCACCCACAGCGCGACGAGGCGGAACCGGTCGTTCCACCACGGTCGCGACAGCACCTCGACGAGCGCGCCCTCGTAGGCGGCGGCCATCACGAACACGGCACCGAACAGCAGGGCGCTCGCCGCCAGCCAGCGCAGCTCGGGATGCCGACGCACCCCGGCCAGGCCGAGGACGACGGCGCCCGCGAGCCACCACTGCGGGTGCTCGTGCGAGTGCGCGAACGTCAGCAGCGTGCCGACGGCCTCGGCGGAGGACATCGCCACCGGCCAGTCGAACGAGCCGCCGCCTGCGGCCCCGGCCGAGGCGATCACCAGCGGCGCGCCCAACAGCACCGTCGCGACGGCACCGACCCCGATGACGACCGCGTCGTGGGTGGACGGTCCGCGGGTCCACCACTGCTGCACCAGGTATGCGGCCCCGAGTACGGCGGCCGCGACGACCGCGCTCGGATGCAGGGCGATCAGCCCGACGGTCGCGATGGCCAGGCACACCGCCCGCGTCACCCGCCGGGGCCGGTCGGGAGCCAGCACGTCGGCCCAGAGCGCGAGAAACGCCGGCAACAGGGCCAGCGCGACGACATAGGGGAGCAGGACCCCCGCCAGGTCGTAGGGGAAGGCGGAGAACGCGCAGGTCAGCAGCGCACTCGCGACCGCGATCGACGGCCGTCCCGACACCGTGCGCACCAGCGCGGCCGTGCCGAGGGCGAACAGGCCCGGGGCGAACGCGGTGAGCAGCTCCAGCGCGACCGTCACCGGCACGTCGGTGATCATCACCAGGGTGGCCGCGACCACGTGGAACGCGTTCGGGTAGTAGAACTCGCCCTCGGCGCCGCTCAGCGCGCCCAGCGCGGACGGTGCGGACGCGCCCGTGTCGCTGATGTAGCGAATGGCGTTGGCGTGGAACGCGGTGTCCCAGAACTGCGGGATCGCGGTGAACCCGGCGGTGCCCGTGGACATCACGCCGAAGCCGACGGCGGTGCTCACCACCACCGCGGCGGCCACCGCGGCGTGGTCGACCCGGCGCCAGGGCGCACGGGCGGCGGGCGGTCCACCCGCGGGCCGCGACCGCAGGCGGCCGAGGGTGAAGCGGGCGACCGCCACGAGACCGGCCACGACGACCGTGCCGAGAGCCAGGGTCACGGGGCTCCACCGGACCCCGAGCACCGGCAGTACCGAGGCCCCGATGCCGATCAGGCCGAAGGTGCACAGGGGACCGGTCGCGGCGAGCAGCCAGCCGCGCAGGCCGGCCGCCAGCGCGAACAGCAGACCGGGCACCGCCACCACGATCAGCATGATCAGGATCGGGGTGGTCGCGGTGCCGGGATCCGGCATCTGTCCTCCGTGCCGGACGCGGTCGGGTGTGGCTCCGGCCGCTGGTGATCTCGGCCGACGCCCACTCTAGTGGTCGGCCGGCACCGTCCCGGCCGGGGCGGTGCCCGGCTCAACCCGGGCGGTTCCCCGGCGCGCCGTCACAGGCGGTGAGTTCGTAGAGGGCGCTCTCGTCGGCGTCGGGGGCGGCGGCGACCAGCCGGAAGCCGCTGTCCGGTGCGGGCGCCTCCAGCCCGGGATAGCGACGCGCACGGGAGTCGCCGAGCCAGAAGTCCGCTGTGCCGGCCAGGAGGTAGCGCACGCCGAGGCGGTCCGCTGCCGCGCACACCCGCCAATCGTCCTGCACGTCGCGCAGCCTGCGGGCCAACAGCACCTGGTCCGCTGACCAGTCACCGGTGAGGTGCGGGAACAGCACCTCGTGTCCGGTGAGCGGCCACAGCAGCGCGCTGCCGCTCCACGGGTTCTGGGCGACGACCGCACCGGGCTCGATCAGGCCGCCGATGCGTTCGTAGAACTCCGCCTCGTCCGGGTCCAGCAGGTCCGACTCGGCCTGCGGCCCGGGGTAGGAGCTCCGCACGAACTCCGCGTTGCGCGCGGAGTACATCCCGCCGGAGGCCACCAGCACGAGCAGCCCGGCGACCAGCGCCCCCGCCGCGGCGGACGGCGGCCGGGCGCGGACCGGCCAGGCTCGGGACACCAGCAGGCCCACGGCGAGCAGTCCCAGGACCGCGAGCGGCGCCGCGGTGACCGGGAGCACCGCGGCGAGGCGGTAGGAGTCGTTGTACCAGAGGGCGGTGACGGCTGCGGCGAACTCCGTCTCCTGCGCCGAGGCCAGCACGAACAGCGCCCCGGAAAGCAGGTGCGCGGGCACGAGCCAGCGGAACGCCGGCCGCAGGCAGGCCGCCCCGAGGCCCAGCAACACCACGACGGCCAGCGCCCAGGCGGCGGGGCGGTTGTTGGTCGCCCCGAGTGCCACTTCCCCCACCGCGCGCCCGGGGTCCTGGTAGGCGGCCCAGTCGAACTCGCGGACGTCGTCGAAGACCGGGCTGGTCAGCACGAACCACACCGCGGCCGCGATCCCGGCGGCGAGGCCGAGCACCAGCCCGGCCGGGACGATCCGCTCCCCGCCGCGCAGCCGTCGCCGTGCGGCCCGCCCGAGCGCCCAGGCCACCGGGAACACCGCGAGCAACGCCAGCGAGAACAGCGCGTTCGGGTGGGCCAGGCCGAGCGTCCCCGCCCCGACGGGCAGCAGCACCGCTGCGGTGCCGCGCCCCAGATCGACGGGCGGGCCGAGTCGGCAGAGCGCGACGACGACGGCCAGCACCGCGGGCGTCAGGCACAGCCCGGTCAGGTTCGGCCACAGCACGCCGAACCCCATCAGCGACCAGGGGAACGAGACGAACCCGACCGCGACGACCGGGGCGAGCGCCACCGCGGCGGGCACCGGTCCGCAGATCACCCACACGAGCACCAGGCAGCTCAGCGGCCAGACGACGCAGGCCAGTGCGGTGACGGCGGCGGTGGCCGCGACCGGGACCGACGCCCCCGTGGTGAGGACGACCAGCGAGACCAGGTCGTGCCACGCGGCCGGGTAGAACGCGATGTCGGCCGTCGGCGTGGTCAACCTGCCGAGCTGGAGCGACGACGCCGTTCCGTCGCTCAGGATCTCCATGACCGCGTTGTAGTGGAACACCGCGTCGTAGGTCTGCGACAGCCGCGACGGCGTGCCGATCGCGGACGCGACGGTGAGGGTCCCGATCGTCGCGGCGACCGCCATGCCTGCGGTCGCCGCGAGGGCGTGCCGGGCGCCGTCGGCGCCCGGTCGGGACGCCCCGCCGGCGGGACCGCCCCGCCGTCGCCGTGCGGCGGGGAGCAGGCGGGCGCCCACCGCCAGCAGGGCGAGCACCACCGCGGGCCCGACGGCCACCGCGGGCGACCACGGCAGACCCAGCTGCCCCGCCACGACCGCGCCGCCCGCGACGGAACCGATCGAGACGACCGGGGCGAGTCCCCACGCACCGATGCCGCGCAGGCCGAGCGCGTAGGTGGCGGCCAGCCCGGGCACGGTCACCCAGGCCACGGCGACCAGGAGCACCGGAGTGGCTGCGGCCCAGGCCGGCCAGTCGATCATCGGGCGGTCCGCGACGTCGCGGTCGGGCACGGCGCCCGATCCACGAACCGCATCGCGACCTGCAGCATGGGCCGAGGGTAGATCCCGGGCCGCAAGCGCGGCACGGCGAGTGCGTCGGTACGTGCCCCCAGGCGTTCACACCGTCGCGCTCACCTCGACACGGTGTCCGGCGGTCCCGGGCATCTGGATCGGCGTCGCCACTGCGGTCGCCCGTTCCTGGCGGTGGTACCCCGCATGCCGATGGTGGCTCGGGCGATACGCTCGGCGTCGTCGAAGTGTCTGAAGACGCCGTCCCCCAACGCCCCGGAAGGTCTCGATGACCCCCACGAGCCCGGTCCCGCAACGGCACTCGTCCCTTGTGTCAGATCCCTCTGGTCGGTTGGTCGCCGACCGGGCCGATCAGGAGCGGGTGGACGTCACGGTCGTGCTGCCCTGCTACAACGAGCAGGACCATGTGCTCGACGAGGTTGAGCGGATCACGAAGGCCCTCGACAACAGCTACCTGTCCTACGAGTTGCTTGTCATCGACGACAAGTCCACCGACGGCACGCTGGCGGTGTTGGAGGAGGCCCTGCCGCGCTTCCCGCACATGCGCCTGATGCCGTTCCGGCGCAACGGCGGGTCGGGCACCGCGCGCCGCATCGGCACCGCCGAGGCCGCCGGGCGGATCGTGGTGTGGACCGACGCCGACATGACCTACCCGAACGAGCGCATCCCGGAGTTCGTCGAGTATCTCCACGAGCACCTCGACGTCGACCAGGTGGTCGGGGCGCGGACCACCGAGCAGGGCACCCACAAGATCCTGCGCGTGCCGGCCAAGTGGGCGATCCGGCGGACCGCGGAATTCCTGGCGGGCACGAAGATCCCTGACCTCAACTCCGGGCTGCGGGCGTTCCGCCGCGAGGTGTCCCTGCCCTACCTGCGGCTGCTGCCGCCCGGGTTCTCCTGCGTGACCACGCTGACCCTGTCGTTCCTGTCCAACCAGCACCCCATCGACTACCTGGAGATCGACTACGGCAAGCGGGCCGGCACCTCGAAGTTCCACTTCGTGCGTGACGCCTACCGCTACATCCTGCAGGTGCTGCGGATGGTCATGTATTTCAATCCGCTCAAAGTGCTGATGCCGCTGGCGTTGATCCTGCTTCTCGCGGGCATCGTCAAGGGAACCACCGACCTCTTCCGGTTCTCGCTCGCGATCACGACCAACGCCACCTTGTTGTTCGTGACCGGTCTGATCATCGCCGCTGTCGCGCTACTGGCCGACCTGATCGTGCGGTCGCGCGGCGACTGACGGCTTCGCCCGCTCCGTGTGACGGCGGGAACCCAGAAGGCCGGCCAGCACGACGACTGCGGCCATGCTGATCCCCGTTCCGATGCCCCCTCCGGGCGCCTGGTACATCAGCCGGACCATGTGCTGCCCTGGGGGAACGTGCACCGCGACGCCGGCATGGTCGGCGGCAACCAGTGGTGCGGAGACTCCGTCGACCGTTGCTACCCAGCCGGTCTGCAGGGCGTCGGCGACCACCAGGTGACCGGCACCGTCCGCGTCGACCCGTACCTCGATGGCGTCGAGACCGTCCTCGACGACGTCGAACTCGGCGGCGGTTCCCGACGACGGCGCCGACGGGGTGCTCAGCACGACGACGTCCGAGGCGACCGCACCGGTGCCGAGCATGTCGAGCCGGCGGTCCTCGTCCGGCTCGACGACGCTGCGCGGTGCCCAGCGGATCCGCGGGAGAGCCGTGAGCCGCTCGTACACGACACCGGAGTCGGCGAACACGAGCCGCAGACCGTCATCGGCGGCGGCGACGGTCGTCACGGTCGGCGCCCCGGAGGAGCCCTGTACCGGGAGGGCTTCGTCGGACCGCAGCACCACCGTCGCGACGAGGTCCTCGTCGGGCGCCACGGCCTCGCCCGCGACCGGGACGACGAACGGCGTCCCGTCCCCGGCACCCTCGAGACCGCGGTCGTTGTCGGCCACCACCCGGCCCGCGGCATCACGCACAGAGATCTCCACCGTGGCGTCGTCGGCGACCGGTCCCAGCGGAACCACTCCCACGCCGCGCAGCGGACCGGCGCCGGGCAGGTCGATCCGTACGGGCTCGGACGGCCGCAAGATCGTCGTCGACCCGTCCGTCGAGCCTTCACGCAGCGAACCGAAGACCGGTGCTTCCGGTGCGGTGACGAAGTAGCGGGTGCCGAGACGGTCGAGGGCCGGGGCGGTGGCGGACTCCACCGCGGCCGAGAAGTTGATGTACGTGGGGTAGAGGTTCTCGGTGCCCGGGACCGTGCGTACCAGCTCACCGAGGTTCGCGTCCACGAACGAGTGCCCGGTCACGGCCCGGATCCGCTGTGCGGCGTCGGCGCCCATGACCATCGCCCCCCAGGTGCCCGCGAACCGTTCGCTGCCCAGTGAGGCTGTCAGGAACTCATGCGTGGTGGTCTGGGGGTAGAAGGTGTCCCGATCGACGCGAGGCCAGTAGGGCCGGACCAGGGTGAGGGCCTGCACCACGATCAGCGTCGAGAGCAGGACGACGGCCGTCGTCGAGACCAGGGCACGACGCGGAGCTGCCGTCGGCACCCAACGCAAGGCGGCCACACAGAGCACCGCCGCGAGGACGAAGGCCAGGCCGAGCGCCACCTGGGTGTCGAGCTGAGCCAGCCGGTCCACGCCGTCGGCAGCTCGGTCGTCGGCTGCGTCGGCGGCCCACCGGGCTCGACGCCACACGAGGAATCCGACCGCCGCAGCTCCTATCCAGACGAGTAGGCCGAACAGGGTGGGCCACGACCGGGCACGGGCCTCGTCCCGAGCACGGTAACCGCGCAGGAGCACCTCCAGACCGACCGCCGCCAGAACCGCGACCAGGAGACCCAGCACGCTCCTGGCCCGGCCGACGAAGTTGTCGGAGAAGAGCACAGGCAGCTGCTGGAGCACCGCGAGCGGGATGCCGCCGCTCCAGACCACCAGGATCCCGAAACCGGTGAGAGCGACGAGTACCCCCCAGGCGCCGCGCGGCAGGATGTCGCGGGCCGGCCGGGGTGACGCCACGGCGACGATCGCGAGCACCAGTGCAGCCGCCCCGACATACGACAGTGACTCGACGAAGTTCTGTTCCAGGAACCACCGTGGTGACCCGTCCGGCGCGACCCCGCCCAGCGCCCACGGTGCGATGCCGGTGATCAGGCTCTCTGGCGCGAGATGATCCTCGGGGGTCTGGGCGCGGCCCTCGACGTACGCCGACCGCATGAACAACGCGAACGGCACCAACTGCCCGGCTGCGAGCGCGGCCCCGCCGATGACTCCTGCCGCGCCCGCCGCCAGTGTCCACATCGCCCGTACCGGCGCGCCCGAATGCTCTGCGACGACCCGGACGACGAACCAGATGCCGGCGGCGAGCAGCGCGTAGCCGGTCACCGCCGGGAAGCCGCCTGCCAGCATCGCAGCCACCGGCAGGGCGACCAGCGCGACGTCCGCAGGGCGGCGGCGCGTGGACAGGCGTTCGACCGCCCAGAACAGGAACGGCACGACGGCCGCCACCCGTGTCTGCGGCCAGTTCGTCCAGACGACCATGAACGCGCTGGTCACGAACACCAAGCCGCCGGTGACCGCCGCAGTCCGTCCGAGTCCGAGGCGCCGGAGGAACAAGTGGCAGCCCAAGACCGCGACGACGATCTCCAGCAGCTTCACGAAGGCGGGTGCGAGCCACCCGGGGAGGAGTAGGAACGGGACCGTGATGGGGTGCAGCAGCGCGTTGGTCGGAGTGGCTCCCAGAGGTGAGCCGGCCGAGACGTAGGGGTTCCAGCTGGGGAACTCGCCTTCGCCCACGGCATCGGCGAACAGCAACGTGCTCGGGATCCCGGAGCCCCAGGTGTCGTCGAGGAAGTCGTTGCGGACCGGGGACGTGGCGAAGCCGGCGCCCTCGTACGGGGCGTTGGTGACGAGCTCGTCGGTACCGGCAAAGACCCCGTGGCCGAACAGCGGCCCACCGATGCCGAGCACCGTGAACAGGGCCAGCGCCGCGACCGCGACGACCGTCAGGGGATCCGCGGTCCTCCGGCGCCTGGTTGCGGCCCCCGGTACCGGTTCCGGCGTCACGGCCGCCGCGGTCGTCGTCGGTGTCTCAGCCATCTGGTCCCATGATCGAGAAGTCGGCGGGCTCGACGCCGCACGTCGCGAGGATAGCCAGCACCTGCCCCACGGCGACCGCTGAGGCCCGCGGGTAGAGTGCCCGCCGCGGACGAACGGATGGGGGCCGCGCATGAGGATCGCCGTGATCGGCCCCGCCCACCCGTACAAGGGCGGGGTGGCGCAGTACACCACCGAGCTCGCCCGCCGGCTGGGCGCCGCCGGTCACGAGGCCTGCATCGAGTCCTGGTCGCACCAGTACCCGGCCGCGCTGTACCCGGGTCAGCTGACGGTCACGGAACCGGAGCTACCGCTCTTCGCGCCGACACACCGACGGCTGTCCTGGCGACGTCCGGACTCGTGGTTCCGATGCGGGCGGCGCCTGCGGGGCGTCGATCTCGTCGTTCTCGTGATGGTCAACTCCGTCCAGGTCCCGGCGTACCTGGGAATCCTCGCCGGACTGGGCAGACGTCGGGACACCCGGGTCGTCGCCCAGTGCCACAACGTGCTCCCCCACGAGAAGTCGGCCCTCGACGTCGCTCTCGTGCGCGCCGTGCTCTCCCGGGTCGACGGGGTCGTCGTGCACTCGGTCTCGCAGGGTGAGCAGGCTGCCGCGCTCACCGCACGACCGGTGACTGTCGAACACATGTCGCCGCTGGTCGTGGCGGCCGGCGGCCGACGGGGCGCCGGCGGTCCGATCCGGTCCCGGCTGCTGTTCTTCGGGATGGTCCGGCCCTACAAGGGCCTCGATGTGCTGCTGCGCGCGCTCGCCGCGGGCCCGGACGGCATCGGACTCCGGGTCGCCGGCGAGTTCTGGGGCGGAACCGCGGAGACGGACCGGCTGATCGCGGGACTGGGTCTCGGCGATCGGGTGGAACTCCGGTCCGGCTACGTCGACAGCTCGGCCGTGCCCGAACTGTTCGCCGACGTCGATGCGCTGGTGCTGCCGTACCGTTCGGCGACGGCGTCGCTCAACGCGTTCCTGGCATTCGAGCACGGTGTCCCTGTCATCGCGACGAGGGTCGGAACGATCGAGCACGACGTGACCGACGGGGTCGACGGCGTGCTGTGCGAGCCCGACGACGTCGACTCCCTGCGTGCCGCGATCGAACGCTTCTACCGCGAGGGGGAGCCGGCGCGCCTGCGAGCGGGCGTCGGATCCGTCGACTCGGGCCCGGCCTGGGACCGCTACTGCGCTGCCCTGGTCGCAACCGTGGACGCTGCGGACGCGTGATTCCCCCAGCCGACGAGCCGAACGACGAGGGGCCAGCGCGTCCACGACGTGGCCTCCTGTTCTGGACCAAGATCGGGTTCGGTGTGGCCGTCCTCGTGGCAGCCACCTGGCTGGTGGTCGACAGCTGGGACGAGATCTCGGTGGCGCTCGGGAGCATCGGGTGGCTCGCGCTGGCCGGGTCACTGCCACCCGCGATCGGCGGGGTAGCTGCGGCGATGCTGGCCTGGCGGACGCTGCTGGCCGATCTCGGCTCGAAGCTCTCGGTCAGCGACGCGGGACGCGTCTACTTCACCAGCCAGCTGGGCAAGTACGTGCCGGGCTCGGTGTGGCCGTTCCTCGCGCAGATCGAGCTCGGCCGTGAGCTGAAGGTCCCACGCGCGGTGTCCTTCGCCGTGAGCATCCTGGCGATCGTGCTGTCGCTCACGGTCGGGGCCGCGGTGGCGGCCGCCACGCTGCTGGTCGGTCCCGCCGAGGCGTTGCGCTCCTTCTGGTGGATCCTGCTCGCGCTGCCGGTCCTGGCCGCCGCGCTGCACCCGGCGGTCACCGTCGGCGGCGTCAACCTCCTGCTCAGGGCCCTGCGGAGAACGCCCCTCACCGTCCGTCCGAGCTGGTCGGGTACCTGCCGCGCTGCGCTCTGGCAGACATTGAGCTGGATCCTGCTCGGGCTGCACTGCTACGTACTCGTCGCCGCGGTCGGCGCCGCGGGACCGCGGGTGGTGGCGCTGGCGATCGGGGCGTTCGCCCTGGCGTTCTGCGCGGGTGTGCTCTTCCTGCCGTCCCCGGCCGGTGCCGGCGTTCGGGAGTTCGCGCTCGCCGCGGGACTGGCCGGGGTGCTGGCCGTGCCTCAGGCGATCGCGGTGGTCCTGGTCTCCCGCTTCGCCCTGATGTTCGTCGACGCCGCGCTCGCAGCCGGGTGGTGGGTCGGACGAACCCGCGGGGACCGTAAGGTCGGTTCCCCATCGTGAGGGAGAGGGCGGACGTGGCTGAGGCGAATCCACCGGGCGGGGTCGGTCTCGCAGCGGCCAAGCGCGTCGTCGAGCACGCGCTGTGGGCGCGGGTGCGTGTGCAGCGCGCACTGCCGGGGCGGGACCGCCCGGCGCCCGCGCCGATGCCTCCGACGGATGTTCTGCGCACCGCGGCTCAGTGGCGAGCCGCGGCTGCGGAGTGCCGGCGCCTGCGACTCCCGCTGCACTGGGATCGACCCAAGAACTGGGATGCGCTGGGGGCGGTCGCCACCGTGCTCGACGTCGTCGGGCGCGACGGGTCCGTGCTCGACGCAGGAAGCGCCCGCTACTCGTCGGTCCTGCCGTGGCTGCGGCTCTACGGGCTCACGGACCTGGTGGGCAACAACCTTGAGTTCGGCGCCGAGGTCCGTCGCGACGGGGTCCGGTTCCAGTACGGGGACATCACGTCCACCGGCTTCCCCCATGGCCGATTCGATGCCGTGACCTGCATGAGCGTGATCGAGCACGGCGTACCGGTGGGTCCCTTCCTCGCCGAGAGCGCGCGGATCCTTCGTCCGGGTGGCCTCCTGGTGATCTCGACCGACTACGACCAGGATCCGCCCGACGTGTCGGGACATCGGGCTTACGGGCAGCCGGTCCGGATCTTCTCGCCCGCCGGCATCCGCGAGCTGGTCGAGATCGCCGGTACCCACGGCCTGAAGATCCGCGGTGAGCTGACGTTCGATCACTCGGAGCGTCCGGTGCACTGGAAGCGGACCGGGCTCGACTACACCTTTATCCGCCTCGCGTTCGACCGGGTCTGATCGACTGCCGCGATCGGCCCGAGACGGGGGTGTCGAGCACGTGGAACGGCGACCTCGGATCCGACGTCGGCGACGTGTGAAGGACTCTGACAGAACGGGTGGACCAGTAGGCGAAGGGTCCTGGGCCCCGGCCCCCGTCGGCGTGCCCGTACCGGCCGCTACCCTCGGTGCTCGTGACGTATGCGGGATACGACCTCGTCGTCGTCGGCTCCGGGTTCTTCGGCCTGACCGTCGCCGAACGCGCCGCCGCCGAGCTGGACAAGCGGGTGCTGGTGCTGGAACGCCGATCGCACATCGGCGGCAACGCCTACTCCGAGCGCGAGCCGGAGACCGGGATCGAGGTCCACCGCTACGGTGCGCACCTGTTCCACACCTCCAACACCCGCGTGTGGGAGTACTGCAACCGATTCACCGCCTTCACCGGCTACCAGCACCGGGTGTTCGCGAAGGTGGGCGACCAGGTCTACGCGTTCCCGATGAACCTGGCGCTGATCAACCAGTTCTTCGGCCGCTCGCACACCCCCGACGAGGCACGGGCGCTCATCGCCGAGCAGTCGAGCGAGATCGAGACGAAGGACGCGACGAACCTCGAGGAGAAGGCGATCTCGCTGATCGGTCGCCCCCTCTACGAGGCGTTCATCCGGGGCTACAACGCCAAGCAGTGGCAGACCGACCCCCGCAAGCTCGACGCGTCGATCATCACGCGGCTGCCGGTGCGCTACACGTTCGACAACCGGTACTTCAACGACACCTACGAGGGCCTGCCGGTCGACGGCTACACCGCGTGGCTGGAGCGGATGGCCGATCACCCCAACATCGACGTCCGGCTCGACACCGACTACTTCGCGGTCCGCGACGAGATCCCGGCCGGCACACCGACCGTCTACACCGGCCCGCTGGACGCGTACTTCGGCAACAGCGAGGGTCCGCTGTCCTGGCGCACGCTCGACTTCGAGCAGGAGGTGCTCACGGACACGGGCGACTTCCAGGGCACGACCGTCGTCAACTACAACGACGCCGAGGTGCCCTACACCCGGATCCTGGAGTTCCGGCACTTCCACCCCGAGCGCGACTACCCCTCGGACAAGACGGTGATCGTGCGCGAGTACTCCCGCTTCGCCGAACCGGGCGACGAGCCGTACTACCCGGTGAACACCCCCGAGGACCGCGCCAAGCTCGCCCGCTACCGCGAGCTCGCCCGCAAGGAGACCGCCAACTACAACGTGCTCTTCGGCGGCCGCCTGGGCACCTACAAGTACCTCGACATGCACATGGCCATCGGCTCGGCGCTGACCATGTTCGACAACCGCATCGCCCCGTACTTCACCGACGGGCGGGCGCTGTCCGGCACCGAGACCGGCGAGGACTGACCGGACCCGCCGGCCCTCGATCGTCCCGGGGCGCTTGCGCACTCTTCAGTCATGTGCGCACGTCGGGACGTGCGCGGGCCGCCAGAAGGTGCGCGGGTGCCGGACGCCCCGCCGCGCCACCCGAGCCCGACCGGGGTAGCCGCCATCACGCCGCTACCCTCGACAACCGGACCGGTACCCCCTGACGACCATCCCGAGGACAGCGTTGTGACGACGACCGCCGCACCCGCCCCCGCAGCCGCCCCGACGACGGGCGGCGGCACCGGCGGCCTGCTGCAGCGGGTGATCCTGCCCCGCTCCGGCGACCCGATGAGCGTGCGCTCGCTGTACCTGGACGAGCGGACCGGGGTGCGGCTGACGACGCCGCCGCCCCTGCCGGGCTCACCGCTGCGCGAGGTCAACCTGATCGGTACGGCCGCCACCGCGCGGCGGCTGCGGGTGGTCTCCCGGACCTCGGCGCTGGTCCCCGAGCAGAGCGAGGTGTCCTTCGGGGCTTACTTCAACGCGTTCGCCGCGGGCTACTGGCGGCACTGGTCGGCGCTCACCGAGGTGCACCTGAGGCTCGCGCTGTCGGGCTCAGGGCGCGTCGACGTCTACCGCACCAAGGCCGACGGCTCGCAGATCTTCGTGGGTGGCGAGGTCGTGGACGGCCGGCTGGACCTCGACATGGCGCTGGACCTGCGGCCCTTCGAGGACGGTGGCTGGTACTGGTTCGACCTCACCACCGACTCCGGCGAGCTGACGCTGCACTCCGGGGGCTGGTTCGCCGCGCAGGAGTCGGCGACGCGCGCAGCCGTGACGATCGGGATGCCCACGTTCAACCGTCCCGCCGACTGCGTGGCCACGCTCAACGCGATCGCCGAGGACCCGCTGGTGCTCGACACGGTCGTCACGGTGATCATCCCCGACCAGGGCACGAAGAAGGTGCGCGACGAGCCGGGGTTCGCCGAGGTCGCCGCGCTGCTCGGCGACAAGCTGCGGATCATCGACCAGCCCAACCTGGGCGGCTCCGGCGGCTACGCGCGGATCATGTACGAGGCGCTCGGGTCCACCGACTGCGAGCAGATCCTCTACATGGACGACGACATCCTGCTCGAGCCCGACTCGGTGCTGCGCGCCGTCGCGTTCTCCCGCTACAGCCGCGAGCCGATGCTGGTCGGCGGGCAGATGCTGTCGCTGCAGGCACGTTCCCAGCTGTCCACGATGGGCGAGGTCGTCGACCGCAACGCCTTCCTGTGGCGCAACGCCCCCGGCACCGAGCCGCACCACGACCTCGCCGAGAAGACGCTGCGGCAGACGCCGTGGCTGCACCGGCGCACCGACGTCGACTACAACGCGTGGTGGATGTGCCTGATCCCACGCGCCGTCGCGGAGGACCTGGGCCTGCCGCTGCCGCTGTTCATCAAGTGGGACGACGCCGAGTACGGCCTGCGCGCCCGCTCGCGCGGCTACCGCACGGCCACCGTGCCCGGCATCGCGATCTGGCACATGTCGTTCCTGGAGAAGGACGACACCAGCGACTGGCAGGCCTACTTCCACTACCGCAACCGGTTCGTCGCGGCGGCGCTGCACGGGCCGGACAACCCGCGCGCGCTGCTCGTGGACACGGTGAAGCGCTCGCTGCGGCACCTGATGCTGATGGAGTACTCGGCGATGGCGCTGCAGGAGATGGCGCTGCGCGACTTCTTGGCCGGGCCCGAGCAGCTGTTCCCGAAGCTGCCTTCTGCGCTGGGGGAGATCCGGGCCATCAGGGCCGAGTTCGACGACGGTCGCCCGCTCGACTCGGCCACGCAGGTGCCGCACTCCGACCTGGACGCGCTGGCCGCGCAGGTGTTCCCGGAGCCGCCGACGAGGAAGCTGGCGATCGTGAAGGGGCTGGCGCGCAGCGTGCTGCACAACCTGCGCGCGGTGGACCCCGCCCACCAGGTCGTGCCGCAGCGCAACGTGCCGTCGAAGCAGGCGCAGTGGTTCGTGCTCTCCCGCCTGGACTCGGCCACCGTCTCCACACCGGACGGCCGCGGCGTCACGTTCCGCCGCCGCGACCCCGCGCTGTTCCGGTCGATGATGCGGACCTCGGTGACGCAGCTGCGCGAGATCGGGCGGGCCTGGCCGCAGCTGCGGGAGCGCTACCGCGCGGCGGTCCCGGAGCTGACGGGCCGCGAGGGCTGGAAGCGCATCTTCGACGCATGAACGACGGCCCGCGCGACGGCGGTGCGGCCCTCGCTCCGTGGGCCGCGGATTGCAGCAAGGCCACCTTGCCGCAACGGGGCTGCGTGAAGGTGGCCTTGCTGCAACCGGTGCTGGGGCGGCCACGGGTGGTGGGGCGGCCACCGGTGCTGGGGCGCTCCCGGCCGTGCTGACCGACACCCGGCCGGTGCCCCGGCGGGCCGTCCCGGCCCGGCCCGCGCGGCCGTCCTGGCTGCCGGTCGTCGTGCTGGCCCTGCTGACCGGGCTGCTCGGCGTGGCCGCGGTGCTCGCCCCCGTCGACGCCGACGAACCGGTGCTGACCTGGCCCCGCGCGGGCGAGGCGCCGACGTCCACGGTCGTGCCGCTGGCGCCCTACCGCCCGCTGGAGCTGCGGGCGCAGATCCCGTGCGCCACGCTGCGCGCCGTCGACGGCGAGGTGTTGCGGACGCTGCCCGCCGACGTCGACGCGACCCTCGGTTCCGGGCTGGTCGTGGCCTCCGCCGGGGGCACCGTCACGATCGACTCCTCGGGGCAGCGGCTGGTCACCGAACCGCTCGCCGCGGGGTGCGCCGCCTACACCGTCGAGGCGGACGGTGCGGGCACCCGGGTGCTGCGCGACGGCACCCTCGTCGCCGAACGGCCCGGGTTGCTCACCCCGCAGGTCGCCCAGCTGGAGACGGGCGCGCAGGGCCGCCCGGAGGCCGCGGGGCTCGCGGTGGAGATCCACACCGACGCGCGGTACCAGTCGGTGCCCTCGCCCCTGAAGACCGCGCTGCTCATCGGGCACGGCCTCGCGCTGGTCGCGCTGCTGGTGGTGGCGTGGCGCGCCTGGCCGGGGCGCGGGCCCGGCCTGCGGCTGCCCCGGCCCGGCGTCCCGGACGTGCTGGTGCTGGCCGTCTCGGCGGTGTGGGCCGTCATCGGGCCGGTCAACGTCGACGACGCCTGGTACTCGCTGATGGCGCGGGGCGCGGCGGCGTCGGGCTACGTCGGCAACCACGTCTACCAGTTCAACGTCACCGAGAACCCGTTCGTGCTGGCGCAGTACGCGATGCAGGCCTGGGGCGGGATCGGCGGCTGGAGCCTGCTGTGGCTGCGCGTGCTCCCGCTGGTCTACGGCCTCGTGACCTACCTGCTGTTGCGCGTGCTGCTGGCCACCGCGCTGGGCCGGGTCGGGCGGGGACGCCCCGGGCGCCGTGCCGCATGGGCGCTCGCGGCGGCACACCTGGTGTGGTTCCTGCCCTACGGCATGACGCTGCGGCCCGAACCGCTGATCGTCGTGCTGACCGCCGGGGTGCTCGTGCTGGTCGAGCTGGCGCGGCGCCGGCGCTCGGTGGGGGCGCTCGTCGCGGCGACGGCGCTGGCCGCGCTCGCGATGACGGTGTCCCCGACGGCCCTGGTGGCCGTCGTCCCGCTGCTGCTGGCCCTGACCTGGCTGGGCCGCTGGTGGCGGGGCGCCGCGCGGGGCACCCGGGTCGCCGCCGTGCTCGCGGCGGTCGCGGCCACCTCGGTGGTGGTGCCCGTCGGGTTCGCCGACGCGTCGCTGGGCGACGTGCTCGAGTCCGTCGCCGTGCACCGCTGGTACTACCGCCAGTACGCCTGGTACGACGAGTACGTCCACTACGCGGCGCTGCTCGCCCCGGCCGACACCGGCTCGTGGGGCAAGCGGCTCCCGGTGCTGCTGACGATCGCGGTGCTCGTGCTCGGGCTGCTGTCGGTCGGGCGCAGGCGGGGCACCCGCGGCCCGACCGGGCGGCTGCTCGCGGTCGCGACCGTGCTGACCGGCCTGGCGCTGGTGTCGCTGGTGTTCACGCCCACCAAGTGGGTCAACCATTTCGGGGCCGTCGCCGCGCCCGCCACCGTGCTGCTCACCGCCGCCCTGCTGCGCTCGCCGGTGCCGCGCCGCCCGGGCGCGGCGGTGCTGGCCTTCGCGACCGCGACCGCCGTCGTCGCGGCGGCCGTGAGCTTCGCCGGTCCGAACCTGTGGCGGCCCTACGCCGACTGGGGGCAGTCGTTCGGCAACCACGCCGACCTCTCCACGCCCTACCTGCTCAGCCTCCTGCTGCCCCAGGTCGGCCCGATCGCGCTGCGGAACCCGCTGCTGTGGCTGGCGGTCGCGGCGCTCGCCTGGATCGTGGTCCGCCGGGTGCGCACGCCCCTGGGCCTGACGCCGGACCGGGCCGTGCTCGCCGTCGCTGTCGCCGGCGGGCTGGCGCTGCTGCTGGCGGTGTTCACGCTGGCGCCCGTGCGCCAGGCGCCGGGCGCGTCGGTCGCGGGCATGAACCTCGCCACGCTGCGCGGTGCCGGCTGCGGGTTCGCGGGGGCGGTCAGCGTCCTGGACGGCGACCGGCTCGGCGCGGCTGCGGACGGTGCCGAGCTCGGCGGCGACATGGTCGCGGGCCGCCCGCCCGACCGGGACCCGATCCCGGCCGCGCCCGACGTCGCCACGTGGCACGACGACGTCCCGGGCGGCTCCGGCACGGGCACGCTGAGCACGCCGTGGTACCCGGTCCCGCCCGGCGACCCGTCCGACACGGTGGTCGTCTCCGCAGCGGGTGACCTGCGGGAGCCCCAGGACGTGACGGTCGAGTTCCGGTCCGGCGCGGGGATGTCCGCCGTCGCCTTCGGGCCGGAGGGTCGGCCCGAGGGATGGGTGGACCTGCTCGTCCGCCTCGGCGACCTGGACCCGGCGGCGGAGCGGCCCACGCAGGTCCGGGTGGTCGCGAACGACACGCTCGCCGGGGACGACACCTGGCTGGCGGTGACGGCCCCGCGCCTGGCCACCGCCCGCGGGGTGCCCGAGCTGACCGGCGGGGCGCCGGTGTTCGCCGACCAGGTCTCCGCCGTGTTCTGGCCCTGCGTCGACCAGATCGAGATACGCCACGGCCTGGCCGAGGCGCCCGCGTACCGGCTGCGCGCGGGAGACGGGCTCGAGGACGAGATCGAGGAGAACGCGACGTTCCCCGACAACGGCGGCACGCTGGCCCAGATCGACCGCACCGCACGGTTCGTCGAGCTCCCGTCGACGCTGGACCCGGCGGCCGGGGCCGAGACGCTGGCCTGGGGGCACGTCGACCGGGTGGTGTACGACCACCCGCCCGGCGCCTACGACGTGACGGTCACCGAGACCCGCCGCGCCGGCTGGACGCGCCTGCCCTCGCTGGTCGGTGAGGACTACACCGGCCGCGTCTTCATCGGCTAGTGCCGTTGCTCGGGGTCCAGGCCGTACAGGCGGGCCCAGTTCGCGCGGCTGGTCAGCGCGGGCATCGCCGCGCGGTAGCGCGCCGCCACCGCGGGGCCCTCCCGCACGACGCGGCGCAGCGTGCGCGCCCCCCGCCCGGCCAGCTCCAGGGCCAGGCCGCGGTCGCGCGTGCGGACCCGGTAGCCGTGCTCGCCCATGTCGGCGACGACCGCGCGCTCGAACGTCGACACGTGCCACCAGTGCGCGTCACCGGCGGGGACGAACCCGGTGCGGTGCGGCGCCCGGTCGGTGACCAGGTAGGCCACGCGCTTGAGCCAGGTGAGTCGCTGCTTGGTCGGGGTGCCGGCGTCGCGGACGACCTGCACCTCGCGGAAGTCGTCGGTCAGGTCGGCCATCGGGTGCAGGACGGTCTCCGGGTAGGCCGAGCGGATCCGCCGGATCTCCGCCGCCGCGTCGGCCGACCCGTCCCGCAGGATGTCCGGCCCGTCCAGGAAGTCCTCGACCGCGGTGAGCAGCGTGACCGCGAGGCCGTAGTGCATCGCGACCAGGTTCTGCGCCAGGGTCTTCCCGAGCTGGCGCACCACCCGCTTGGTGGAGAAGCCGGTGTGCAGCGCGGCGGTGATGAGCCCGTTGCGCAGGTTGAAGTACCGGTGCCACTCGTCCCAGTCCTTCCACCCGAAGTCGGCGTGCCAGACCCCGGCGCCGGGCAGGGCGACGGTGGGGAAGCCGTGGGCGCGGGCGCGGTAGCCGAACTCGATGTCGTCCCACTGGAAGAACAGCGGCAGCGGGTAGCCGATCTCCCGCACGATCGCGGCCGGGATCAGGCAGGACCACCAGCCGTTGTACTCGGTGTCGACGCGCCGTTCCTGGTTGATCGGCAGGTCGTGCTCGTCGAGCCCGAGCAGGTTCGCCTCGGCCAGCGCGCCCGGCACCGGCAGGCCCACGGTGAGGATCTCCGGGTCGGCGTACTCCGCGGAGATGTGCAGGTGGGTGGGGTGCAGCAGGTTGAGCATCTGTCCGCCGACGATCGTCGGGTGCCGGGTGCAGGCCGCGAACGCGGTGAGCCGCACCAGGATCTCCGGCTCCAGGAGCACGTCGTCGTCCATCAGCAGGACGTCGGAGTGCCCGTCGGGAGCGCCTGCGGTGGCGTCGAAGATGCCCCGGGTGAAGCCGCCCGCCCCGCCCAGGTTGGGCTGGCGGACGTAGCGCAGCCGGGCCCCCAGCGCCGCGGACACCTCGACGAAGCGCGGGCGTGCCTCGAGCGGGTCGCTGCCCTGGTCCACCACCTGCACCGTGCCGACGGTCTCCAGCGCGCGCGGGTCGTCGGCGAGGGCCCGGAGCGTGTCGAGGCAGTCGTCGGCGCGGTTGTAGGTGCAGATGACGACGTCGGTGCGCGCCATCCGCGGCGGCGCGGCGACGCTCCACTCGACCCCCGACACCGTCATCTCGCCGGTCTCGGTCGACAGCTCCAGCCACAGGCCGCCGCCGTCGAGGAAGCGGTCGATGCGCGCGGACAGGGTGACGACCCGCTCCGGCGCGTCGTCGACGCGCTCCGCGGCCACGATCCGCCACACCTTGTTCGTGTCCGAGGCCAGCACCCGCACCCGCCCGGTGCCCGATACCGTCAGCCGCACCTGCACCGACTCGGCGGTGGTCCAGCGCTGCCAGTAGGTGGCGTGGACGCGGCCGAAGTAGGTGTTGGTGGACACGCGCGTGCCTGGGGTCAGGTGGACGCCGTGGCGCTCGCGGCGGGCGGCGCCGGAGCCCACCACCGAGTAGAGGTCCTCGGGAACCAGGGCCGACGGCCCGAAGAACAGCCCGCGCTGGACCAGCAGCCGCGGCGGCGGCGGCTCGGCGGGTGCGACGTCGGACGTGGCCGCCACGGAGTCGGTGTCCTCCGGTGTGCGCAGCATGGCGTGGGGGTCCTCCGGTTCGGGTCAGGGATCCGGCCAATTGTGGTGGCGGGCGCACGTGCGGACGACCGCGGGGCCCGTCCCGCCGTCGTCCGCCGGCCGGCGGGGCGCCGACCTCCGCTCAGCGGCTCGCTCCGGCGGTGCCGGCCGGGGGCTCGCCCTGCGGTCCGGGGGAGTACCAGCCCCAGCGCGTCTGCGTGCCGGTGATCCGCTCCGGTGAGCCCGCGCCCGGCTCGTAGAGGTCTATGCGGCGCAGCTCGCCCCAGTCGCGGTCGGGCTCGCCCGCGAGGTAGCTGGGCACGGGTTCCTGGTCCCCGATCAGCTCGACCCAGGCCAGCGGGCCACCCGCCGCCGCCGCGGACCAGATGTCGCCCAGCGGCCTGAGCTGCTCGTCGGCGAGCAGGCGGTGGGTGGGCACCTCGGCCACGCCGTCGACCACCGCGAACGGTCGCACGCACGGGTTGGCGAAGGGGACCGGCCAGTCGACCAGCACCGGGGAGTCGCCGAGCACCTCGGTGAGCGTGGCCTGCTCGGGAACCCGGGGCGGGGTGACGGCCAGCCAGCCGCCGGGACCCACGGCCCGGTCCTCGGCGATCACCCGGACCACGTCGGCGCCGTCGACGACCGGGGTGCGCAGGTCGCGCCAGCCCGGCTCGCCGGTGCGCTCGTCGGACACGTCGACGGTGGTGAGCACCTCGGTGCCCAGGGCCGTGGAGCGCCCGAACTCGACGGCCACGCTCGTGCCGCCGGAGGTGCGCCCGGCCACGCTCACCGCGAGCGGGGTGCCGCCGCCGTCGGGGGGCAGCGCGAACCAGCCGGACCGGAACGTCGCGGGGCCGCCGTCGGGCCGGAAGCTGCCCACGACCGGCGCGATGCCGCTCGGCTGGGCGTAGGTCTCCTCGGTGCCGCCGGTGCTGCCGCCGTCCGGGGGCACCCCCCCGACGGCGAACCCGTCGGTGACCGGCGGCTCGTCCCCGGGGCGCGGGTCGGACGCGGGGAGCACGCCCGCGTCGGTGTCGACGAGCACGCGGTCCGCGAGGCCGCACCCGGCACCACCGGTGGCGAGGACGTCCCCGCCGACGGAGTAGCTCCCGCGCTGCTCGAGCATCGCCTTGCCCATCGACCCGACCTGCAGCGCCACCAGCGCCCCGCACACCACGACCAGCGGTCCGGCCCCCAGGCGCAGGGCCAGCCCGGGCGGTTGCACCCGCTCCCGCCCGCCGCGCAGGTTGCCGACACCGGCCACGGCCAGGCAGCCGACGGCGGCGAGGAGCAGCACCTGGTAGATCTCGATCCCGCCGATCACCGGTGGGCGGTCGAACCACGGGACGCCCCAGTTCGACACGTACATCCAGGCGTTGGGTCCGGTGAACGCGATGGCCGCGACACCCAGCACGGCGGCGAGGAACACGGTGCGGTTGCGCCCCGAGCGCAGCACCGGCGCGCTGGTGGCCAGTGCGGCCAGCGCCCCCACCCCGCCGCCGATCGCGGCGAACGCGCCGAAGTGGTGGGTCCACTTCGTCGGCGTCAGCAGCAGCACGAGGAACCCGAGCAGGGTCACCGCGATCAGCCGCCTGCTCGGGCCCAGCGCCGCACCGGGGATGGCGCCGCGGCGCAGGATGACCACCGCGCAGACCCCGATGCACAGTACGAGCAGCAGCACCGGGAACCGGCGCGCCAGCGCGCCGTCCTGGTTGGGGGCGAACAGGTCGACGTACCGGGCGATCTCGTTGTACCAGGGCACGTTCGGCCCGATGCCGGTCCGGACTCGGGTGGCCTCCAGCACCGTCGCGACCGTCTGGTCACCGAAGACGGCCACCAGCACGATCAGCCCGGCGCCCAGTATCGGCGCGAGCACCGCGGCCCAGCCGTCGACGGCCGCGCGCTCGCGGAACATCCCCAGCAGGGGGCGGGCCGCGGCGACGAACGGCGCCACCGCCAGCAGCCCGGTCGGCGTCGCGCCCACCGCGAACGCCGCCGCGACGAGCCCGATCGCCACCGGGACCAGCCGGCGCACCACCAGCGCCCGCTCCAGCGCCACGTAGGCCACCAGCGCCCCGAGCACGACGACCGGCTCCGGCCGCAGCCCCGAGAGGAAGGGCAGCCAGAAGCAGAGGAACACCGTGGCCGCGGCCCATCCCGCTGCGCGGCTCTGCCGCACCTGGCGGCCCAGCCGGGGGAGCAGCCCGCGGCTCAGCAACAGCCACGACAACACGCCCATGATCAGCGAGGGCAGGCGTAGCCACAGCACGGAGTCACTGACCCGGGCCCACGGCGCGTACAGCTCGTAGAACCAGCCGAACGGTGCCTCGGGGACGTCGAACCAGCGGTAGTAGTTGCCGACGTAGCCGGTGTCGCTCGCCGCACGCACCATCGTGAGGATGTAGCCGTCGTCGGCGGTGACGGCGCCGAACGCCAGCCACACCACGAGCGTGCCGATCACCACCGTGTCCCGGACGGGATCGGTGCGTCGCCGGCGGCCGGCGCGGGCCCGGCGCGGCAGCCGCCTGCCGTGGCGGGCGTCGAGGCCGTGCAGCACCGCCAGAGCGCCGAGCAGCGCGAGCACCGCGAGCACCCCGACGGCCACCTTGAGCGGTGTGGGGGTCGAGTCGTACCGGTTGTCGACGGTGATCACGACGGACGCGCCCGCGCCCTGCGCGTCGGACAGGTCGGAGTACACGCCGACGACCTCGGGGCGCAGGTCGTCGGTGGAGTCGACGAGCGTCTGCCCGCCCAGCACGACCGTGGTCGCCGCCGCGTCGGTGCTGATCGAGAGCGCACACCCGGGGGTGGTGGGCACCGGCGTGGCGGCGAGCACCTCGCCGTCGCCGATCACGCTGACGGTGCCCGCGTCGACGGTGACCGCGAGCCCGACGGCCGCACCACCGGGGGCGTCGGCGGGGGTCGTCGAGAACGCGGTGCCGGTGCCCAGCCCGGCCAACGTGGTGCACGGCAGTTCGGCGGTGAGGCGCTCGGGTCGGATCGCGACCAGCGGGGCGGTGACCGGTGCGGTGCCGTTCTCGGCGGTGGGCCAGCGCAGCTGCAGCGTGTCCTGCTCGACCGGCAGGAACGGGAAGGCCACGGCGAGCACCGCGGCCAGCAGGCCCAGCACGGCCGCCACCGCGGTCCGGCCCGGGGGCCGGGGGCCCGCCGTGCCGGTGAGCAGGGGCGGGCGGTCGAGCGTGAGCATCGCGTCGAGATTAGACAACCGGGTCCCGGGGCCCGGGGTCACCTCCCCGCTGGTCCTCGACGGGGAGGGCATCGCATGATCGGGGCATGACGCTCCCACTCGGCCCCGACGAGCTGCTGACGACCACCCGGTCGGTGCGCAAGCGCCTCGACCTCGACCGGCCGGTGCCCCTCGCCCTCGTCCGGGAGAGCCTCGAGGTGGCGGTGCAGGCGCCCAGCGGCGGCAACCAGCAGGGCTGGCACTGGATGGTCGTCACCGATCCGGAGCTGCGCGCGGGGATCGGGGACTACTACCGGCAGTCCTACCTCGCCTACCGGGACTCCCCGGCCTACGCCGGCCGGGCGGTCCCCGGCCGGGAGGAGGTGCAGGCACGGGTGGCCTCGTCGGCCGACCACCTGGCCGAGGTGATGGGCCGGGTCCCGGTGCACGTCATCGCCTGCATCACCGCGGCCGAGGAGTTGCCGGCGAGCAACCAGGCCGGGCTGTGGGGCTCGCTGCTGCCCGCCGCGTGGAGCTTCCAGGTCGCGGCGCGCGCCCGCGGGCTCGGCAGCGCGTGGACCACCCTGCACCTGCGCTACGAGAGGGAGATCTCGGCGCTGCTCGGCATCCCGCCGCAGGTGCGGCAGGGCGTCCTGCTGCCCACGGCGTACTACACGGGCGAGACGTTCCGCCCGGCGAAGCGCGAGCCGCTGGACACGGTGCTGCATCTCGACCGCTGGTGACGCAGGGACCGGGCGGGCAGGACCGGTCGCGCTCAGTGAGGGACACCCGAGCGGGTGACGGGCGCCGGCCCGTCCGTGTCTCACCCGATCGCCGCAACCTCTTGTGAACGCTGCGTGATCGACAGCGCCATCCAGGTACTGGCCCGGTGTCACCCGCACCGCTGATGTGACGGCCTTCGTTCTTGCCAGCGTGACGTTCGCTGCTCCCGGAACCACCCCATCCGGGGCTCAAGCCGACTCCTCAGGTGAGTTCCGGGGGTTGACGGGACTCCGCATCGTCGCGGCCGTGTGGGTCGTCCTCTTCCACGTCCACTTCACGGCCCTGGCCGGGGTCACGGAGGTGGTCGGCGTGCTGGGGCCGCTGATCACCTCCGGGGCGCTCGGCGTCGACCTGTTCTTCGTGCTGAGCGGGTTCGTCATCGCCCACACCTACCTGGCGACGATGGGCCCCACCCTGCGCGCGGGAGCCACCGCACGCTTCGTCTGGGCCCGGTTCTGCCGCATGTGGCCGGTGTACGCGTGCGTGTTCCACCTGTTCGGGCTCTGGCTGCTGGCCCGCCTGGTGTTCGGCTCCGACGACGACATCGCGTTCCAGGGGGTGCAGCCGGTCATGAGCGTCGGGCAGTGGGTGCAGCAGCTGTTCATGGTGCAGATGTGGGACAACGAGTTCCTCGACGGCGCGTCCTGGGTGGGGTCCACCTGGTCGATCAGTGCGGAGTGGCTCGCCTACCTGCTGTTCCCCGTGGCCGCGCTGGTGTTCTTCCGGCTGCGCAACCTGCCGCTGCTGGTGCTCGGGGCGGGCGCCCTCGTGCTGATGCTGCCGATCGCCTCCTCCTACGCCACCGTCGGCCACCCGTACTACGAGTGGAGCTGGGTCACCCGCATCCTCTGCGGCTTCGCCGCGGGCGTGCTGGTGCAGCTGGTGGTGGCGCGGCTGCCGCGCACCGAGCCGGTGCGGCGCGCGGCGTCGCGGCTCTCGGTCGTGCTGCCGGTGCTGATCGGCGCCGGGCTGTGGTTCGGTGAGCTGCTCGGGCCCGGCCGCGGCGGCATGGTCATCATCTGGTTCCCGCTGCTCGTCGGGGCCATCGCGCTGGCCGACCGCGGCCCGGCACTGGTCCTGTCCCGGCCGGCGATGGTCCACGGCGGCCGCGTGTCCTACAGCCTCTACCTGGTGCACATCCCGATGCTCGAGCTGCTGTGGCTCGCCCAGGCCTACGTGCCCGCGCTGCGCGGCGGGATGACCGGGCACGTCGTCGCCGCGGTGGTCGTGCTGACGACCTACCCGGTCGCCGCGGCAGCGTTCCGCTGGGTGGAGGAGCCCGCCCGGCGCCGGCTGCGCCGCGTCTCGTTCCGCGGGGTGACCCTGCCTCGGCCGTCCCTGCTGCGCCCGTCGGCGCGTCGCGCGCAGGGCACCACGAACCGACCCGCCCCGGCGGGCCGTCCCCTCCCGGCGGACCCAGCGCTCCCGGCGGCCCGGGAGCAGGCGGGCGGCTACGTCCCGCCCGCCCCGCGCCACGCCGCCGGGCCGTCGCGGCAGCCGACGCTGGCCGCCGCGCTCGTCCACGCCCAGGGCCGCCGCCCCGCCCACCGCGCGGACGGCTGGGGCACCCTGGAGCGCGTCGTCCGCGTGCGCAGCGCCGTCTCGCACGCGGGGGGATAGGAAATCCTCGCCCCTCCCGTCACTGCACGGCGGGAGGGGCGCCGCGGCTGCCGGCCGGTGCGGGTGCGGTGCGCGTCGCGTGATCGGCAGCTGGGAACGGCCGGGTGTGCGGGATGCGGTTGTGCGTTCCGACGCGTTGATCACCCGTGCCGGTGCGGTGGTCGTGTTCCCGACGTCCGCCGGCCGCCCGGGCTCAGACCGGGAGGCGGCGGAACAGGGGTCGGGGTATGTGCCGCAGCGCGCTCATCACGAACCGCAGCGGCCCCGGCGCCCACACCAACTCGCGGCGGTTGCGCACCGCGTCGACGACGATCCCGGCCACGGCCTCCGGAGTGGTCGACAGGGGAGCCGGGGTGAGGCCCTCGGTCATGCGCGTGTGCACGAACCCGGGGCGCACGACGGTGACGGTGACGCCGGTGCCGCGCAGCGCCTCGGTCAGCCCGGAGTAGAACGCGTCCATCCCGGCCTTTGTGGAGCCGTAGACGAAGTTCGACCGCCGGGCCCGCTCCCCGGCCACCGAGGAGAACGCGACCAACGCACCATGGCCCTGCTGCCGCATGGCCGAGGCGAGCGCCACCCCGGTGGACACGGCCGCGGTGTAGTTGACCTGCGCCAGCTCCACCGCGGTGTCGACGTCGGTCCAGGCCTTCTCGTTGTCGCCGAGCAGGCCGAACGCGACCAGCGCGACGTCGATGTCGCCCGCGGCGAACACCGAGCGGACCATGTCCGCGTGCGTGTCGAGCGCCCGCGCGTCGAACTCGACGGTCTCGACCGCGCAGCCGAGCCTCTCCAGCCGCTCGCGCGCGGCGTCGAGGCGGTCGGACTTGCGCGCGGCGAGCACCACGCGCAGCGGCCGGTCGGACGCGAACCCCTCGACGACGGCAAGGCCGATCTCGGAGGTACCGCCCAGCAGCAGCACGCTCTGCGGGTTGCCGACTGCGTCGATCATTTCGCTCCGCTCGGGGTGGGTCGGGGTCGCCGCGCACCGTGGGAACGGGTCACGAGGTGAGCTCCAGGCGCCGGGACATGTCGGAGGCGAACACGCCGCGCGGGTCGGCGGCGTCGCGGACCTTGCGCCACTCGTCGAGGCGCGGGTACCCGCGACGGATCGCCTCCGGGGTGGTGCGCGACTCCTTGGCCAGGTAGTGCCGCCCGCCCGCGTCGAGGACGAGCGTGTCGAGCTCGTCGCACAGGGCGCCGAGCCCCGGGCCGATGGGGATGTCGACGCACAGCGTCCAGCCCGGCATCGGGAACGACAGCGGCGCGCGGCTGCTCTCGCCGAAGCGCTTGAGCACGTTGAGCGCGGAGACCTGCCCGGCGGCGGTCATCCGCTCCAGGACGCCGCGCACGACGTCGCCGCGGTCGGTCGGCACCACGAACTGGTACTGCAGGAACCCCCGCGGGCCGTAGCCGCGGTTCCACTCGCCGATGACGTCGAGCGGGTGCAGGAACTGGGTGATGTTCTGGATCGCGCCGAACCGGGTGGGTGACTTGCGGTACCAGAGCTCGCTGAACAGCTTCCCGGTGACGCGGTTGAGCAGCCCGGGCGGGAACGCGTCGGGTACGGTCAGCAGCTGCGGCGCGTCGAACTTCAGCGGGTCGCGGCGCAGCGTGGGCGGCAGCTCGTCGAGCGTGGCGTGGTTGGCCCGCATGAGCAGGCCGCGGCCGAAGTGCTCCCCGGTGGTGACGGCGTCGAACCAGGACACGGTCTCGGCGTAGCGCTCGTCGTCGACGGACTGGCGGGCCATCAGCTCGTCGAGGGTGCCGATCTGCTCGGTGTCGACGCTGAAGTACGCCGTCTCGACGTGGTGCAGCCGCAGGGTGGCCCGCACGACCACGCCGGTCAGCCCCATGCCGCCGACGGTGGCCCAGAACAGCTCGTCGTCGGGGGTCAGGGTGCTCACCGTGCCGTCGGCGGTGACCAGGTCCAGCGACACGACGTGGTTGCCGAAGCTGCCGACGACGTGGTGGGCCTTGCCGTGGATGTCCGCGCCGATCGCGCCGCCGACCGTGACCTGTCGGGTGCCCGGCAGCACCGGCGGCCACAGGCCGAACGGCAACGCGGCCCGCATCAGGCGGTCGAGGCTCACCCCTCCATCGACGTCGACGTGCCCGGTGTCGGCGTCGATGGAGTGGATGCGGTCGAGCCCGGTCATGTCCAGGACGGTGCCGCCGGCGTTCTGGGCCGGGTCGCCGTAGGAGCGGCCCAGCCCCCGGGCGATCACCCCGCGCGGTCCGGCGGAGGCGAGCGCGGCGGTGACGTCCGCCGCGGTGGCGACGGTGACGACGTTCGCGACCGTGGGGGCGGTGCGCCCCCAGCCGCGCAGGCTCGTGTTCGGCATCGCGGGTCAGGCTACGCGGGGTCGCGAAATCGGTTGGAGCCTCCACCCGGTGGAGCTCGCACTCTCGTCGCCATGCCACCGAAGAAGCCGATCCACCGGGTGACTCTGCAGCTCACGGCCGGTGCGGGCGCCGTGTCCGACCTCGGCAAGATGCTCGGTCCGACCGGCGTCGACCTCGTGGAGGTCAAGCGCCGCTACGACCGGGCGAGCGCGGCGCAGTGCGGGGACGTCGTGCCCGTCGAGGTGACGGTGTTCGACGACCGCTCGTTCGAGCTGCGCCTGCGCACCCCGCCGACGTCGTTCCTGATCCGCCGGGCCGTCGACGGGACCGGGTCCGGACGGCCCGGCCACCAGCGGGCGGGGACCCTGTCGCGGGCGGCGCTGCGCGCGATCGCGGAGCGCAAGCTCCCCGACCTGAACACGACCGACGTGGAGGCGGCCATGCGGACGGTGGCCGGCACGGCCCGCTCGATGGGGGTTCCAGTGGCCGACTGACCGCCCGACCCGGCCGACCCGGGCGCGCCGCCCGGCGCCACCCGGCGCCACCCGGCGCCGCACTATCCTCGCGTGGGTGAGCGTGCAGCCGCCCGACCCGCCGGGTATCCGGATCTCCGATGCCGACCGCGAACGCGCCGCCGCCCGGCTGAACCAGGCGATGAGCGAGGGCCGTATCACGCTCGCCGAGCTGGAGGAACGGCTCACCGCGGTCTACGCGGCGCGCTACGAGGCCGACCTGCGCCCGCCGCTCGCCGATCTGCCGGGTCCCGACGTCGTGTCCCCGCTCGCCGTCGCCGCGACCGCCCCGTCCACTCCGGCGGGCCCACCCGTGGTGCTCAAGGCCGGGATGTCGACGATCAAGCGCACCGGCGACTGGGACGTGCCCGCGCGCCTGCGGCTGCAGAGCAGCATGGGCACCATCGTGCTGGACTTCTGCGACGCGACGATCCCGCACCCGGTCGTCGAGATCGAGGTCGACGCGGGCGCGGGCACCGTCCGGCTCCTGGTTCCCGACGACGCCACCGCCAACGTCGACGACGTCGTGTCCGGCATGGGCACGGTCAAGAGCAAGGTGCCCTCGCGCCCCCGCCCGGGGGCCCCGCACTTCGTGGTGCACGGCCGAACCGGTATGGGGTCGGTGACGGTGCGTCGCCGCTACCAGGTGGGTGGGCTGCGGTTCTGACCGCGTGCCGGCCCGCCGAGCGGGGCACCATCGGCGACCCCCGGCACCCCGCTACCCTGTGCGGGTGGTGCGTCCTGAAAGCTGGATCAGGCCAGCGGGTGTGAGTCCCGCCTGGGTAGGTACCGGAGCGCCCAGTAGCAGGCCCCGGTTCGTCGGAGAGATCCGGCGGGCTGAGCGGGGCGTCGAGAGCCTCTTCGGAGGG
>NZ_JAJCYB010000078.1 GCF_029263155.1 Pseudonocardia sp.
CGCCAGCGTTCGTCCTGAGCCAGGATCAAACTCTCCAACAAAAAAGAGGTTGAAAACCCAACCAAAAACACAACCCACGACACAGTCGCAGGCCAAACAAACTGGCATAAAACCAATCTCATGATCCCGTATCCACAAAAGGATACAGTTCGACACACTGTTGAGTTCTCAAAAGACACCCGCACACCATCTCGGCTCTTCCGAACCGGATCCGGGGCAACTCTTCCAGCTTACATGGTCCTGTCCGCGGAGTCAAACTCCGCCAGGCCCACATCCGCGCGACCCACCGAAGTGGAGATCCTTGCGGGGTGTCCGCCATCTCCGGGGGCTGACTCTGGGCCGAAGATTTCGTCCCGGTCTGTCGTGCTGCCCGCCGCGCTGGCGACGAGGAGAAAGTTACACAAGCCCCTGAACGGCAGTCAAACCGGGGGGTCCTTTCCGGCGTATGCCCAGCTCAGCGCGCCTGCGAGGGTCGGGACGGCCTCACGGCGCCACCCGCACGCCGGCGAGGTTCCGCTTGCCACGGCGCACCACGAGCCAGCCACCGGAGAGCAGGTCGCCCTCGGCCGGGCTCCACTGCTCGTCGACGACCTTCGCGTTGTTCACGTACGCGCCGCCCTCCCCCACGGCACGGCGGGCCGCGCCGCGGCTCTCGCTCAGGCCCGTGGCCACCAGCAGGTCGACGATCGTGGGCTGCTCCCCGCGTGTGACGTCGGCGTGCGGGACCTCGCTCAGGGCCGCGTCGAGCGTGCCGGCGTCGAGTTCGCGCAGCTCCCCGCGCCCGAACAGCGCACCGCTGGCCGCCACCACCTGTGCCGTGTGCCGCGCTCCGTGCACCAGGGTGGTCAGCTCGGCGGCGAGGGCGCGCTGACCGGCGCGCAGATGCGGCCGCTCGGCGACGTCCACCTCGAGCGCCTCGATCTCTTCCCGCGGCAGGAACGTGAACAAGCGCAGGTAGCGACCGACATCGGCGTCCCCGACGTTCACGAAGTACTGGTACCAGGCGTACGGCGAGGTCATCCCCGGGTCGAGCCAGATGTTGCCGCCACCGGTGGACTTGCCGAACTTGCGGCCCTCCGCGTCGGTCACCAGTGGCGTCGTCAGCGCGTGCGCGACACCGCCCTCCACCCGCCGGATGAGCTCCACACCGCCGACGATGTTGCCCCACTGGTCGGACCCGCCGATCTGCAGCCTGCAGCCGAGCCGCCGGTACAGGTGCAGGTAGTCCTGGCTCTGCAGCAGCAGGTAGCTGAACTCGGTGAAGGACATGCCCTCCGCGGCCAGACGGCGCTTCACCGTCTCGCGCGCGAGCATGACGTTGATCGAGAAGTGCTTGCCGACGTCGCGCAGGAACTCCAGCGTCGTCTGCGCGCCGGTCCAGTCCAGGTTGTCGACGACCTGCGCTCCCGTGGGCGAGTCGTCGAACGTGACGAACCGTTCGAGCTGTCCGCGGATGCGTGTCGCCCACTCGGTCACGGTCTCGGCGCTGTTGAGCGACCGCTCGCCGACGTCCCGGGGGTCACCGATCATGCCCGTGGCTCCGCCCGCGAGGACGATCGGCCGCGCCCCGGCCGCCTGGAACCGCCGCAGGGTCAGCAGCGGGACGAGGTTGCCCGCGTGCAGGCTCGGCGCCGAGGGGTCGAACCCGCAGTACAGGGTCAGCACCCCGGCACCGAGGTCGCGGCGCAGTGCCTCGCGGTCGGTGCTCTGCGCGATCAGGCCGCGCCACTCCAGGTCGTCGAGGATGTCGGTGGGGGGGATGTCGGTGCTCACACCCCGATCCTTCCCGAGCGGGCCGGTGGGTTCTCAGCCACCCAGGCGGGCGGCGACCTCACCCGGGACCGTGTCGAGCAACGAGGGCAGGCTGAGCACGCTGCTGAACGACAGCGCGACCCCCTGCTCGGTCGTGAGGTTGAGTACGCGCCCCTCCTGGCCCACCTGCAGGACGGGGTAGCCGGGCTGCGCCTCCAGCGTCGCGTTCTCCGTGCCGGGGATCTGCAGCCAGAGGACCACGTCGTTCTCGTCGAGCAGCCCCAACTGCTCGACGCTGATGTCGGCGTAGAACTCCTCGCCCGCGAGGTCGTCGAACGTGGCGGGCACGGTGAGCCCGATCGACTCGAGGAAGCGGCCGCGGTTGTCGTCGGAGGACCACACGAAGTAGCTGCCCGCTCCGACGGAGCTCACCGCCGCCACCGCCGCGGTCCGACCGGCGAGCTGGGGGTACTCCTCGGCGACGGAGTCGAAGCGTGCCTCCAGGTCGTTGACCAGCCGGTCGGCATCCGCGGTGCGCCCGAGCGCCTGCCCGATGATCCGGGTCGCGTCCTGCCACCCGGTCTGGAAGGGCAGGTCGCCCACCGGCTGGGTGACGACGGGCGCGATCTGCGAGTAGCTGTCGTACTGGTCCTGCGTCAGGCCGGCCGAGACCCCGATGATCAGGTCGGGATCGAGCGCGGCGATCGCCTCCAGGCTGATCTCCCCGTCGAGGACCTGGGGCTGCCGCCCCTGGAGCAGCGCGCCGGCCCACGGCCAGGTGGCCGACGGCTTCTTGCCGGTGAACTCGCGGATCCCCACGGGGACGATCCCGAGCGCGAGGATCGCGTCCTGATCGGTGTATCCGAGTGACACCACGCGTTGCGGCGGCGCGGTGATCTCGGTGGTGCCCAGCGCATGGTCGACCGTGACCGGGAAGCCGGCCGCCGTCTCCGCAGCGGGTTCGGCACCCGGTGCGGGTGCCCCTCCGCAGGCCGCGAGCACGAGGGCGAGGCCGGCCAGCAGGGCCGGGAGGACGGATCCGCGAGGACGGCGACGTTCGAGCACCCTGAGGAGGCTAGCCTTGCCTACCCTGGACGTCCAGCACGGGCCGATCGCCGGTAGACGCTCACCGCGGGCTCCCCGTCGATCCAGAACCGCCACGGCACGTCATGGGCGGCGGACACCCCGACCCGCGGTCCGGTGCGCACCGATCCCGGATCGACGGGCGGGCCGGTCAGGATGCGCACCGGAGAGGTGCCGCTGGTCACATCGACGCCGTTCTGCTCGCGGGTGAGGCCGAGCACGGACGCCAGCCGGGCCGGCCCGCGGGCCAGGTCCGCGTCCCGTCGGGCGGTCGGGCGCCGGGCCCGCGCGTGTCCCAGGTCGCTGACGACCTCACCGGCCCGCAGCAGGACCGCGCCCGCGTCCCCGTCGGCCAGGCAGGACACGTTGGCGCAGAAGTGCATCCCGTAGACGAAGTAGACGTACAGGTGCCCGGCCGGACCGAACATCACCGCGTTGCGCGGTGTGCGGCCCCGGAAGCTGTGCGACGCCGGGTCGTCGGCACCGCGGTACGCCTCGACCTCGACGAGACGCACCGCGACGGTGCCGCCCGGCGTGTCGGCCTCCACGGTGCACCCCAGCAACCGCACGGCCGCCACGGCGACGTCGGCGGCCAGCTCCTCGCGCGGCAGGAGCGCCCTCACGCCCGGGCGAGCGCCAGCTTCACGCACACGGCCACGCCCGCCATCGCCTTCTCGACCTCGTCGAGCGGCGGGAAGGTGGGCGCCAGCCGGATGGTCGCGTCCTGCGGGTCGTCGCCGCCGGGATGCGTGGCGCCCGCCGGGGTGAGCGCGATGCCCGCCTCCTTCGCCAGCCGCACGATCTCGGTGGCCGTGCCGTCGGGCACGGTCAGCGTGACGAAGTACCCGCCCTTCGGCGTGGACCACGAGACGCCCGGGGTGCCGGCGAAGTTCTCGGTGAGGATCTCCTCGAGCGCCGCGAACTTGGGGGCGATCAGCTCCCGGTGCTTCGCCATGTGCGCGGCCACCCCGGCGGCGTCACCGAAGAACAGCACGTGCCGCAGGTGGTTCACCTTGTCCGGACCGATGGTGCGCTTGGCCGTGAGCGCGAGCCACCACTTCACGTTGGCCGCCGACGCCCCGAGGAACGCGACGCCCGAGCCGGCAAGGGTGATCTTCGAGGTGGACCCGAAGACGAACGGCCGGTCGGCGTGGCCGGCCTCGGCCGCGAGCGCGAGCACGTCGGCGATCTCGATCGCCTCGTCGGTGAGGTGGTGCACCGCGTAGGCGTTGTCCCACATGATCCGGAAGTCCGGCGCCGCGGTGGGCATGCTCGCCAGCCGGCGGGTGACCTCGTCGGAGTACACGGTGCCGTCGGGGTTGGCGTACTTCGGGACGCACCAGATGCCCTTGATCGACGGGTCGGCGGCGACGAGCCGCTCCACGACGTCCATGTCGGGGCCCTCGGGCGTCATCGGCACCGCGACGAGCTCGATGCCCAGCCGGTCGCACACCGCGAAGTGGCGGTCGTACCCGGGCACGGGGGCGAGGAAGACGACCCGCTCCTCGTCGACCCAGCGCCGCTCGGCGCCGGGCAGCGGGGACAGCAGGGCGTGCACCAGCGTGTCGTGCATGAGCTCGAGGCTGGAGTTGCCGAACGCGATCAGCTGCTCGACGGGCACCTGCAGCGCGGGGGCGAAGATCTCCCGGAGCTCGGTGAGCCCCTGCAGGCCCTGGTAGTTGCGGGTGTCGGTACCGTCGGCGGCCTTGTACCGGTCGCCGGGCAGGCCGAGCATGGCGGCCGACAGGTCGAGCTGGGCGGCCGAGGGCTTGCCGCGCGTGAGGTCGAGCTTCATGCCCTGCGCGACGAGGGCGTCGTAGTCGGCCTGTGCTCGGGAAGCCAGCTCCGTGGTCATAGTTCCTCCGTCGAGAGTGCGTCGCGGGCGGCGGTCGCGGCGGCGCGCAGGTCGTCGAGCTGCTCGGCGACGCGCTCCCCCGCGGTTCCCCCGCGCGCGTCCCGTGAGGCTATCGAGCCCGCCACGGTGAGCACCTCCCGCACCCCGGGGGTCAGCGCGGGATGCACGGCGGCGAGCTCGGAGTCGGTGAGATCGGCCAGGCCGGCGCCCCGGGCCTCCGCGGCGCGGACGCACCCACCCGCCGCCTCGTGCGCCACCCGGAACGGCACACCCTGGCGGACCAGCCACTCGGCGACGTCGGTGGCCAGGGTGAAGCCCGCGGGGGCCAGCTCGGCGAGCCGGTCGGTGTGGAACGTGAGCGTGGCGATCATGCCGGACACGGCGGGCAGCAGGAGGTCGAGCTGCTCGACGGAGTCGAACAGCGGCTCCTTGTCTTCCTGCAGGTCGCGGTTGTAGGCCAGCGGCAGGCCCTTGAGCGTGGCGAGCAGGCCGGTGAGGTTGCCGATCAGCCGACCCGCCTTGCCGCGGGCCAGCTCGGCGACGTCGGGGTTCTTCTTCTGCGGCATGATCGAGCTGCCGGTGGAGAACGCGTCGTCGAGGGTGACGTAGGAGAACTCGGCGGTGGCCCAGACGATCACCTCCTCGGCGATCCGGGAGAGGTCGACCGCGATCATGGCGAGGACGAACGCGGCCTCGGCCGCGAAGTCCCGGCTCGCCGTACCGTCGATGGAGTTGGCGCTCGACGAGCCGAAACCGAGCTCGCGTGCCACCGCCTCCGGGTCGAGCCCCAGGGAGGAGCCGGCCAGCGCGCCGGACCCGTAGGGCGAGACCGCGGCGCGCCGGTCCCAGTCGCGCAGCCGGTCGACGTCGCGCAGCAGCGCATGGGCGTGGGCGGCCAGGTGGTGCCCGAGCAGCACCGGCTGCGCGTGCTGCAGGTGCGTGCGGCCGGGCATCGGGGCGGCTGGGTGGGCCCTCGCCTGTGCCACCAGCGCATCCACGACGTCGAGCACACCCGCGCCGACCCGGCGGGCCGCGTCGCGCAGCCACATCCGGAACAGCGTGGCCACCTGGTCGTTGCGCGAGCGGCCGGCGCGCAGCTTGCCGCCCAGGTCGGGGCCCGCGCGCTCGATCAGGCCGCGCTCCAGCGCGGAGTGCACGTCCTCGTCGTCGGGAGCCGGTCCGAACGCGCCGGACTCCACGTCGGCGCCGAGCTTGGCCAGCGCGTCGAGCATCCCGGCGAGCTCGGCGTCGGTGAGCAGGCCCGCGGCGTGCAGCACCCGGGCGTGCGCCCTCGAGCCGCGCACGTCGTAGGGCGCGAGCCGCCAGTCGAAGTGGGTGGACCTGGACAGGGCGGCCAGCGCGTCGGCCGGGCCCGACGCGAACCGGCCGCCCCACAGTGCCGAGCCCGCCATCAGTCCGTGCCCGCTTCCAGCGCGGCGTCGTCGAGGGACTTCTCCGACTCGCTCTCCCGGGCCTCGTCGGCCGCGGCGATCCGGTCGAACCCGCCCGAGGGCAGGTCGCCGAACAGGGTGCCGTGCTCGACGAGCATCGTCCCCTGATCGTGCGGCTGCTCGGCGTAGGCCTCCAGCTTGGCGCGGGAGTCGGCGATGTCGAGGTTGCGCATGGTGAGCTGGCCGATCCGGTCCGTCGGCCCGAAGGCGGCGTTCTCGACCCGCTCCATCGAGAGCCGGTCGGGGTGGTAGGAGAACCCGGTCCCCTGCGTGTCGAGGATCGTGTAGTCGTCACCACGGCGCAGGCGCAGCGTGACGGTGCCGGTGACCAGCGAGGCGATCCAGCGCTGGATCGACTCGCGCACCATCAGGGCCTGCGGGTCGAGCCAGCGCCCCTCGTAGAGCAGGCGGCCGAGCTTGCGACCCTCGTGGTGGTAGTTGGCGACGGTGTCCTCGTTGTGGATCGCGTTGAGCAGCCGCTCGTAGGCCACGAACAGCAGCGCCATCCCGGGCGCCTCGTAGATTCCGCGCGACTTGGCCTCGATGATCCGGTTCTCGATCTGGTCGGACATGCCCAGGCCGTGCCGGCCCCCGATCCGGTTGGCGGCCAGCACCAGCGCGACCGGGTCGGCGAACCGCTCGCCGTTGATCGCCACCGGACAGCCGGCCTCGAACGTGACCGCGACGTCCTCGGCCTCGATGCCGACCGACGGATCCCAGTACCGGACGCCCATGATCGGCTCGATCGTCTCCAGGGAGACGTCGAGGTGCTCGAGCGTCTTGGCCTCGTGCGTGGCGCCCCAGATGTTGGCGTCGGTGGAGTAGGCCTTCTCCGCCGCATCCTTGTAGGGCAGCCCGCGGACGGTGAGCCACCTGCTCATCTCGTCGCGCCCGCCCAGCTCGTGGACGAAGTCCGCGTCGAGCCACGGCTTGTAGATGCGCAGCTCGGGGTTGGCGAGCAGGCCGTAGCGGTAGAACCGCTCGATGTCGTTGCCCTTGAACGTCGAGCCGTCGCCCCAGATGTTGACGTCGTCGGCGTGCATCGCGCGCACCAGCAGCGTGCCGGTGACGGCGCGGCCCAGCGGTGTGGTGTTGAAGTACGTCCGGCCCGCGGACCGGATGTGGAAGGCGCCGCACGCCAGCGCGGCCAGGCCCTCCTCCACCAGCTGCGGACGGATGTCGACGACGCGGGCGATCTCGGCGCCGTACTCCTTCGCGCGCGCGGGCACCCCGGACACGTCGAGCTCGTCGTACTGGCCGAGGTCGGCGGTGTAGGTGCACGGGATCCCGCCGCTCTCGCGCATCCAGGCGACCGCCACGGAGGTGTCGAGCCCCCCGGAGAAGGCGATGCCGATGCGCTCACCCTGGGGGAGGGAGGTCAGGACCTTGCTCACGAGGTGGGTGCTCCTTCGTCACAGATCGCGCAGGAGCGCGACGAGTTCGGCGCCGGAGAGTGGCTCGCGGGCCACCACCAGCAGGGTGTCGTCGCCGGCGATGGTGCCGACGACGTCGTGCAGCGCGGCGCGGTCCAACGCGCTGGCCAGGTAGTGCGCGCCGCCGGGTGGCGTGCGCAGGACCGCCAGGTTCCCACTCGCATCCGCCGACACGAGCAGGTCCCCCAGCAACCGAGCCAGGCGGACGGTGCCGCCCTCGATACCGCGTACCGGGCTGCCGTCGTCCGGGATGACGTAGACGGGCGTGCCGCCGTCGGCCCCGCGGAGCTTGACCGCGCCCAGCTCGTCCAGGTCGCGCGAGAGGGTGGCCTGGGTGGTGCCGATGCCGTCGGACTCCAGCAGGCCCAGCAGCTCGCTCTGGCTGTGCACCCGGTGCTGTGTGATCAGCTCGACGATCCGGGCCTGGCGCGAGACGCGCGACCGGCCGCCCTGGACCGCGGTCATCGCGGCCCGCTCATCGGCTCAGCAACCACGTGAGCAGGGCCTTCTGTGCGTGCAGCCGGTTCTCCGCCTCGTCCCAGACGGCGCTGCGGGGACCGTCGATGACCTCGTCGGTGATCTCGTCGCCGCGGTGGGCGGGCAGGCAGTGCAGGACGATCGCGTCGGGACGGGCGCGGGCCACCAGCGCGGCGTTGACCTGCAGCGGGCGGAACGGGGCCGCGCGGTCGAGGCCGTCGGCCTCCTGGCCCATCGACACCCAGGAGTCGGTGACGACCACGTCGACGTCGTCGACCGCGTCGTGCGGGTCGGCGATCAGCTCGACGCCTCCCCCGGTGTCGGCGGCCTTGCTCTTCGCGTCGCGCAGGATCTGCTCGTCGGGGGTGAAGCCCTGCGGCGTGCAGACCCGGACGTGCATCCCGGCGGTGGCCCCGCCCAGCAGCAGCGAGTGGGCCATGTTGTTGGCGCCGTCGCCGAGGAAGGTGAGCGTGAGCCCGGTCAGGCGGCCGAAGTGCGCGCGGATCGTCTGCAGGTCCGCGAGGACCTGGCAGGGGTGGAACTGGTCGGTGAGCGCGTTGACGACGGGCACCGTGGCCGCCGCCGCCATCTCGTCGATCCGGGACTGGTCGCCGGTGCGCCAGACGATCGCGTCGACGTAGCGCGAGAGCACCCGGGCGGTGTCGGCGATGGTCTCGCCGCGGCCGAGCTGGCTCGTCTGCGCGTCGATGATCAGCGGGGTGCCCCCGAGCTGGGAGATCCCGACCTCGAAGGAGATCCGGGTGCGGGTGGAGGACTTGTCGAACACCACGGCGATCGGCCGCCCACCCCCCCGCGGACCGGCCAGTGGGCGGTGGGCGTAGCGGTCGGCCTTCATCGCGTCGGCGAGGTCGAGGATCTCGGTCTGCTCGACCGGGGAGAGGTCGTCGTCGCGCAGCAGGTGCCTAGGCATCGGTCGCCACGTCCAGTATCGCGGGCAGCGCGGAGAGGAACTCCCCCGCCTGCGCCTCGGTGACCACGAGCGGGGGGGCGAGTCGGACCCGGTCGGGCACGGCGTTGTTAACGAGGAACCCGGCGTCGCGGGCGGCGGTCACCACCGCGGCGGACACCGGCTCGCCGAGCAGGATCCCGATCAGCAGCCCCGCTCCGTCGACGCCGCGGACCAGCGGGTGGCCCAGCGCCTCGATGCCGCTGGTGATCGTCTTGCCCACGAGTGCGACGTGCTCGAGCAGGCCGTCGGCCTCGACGGTGTCGAGCACGGCGAGCGCGGCGGCGCAGCAGACGGGGTTGCCACCGAACGTGGTGCCGTGCTGGCCCGGCTCGAGCAGGGCGCCCGCCGCACCGACGCCGATGCAGGCGCCGACCGGGAGCCCCCCGCCGAGCCCCTTGGCCAGGGTGACCACGTCGGGGACGATCCCGGCGGTCTGGTGCGCGAACCAGGTGCCCGTGCGGCCGATGCCGGTCTGCACCTCGTCGAGGACCAGCAGGGCGCCGCGCGCCGCGGTGATCTCCCGCGCGGCCCGCAGGTAGCCCGGGGGCGGGGTGACCGCGCCGGCCTCACCCATGATCGGTTCGAGGAACACGGCGGCGGTGTGCTCGTCGACGGCGGCGTCGAGCGCCGCGACGTCCCCGTAGGGGACGTGGGTGACGCCCGGGGTCATGGGCTCGAACGGCGCGCGCTTGGGAGATTGGCCGGTGAGCGCGAGCGCGCCCATGGTCCGGCCGTGGAAGCCGTTCTCGGCGGCGACGATGCTCGGGCGTCCCGTGCGGCGCGCCATCTTGAACGCGGCCTCGTTGGCCTCGGCTCCGGAGTTGCAGAACAGCACCCGTGCGGTGCCGGCGTCGAGCAGCTCCAGCAGCCGCTCGGCCAGCGCCAGCGGGGGCTCGGTGAGATACAGGTTCGACGTGTGGCCCAGCGTGGAGATCTGCCGGGTGACGGCCTCGACGACCGCCGGGTGGGCGTGGCCGAGCGAGTTGACGGCGATCCCGCCCAGCAGGTCGAGGTAGCGGCGGCCGTCGGCGTCCCACACCTCGGCGCCCGAGCCGCGCACCAGCGCGAGCGGCGGGGTGCCGTAGTTGTCCATCATCGCGGCCTGCCACCGCTCGGTGAGACTCATGGGATCACCATCGTTCCGACTCCCTCGTGGGTGAACACTTCCAGCAGGACCGAGTGCGGGACCCGGCCGTCGATCACGTGGGCCTGGCCCACCCCGCCGCGCACCGCCCGCAGGCAGGCCTCCATCTTCGGCGCCATGCCCGATTCCAGGCCGGGGAGCAGCGGCTCCAGCTCGGCCGCCGTGAGCTCGCTGATCACCGACTCCGGGTCGGGGTAGTTCGCGAACAACCCCGCCACGTCGGTGAGCACAACCAGCTTCGCCGCGTCGAGCGCTGCGGCCAGTGCGGCGGCGGCGCTGTCGGCGTTGATGTTGTAGACCTGCCCGTCGACGTCGGGCGCGATGCCCGCGACCACCGGGATGCGGCCTGCGCGCACGATGTCGAGCACGGCGTCCGGGCTGACCTGCACGACGTCGCCGACCAGCCCGATGTCGACGGCCTCGCCCCCGACGAGCGCGGTGCGCTTCTCCGCGGTGAACAGCCCGGCGTCCTCGCCGGACAGGCCGACCGCGTACGGGCCGTGCTGGTTGATCAGGCCGACGAGCTCGCGCCCGACCTGGCCGACCAGCACCATGCGCACCACGTCGATCGTCTCCGGGGTGGTGACGCGCAGCCCGCCGCGGAACTCCCCGGGCAGGCCCAGCCGCGTCAGCATGGTGCTGATCTGCGGACCGCCGCCGTGCACGACCACCGGATGGATGCCGGCCAGGCGCAGGAAGACCATGTCGCGGGCGAAGGCCTGCTTGAGCTCCTCGTCGACCATGGCGTTGCCGCCGTACTTGACGACGACGACCCGCCCGTGGAAACGCTGCAGCCACGGCAGCGCCTCGGCGAGGATGGCGGCCTTCTCACCGGCTCGGGCGAGCCGCTGTTCGAGAGGGTCGCGCCCGCTAGGAGGAGTACGCACTGTTCTCCTCCACGTAGGCGTGCGACAGGTCGGTGGTGAGGAACTGCGCGGCGCCCTCGCCCAGGCCCAGCTCGATCTGCACGAGGATGTCGACGCCGGACAGGTCGGCGGCGTGCCGGTCGCCCGCGGCCACACCGTCGCGGCACATCGGCACGCCGTTGATGGTGATCGACAGCGAGTCGGTGACCACCTCGCCCGGTGCCCGGCCGACGGCCATCGCGATCCGCCCCCAGTTGGGGTCGGAGCCGAAGAACGCGGTCTTGCACAGGTTGTCCTGCGCGACCGTGCGCCCGATCGCCACGGCGTCGGACCCGGTCCGCGCCCCGGTGACCGAGATGGTGACGTGCTTGGTGGCGCCCTCGGCGTCGTCCTGCAGCTCGCGGCACAGGCCCGCGCAGGCGTCGGTGACCGCGGCGGCCAGCTCCGCGGCCGACGGGGTGACACCCGACGCACCGGAGGCCAGCAGCAGCACGGTGTCGTTGGTGGACGTGCCGCCGTCGACGTCGAGGCGGTCGAAGGTGGAGCCGACGGCCGCGCGCAGGGCCGCGTCGCAGGCGGGTGCGTCGGCGACGGCGTCGGTGGTGAGGACGACGAGCATGGTGGCCATGTTCGGGGCCAGCATCCCGGCGCCCTTGGCGAACCCACCGACGCTCCAGCCCTCGCGCACGACGTGCACCTGCTTGGGGCGGCTGTCGGTGGTGAGCACCGCCGTGGCCGCGGGCGTGCCGTCGGCGCCCAGCTCGGCGGCGGCCTTCTCGATCCCGGCCAGCACCAGCTCCCGGGGCAGCTGCTCGCCGATCAGCCCGGTGGAGCACACGGCGACCTCGATCGGGCCCCAAGGGTCATCAGCAGAGCCGAGCACCTCGGCGGCCTTCTCGGCCGTGGCGTGCGTGGTCTGGAAACCCTGCGGGCCCGTGCAGGCGTTGGCGCCGCCGGAGTTGAGCACCACCGCCCGCAGCGCGCCGCCGGTGAGCACCTGCTGCGACCAGAGCACGGGAGCGGCCTTGACCTGGTTGGTGGTGAACATCCCGGCCGCCGCCCGGCCCGGCCCGTCGTTGACGACGAGCGCGAGGTCGAGACGGCCGCCGTCCTTGATCCCGGCGGCGATCCCGGCCGCCCGGAAGCCCTGCGGAGACGTCACGGTCACGGGGCCACCCCCGTCAGCGGCAGCCCGGTGGTCTCGGGGAGCCCGACGGCGAGGTTCATGCACTGCACGGCGGCGCCTGCGGTGCCCTTCGTGAGGTTGTCGACCGCGGCGACGACGACCAGCCGCCGCGCGTCGGCGTCGACCGTGGCCTGCAGGTGCACGGTGTTGGCGCCCAGCGTGGCCGCCGTGGTGGGCCAGACGCCCTCGGGCAGCAGGTGCACGAAGGGCTCGTCGGCGTAGGCCTTGTCGTACCCGGCCCGGACGTCGGCGGCCGTGACGTCGGCGCCGCTCAGGCGGGCCGAGCAGGACGCCAGGATGCCGCGGGGCAGCGGGGCCAGTACGGGGGTGAAGCTCACGTCGACCGGTGTACCGCAGGCCACCGACAGGTTCTGTGCGATCTCGGGGGTGTGGCGGTGGGTGCCCCCCACCCCGTAGGCGGACAGCGACCCCATCACCTCCGCGCCGAGCAGGTGCGGTTTGAGCGAACGGCCCGCCCCCGAGGTGCCGGTGATGGCCGTCACGACGACCGACGGCTCGGCCAGGCCCGCGGCCAGGGCCGGGAACAGCGCGAGGCTGACCGCCGTGGGGTAGCAGCCGGGCACGGCGACCCGGGTGGCGCCGCGCAGGGCGTCGCGGGCGCCGGGTAGCTCGGGCAGGCCGTAGGGCCAGGTGCCCGGGTGCTCGCCGCCGTACCAGCGGGTCCAGGCGGTGGGGTCGGAGAGCCGGTGATCGGCGCCGCAGTCGACGACGACGGTGCCCTCGCCCAGCTGCGCGGCGAGGGCCGCCGAATGCCCGTGGGGCAGCGCGAGGAAGACGACGTCGTGACCGGCGAGCGCCTCCAGCGTGGTCTCCTGCAGCACGCGGTCGGCCAGCGGGAGCAGGTGCGGTTGGTGCTGGCCCAGCCGCGTTCCCGCGCTCCCCCCGGCCGAGAGCGTCCCGATCTCCACTTCCGGGTGGGCGAGCAGCAGCCGGAGGAGCTCGCCCCCGGCGTATCCACTGGCCCCTGCCACCGCGATTCGCACCATCTGGATGACTATGCACGACAACGAAATCTCATGCAAACCGGTTCCGTCGGTGGCGGGTCCTACCCTCGCCGCCATGGAGGACCTCGCCAGCGCCGTCCGCCGCGGACTCGCCGCGCGGGCCGATCCGTCGGCCGCGCCGGGGATGCAGCGCTACATGAAGTCGACCATGCCCTTCCGCGGCGTGGCGAAGCCGGCTCGCGAGGAGCTGGTGCGGGAGCTGGTGGCCGCGCGCCCCGCGCCGACGCCCGCGGAGTTCGCCGTGGCCGTCCGGGCACTGTGGGACGGCGCCGAGTACCGCGAGGAACGGTACGTGGCACTCACGCTCACCGGGCACCGGCGGTGGGCGCCCCCACAGGACGCGTCCTGGGTGCCGCTCTACCGGCACTGGATCGTCACGGGGGCGTGGTGGGACTTCACCGACGAGATCGCGAGCAAGCGGATCGGCGTGCTGTTGCGGGCCGCCCCGGCCGAGCTCTCACCGGTGCTGCGGGCATGGGCGGGCGACGGGGACCGCTGGCTGCGGCGCACCGCGGTGATCGCCCAGCTCGGATCGGGGACGGGCACCGATCTCGACCTGCTCCGCCACGCGATCGAGACCAACCTCGCCGACCCGGACTTCTTCCTCCGCAAGGGCATCGGCTGGGCCCTGCGCCAGCACGCCCGGGTGGATCCGGGGTGGGTGCGGGAGTTCGTGACGGCGCATCCCGGCCTCTCGTCGCTGTCGCGGAGGGAGGCGCTGCGGCACCTGGGGTGAGCGGTGCCGCACCGTCGGCACCGGCAGATCGTGCCGAGGACCGGCCGCCGGGTCCGGGGGCGCGGGGCACCGGCCGCGGGACACCGCGGCGCCCTATCCGGCCCGGCCGGCCCGGAGGTCACCGACCGCCGCAGGATCCGGGATACCGACGCCCTCGGGTATGCAGGTCCGGTCAGGCGGGCGCGGAGGTTGTCCGGAACGGCCACGGAGGACCCCGCACGCGGGCTACCGTCGCCGCCGTGAGGGGACGTCGAAGCGCCGTGCTGCCGGCCGCTGTGTACGTGGCGGCATTCCTGCTGGCCGGCTGCACCACGGCGGTGCCCGGCACCGGCTCGCCCGCCCCCGGCCCGGCCCCTCCCCCGTCGACGTCGGCGGCGGACCCGACCCCCTCGGCCCCCACGCGCAGCGCATTGGCGGCCGACGTGCTGGCCGACGAGTGCCTGCTCGACGCGCTCGGGTTCAGCGCGTTGCTGGGCCGTCCGGTCCTTCCGCCGGAGCAGGGCGAGGTGGAGCGCGCCGACGGGTCGAGCAGTTCCAGCTGCGTGGCCGAGTCGGCCCGCGGGTTCCCCGACCCGCTCGCCGCCGTCAACGTCTACGAGCCGCGAGCGGGCACCCCGGCCGACTTCGTGCGTGCCGGTCCACCGCAGGGGCGGCGGGAGCTGAGCGGGGTGGGCGAGGCCGCCGTGCTCGTCGACACCGCTCCCGGCGTCACCATGCAGCTCGCCGCCACGCGCTACGTCGTCACCATCGCGGTGCTCGACGGCGCGCCGTCCGACGACGCGTGGCGGGCCGCGGGCGCCGCCGCACTGGCCGCCCTCCCCACGTAGCGATGGGACACCGGGTGGCCGCCCACCTGCGCCCGACGGGGGCGTGGCCCCCCGAGCGGTCACGCTCCCGGGCCCGCCGCGGCGCGGCCCGGTACGGGGAGGTCCGGTGAGCGGACGTGGTACGGCGCGGGGGACCCGGTCGCGCCGGACCCGGTCGGCGTCCGGCGGCACCGGCCACCGGGACCCGGCACCCCCGGGACCCCGGCCCGCAGCCAGGCACCTCCACACCCGGCACCCCGGCACCCCGGCACCCCGGCAACCGTGCACCCCCGGCCCCGGGGGGACCCGGCAGCACCGGGGACCCGGGGGCTGGGCGCTGCCGCCGCCGGGCCGGGCGCCGTGGTGATCGACGAACGGGAACGGGCGGGCGTGCTCCACCCCGCCCGACGTTCCCTGACGCCGATCATGACGGGGCGGCGACGCCATGATCGTCGTGCCGGAACCCACGAGCGTGCCCGGACGCGCGCCCGGTGCCGAACCGCTGATCACCACTGCGGCCGACGGCGCCACGGCCCCCGCCGACCCCGCCGCATGAGCCGACCCCGGCCGACACTGGCCTGCCCGGCCCACCCCGGCCCGCGCGCCGACCCCGCCAGCTCCCTCGCCCCGGCCGCCCCGGCAAACCCCGGCTACCTCGCTCCCGAGCAGGTGCGCGGTGAGACCGCGGGCCCTGCGGCCGCGTCGGCAACCCCCGGCCGCGTCAGCGGATCCCGGCCCACAGCTCCCGGATCGCGCCGCGGGGGTCGGTCTGCGTCTCGATCACATCGCCGAAGCGGCGGACCCGGCGCGCCTCGCCGTACGGCTCCCAGCCGGGGTCACCGGTCCGGGCGAAACCGACCCACGCCGCGTGCATCGCGTCGGCGAGGGCCTGCGGCGCGTCGTCGCCGCTCAGCATGGTTCCCGCGGCCAGGGTGTCGAACACGAACCCCAGTTCCAGGGCGTGGCACGAACCGAGCCGACCGCCGAGCACCGGGGTGACCCAGTCGAACTCGTAGACGTGGGCGCGGCCGTGCGCCTCGGCGAGCCGCAGCGCGGGCAGCCGGAAGAACCAGTCCGTCATGACGTCGGCGAGCACGAGACCCGGGTTGTCGTGCAGTGCGCGATAGTGCCCGAGGGCACCGGCCGGCAGCCGGTACGCGGCGGCGACGGCCTCGAGCCGCTCGTCGGTGACCCGGTCGAGGCCGCCCGGTGGCACCAGGAAGAACCGGTGCTCGTCGCAGTTGGTGCCGATCATGACGTCGACGTCGGGGTTCGCCGCCCGCGTCGGCGGCACGGGCAGCACCTCCCCGTCCACGACGGGCTCGAACATCATCTGGTTGGCCGTGATCTCGCCCCACCGGCCGGGGTCGGGGGCCTGGGCGAGCTGGAGGGCGAGAGCCTGCTGCGCCGCCACGAGCCGCTCCGGCGACACCGTCGACAGCGACGCGACGGACGGCTGCGCGCCCACCTCGTCGGCGACGTACCCGGCGACCTTCGTGGCCGTGGCCGGGGTGAGGGTGTGGTGCGCGGCACCGCTCTGCAGGATCGCGCGGCGGAACAGCCCGGCCGCCGACGGCATGGCCAGGAGCGCGCCCACGCTCATCGCACCCGCCGACTCCCCGAACACCGTGACGTTCCCCGGGTCGCCGCCGAACGCGGCGATGTTGTCGCGCACCCAGGTGAGCGCCGCGACCTGGTCGAGCAGGCCGAGGTTGGGGGTGCCGTCGGGGAGCAGCAGGAAGCCCTCGGCTCCGAGCCGGTAGTTGACGCCGACCAGCACGACGCCGTCGCGGGCGAACGCGGTCCCGTCGTACACCGGGATCGAGTTGGACCCGTTCACGAACGCTCCGCCATGGATCCAGACCATCACCGGCAGCCCGGCGGCGCCCGGGTCCGGCGTCCAGACGTTGACGTTCAGGCACTCCTCCCCCGGGATCGTGACGACCGGCAGGAGGTCGGAGAACGGCGGCGGGTAGCCGGGTGCCGGTGCCGTCGGGCCGTGCTCGAGCGCGTCGCGCACGCCGTCCCACGGCGTGACGGGTCCGGGGGGCCGGAACCGGCCGGCCCCGAACGGCGCGGCGGCGTAGGGGATGCCGAGGAACGACGTGACGCCGCCGACCGTGCGGCCGCGGACCTCGCCGGAGAGGGTCTTCACCTGGGAGTGCATGCCCCCAGTCCTACCCGATGGATCAGGCCCGCAGGACCGCCGCGTACCGCTCGGTGGCCACCGCCACGGCCGCGTCGCGGGCCGCGGCGGCCTCCTCGCTGGTCAGCGTGCGGTCCGGGGCGCGGAAGCGCAGGGTGAACGCCAGCGACCGGTTGCCCGCACCCACCTGCTCGCCCGCGTAGACGTCGAACAAGCGCACGGTCTCCAGCAGCTCGCCGCCGCCGTCGACGAGTGCCTCGGTCAGCGCGGCGGCGGGCACGTCGGCGGCCGCGACGAGGGCCACGTCCATCCCCACCGGCGGGTACGGCGACACCTGCGGCGCCGGCCGGGACTCCTGCACCGGGACGGCGTCGAGGTCCAGCTCCATCGCGCAGGTGCGCGGCGGCAGCCCGAGCGCCTCGACGACCTTCGGGTGCAGCTCGCCCGCGTGCCCGACGGTCCAGTCGCCCACTCGCAGCGCGGCACAGCGCCCCGGGTGCCACGGCGCGAGCGCGGCCGCGGTGACCCGCAGCTCCGCTCCCGCCGCCTGCCCGACCAGCGTGGCGGCGTGCACGGCGTCGGCCCAGCCCGCTTCGCGCCCGGCTCCCCACCAGCCGCGGGCGTCCCGGTCACCGGCCAGCACGGCGGCCACGTGCAGCGGCTGCGCCGGGAGCGCGGCCCGGATCTGGGCGTACTCGGCGTCGGTGGGGCGGCGGTCGACGGGCGGGTCGGGCATCTCGACGGGCACCTTGTGCGGCAGCACGACCTGACCGATGTGGTAGAGCGCCAGGTCGGTCGCGCCACGGGAGCGGTTGCGGACCAGGGTGTCGAGCAGGCCGGGCAGCAACGTCGTGCTCAGCTCGGCGCGCTCGGCGTCGAGCGGGTTGAGCACGTGGACCGTGCGGCGGCGCACGTCGTCGACGGCGAGCCCGAACGCGTCCCACACGGCCGGCCCGACGAACGGGAACGGCAGCACCTCGACGTAGCCGGCCTCGGCCAGGGCGCGCGACACGACCCGGCGGCGGGTCTGGCCCGGCGTGAGGCCCCGGCCCCCGGGCGCGGCGGGCAGCACCGACGGGATCGCGTCGAGCCCCTCCAGGCGCAGCACCTCCTCGACGAGATCCGCGGGCTGGGTGAGGTCGGGCCGCCACGACGGCGGGGTGGCGAGCACCTGCGCACGACCGTCGTCGCCGGAGACGATCTCGACGGCGCACCCGACCTGGCTCAGCCGGCGCACGGTGGCGCCGCGCGGGTAGGTGACACCGGCGACGCGGTCGGGATGGTCCAGCGGCATGGTGATGGCCGACGGCGCCGGGGCGACGCCCGCGTCGGTGCGGCCACCGGCGATGGTGCCGCCACCGTGTTCGACGAGCAGCTGGGCCGCGCGCTCGACGGCCACCGGGGGGAGCTGCGGGTCGACCACCCGCTCGAAGCGCTTGGACGCCTCACTGGGCAGCTTGTGCCGGCGTGCGGTCCGGGCGATGCCGGTCGGCTCCCAGTGCGCACCCTCCAGCAGCACGTCGATGGTGCCGTCCGGGCCGGGCCCGGCGATCTCGGTGGACGCCCCGCCCATCACCCCGGCCAGCGCGATCGGGCCCGAGTCGTCGGTGACCAGCAGGTCGTCCGGATCGAGAGTGCGGGTGACGTCGTCGAGCGTGACGAGCTGCTCGCCCGCCCGCGCGCGGCGCACGACGATGTCGCCGGCGAGCCGCCCGGCGTCGAAGGCGTGCAGCGGCTGGCCGAGCTCGAGCATGACGTAGTTGGTGACGTCGACGATCAGCGAGATCGGGCGCATCCCGGCGGCGAGCAGCCGCCGCTGCATCCACCACGGGGCGGGCAGGCCCGGGTCGACGCCGTCCACGCGGCGGGCGACGAAACGCGGGCACCGCGCGGGCTCGGCCACCTCCACCCGCCACGCCTCGCCGTCGGCGTCCGGCACGGCGACCCGCGCGGCCGGATCGGTGTAGTCGGCGTCGAGCGCGCACGCCATCTCGCGGGCCAGGCCGCGGACGGAGAAGCAGTACCCGCTGTCCGGGTTGACGTCCAGCTCGATCACGGCGTCGTCCAGCCCGAGGATCTCCCCGGCATCGTCTCCCGGCGAGGCGGTGCCGGGCGGGAGCACGAGGATGCCGGCGTGGTCGGTGCCGATCCCCAGCTCGCGGGCCGAGGCGATCATGCCGTCGGAGACGTGACCGTAGGTCGTGCGCGCGGAGATCTCGAACCCGCCGGGCAGGACGGCGCCGGGCAGCGCGACGACCACGAGGTCGTCCACCGCGAAGTTCTGCGCACCGCAGATGACGCCGTTCACCTGGTCGGGCCCGACCTGCACCTGGCACCAGCGGATCGGCTTCTTCAGGCCGGTGAGCTCCTCGATCTCCCGGACGCGGGCCACGACCAGCGGACCGGTGATGTCGGGGGCGCCGTGGATCTCCTCGACCTCGAACCCGACGCGGACGAACGCCTCGGCCGTGTCCTCGACGGAGGGGAGCTCGCCCACGAGCTCGGACAGCCAGGACTGCGGAACACGCACGTGAACTCCCCTACACGCCGAAGGCGCGGCTGAAGCGGACGTCGCCCTCGACCATGTCACGCATGTCGGGGATGCCGTTACGGAACATCAGGGTGCGCTCCAGGCCCATGCCGAACGCGAAACCCGAGTAGACGTCGGGATCGACGCCGCACGCCCGCAGGACGTTGGGGTGCACCATCCCGCAGCCGCCCCACTCGACCCAGCCCGCGCCGCCCTTCTTCTGCGGGAACCAGACGTCGGGCTCCGCGGAGGGCTCGGTGAACGGGAAGTAGGAGGGCCGCAGCCGGATCCTCGACTCCGGGCCGAACATCGCGTGGGCGAACGCGTCGAGGGTGCCCTTGAGGTGGCCCATCGTGAGGCCCCTGTCGATCGCGATGCCCTCCACCTGGTGGAAGACCGGGGTGTGGGTGGCGTCGAGGGCGTCGGTGCGGAACGTGCGGCCCGGGCAGACGACGTAGACGGGCAGCTCACGGTCGAGTAGCGACCGGATCTGCACCGGCGACGTGTGCGTCCGGAGGACGGCACCGTCCTCGAGGTAGAAGGTGTCCTGCATGGTGCGGGCGGGGTGGTCCTTGCCGAAGTTCAGCGCGTCGAAGTTCAGCCACGACGACTCGACCTCGGGTCCCTCGGCCACCTCCCAGCCCATCGCCACGAACACGTCGGCGATCCGCTCGGAGATCTGCGTCAGCGGGTGCCGGGCCCCGCGCGGGGTGCGGTCCCACGGCAGCGTGACGTCGACCGCCTCCTCGGCCAGCACGCGCGCGTCCCGCTCGGCGGCGAGCACCTCGCGGCGGGCGTCGAACGCGTCCTGCGCCTCCTGGCGGGCGGCGTTGACGCGCTTGCCCGCGTCGGCCCGTTGCGGCCCCGGCAGCGATCCCAGCTCGCGGCGGGCGAGCAGCAGCGGGGCGCGGTCGCCCAGGTGCGCGGGCTTGACCGCGGCCAGCGCGGCCAGACCCGGCGCCCCGTCGAACGCCTCCCGGGCGGCCTTGACCGCAGCGGCGAGCACGTCGGGGTCGAGAGCGTCGGACATGGGAACAGAGAACCTCTCGACCGTGGTGCGGGGCGTCCGAATTCTAGGAGCACGGACGGTGACGGTGGGAACGCGCCCCGGCGGTCGCGCCGCCGGCTGCTGATCCGCGGGCACGAACCGGGCTGCGCGACCTCCTGATCCCGCGCCGGATGGTCAGCACGAGCGACGGCGGGCGGCCACGCTCGCGTACAGGCACACCGCGGCGGCCGTGGCCAGGTTGAGGCTCTCGGCGCGGCCGTGGACGGGCACGCGGACCCGGTGGTCGGCGGCGCCGGCCAGGTCCGCAGGCACGCCGTGCGCCTCACCGCCGAAGACCCACGCCACCGGCGCGGCCAGTACGGGGTCGGCGGCCGGATCGTGCAGGTCCAGCTCGCCGCGCCCGTCGGCGACGAGCAGCGTGAGCCCGGCCGACCGACACGCGTCGAGCACGGCCGCGGCGTCGCGGTCGCGGGCCAGTGGCAGGTGGAAGACGCTTCCGGTGGACGCGCGGACGGCCTTGCCGTTGTGCGGGTCGACGGTGTCGCCCGCGAGCAGCACCGCGTCGGCACCCGCGGCGTCGGCGACCCGGATGACGGTGCCCGCGTTGCCGGGGTCCGCGATCGCGGCGCAGACCGCCACGAGCCGCGGCGTGCCCGCCAGCGCCGCGGCGAGCGGGACGTCGAGCAGGTCGCAGACGGCGACGAGGCCCTGCGGGGTGACCGTGTCCGACAGGGTGGCGGCCGCGCGCTCGTCGACGACACTGATCCGGGCACCGGCATCCCGCGCGGCCCCGACCAGCGCGACGTGCCGGGACGGGTCGGCGACGAACAGCTCGTGCACCGTGGCCCAGGTCAGCGCCTCCCGGACGGCCTGCGCACCCTCGACGAGGAACCGCCCGGCCCGATCGCGCCCCGGGCGGCGCAGCAGCTTGCGTGCTGCCACCACTCGCGGGGTGCGCTCGGTGCCGGGCGGCGCGTCCACCGGGAACGGACGGCTCAGGCCGCCGGCTCCTTCTGCGCGTCGGGCTCGGGGACGTGGGCGCGGGCGACCTCGACCAGCGCGGCGAACGCGGCCGGGTCGCTGATCGCCAGCTCCGAGAGGATCTTGCGGTCGACCTCGACACCGGCGACCTTGAGCCCCTGGATGAAGCGGTTGTAGGTCATGCCGTTGGCGCGGGCCGCGGCGTTGATGCGGGTGATCCAGAGCTTGCGGAACTCACCCTTCTTCGCGCGGCGGTCGCGGTAGGCGTAGTTGAGCGAGTGGAGCATCTGCTCCTTCGCCTTGCGGTACAGCCGGGAACGCTGCCCGCGGTAGCCGCTCGCGAGCTCGAGGGTGGTGCGCCGCTTCTTCTGGGCGTTCACCGCGCGCTTCACGCGTGCCATGAGTGTGTCCTTACATCGAGGGGGTCAGCGGAGGAATCAGATGCCGAGCATGCGCTTGACGCGCGGGACGTCGGCCGCGGCGACCGGGGCGTCGTGGGAGAGGTCGCGCGTCTCCTTGCTCGACTTGACCTCGAGGCGGTGACGCAGGCCGGCCTGCTGGCGCATGAGCTTGCCGCTGCCGGTGGTCTTCACCCGCTTGGCGATCCCGCTGTGGGTCTTGTTCTTCGGGGTCTTGCTGTGGTTCTTGGCCTTCTTGGGCATGCCTGTTCCTACTCACCGGTGGCGGCCCGGTGGCCGGGCCGCCAGTGCTTGTGGAGCGGGTCTGTCAGCTGTGGAGCACTGTCAGGTCTCGGGTTGCGCGTCCGGCTCGGACCCCGACGAGGTCGCCCGGCCGCGCGGCGCGGGCTTCTTGTTCGGAGCGATCACCATCGTCATGTTGCGACCGTCCTGCTTGGGTGTCGCCTCGACGACGCCCAGGTCCACCACGTCCTCGGCCAGGCGCTGCAGCAACCGGAACCCGAGCTCGGGTCGGGACTGCTCGCGGCCGCGGAACATGATCGTGACCTTGACCTTGTTGCCGCCTTCGAGGAAGCGCCGGACGTGGCCGCGCTTCGTCTCGTAGTCGTGCTTGTCGATCTTCGGCCGGAGCTTCTGCTCCTTGATCGTGGTGAGCTGCTGGTTACGGCGGGACTCCCGCGCCTTCTGCGCGTTCTCGTACTTGAACTTGCCGTAGTCCATGAGCTTGCAGACCGGCGGGCGGGCCTGGGCCGCGACCTCGACGAGGTCGAGCTCGGCCTCCTGCGCGAGCCGCAGGGCGTCCTCGATACGCACGATGCCGACCTGTTCCCCGTTCGGCCCGACCAACCGGACCTCGGGAACGCGGATGCGGTCGTTGATGCGCGTCTCTGTGCTGATGGGGTCTCCTCGTATCGACGTCGTGGAAGCGACGGAGCGGAGACCCACAGACCGAGCACGAACGACGAGACCCCCCGGATCGAGCGGGGGCTCGTCGTCGGACCGGACCCGTGCACCTCGCGGTGACGGGTGGGAGCGGGGCTCCACTTGATCGCCCTGACGCCAGAGGAACGCGCGACAGGGTGGTCGCATTCCGTAGGGTAGCAGCCCGGTGCGCGCCGTCCGGACCGGGTCAGCGGCCGATGCGGCGGGCCCACGCCACGGCGCCGGAGTCCCCCATCGCCGCGCCCCGCGCGTGCGCGGCGGCGAACCCGTCACCGAGTGCCGCGCGGGCGGCCGTCTCGATCTCCCGGACGCGCACCGCGTCCGCACCGTACTCGGGGGCCGCGCGGGGGCTCGCCCGGAGCGCGCCGAGCAAGACGGCCGCGTCGTGGTGCCTGCCGAGCCGGGACAGGGCCTCGGCCAGTGCCCGTACGCCGATCCAGAGCTGGGTCCACGAGCCCATGCCGAGCCAGGTGTCGAGCAGCGGGCCGAACCGCGCCAGTGCGACCGCCGCGGGGTCCGCCCGGGCCGCGGTGGTGACGAGCGTGTGCCGGGCGACGCCGGCGAGGAACGCCGCGTCGACCTCCTCGGCCAGCGCGACGGCCCGCTCCAGGTGGAGCGCGGCGTCGGGCAGGCCGGCCTCGGCGCGCCGCTCCCCCGCGGCGTACGCCGCCCACCCGTGGGCCAGCGGGGACCCCATCCGCTCGGCCACAGCCAGTGTGGCGGCCTCGTGCCGGGCCGCGGTCGCGTCGTCCCCGGCGTACGCGGCCACGACCGTCCGGTCGCACAACGCCATGATCAGCGTGGTGTCGTCCCCGGCGGCGGCGGACAGCTCGGCGGACCGCGCGGTGTGCGCGTCGGCGGCCCGCAGGTCACCGCCGAACAGCTCGACGTTGGCCAGCACCTCGTGGGCCTCGCGGGCGAGCAGCGGGTCGCCGATGCGCTCGGCGAGCGCGATCGCCGCGACGCCGCGCTCCCGCGCTCCGTCGAGGTCCCCGCGCTGCCAGCGCGGCACCCCGGTCAGGGCCAGGACCCGCGGCAGCAGCGGGTGCGTGGAGCCGCCGGCGACCGCGACGGCATCGTCGGCCATCCGCCCGAGGTCGACGCGGGCCCGCTGGTAGCCGATCTCGGCGCAGACCAGCGCCAGGCGCAGCAGGTCCTCCATCGGGCCCGCGGCGCACAGCCACTCGTGGGCCCGCCGGACCTCGGCCAGGTGGGCGTCGAACCGGCGCAGCGCCACCGCCTCGTCGGCGCGCGACCGGGCCGCCGCGAGGTCTTCGGCGAGCGCGACGACCCAGGCGGCGTGCCGCGCCCGCAACACCGCGTGCCGCGGATCGGCCGCGAGGTGCGAACGGCCGAAGGCGCGGACCGTCTCCAGCATCCCGAACGTCACCGGGTCGCCGTCGTGGCGCACGACCAGCGAGCGGCCGACGAGGTCGGGCAGTGCGCTCACGTCGCCGCAGACCGTGGCGACCGCGCCGGGCTCCACCGCCCCCGCGAACACCCCGAGACCGACGAACAGCTCCCGCTCCCGGGCGTCGAGCAGCCGGAACGACCACTCCACGACCTCGCGCAGCGAGCGGTGCCGCGCGGGGGCCGTGCGGCGGCCGCGGCCCAGTGCGTCGAGGGGTTCGTCGAGCGACTCGATCAGCGCGCGCAGCCCGACGGCGGGCGCCCGCGCCGCCGCCAGCTCCAGGGCGAGCGGCAGGCCGTCGAGGCGCGCGCAGGCAGTGGCGACGAGGTCCGGGTCGGGCTCGGCGGTCGGGTCGGCGGCGCGGATCCGGTCGACGAGCAGCTCGGCCGCGGCCCGGGCGGGCAGCGGCGGCACGGGCACCACCTGCTCCCCGTCGGCCCGCAGCGCCTCTCGGCTGGTGGCCAGCACCGCGACCTGGGGCGCGCCCGCCGCGACGGCCTCCACGAGCGCGGCCGCGACGTCGGCGACGTGCTCGCAGTTGTCGAGCACGAGCAGCTGCCGCCGCACCGCGAGCACCTCGACGATGCGGCCGGTGAGGTCGCCGGACCCCGACGTCCCGCAGGCGCCGGCCACCGTGGCCTGCGTGGTGTCCGGGGTGGCCGGCGCCAGGTCGACGATCAGCACGCCGTCGTCGAAGCCGGCCGCGGCCGCCGCGGCGACATGACGGGCCAGGCGGGTCTTGCCCACCCCGCCGGGACCGCAGAGCGTGACGAGGCGGCACCGGTCGAGCAGCTCGGCGATGCGGGACACGTCGGCGTCGCGCCCGAGGAACGCGCTGACCGGGAGGCCCGGGCCCCGGTCGGCGCGGATCTCGTGGCGCAGGAGCCGCTCGTGCAGCCGCACCAGCTCGGGCGCGGGGTCGACGCCGAGCTGCTCGGCCAGCTCGGCGCGCAGCCGGGCGAACACCCGCGCCGCGTCGGCGGGCCGTCCGGCCGCCACGTGGGCGCGCATGAGCACCCCGGCCGCGACCTCGCTCAGGGTCTCCGCCGTCGCCAGCGCGGCCACCGCCTCGTCCGCCCGGCCCGTCTCGAGCAGCGCCTCGGCGCGCCGCTCGACGGCCGCGGCCCGCAGCGCGTGGAGCCGGGTGGTCTCGACCTCGACGTCGGGGTGGTCGAGGCCGGGGTGGTCGAGGTCGGCGAAGGGTCGTCCGCGCCACAGCGCGAGCGCGGCGTCGAGGTCGGCCAGCCGGACGGCCGGATCCGGCGCGGAGCGGGCCAGCCGGGCGGCGAACTCCGCGCTGTCCAGCGGCCCGGTCAGCCGGTAGGCCCCGGTACCCGTGGTGAGGGACACCGCCGGCGGGAGCAGCCGCCGCACCCGCGCGACCAGGGTGTGCAGCGCGGCGGCCGGGTCGGCGGGCTGCGTGTCACCCCACACGAGCTCGGCGAGGCCCTGCGGTGGCACGTCGGCGCCCTCGTGCAACGCCAGCGCGGCCAGCAGGCGGCGCTGACGGCCGCTCCCGATGGGCACCGCGACGCCGTCCGGACCGAGGACGGCGAGCGGGCCGAGCACGCCGATCACCGGCCCATCGTGCCACCTGACAGCGCCGCGACAGCGCGCCGACAGGGGGCCTTCCTAGCGTCGGCGCATGACCTCACCGACACTGTCCACCCCCACCGCACAGGAGTTCGGCGAGCGCCTCTTCGGCGCGGTGCTCGGCCTCCAGCTCGCCCAGTCCACCTACCTCGGCGACCGGCTCGGCTACTACCGCGCCCTCGCCGCCGGCGGCCCGCTCACCCCCGCCGAGCTGGCGGCCCGGACGGCGACCGCGGAGCGCTACGCCCGCGAGTGGCTGGAGCACCAGGCCGTCTGCGGCGTGCTCACCGTCGACGACGGGCACACCTTCTCGCTCCCGCCCGGCACCGCCGAGGTGCTCACCGACGAGCTCAGCCCGAACCACGTACTGCCGCTGGCCCGGATGTGCGTCGGCCTCGGGCAGCACATGGACGCGCTGGCCGCTGCCTACCGCTCGGGCGGCGGGGTGAGCTGGGCCGAGTTCGGCGCCGACGCCCGCGAGGGGCAGGCCGCGATGAACCGGCCGCTGCTCCTGGGCCCCGTGCCGCGCGAGTACCTGCCGTCCGTGCCCGGGATCGCCGCGGTCCTGGAGCGCGGCGGGCGGGTCGCCGACGTCGGCTGCGGGCACGGCTGGTCGGCGATCGGGCTGGCGCTCGCGCATCCCGGCGTCACCGTCGACGGCTACGACCTCGACGCCCCCTCGATCGACGCGGCCCGCCGCAACGCCGTCGACGCGGGCGTGGCCGACCGGGTGCGCTTCCACCTCGCCGACGCCGCCGCGGTCACCGGCACCTACGACCTCGTGACCGCGTTCGAGTGCATCCACGACCTGCCCGACCCGGTCGGCGTGCTCACCGCGATGCGCAGGCTCGCCGGGACCCGCGGCGTCGTCCTCGTGATGGACGAGCGGGTGGCGGAGACGTACACCGCGCCCGGCGACGAGGTGGAGCAGCTCATGTACGGCTTCAGCCTGATGTGCTGCCTGCCCGACGGCCTGGCCCACCCGGGCTCGGTGGGCACCGGCACCGTGATGCGGCCCGACACACTGCGCCGGTACGCGAGCGAGGCCGGCTTCGACGGCGCCGAGGTGCTGCCGATCGAGGACACGTTCTTCCGCTTCTACCAGCTGGTGTAGCGGCGCCTACGCGCGGTCGGCCCTGCTCGTCGCACAGGTCGTGGAACGTCGCACAGGGTGCGAGGTCTGCGACGGGCCGCAGGGTGTGCGACGTGCGCCGGCGGATCGCTCCACCGCGGGTTCAGCTCGCGGCGGCCGCCCTGCGTCGCCGGGCCGGGGCCTTGGGCGCCTCCTGCGGCGTGACGAGCCCGGTGAGGAACTGACCGGTGTAGCTCGTGGGGTGCGCCGCGACCTGTTCGGGCGTGCCCTCGGCCACGACCGTGCCGCCTCCGGACCCGCCCTCCGGACCCATGTCGATGATCCAGTCGGAGGTCTTGATGACGTCGAGATTGTGCTCGATGACGATGACCGAGTTGCCCTTCTCGACCAACCCGTTGATCACCAGCAGCAGCTTGCGGATGTCCTCGAAGTGCAGGCCGGTGGTGGGCTCGTCGAGGATGTAGACGGTGCGGCCGTTGGAGCGCTTCTGCAGCTCCGACGCCAGCTTGACGCGCTGGGCCTCGCCGCCGGACAGCGTGGGCGCGGGCTGCCCGAGCCGCACGTACCCGAGCCCGACGTCGACGAGCGTGCGCAGGTAGCGGCTGATCGAGGTGATCGGCGCGAAGAACTCCGCGGCCTCCTCGATCGGCATGTCGAGGACGTCGGCGACGGTCTTGCCCTTGTAGTGCACCTCGAGCGTCTCGCGGTTGTAGCGGGCGCCCTTGCAGACCTCGCACGGCACGTAGACGTCGGGCAGGAAGTTCATCTCGATCTTGATGGTGCCGTCGCCGGAGCACGCCTCGCAACGGCCCCCCTTGACGTTGAACGAGAACCGCCCCTGCTGGTAGCCCCGCACCTTGGCTTCGGTGGTGGCCGCGAACAGCGTGCGGATCTTGTCCCAGACGCCGGTGTAGGTGGCCGGGTTGGACCGCGGGGTGCGCCCGATCGGGCTCTGGTCGACGCGCACGAGCTTGTCGAGCTCGTCGAGCCCGGTGATGCGGGTGTGGCGGCCGGGCACCTGGCGGGCGCCGTTGAGCTTGTTGGCCAGCACCGTGGCCAGGATGTCGTTGATCAGCGTGGACTTGCCCGATCCGGACACCCCGGTGACCGCCACCAGACAGCCGAGCGGGATGCCGACGTCGATCCCGCGCAGGTTGTGCTCCCGCGCGCCGACGACGGTGAGGCGGCGCTTCGGGTCAGGCCTGCGGCGGGTGGCGGGGACCGGGATGGAGCGCCGCCCCGACAGGTACGCGCCGGTGATCGAGGTGTCGTGCGACTCCAGGCCGTCGACCGGCCCGCTGTAGACGATGTGGCCACCGTGCTCCCCGGCGCCCGGGCCGATGTCGACGGCCCAGTCCGACGAGCGGATGGTGTCCTCGTCGTGCTCGACCACGATGAGGGTGTTGCCGAGGTCGCGCAGGCGCACGAGCGTCTGGATCAGGCGGCGGTTGTCGCGCTGGTGCAGCCCGATCGACGGCTCGTCGAGCACGTAGAGCACCCCGACCAGGCCGGACCCGATCTGCGTGGCCAGCCGGATGCGCTGCGCCTCGCCGCCGGACAGCGAGCCCGCCGCCCGGTCCAGCGAGAGGTAGTGCAGCCCCACGTCGAGCAGGAAGCCCAGGCGGGCCTGCACCTCCTTGAGGATGCTGCCCGCGATGATCGTCTGCCGCTGGTCGAGCACCATCCCGCCCAGGAAGGCCGCGCACTCCGCCACCGACATCGCCGAGATCTCGGCGATGGAGCGCTCTCCCTGGTCGCGGTGGGTCAGCGTGACGGCCAGCACCTCGGGCCGCAGCCGAGCGCCCTTGCAGACCGGGCACGGCACGTCGCGCATGTAGCCCTCGTAGCGCTCCCGCTGCGAGTCGGACTCCGTCTGGTCGAGGCGGCGCTCCAGGAACGGGATGACCCCCTCGTAGCTGGCGTAGTAGGAGCGCTCGCGGCCGTACCGGTTGCGGTAGCGCACGTGCACCTGGTCGTCGCTGCCGTGCAGCACGGCCTTCTGCGCCGCGGCGTCGAGCCTGCGCCACGGGGTGTCCATCCGGAACCCGATCGCCGACGCGAGCCCGTCGAGCAGCCGCCCGAAGTACTCCGCGGACTGCCCGCCCGACCAGGGCGCGATGGCGCCGTCGGCCAGGCTGGCCTCGGGGTCGGGCACCACGAGCTCCGGATCGACCTCCTTCTTGATGCCGATGCCGCTGCACTCCGGACACGCCCCGTAGGGCGAGTTGAACGAGAACGTGCGGGGCTCCAGCTCGTCGAGCGCGAGCGCGTGCCCGTTGGGACACGACATCCGCTCGGAGAAGCGCACCTCGCGGTGCGGGTCGGTGTCGGGGAGGTCGACGAAGTCGAGCACGATCAGTCCGTCGGCCAGCCGCAGCGCCGTCTCGACCGAGTCGGTGAGCCGCTGCTTGGCCGAGCCCTTGACCGCGAGCCGGTCGACCACGACGGAGATGTCGTGCTTCTCCTGCTTCTTCAGCTTCGGCGGGTCGGTGAGCTGGTGCACCGTGCCGTCGACGAGCACGCGCGAGTAGCCCTGCGTCTGGAGCTGGTCGAACAGGTCGGCGAACTCGCCCTTGCGGGTGCGCACGACCGGCGCCAGCACCTGGAACCGGGCGCCCTCCTCCATGGCGAGCACCTGGTCGACGATCTGCTGCGGCGTCTGCTTCTCGATCACGTGCCCGCAGACCGGGCAGTGCGGGACGCCCGCGCGGGCGTAGAGCAGGCGCAGGTAGTCGTAGACCTCGGTGATGGTGCCGACGGTGGAGCGCGGGTTGCGGTTGGTGGACTTCTGGTCGATCGACACCGCGGGGGACAGGCCCTCGATGAAGTCGACGTCGGGCTTGTCCATCTGCCCGAGGAACTGCCGCGCGTACGCCGAGAGCGACTCGACGTAGCGGCGCTGACCCTCGGCGAAGATCGTGTCGAACGCCAGGCTCGACTTGCCCGAGCCGGACAGGCCGGTGAACACGACCATGCTGTCGCGCGGCAGGTCGAGGTCGACGCCGCGCAGGTTGTGCTCGCGAGCGCCGCGCACGATCAGACGATCCGCCACGGAAGGGCCTCCTGGATCTGGAGAGTGGGCGAAGCGGCGCTGCTCCGGCCGGTGCTCCCATGCTATGCAGCGCCACCGACAATCACGCGCCGACACCGAGGATCGCACAGACGTTCGATGGCCCGGGAAGTCGGACCCGCGGCCCCGCGTGCGCGCAGGTCAGCGCCGGTGCACCCGGGGTTCCGCGGCGGCCGGCGACCGAAGGGCGGGAGGAGGCTCGGCGGCGACCGGTCCTCCGGCTGCGCCGGACGGGCCGGGTGGCGCCCCCGAGGTGCTCGGAGGGCCCGACCGCGGGACCCGGGCTACCCTGCGCGGCGTGGGAGAGCCGAACGTGTGGTCCGTGGCCCGGCTGGCCGACGACGACGGGCGGGTCGCCGACGTCGACGTCAACGGCGAGTCGCTGAGCTGCACGATCCCCGCCGACGCCACGCCCGAGCCCGAGGGCGCCACGCCGTTCGGGCTGCTGGCCGCCTCGCTGTCGTCGTGCACGGTGATGTCGGTGCGCACGTTCCTGCAGCGCTGGCGGGTGCCGCCGGGGGAGGTGACGGTGCGCGTGGCCGTACGCGGCGACGGCACGCCGATGCTGGAACGCACGGTCACCGTCGAGGCCGTCGTGGGTCCGGACCTGGCCGAGCAACTGGCCGCCGAGGTCGACTCCACGCCGGTCACGCGGCTGCTGCGGGACGCGGTGTCGATCCGCACGATCCTGCGGACCGGCGGGGGGCCCGCCCAGCCCTCGTAGGCCGCACGCACGTCGTCGACGATCAGCGAACGGTCCGGCGTCGAGGGCTCCAGCTCCGGCCGCGGCCGGTCGCGCGTCGGCGGACAGCGCGTGCACGGCCCGTTCACCCTGCACCCCGGGGAGCGGCGGACCCTGCCGTTCGCGATCGGCCTGCCGCTGCAGACGCCGTTCACCGTGCTCGGCCCGCACGAGCTGCCGAAGGTGCAACTGGGCCTGCGCACCGAGCTGGAGATCGCGAGGTCCACCGACAAGACCGATCTCGACCCGATCCGGGTCGGCGCCCCGCCCGTCGCCGACCGGATCTGCGGCGCGCTGGAGGGCATCGGCTGCCGGTTCCTGCGCTCGGATCTCGAGGCGACCCGGGTTCCCGGCGCGGAGCTGGGTTTCGTGCAGGAGGTGGAGTTCGCGCCGCCGCACGGGGTGAACCTGTCGGAGGTGGAGGTCGTGTTCCTGGCGGGACCGCACAGCACCGACGTGCTGCTCGTCGGCGACCGGCGCGGCGGCCTCCTCGACGCGGGCGGTGACACCACCCGTCGGCTCACCGTCGCCCACGACGCGCTGGACCGGCACTGGGAGTCGACCCTGACCGAGCACCTGCAGGAGCTGGCCCGCCGCCGCGGCCTGTTCGGCTGACCCACGGGCGCCCCCGCCCCCGGCCACCGCCCCCGGGTCACAGCACGTGGACGGACGGCCGGCCGGTTCCGCGGTCAGGCCACGCCCAGTAGGCGTTGCGCCGTGTCCGGGTCGCGCCGGAACTCGGCCGTCGGCACCCGGTGCACGATCTCGCCGCGCGCCATCACCGCGACGGTGTCGGCCACCCCGAACGCCAGGTGCAGGTCCTGCTCCACCAGCAGCACCGCCACCCCCTCGGCGCGCATCGTCGTGATCACCGCACCGATCTGCTCGACGATCGCGGGCGCGAGGCCGTCGGAGGGCTCGTCGAGCAGCACCAGTCGCGGGTTGGTGAGCAGCGCCCGGGCCACCGCCAGCATCTGCTGCTCGCCGCCCGAGAGCTGCCCGGCAGGCTGCCGGTGGCGCTCGCGCAGCCGGGGCAGCAGGTCGAGGACGGCGTCCACGGTCCAGGTGCCCCTCCGCGACCGGGACGCCAGCGACAGGTGCTCGGCCACGGTCAGCGTCGACCACACCCGCCGGCCCTGGGGCACCAGCGCCACCCCCGACCTCGCGATCACGTCGGCCCGGCGCCCGGCGAGCTCCGTCCCGTCGAGCGTGACGGACCCCGAGGTGACGGGGACCAGCCCGGCCAGCGTCATGACCAGCGTGGACTTGCCCGCACCGTTGCGGCCCAGCAGCGCGAGCGTGCCGCCCCGGTCCAGGTCGAGATCGACGCCACCGAGCACGGTGCTGCGGTCGTAGCCCGACACGAGGTCGCGGACCACCAGGAAGCTCATCGTTCCCCCGCTCGTCGCGCCGGCCGTTCGATCACGGGTTCAGTCACGGGTGAACAGCTCCTCGCGACGCCCGGCCCCGAGGTAGGCCTCGCGGACGGCGTCACTGGCCCGCACGTCGGCGGGGGTGCCGGAGAGCAGCACCGCGCCCAGGTGCAGCACGGTGACCGAGTCGGCGAGTGCGAAGACCAGGTCGAGATCGTGCTCGACGAACAGCACGGTGACCTCCGGCGGCAGGCCGGACAGCAGCTCCACCAGCCGCCCGCGTTCGGCGGCCGACATCCCGGCCGCGGGCTCGTCGAGCAGCAGCAGGGTGGGCCGGCAGGCCAGCGCCAGCGCCACCTCCAGCTGCTTTCGCTCACCGTGCGACAGCGCGGGCACGGCCGTGTCACCGCGCCCGGGCAGCCCGACGTCGGCGAGCAGGGCGTCGGCCCGGTCCCGCACTTCCGGACGGCGGCGCGGCAGCAGGGAGATCCGCGAGCCGTCGTGTCGCTGCAGCGCGAGGGAGACCGTCTCCGCCGCCGTCATCGACGCGAACAGGCTCGAGTGCTGCAGCGTCTGGCTCATGCCCAGCCGGTTGCGCCGGACCTCCGACAGGCCGGTGACGTCACGACCCGCCAGCTCGATGCGGCCGGCGTCCGCCCGCATCGTGCCGGTCACCAGCTTGAACAAGGTGGACTTCCCGGCGCCGTTCGGCCCGATCAGGGCGTGCCGCGCACCGGGCGCGACGGTGAGGTCGACGCGGTCCACGGCCGTCAGCGCGCCGAACGAGCGGCTGACACCGCTGCAGCTCAGGGCGCTCACGCCCGCCTCCTCGGCCGGAGCCCGGCGGCGCCCCGCGGCAGCAGGTACACCACCAGCACGAACACGACGCCCAGCACCAGCGGGCCGTGGCCGTCGAGGGTGGGGCTCAGCGCGTCGCGGACGAGCACGACCAGCGCCGCCCCGAGCACCGCGCCCCACAGCGACCCGGCCCCGCCGATCACCACGGCCAGCAGCATCAGCGCGGAGATCAGGAAGCCGACGTCGGCCACCGACACGAGCCGGGACTGCGCGACGAGCAGCGAACCCGCGACCCCCGCGACCCCACCGGCGATCACGAACACGGCGTACTTGTAGAGCGCGGTGGGGTAGCCCAGCGCCCGCATCCGCGGTTCGTTGTCCCGGATCCCGCGCAGCGCCGCGCCGAACGGCGACCGGGCCACCAGCCACACCAGTCCGAACCCGAGCGTGAACACGACGAGGATGTACCAGTGGGCGAAGCCGAGGTTGGTGAGCGACTGCCCGCCGACCTGCACGGCCGGGATGCCGGTGAGGCCGTTCGCGCCGCCCGTCACCTCCTCCCAGCTGTTCGCGATCTGGCTGACGATCTCGCCGATCGCGAGCGTCAGCATCAGGAAGAACACCCCGGCCGTCCGCGCGGTGATCCAGCCGGTCAGCGCGGCCGCGACCGCGCCCACCCCCGCACCGACGAGCAGCGGCACCGGGAACTCGGCGGTGACGTTGATCGACACCCAACCCGCCGCGTAGGCGCCGGAGCCGAAATAGGCGGCGTGCCCGAGCGACGGCAGGCCGGTGACGCCCACGAGCAGGTCCAGGCTGACCGCGAACAGCGCGAACACCAGGATGCGGCTCAGCGTGGACACCGCGAACGGGGCCAGGAACAGCGGCGCCGCGGCCAGCACCACGAACACCACGACCGCGACCCACCGGCCCCGGCCGCCCCGGGGCACCGGCGCGGCGCCGCCGGGCACGGCGGGCGTCTCGACGGCGGTCACGACGCCGCCCCCGTGGCGACGGGGGCGGCCGGCGCGGGTCGCTCGACCCGGGGCCGACCGTTCGATCCGGGGCGCCCGGTGATCACCGTTTCGGAACGGGCAGGCGTGAGCGACCGCAGTTGATCGTCGTTCCGGAACCCGGGCCGGCACAGAGCACGCCCCGCGGTTCCGAACCGGCGATCATCTGGCCCGGTCCCGCACCGCACGAACGCTGCCCCCACGGGGCCGCGCCCGCCGGTGGACGCGCGCACGGACCCCGCGCGCACGGACCCCGTGAGAACGCGCCCCTCGGCTGATCCGAACGCCGCACTCGCCCGGGTCACCGCCGGCACCGCGGTCACCGCGCCACCGCCGGCGTCCCGAACAGGCCCTGCGGCCGCAGCACCAGCACCACGGCCAGCGCCCCGAACAGGACGAACGAGGCCAGGTCCTGCAGCAGGAAGCGGCCCAGCGTGTCGATCTGCCCGATCACCAGCGCCCCCACGAGCGCGCCGCGCACCGACCCCAGCCCCCCGATGACGACGACGACCAGCGCGAGGATCAGCACCGTCGCGTCGAGCCCCGGCCGGGCCCCGTAGATCGGCCCGCCCAGCACCCCCGCGACCGTGGCGAGCAGCGAGCCGACGCCGAACACCGCGACCTTGACCAGCCGGTTGTCGATCCCGAGCGTGGCCACCATCTCCCGGTCGGCGACCGTGGCCCGCACCAGCGCGCCGACCCTCGTGCGCTCCACGACCAGGTAGACGGCCAGCGCCAGCACCGCCCCGATCACGATGATCAGCAGCCGGTAGGTCGGGTACACCGCGCCCAGCACGGACACCGAGCCGTCCAGGCCGGGCGGGGGCGGGGCGGACAGCGGGTCGTCGCCGAACCGGATGATCAGCAGCTCGGCGACGATCAGCGACACGCCCAGCGTCAACAGCGCCTGGTCCAGGTGCGAGCGTTTCCGCAGCGGCTCGGTCATCAGCGACAGCACCCCGCCCGCAAGCAGCCCGCCGATCGCGGCGAACCCGAGCGCGGCCAGGAACCCGCCCCAGCTGCCCGCCAGCGTCGCCCCGAGGTACGCGCCGCCGAGGAACAGCGCGCCGTGGGCAAGGTTGAGCACGTCCATCATCCCGAACACGAGCGAGAGCCCGACCGCGAGGATGAACAGCAGGAACCCGATCGCGAACCCGTTGAGGACGCTGACCAGCATCTCAGGCCGGCTGGCTCTGCGGCCCGAGGTCCTGGGTGACGGCGTTGACCAGCGTGCCGCCGTCGTCCTCGACGGTGCGCAGGTAGATGTTCTGCCGCGGGGTCTGGCCGTCGAACTCCCAGGGGCCGCGCGGGCTGTCGTCGACGGTGCCGATCCCGCCCAGCGCGGCGGCCAGCGAGTCCCCGTCGAGCGCGGTGGCCGTCGCGAGCGCGCGGTCGAGGACGTTCGCGGCGTCGTAGGTCTGGGTGGCGAAGGTGCTCGGCGGCTCGCCGTGGGCGGCGGTGTAGGCCTCGACGAACGCGGTGTTCGCCGGGTTGTCGAGCTGGTCGGTGTAGTGCAGCGTCGTCTGCACGCCCAGCGCGGCGGCGCCCTGCTGTGCCAGCACCGAGCCCTCGGTGAGGAAGCCCGAGCCGTAGAGCGGGATCGTGTCGGACAGCCCGAACTGCTGGTACTGCTGCACGAACGTGATCGCCTCGGCGCCGGAGAAGAAGCAGAAGGTGGCCGTGGCCCCGGAGGCCTGGATCGTGGACAGGAACGGCTGGTAGTCCGACGTCGTGCCGAACGGGGTCTTCGCCTCGCCCGCGATGGTGCCCCCGCCCGCGGTGTAGGCCGCCGTGAAGCCCTCGATGACCTCGGTGCCCGCGGCGTAGTCCGGTGCGATCGCGAAGACGTCGGGAGCCGACCCGGACTCGGCCAGGTAGGTGCCCATCGCCGCCGCGATCTGCGCGTTGGTGAACGAGGTGCGCCAGATGTAGGGGGTGCGCTCGGGCCCGGTGAGGGCGCCGGCCCCGGCGTTGGTCACGACCAGCAGCTTCTTCGACTCGGTGAGCAGGTCCGTGACGCCCAGCGCGGTCGCCGAGTTGACGATGCCGACCACGACGTCGACGCCGTCCTGCTGGATCACCCGCTGGACCGCCGGAACGCCGGTCTGGGGTGTCTCGCCCTCGTCGACGGCGACGGTCTCCACGGTGTAGTCACCGAACATGCCGCCGTTGGAGTCGAGCCAGAGGTCCCAGCCACGCTGCATGTCGGTGCCCAGCGAGGCGTAGACACCGGACTGCGGCACGACCAGCCCCACCTTGACCGTGCCACCGCCACCGGCCGCGGGGGTGCTCCCCCCGCCACCGACCGTGCTGCCGCACGCCGACAGGACGGGCAGGGTCGCGGCGGCACCGAACAGGCCGAGCAGCCTGCGGCGGGTGAGGGCGGGGTGCTCCATGTCGGGACTCCTCGATGAGTTGACCGGTGGTGGTGGGACGTTCTACAAACGGGGAGCGAATCGGACGGATCGTGTAGTGCAGCGGGGCGGATGTCAACGCCTCCGGTGAGCACCCGGGCGGGCCGCAACCCGATCGTGACGCGCACTAGTGTGGACGGGGTGGACGCTGCAGACACCTATTCCGGTCACACCGATCCCGGCGGCGCGGCGATCCGCCGCGAGCTCGACGGCCTGACCATCTCCAAGCTCTCCGTCGGCCCGATGGACAACAACGCCTTCCTCCTGGTCTGTGGGGCCACGAACGAGGCGCTGCTGATCGACGCGGCCAACGACGCCGACCGCCTGGCCGATCTCGTCGGCTCCGGCGACGGCCGCCCCGAGCTGCGCCACCTCGTCACCACGCACCGCCACCCCGACCACTGGCAGGCCCTCGGCGCGGTCGCCGGCATGTTCCAGACCCGCCAGATCGCGCACCCGCTCGACGCCCCGGAGCTGCCGATCCCGATGGACGTGCTGGTCGACGACGGCGACACCGTGCGCTTCGGGGACGTGGAGCTGGAGGTCGTGCACCTGCGCGGCCACACCCCCGGTTCGATCGCCCTGCTCTACCGCGGCGCCGACCGGCCGCACCTGTTCACCGGGGACTCCCTGTTCCCGGGGGGCCCCGGGCGGACCACCAACCCCGAGGAGTTCACCTCGCTGCTCGACGACCTGGAGAGGCGGGTGTTCGACCGGCTCCCCGACGACACCTGGGTCTACCCGGGCCACGGCGACGACACGACCGTCGGCACCGAGCGCCCGAGCCTGCCGGAGTGGCGCGACCGCGGCTGGTAGGCGGCGCGTGCGCCGACGTGCGCCGGCGCACGGCCGGGAGACCGGACTCAGGCCGTCGCACGGCGACGGCGGTATGCCGCCGAGCGGGCCCGGTTGTTGCAGGTCGACGAGCAGAACCGGCGGCCGGAGTTCTTGGACTCGTCGAGGAACACCCGCTCGCACGCGGCCGCCTCGCAGGTACCCAGCCGCCGCCACTCGCCCGCCCCGATCAGGCGGGCCAGGTTCTCGGCGCAGATCGCGGTCCACATCGGCAGCACCGCCGCGTCGACGGGGTGGTGGTGCACCCGCCACCGGCCTCCCTCCTTCGCGAGGTACGGGTGGGCGGGGTGGGCGGCGAGCAGGTTGTTGAGCCGCGCGGCCGCCGCGTCCACGTCACCCCGACCGAGATCGGCGAACACCTCGCGCAGCCGGTGCGCCAGCGCGACGAATCCCGGCACGTCGGCCGGGACCAGCCGGGCGACCGACGGTGGGTCGACGGCCAGGATCCGCGCCAGGACGGGCAGCTCCACGCCGGGCGCCATGTCGTTGACGAGGTCCGCGGCGGCGAACGCGCCGGCGTCGATGTAACGATCGAAAACATCTTGACCTGTCACGCGGAAGCTCCTAACGTTCTCACGGTCAAAAGAGCTTACATCCGTGACGGAGGCGCGCCGATGACGACATCGATCCGGCAGGCGGTACCGCGGGACGGCGAGGCGATCGCGGCGCTCTGGCACCGCGGCTGGCGCGACGGCCACCTCGGGCACGTGCCCGCGGCGCTGCTCCCCCACCGACAGGCGGCCGACTTCCGCGCCCGCGTACCCGCGCAGATCCCGTTCACCGCGGTGGCCGCCGCCGGTGCGGAGGTCATCGGCTTCGTCACGGTCCGGGGCGACGAGGTCGAGCAGCTCTACGTCGCCGCACCCGCGCGGGGCACCGGAACCGCGGCCGCCCTGCTGTCGCACGGCGAGCGGGTCGTCGCCGCGACGCACGGCCGGGCCTGGCTGGCCGTCGCCGGCGGGAACGCCCGCGCCCGCCGCTTCTACGAGCGCCGGGGCTGGTCCGACGCCGGGCCCGTCGACTACGCGGCCGCTACGGCCGGAGGGGAGGCGGTCCTCGTCCCGTGCCGCCGCTACGAGAAGGCCGTGGCCCGGGTGGCCCTGATCGACGGGCGCGCCTCGTGACCACCTGGAGCGGGTTCGCCGCCGCCGCACCGCGGATCGCCACGATCTTCACGCGCCGCCACGCCGCCACCGGCAAGCTGTGCATGCTCGCCACCCTGCGCTCCGACGGTTTCCCGCGGATCAGCCCCGTCGAGCCACGGTTCTTCGAGGACCGGCTGTGGATCGTCGGCATGCCGGAGACCACCAAGTTCCGCGACCTCGGTCGTGACCCGCGGTTCTGCCTGCACACCGCCACCGTCGACACGCAGGTGACCGACGGCGACGCCAAGCTGTGGGGAGTGGTGCACGACGTCGCGGACCGGGCGCTGCACCAGCGGTTCGCCGAGGACCTGTTCGCCGACATCGGGCTGGACCTGCGCGGGCAGGTCTTCGACCACTGCTACGCCGCCGACCTGACGGGAGCCTCGGCGGTGGAGGTCGGCGACGGACACATGGACGTGACGATCTGGAAGCCCGGGGAACCGGAGCGAGTGGTCCGCAAGCACTGAGAGCCTGTTGGCGAACTGATCATGCGGCCTGTCGATCCTGCTGTCGGGGTGGTGCTGGTGCGCGGTCGGTGCCCCAGCGTGGCGGGGGTGGTCCTCCGGATCGTTGGGCTACGAGTTGTCGGGTCATGATCGCGGTG
>NZ_JAJCYB010000079.1 GCF_029263155.1 Pseudonocardia sp.
CGCCAGCGTTCGTCCTGAGCCAGGATCAAACTCTCCAACAAAAAAGAGGTTGAAAACCCAACCAAAAACACAACCCACGACACAGTCGCAGGCCAAACAAACTGGCATAAAACCAATCTCATGATCCCGTATCCACAAAAGATACAGTTCGACACACTGTTGAGTTCTCAAAAGACACCCGCACACCATCGCATCGCCGCTAGGCAATGTTCCGGGGCTGTGTTCCCACCGTACACCTCCCGATCCTCGCGGATCCTGGGGGGTCCCAGTGGGGCGGTCTGCGGGGCCCTGCTGACCGGGCCCTGAAGGGGCTTCGTTCTGTCCGGTGTCCCGCTGACAAAGAGAAAGTTACGCGGGGGGTTGACAGCAAGTCAAATCGCCCCCTCGCTACCGCGCTGACCTGCGGAAACGACGCCGTAACGTCACCCAGCGTCGTCGCCTTGCCGCTCGTCCACGATGAACGGTCGGGGCTGATCCACCGTGCCGGCGGCGCCGTCGTCGCCGTCGCCAACTTCCTGACCTGCAGAGATCTCTCCGGCACGGTTGGGCCGCGGGTGACCCTGACGCTCTCGGACCGCGATCGCACCCGAGTGGGTGTGACCTGAGGAACTTCTGGATTCGTTGCTCTCCGCGACGGACGGCCCGGTTTCCGTCGCCAGGCGGCGGAGCATCATGTTGTACGCGGCCAGGTCGGCGTCGCCGTCCTGGTCGGCCCGGCGATCGTCGCGGCGTGCCGACCGCTCGTCGTGACGGGACCACTGGATCAGCAGGGCCACCACGACCAGGAGCAGCGGGAGCTCGCCCGACGCCCAGGCAAGGCCGCCGCCGAGCCGCTGGTCCTGCAGCGGATCGGGCACCCAGGGCAGGGCCAGCGCCCGGTAGAAGTCCCCGCCGATGACGGTGGTGCCGCTCATCAGCGCGACGCCGAAGAACGCGTGGAAGGGCACGGATGCGAACACGATGCCCAGGCGCGCCACCGGAGGCGGCCGCCGCGGGGCGGGGTCGATCCCGATGATCGGCCAGAAGAAGAGCGTCCCGACCAGCAGGAAGTGCAGGTTCATGAACACGTGCGCCCCGTGCTCGGGCAGGGCCGCGGGGAACAGGCCCGAGAAGTAGAGGGCGTAGTAGGAGCCCACGAACAGCGGCAGGCTCACCAGCGGATGGCTCAGCCAGCGCGCGGGCGGCGAGTGCACGGCGGCCAGGATCCACTCGCGGGCCCCCGGTGGGCCGGTCCGCCCTGCCGGCGGCAGCGCGCGCAGCGCCAGTGTCACCGGGGCCCCCAGCACGAGCAGGATCGGTACGAGCATCGACAGGATCATGTGCTCGGCCATGTGCACGCTGAACATCGCGGGCCCGTAGCGACCGATCCCGGAGCTGGTCGCGACGAGCAGGGTCGCGCACCCGGCGAGCCAGGCCAGGGTGCGGCCGACCGGCCAGCCGTCCCCCCGCCGACGCAGCCGGCGCACACCGACCAGGTAGAGCACCGCCAACGCGATCGCCGCCGAGCCGAGGAGGAGGTCGAAACGCCAGTCGAACAGCAGGCGGGCAAGGGTCGGCGGTCCGGCGAGGTCGTACCCGATCAGCGCCTCGGTCCGACTCGGTGGGCCACTGCCGTCGGCGGGTGCCGCGGTCCTGCCCAGTGCCACGGCGAGGCCGATGGTCGCCAGCATCAGGAGGATCTCGACGCCTCCCAGCCGCAGCAACGCCCGCGGCTCACCTCGCGACGCGGCACCGACCGTCCGCTGCCGGTGCAGCGCACCGATCGCACCTAGGCCCAGCAGCGCACCGGCCTTCGCCAGCAGCAGACCCCCGTAGTAGCTGCCGAACAGCGCATCGGGCGCGATCCGCGTCAACGCGTTGACGATCCCGGTGGCGGCCAGCACCACCCAGCACACCAGTGCGAGCTGCGAGAACCGGGGCACCGCGGTGGCGAGACCCGGGTCCCGGTCGGGGCCACGGGCGGCGGCCAGACCGATCACGGCGACGAGCCCGCCCACCCAGAGCGACGCCGCCAGCACGTGCAGCACGAGGCTGTCGGTGGCCAGGTCGTGCGATCCTCCGGCCGCCGAGTGCCCGGTCAGCGTCACCGGCAGGGTCCCGAGCAGCGCGATGCCGAACAGCACGGTGGCCCAGCCCCACGTGAGCACCGTCCGGCACCCGACGACGACGAGCAGCGCGATCACCGCCGTCCAGGACCAGGCCGTGGACGCGGTGAGCTGGGGTACGACGTCGAGCAGCAACCCGACGTCGAGGACGTCCGACACCGGCCGCCCCAACGCGTCGGCGACGTTCAGCGGCACCAGCAGCAAGGCCGCCGCTGCCCATCCGGCCGCGGCCCACGATGCCGAGCGCAGCGCCCGGTAGCCGGCCACGTCGAGATAGCCCGAGCGTTGGGGTGACACCAGGAACGCCGCGAGCAGCAGCCCGCCGATCGCCAGCACCATGCCGACCTCGGCCACCACCCGCACCGCGGGCAGCCCGACACTCGTGGTCACCCCGGGGTCGGGCAGCCCGAGGGACGTCAGAGGCCGCGCACCGCTGAGCGCTGTGAGACCGGCGGCCACCAGCACGGCGATCGCCGTACCGACGCCGACGAGACCGGCCGCGCCCTGGGCGCCGCCGGTGCGGGGTGGCGGAGCGGCGGGATCGGCATGGGTCTGCGCCATGTGCCCAGGCTATGCGGGTGTCGGGAGCGTGGTCGACGCGCGTCGTGTGGCCCGGCTCGCATCGCGATGCGTCGTGCGCGGCTGTGGCACCGTAGCCGAGACTGCCGCGGTGACCGCTCCTGCCCGCGACGTCCTGCACCGGCTCGCGGCCGCGGACTGGGCGACCGCTCCGCTGCGGGATGCGGGTGCCGTCGGTACGCTGCGACCCCGGGCCGGATCGCTACTGCTGCACCGCGGTGCCGGCGCCGCCCGCGTGGCGCCGAGCGCACTGCCCGTCGCCACGAACGCCGTGGACGGACTCGCGCTGCTGCTCGCGCTCCCCGTCGTCGACGACGTCGACGGGCTGTTCGCCGAGTTGCGGCGGGTGCTGCGGCCCGGTGCGACGCTGGTCGTCGTCGTGCCGTCGGTCGTGGTCCGGTCGACGGCGGACCTGCGGTGGCGTTCGGCGCTGCGCCCCGCGCACCGCGGTCCGTGGCGACACCGCAGCGCGCTGGACAGGGCGGGCTGGCTGCTCTCCGCGGCCGACTTCGCGGTGCTCGGCGACGACCGCGTCCCCTTCGCCCTGCCGCTGCCCACCAGCGACACCGCAGGCTCCGCCGTCGACGCGTTGACCGCGGCCGCGGTCTGGCCCCCGGGCCTCGGGCCCGACGCGCGGGCGGAGCTCACCGCGGCCCTGGTCGAGCACGCCGGGCCCGGCCGGCGCCTCCCGGTGCCGCTGCGCCGCCTCGTCGCGCGGCGCTGACGTCGTCGGTGCGTGGCCAGCGTCTGGGGCGGCGGACACGGGCACCCCAGCCGGTAGCCCTGCCGTGGGCGACGCGCGGCACGCGCAGCCGTTCCGCGAGCGGGGCGCGGTCGACCTGCCCGGGTCCCGAAGTTGTCGACGTCGACGAGCACCAGGGCCGCTCCCCTTGTCGGCGGGGCATCCTTCGAAGCGCGCGGTGGACCGCCGCCGTCGTCGCCGTGGTGCCGCGGCGTCTCGCCGATGATCGCCTGGAACAGGGTGGGTCCCGCGACGCAGGTGCGGCGGCGCCGTCGTTCCACGAGCCGCGGGGGCACCAGCACGAGATCCCGCGCGGCGCCGTCCACCACCGGACCGACCGTGCGGCGGACCACATCCTCCGCGGTGATGTCGATCGACGCGTCGGCGTCGCGGCGGTACGCGCTCGTCAGCGCGGCGGACCGGCCGCCGCGGCCCCGATGAGGGCTGGACCGTCCGCGGCGACCGCGTCGTCCCCGTCGACGAGGTCGGCCACCACACAGGTGATGTTGTCGGGTCCCCCGCCGAGGTTGGCGAGCTCGATGAGCCGCTCCACCGCGGCCTCCGGTTCGGGCGCCGCCGCGAGCACCTGGTGGATCTCGGTGTCGGTCAGGACCGCGGTCACGCCGTCGGAACAGATCAGGTAGCGGTCGTCTGGCCTGCCCTCGTGGTGGAACAGGTCGGGCTCGACGACGGTGCCGTCCTGCAGGGTGCGCATGAGCATCGACCGCCGGGGGTGCTCGGCCGCCTCCTCCAGCGAGATGCGCCCCTCGTCGACGAGCGCCTGCACGAGCGTGTGATCACGGGTGAGGCGGTGCAGCTCGCGGTCGCGCACGAGGTAGACGCGCGAGTCGCCGATGTGCAGGATCCCGAACCGGCTCCCGTCGAACAGCAGGGCGACGACGGTGGTTCCGGTACCACGCAGCGCCGAGTCCTCCCGCGCCAGGTCGGTGAGCCGGTCGGCCGCCAGCGTGATGGCCTTGGCGAGTTCCCCCAGCAGGTCGAGGCCGGACAGGTCGCTGCCGGCCAGCCGCGTGTCGAGCTCGGCCAGCGACTCCACCGCGACCGAGCTCGCGATCTCCCCGTGCGCGTGCCCACCCATGCCGTCGGCGACGGCGAGCAGTCGCGGGCTCGTGACGGCGGAGTCCTGGTTCAGCGGACGGCGCCGACCGACATCGGAGCCGGCTGCCGTGCGCAACGTCAGGGGCATGGGCACACCTTCTCACGACCGGAACTTCCACCACCACGACGACGCGTCCGTCCGGCCGCGCGTCGCCCCAGGCTTGTCGCGCGCAGGTGCGGGGTGGGCCGCTACTCTTGTTCCGGGCGGATCAACCGCACCGGCCTCCGTAGCTCAGCTGGATAGAGCAAGAGCCTTCTAATCTCTAGGTCGTTGGTTCGAGTCCAACCGGGGGCACCAGGTCAGAGCCTTGATCGGCAGGATTCGGTTCGGACTGGGAGCAATCGCGACCACCCCGGACAGGTTGATGAGTCCGGACCGCCATGCCGCCGGCCTGGTGCAGTTGGTCCACCCGCTCCACCCGCCGCACCCGCCGGCCCCGGCGGTCATGTGGCACCTCGACCTCGCCGTGAGGCGCGCCGCCGGCTACGGCACGGCCGGATAGCGCTTTCGCAGCAGGCTCGCGCAGTAGGTGCCGTTCGCCTCGATGCCCACGCGCTGCAACCGCGCGCGGCGCAGGTGCAGCGGCACCTGCGCCGCGGTGACGCCGGTACCGTCGGCGTGCACCAGCAGCGGGGCGCCGTCGTCGTGCGGCAGCCCCAGCACGGCCCGGCGGTGCCGCATCCGGGCCAGCTCGGCCGACGGCGGGACGTCGGCCAGGACGGTCGCGGCCAGCTCGGCCGGGCCCGCGCCCGCGTCGACCAGCGTCTGGGCCACGCGGTCCTGCCCGGCCAGCGCCGCCTTGCGGAAGAACGTACGGCGCAGCTCGTCGAGCTCGGCGGTGGCCTCGCCCTGGTCGGAGCCCGCGAACGACCCGACGAATCCGGCCTGCGCCGCCACTCCGCCGTTGATCTCGGCAGAGGCGTGGTGGTCGGCCAGGGTGACGTTGGCGCGCGTCACGCCCGGGACCGCCGACACCGCGTCGTAGGCGTCGGCGACCATGAGGAAGGAGAAGTTCGGGGCGCAGAAGAACGTGGGCAGCCGCAGACGGACGGTGGCCACCCCGTCCCCGGACACGGTGCACGACTCGACGAAGTCGAGATCGGTGACGGGCTCGTCCAGCTCGGGGTCGAGCACCGTGTCCAGCGCGCGCCACACGTCGGCGCGCAGGTCGGTCACGCCATGGCCCCCACGGTCGCGTCGAGCTGCAGCTCTGCCGGGACCGGGATGTCGTAGAGGCGGGCGGCGTTGAGACCGAGGATCTTCTTCTTGGTGGCCGTGGTGAGCTTCGCATAGTCGGTGAACGCCTCGTCGTCGGGCATCTGCCAGTCGACCAGGCCCTCGACCTGCCACTTCGGTGTCCAGATGTTGTAGTCACCACCGAAGAGCATCTTGTCCTCGCCGACCCAGAACAGCAGCTCGCCCATCACCTTGGCGAACATCTTCGGGCGCGAGTGCATCAGGCCGCCGACGACGACCGAGAGTCCCGCGTAGACGTTGGGCTCCTGCACGGCCATGAAGCAGAAGTCCTCGATGCGCGGCAGGCCCACGTGCTCGACGACGAAGTTGAGGCCCTGGAAGTCCGTGGCGGCGTGGTCGACGTCGGACACGTCGAACGCGTCCTTGTCCAGCGGCCAGATCGTGGGCCCCTTGTGGACGTGGATGTTCTTGATCCCCAGCTCCTGCGTCCGCTCCAGGAAGCGGTAGCACTCGGGGTCGGTGAGCTTGAAGCCGCGGGAGTCGCCGTTCCACTCCGCGGTGTAGAGCTTCACGCCCTTGAACCCGTACCTCTTGTGGTCCTCGGCGAACTCGTTCCAGCTCGCCTCGCCGTCGCGGGCGTCCCAGCGGCCGTTGACGATCCACCGGTCGCCGTACTTGTCGAGCAGCGCCGCGTTCTGGGCGGCGGTGTTGAAGCCCTCCTTGTACCACTCGCGCAGGTAGGTCGACTGGAACACCGTGTAGTCGACGTGGCCCTCGACGAAGACGTCGCGCTCGAAGTCCTCGGCGGTCGGCCGGAGGAAGCGCTCGTAGTCCCAGTGCGTCTCCGGCGGGCCGAGCTGGTGGTAGCCGTAGAAGCAGTCGATCCAGCCCTTGGCGTAGTGCTCTGCCCCCTCGACCCAGTTCTCCCGGTCGGCGTTCCAGAAGTGGCTGTGGGAATCGACGACGAAGTACTTCTCGCCGTTCTTCTCGTACATCGGGTCTCCTCGCGTCGGTGGTGCTGCCCGACACACATGACAGGCGCTCCTCAGACGTCTGACAACCCACATAATTCTCACTATGCGATAAATTCGCACGTCACCAGATGTCTGAGGACGTCTCAGGTCGTGCGGAAGAGCTCGATGATGAGGTCGAAGTTCTCGATCGTCGCCGTCGCTGCCGCCTCTGGATCGCCCGCGGCGATGGCGTCGAGCAGGGCAGCGTGCTCGTCGGCGGTGGCCGGGAGCGGCTCCTGGTCCACCAGCGCGGCGAGGGCGTGGGCGAGCGGCTCGCGGAACTGGTCGAACAGCGCCAGGAGCAGGGAATTGCCGGTGATCGCGACGACGCAGCGGTGGAACTCGGTGTCGGCATCGACGAACGCGGCCGTGTCGCCGCCGACTGAGCGCTGCCTGCGGTCGAGCGCCTTCTCCAGCGCGCGCACGTCGTCCGGGCCCGCGTTCTTCGCCGCCAACCGGGCGGCCTCGACCTCCAGTGCCCGCCGCACCTGGTAGACCTCGACGATCCGGGCCCGCCGCACGAGCTGGTCGATGCGGGCGTCCCGGTCGCGGGTCAGGCCGGCGGTGTCGGGGCGGGGCGGGTCCTCGGCGGCGAAGGTCCCGGCGCCCTGCCGGACGACGAGCAGTCCGTCGCGACTGAGCAGCTGGATGGCCTCGCGCAGCGAGGAGCGGCCCACCCCGAGGTCGCGGGCGAGCGCCGCCTCCGACGGCAGCCGCTCCCCCGGGCGCCACCGCCCGTAGGCGAGATCGTCGCGCAGGGCGTTCTCGACGCGCTGCACCACGCTCTCGTTCCCGAGGCGGCGCTGCGGGAAGTCGCCGGTCATGCGGTTCCTCGAACTCCCGTGCGGGGCGGACGGCGGGCCGTCACAGCCTAGGCGGTCGGGTCGCCGAGGCGGCTCTTCGACGGTGGGTTGTGCCGTCCGACCCTCCCCGAAGCGCGTCGAGCGGTATCAGCACCGGCGCAAGCCATCGAGGTGACTCTCGCTCACAGTTCCGCGATGAGCGCGTCGAGCTTCGCGTAGCCCTCCTCGACGCCGGTCTCCATCCCACTGGCCAACCACTGGTCGCGACCCTCGAAGCTGTCGACGAGCGACTGCGCGTGCAGCCGGGTGCGGCCGTCACCGAGGTCCTCGAAGCGCAACGTCTCCAGCGCGACGCCGTCGGGCTGGCCGTCGAAGGTGAAGGTCTGGACGATGCGGTCCTCGCCGACGTGGTGGAAGCATCCGTGGAAGCCGTACTCCTCGCCGTCGCGCCCGGCGACGTAGCGCCAGCGGCCGCCGGTGGTGGCGTCCCAGTCCAGGATGGTGGTCCGCATCCCGTCCGGCCCGACCCAGCGGGCGAACAGGTCGGGATCGGTGTGCGCCCGCATCAGCTGCGCCGGGGTGGCGTCGAAGTCGCGGGTCATGCGGATGATCGGCACGGTGGGGTCGGCCTCGATCGTGACCGCGTGGCTGGTGGTGCTCATGATGCTGCTCCTCGTGATCGTGGTGATGGTCCCTGCTCGTCCTCGCGCATCTCGGCGAGGACGGTGTCCAGGCGTTCGTAGCGTTGCTGCGCCTGCCGGCGGTACCGCTCGATCCACGCCGTCATCAGGTCGAGGACCTCCGCCTCCAGGTGACACGGGCGCCGCTGGGCGTCCCTGGTCTGGCTGACCAGCCCGACGTCGGCGAGCACCTTGATGTGCTTGGACACGGCCTGGACGGAGACGTCGTAGGGCGCGGCCAGGTCCCCGACGGTGGCGTCGCCCGCGGCGAGGCGGGCCACGATGTCGCGCCTCGTCGGATCGGCGAGGGCGGCGAACACCCGGGACAGCTGGTCGTCGTCCACGATCGATCTCCTTCTCAACCATCTGGTTGATAACAGGACGGTACGACCGCGAACCCCCGTTGTCAATCAGCTAGTTGAATACACCGACCGGTAACGCGGCGGACTACTCGAGCCACTCGGTGACGAAGCGGTCGTTCTCGTGGATGTGCACGGCCTCGTAGCCGCCGGGGCCGAGCACCCGGAACGTGTGCGGGGTGTCCGGCGCGGCCACCAGCACGTCGCCCGGGCCACCGTCGCGCTGCTCGTCGCCGATCGTGAACCGGGCGTGCCCGCGCAGGATCACGAACGTCTCGCGGTAGGGATGGCGGTGCAGCCCGGGGCCGGCACCCACGACGTCGCTGTACTCGCGGATGATCGACACACCGGCACCGACGTCGCGCCCTTCGACGTTCTCCGCCCAGCTCGCCCGCACGTCGTCGTCGGGCCGGTCGGCACCCGCAGCCATGTCCACGGGCCGGACGCTACCCATCCCGGCGACGGTGCTCCGGGCCGACGTCGGGGTGCACGTCGCGCAGGCCGGCGTAGGTCTGGTCGGCGTTCCCGCGCTGCGGCGGGCCGCAACGCACCGGATCATGGGGTGGGGCCGGGAGGGCGGATCGGCTGCGCTCGGCACCACCGGCGCCCGGGCACCCTTGCCCCCGCGCTCGAGGCCGTCGATCATCCGGGTTCAGAGGGCCAGCAGACCCTCGACGACCTCGACGAGGTCGTCGCCGCGGACGTCGGCGGGCAGGAACACGTCGCCGGGCTCACCCTCGAGCCGGGAGCACCAGCCGGCGAGCGCCCCCGCCCGCTTGGCGCCGTGGCAGTCCCAGGCATGGACCGCGACCAGTGCCATCCGGCCCAGGTCGCAACCGAGGACCTGCGCGGCGTGGCGGTAGATGCCGGGGGCGGGCTTCCACACGCCGGCCATCTCCGCGGTGACCACGTGATCCACATAGCCCGCCAACCCGGCCCCGGCCAGGAACGAGCGGGTGTTGTCCGGGTCGCCGACGGTGAGGCAGCCGACACCGACCCCGGCCTCGGAGAGCCTGCGCAGCGCGGGCACGGCGTCGGGGAAGGCCGGGACCCTCGCGAAACCCTCCAGGACGTGCGCCAGCTGCTCCTCGGACAGGGCCTGGCGGGTCTCGGTGCGCAGCGCCTGGCGGGCGGTCGCGGTGAACTCCGCGAAGTCACCGGCCAGCGTCAGGGCCATCGCGTCGCGCTGGAACCGCATGAAGAAGGGTCCGAGCGCCTCCGCAGGCTGGCCGACGTCCTCGAGCCGTGCGGCGATCGGATCCAGGTCGAGCAGGGTCTCCAGGACGTCGAAGGCGACGGCGTCGACACGGTCGGGCATGCGCACACGGTCGGGCATGCGCACACCTTGGCACTTCCTGCGACGCCGCGCCCGTCGGCGGCGGGCACCTGCCGGGCAGGTCGACGTGGTCCGCCGAGCCGAGAGGCGGCGGGTCCGCTCGCGACCGCCGTCCGGTCGACCGTCGCGACTCCGGAGGACGCTGCCGCCGCACACTCCTTCGGCCCCGTGGCGAGCGCGGTCGGGCGCCACCTGAACGGACGCATCCAAGCATGCGATCTGCTGACGATTTCGCCCCGTCCCGGTGGTTCGCAGAGCTCCGACGGCATCGGACCGGGCCGCCGGGTACCTGCACGTCACGGGCCGAACCGGGACGCAAGCCGGACGGGGTGGACGGCCCGGGGGGGGTCGGAGTCCGGCGGCCGGCACGTGATTGCGCCATCCGGCAGATTCGGCGTCAGGACCTACCGTAGGCACGCCAGCTCATGGACCACCGTGCTCGGAGGCGACCCAGATGACGATGGACCACGACACCCGATCGGACCAGGACCCGCCAGGCGCTGCCCGGCTCGGGTCCGTCGGAACCGTACAGCGGTTCGGTGACGAACCGCTCGACGTACGCGAGACCGACCACTACACCAAGGAGTACGTCCAGACCTTCGTCGAGAAGTGGGACGAGTTGATCGACTGGCGACGACGGTACGCCGGTGAGGGCTCGTTCTTCGTCGACCAACTGCGCAGCCGCGGGGTCCGCAGCGTCCTCGACGTCGCCACCGGGACCGGCTACCACTCCGTCCGTCTGCTGGAGGAGGGCTTCGAGACCGTCGTGAGCGCCGACGGCAGCCCGGAGATGCTGGCCAAGGCGTTCGCCAACGGCATCGAGTTCGGCGGGCACATCCTGCGCGTGGTCCAGGCCGACTGGCGCTGGCTCAACCGGGACGTGCACGGCGAGTACGACGCCATCATCTGCCTCGGGAACTCCTTCACCCACCTGTTCTCCGAGCGCGACCGGCGCAAGGCCCTCGCCGAGTTCTACGCCATGCTCAAGCACGACGGGGTGCTGATCCTGGACCAGCGCAACTACGACGCGATCCTGGACGACGGCTTCTCCAGCAAGCACCAGTATTACTACTGCGGCAACGACGTGGTCGCCGAACCGGAGCACGTCGACGAGGGCCTCGCACGGTTCCGCTACACCTTCCCCGACAAGTCGGTGTACCACCTCAACATGTTCCCGCTGCGCAAGGACTACACGCGCAGGCTGATGCACGAGGTCGGCTTCCAGCACATCGACACCTACGGCGACTTCCAGGAGACCTACAGCGACTCGGATCCCGACTTCTTCGTGCACATCGCGGAGAAGGCCTACCGGCCCGACGAGGACATCTGATGACGACCGACAGGGCGACCGGACACTCGGCGGCGATCGACACGGCGCGGACGTACTACAACTCCGATGACGCCGACACCTTCTACCGCACCGTCTGGGGCGGGGAGGACATCCATGTCGGCCTCTACCGGGACCCGGGCGAGGACATCGCCACGGCCAGCCGGCGCACCGTGGAGCGGATGGCCGAGCTGGCCGGGATCGGGCCCGACGACACCGTGCTCGACCTCGGCGCGGGCTACGGCGGAGCCGCGCGGCACCTGGCCCGGGCCCACGGGTCCTCGGTGCACTGCCTCAACCTCAGCGAGGTGGAGAACGAGCGCAACCGCGAGATGACCGGGGAGCAGGGGCTGGCCGACCGGATCAGCGTCACCGACGGCGCCTTCGAGGAACTGCCCTTCGACGACGCCGCGTTCGACGTCGTCTGGTCCCAGGACGCGTTCCTGCACAGCGCCGACCGCACCAGGGTGATCGAGGAGGCGACCCGCGTGCTGCGCCCGGGCGGGCGGATCGTGTTCACCGACCCGATGGCACAGGTCGGGGTCGCCCCGGACGCCCTGACCCCGATCCTGGACCGCATCCAGCTCGAGACCATGGCGACCCCGGAGTTCTACCTCGACACGCTCGCGGCGGCCGGCGCCAACGAGATCACCTTCGAGGAGCACCACGAGCAGCTGCCGACGCACTACGGCCGGGTGCTGGAGGAGCTCGTCGACCGGGAGCAGGAGCTGGCCGGCTCGGTGAGCACCGGCTACCTCACCCGGATGAAGGCCGGCCTCCGGCACTGGGTCGACGGCGGCCGGGCCGGCAACCTCGCCTGGGGGATCTTCCGGGCCACGACCTGACGCAGGTCGCGTCGGACACCGTCGGAGCCAGGATCGGGCCGGACCCGGAGGACCTCCCCCACGAGGCCTCCGGGCCCGGCCCATAGCCTTCGGCCCATGACCGTGATCCGCACCCTGCTGACGGCCGCGACGCTCGTCGTCGTGCTGGCGTCCTGCGGCGGCACAGCGCCGACCACCTCCGACGGCCCCACCAGCGCGCCGACCGGTGGCCCCGACGGGGTGGCGGGGACCGACAGGGCCGCGGTGGAGGCCGCGTTCACCGACTACAACCAGGCCCTGGCCGATCGGGACTTCGTCACGGCGTGCGCGCTGAACGCGCCCGAGTCGGTCCAGACGCTGCTCACGGGGGTCGAGCAGGCGCTGAATCAGCGACCGGCGGACTGCGTCGAGGCGTTCGAGATCGTCTACGCCACGCCGGGAGCGGCGGAGCTCGCCGACGGCACCACCACGTCCGCCGCGATCCAGGACATCGCCGTCACCGGGGACACCGCGACGATCACATGGTCGGCCGACGTAGAGGGCGAGCGGCCCACCGTCACCAGCGACCTGCGCCGGATCGACGGGAACTGGCGGCTGGTCGACACCGGCTGACCCGCACCGGCCGGCGTCCGCTCCACGCCGCGGTCGCCCGTGTTCCCGGCAAGGGGAGTGCGACCGCCTGCCGGCCACGGCGACGATCGTGCCGCGCGATCGGCCCGGCCGGGCTCGACGCGACGGTGGGGCGGCTGCGCGCGGGCGTCGGCGCAGCGGCGCTGATCAGGCGCCCTCGACCGTGCCCGGCGGCAGGAACTCGACGTCGTGCAGCGCGGACAGGCGCACGACCTCCACCGGGTCGGACAGGTCGTGCAGCCGGTCGAACAGCGCCGCGAGCCGCCCGGCCGGGCTCACCCAGAACAACCCGCGGGTGGGCGCGTCGCCGCGGTTGTAGTAGGCGTGCGGGATGTTCATCGGCATCCGGACGGTGTCCCCGGGTCCCGCGGTCTCCCACTTCCCGTCGAGGTAGAGGGTGAACACGCCCTCCAGGACGAGGATGTGCTCGTCCTGGGTGGGGTGCACGTGCGGCGGCACCCCGGTGCCCGGCGGGTCGTAGGTCTCGAACGCGAAGCTCGTGGCACCGGCCGTCTTCATCGCATAGGTGTGGCCCAGGACGTTCCACACCTTCCCGCCCATACCCTCGGACGCCGGGGTGATCCCCGCCGGCAATGGGCCGAGCACGATCTCCTCGCCGGACATGGCACCTCCGGTCTCCGTGGTCGCTCCCGCGCACTCTCCCCCATCGGGCCGGTGCCGTCACCCCTGCCGGGGCTCCGGTGACGGAGCGGCGGAGCGGTCCGGCGCTCGGGTCCCGCCGCCGAACGGGCACACCGTCACCTGCGCGGCCCGGCTCTGGAGCGCCCGCATGGCCGCGGGGAGCTCCGCCGGGCCGCGCAGGGCCGCCGGGAAGTCCAATCGGGCGCGCCTGGTCCCGGCCGGGGTGTCGACGCGGACCGTGAGCCCGAACCGGTCCACGCGCTCGGGCGCCACCGCGTGCGCGTCCTGCACGACGTCGGGATCGAGCAGGTGGGCGAGCCGCACGACCTGCTCGGGATGGGCGCGCAGCAGGTGCTCGACGAACTCGTCGCTGCCCCCGGCCATCGGGTCCGCGACGGCCCGGGCGTAGGCGTCGGGGTCCACCGGCTCTCCGTCGAGGCGCAGCTGGGCGACCCGGATCCGCAGCAGGACCGAGGCCTCCGGGCGCAGCACCAGATCGGCCGGGCGGTCCCCGTGCGCCGCGAGCAGCACGTCGAGCGCCGTGCGGACGTCGTCGGCGACCTCGACGGTGCCGTGCACGGTGACCGCGTCGAGCCGCCGGTCCGGGCCGGGCACCGGGCTGACCAGCGCGGCGCGCAGCGTGCCGATCACGGCGTGGCCCGCCGGCCGGTCGGCGAGCGGGCCGCCCGCGTCGACGACCGTGACCAGCGTGCCGTCGACGTCGACCGCGAGGACGTCGAGCACGACCGCCAGGTCCGCCCCGACCTCCAGCACCGACGTCGGGGTGTGGCCGAGCACGGTGCGGGCGCGCTCGGCGGCAGCGGGCACGATCGGGGCGATGGGCATGACCACGCGCTCCTTAATTAGGCTTGGCTTACTTTATCGAAGGGAGGCGGGGGCGCAAGCCCCATGACCCGTACGGTGCCGACGTGGCCCGCCCGAAGAAGGTCCGTCCCGACCCGCCCGACCTGCCGGCCGGGTGGGACCCGGCTCCGCCCGCTCTCGAGTCCGGCGCGCAGTGGGACGGCGTGCAGGCCGGCGCCGAGTGCCACGTGCCGCAGGAGCTGTCCGGTGTCGAGCTGCGGGAGTGCAGGTGGGTCCGGGCCGACCTGGCGGGCCGGCGGATCACGGGGCTGCGCTGCCGCGACGTCACCTTCGAGCACTGCGACCTGTCGGGTGCGGTGCTGGACGGAGCCGTTCTCACCCGCGTGCGGTTCACCGCCTGCCGCCTCACCGGCCTGCAGCTCGGCGGGGCCGAGCTCGCCGACGTGCGGATCAGCGACTGCCGCGCCGACCTGGTGAATCTCCGGATGGCCCGCGCGCGGCACCTGCTCGTCGAGAACACGCCGTCGCCCGCTCTCGACCTGTACTCCTTCACCGGCACCGACTGCAGCCTCCTGGGCTGCGACCTCACCGGCGTGAACCTGACCGAGGCCCGGTTCACGAACCTGCAGCTGCACGGCTCGGTCGTCGAGGACGTCACGGGCGCAGCGGCCCTGCGCGGTGCCCGGATCAGCCCGGACCAGATCGTCCCGATCGGCGCGGCGCTGCTCGCCGCCCTCGACATCCGGGCCACCGACCCGCCGGCGTGACCTCGGACGAGCACCGACCAGCAGCCGCACACCCGGCCGCGGCTCGCGCACCCAGCCGCGGCTCGCGCGCCCGAGGGCGGGTTGCGCGCTGCCGACAGCACGCAAGCCACGGTCCGGCGCGCGAGATCCGGGCCGGCACCGGCGCGTGCCGCGGATGGGCTGTGACGCGGCGCGGCTGCTCGACCGCGAGCAGCCGAGCGGGTCCGGCCCGTCGGTCGCGGCCTCCGGCAGATGATCGACCGCCCGTCGTGGTTCCCCGCCCCTGTCCCGGTGGCTACGGTCGGATCATGCACTCCGGCACCGTCGCCGCGTCGCCGCGCGTCACCGACTACACGTCCCGCTTCGCCACGTTCCTCGACACCGAGGTGGCGCCACTGACCGAGGCGCTGTCCGGGGCGGGGGTGGGCACCGCCTGGAACCCCGCGCTCGACGCCGACGGCCGGATGCACGCGCAGGTGTGGGAGGCCCGGCGCGAGGTGCAGCGCCGCGCGGCGAAGGCCGGGCTGTTCAGCCCGCACATCTCCGCCGAGGTGGGCGGTGGCGGGTTCTCTCGGGTGGAGATGCAACACGTCGAGGAGTTCGTGTACCGCCACGCCGGACTCGGGCTGGGGCTCGCCGGGCTGGGCTGGACCGAGGGCGCGAGCCCCGCGATCGAGCACTGCTCCGACGCCGCCCGCGGCCGCTACCTGCAGCCGCTGCTCGACGGGGAGATCACCGGCGCGTTCTGCAACACCGAGACCTCCGTCGGCACCGACGTCCTCGCCATGCAGACCCGCGCCCGCCGCGACGGCAGCGACTGGATCATCGACGGCCACAAGGCGTGGATCACGAACTCGCACTTCGCCGACGTGCTGCAGGTCGTGGCCGTCACCGAGGCGGATGCGGGCACGCGGTCGCTGACGATGTTCCTCGTCGACGCCGACGCACCCGGCGTCAGCCGTGGTCGCGACATCCCCACGATGCTGGCCGACGGGCTCACCGGCGAGCTGGGCTTCGACGGCGTCCGGGTGCCGGCCGAGAACGTCGTGCGCGAGGTCGGGGACGGGTTCGCGCTGGCCATGGCGTGGATCAACTGGCGACGGATGTGCCGGGGCGGCATGTGCGCCGGGTGGGGCGCCTGGCTGCTGGACCGGGCCGTCGCGCGGTCGCGCAAGCGGACGTCGGGCGGGCGGCCGATCGCGGACCTGCAGGCCGTGCAGCACCTGCTCGCCGACATGGACACCGACATCTACGCCGCCCGCGCCGCCTCGCTGCTCGCCCAGGCCGAGCTCGACGAGCTGGGTCCCTTCGACATCCCGCTGCACCCCGACGCCCCGCGGCTGGTCAGCCTGATCAAGGTGGTCAACGACGAGGCGTTCTTCCGGGTGGCCGACCGTGCGGTGCAGGTGCACGGCGGGACCGGGCTGCGCCTCGGTTCGCCGGAGGAGAAGCTGTTCCGGGTGGCGCGCAACCTCAAGATCCCGGCCGGCACGGTGGAGATCCAGCGCAACGCGATCGCGCGGGGGCTGCTGCGGTGACGCGGGCCCGCGCCGATCTGGGCTGCGTGACCGGCCGGTTCCAGCCGGTGCACGACCAGCACCTGGAGCTGATCGGGATCGCGCTCGCGGACTGCGCGCACGTGATCGTCGCGGTGACCAACCCCGACCTCGGCGCCCACCACGAGGAGGCCACCTCCGCGCACCGGCACACGGCTGCGGCCAACCCGTTCACCTACTACGAGCGCGCCCGGCTGCTCGGCGCAGCGCTGGCCGGAGCCGGGTGGGCCGCGCGCACCACGGTGGTGCCCTTCGACCTGACCCGGCCCGCCCACTGGGCCGAGTACGTGCCGCTGGGCGCCCGACAGTACGTGCGCGCCTACGACGGCTGGGAGCGGCAGAAGGCCGCGGGGCTGCGGGCGGGCGGCTACCGGGTGGCGCTGCTGGCCGGTGATCCCGCGACGAAGCACTCGGCCACCGACGTCCGTGCCGCCCTGGCGACGGGTGCGGTTCCCGCCATCGTGCCCGCCGCCGTGTCGCCCGTCCTGGACGAGCTGCTCGCCGCCACCCCGATGGCGGCCCGCCGGTGACCCGACGGAGCGCACGGAAACCCCGACTCGCGCGCACGGGCCCCCCCACACGCGCAGGACACCCCCGAGTGGGGGCGTGCGTGCGCGCGAGTGGGGGGGGGGGTGCGCGCGGGTCGGGGGGGGGGGGTGGTCGG